>JADYZZ010000054.1 GCA_020852865.1 Rubrivivax sp.
GGCTTCGAGTTCGATGTCGCCTACACCTCGGTGCTCAGGAGGGCGATCTGGACGCTGTGGCACGCGCTCGACACGATGCAGCGCACCTGGCTGCCGGTGCACAAAGACTGGCGACTCAACGAACGCCACTATGGCGCGCTGCAGGGCCTCAACAAGGCCGACATGGCGCGCCAGTACGGCGAGCAGCAGGTGCTCGCCTGGCGGCGCAGCTACGACACGCCGCCACCGGCCCTGACGAGCGACGACCCGCGCAGCGAGCGCAGCGATCCACGCTATGCCGCGCTGCAGCCCGGGCAGGTGCCGCTCACCGAGTGCCTGAAGGACACCGTGGCCCGCGTGCTGCCATGCTGGCACGACACCCTCGCGCCGGCGCTGCATGCCGGGCGGCGTGTGCTGGTGGCCGCGCACGGCAACTCGATGCGTGCACTGGTCAAGTACCTCGATGGCATCAGCGACGCCGACATCGTCGGCGTCAACATCCCCAACGGCATCCCCCTCGTCTACGAACTCGACGCCGCGCTGCGGCCGCTGTCGCGGCGCTACCTTGGCGACGCCGACGCAGTGGCCCGCGCCGCTGCGGCAGTGGCTGGTCAGGGCAAGGCCTGAGGCATCGCCTCGGCCGGCACCGCTTCGCAAGGCGGCAGGCCGAGTGCACCGGCGATGTCGTCTTGCAGCCGTCGTGCAAGGGCGCGGCGATCGGCGTGCGCACTGCCGCGCGCGCTGAGTACCTCGACCCGCACCTGCACGCCACGCGCGCAGGCAATGGCCCACACGCTGGCCGCCAGCGGAATCGGGCCGAGCCAACTCGCGGCCGGGCTCCACTCGAGGCCCGGCTCGGTGTAGCGCAACGCCACCGGCTGCACCGGCGCCTGCGCCGCGATCGCCGCCTGCAGCAGGTTGGCATGAAACGGCAGCAGTGCTCGCCCGTCGCCGGTGGTGCCTTCGGGAAACACGGCCACGGCCTCGCCCGCGCGCAGCGCCTCGGCCACCTGGTGAACGACCCGCAGCGCATCGCGCTTGCGCTCGCGCTCGATGAACAGCGTGCCCACCTCGCCGATCAGCCAGCCCAGCAACGGCCAGCGGCGCACATCGGCCTTGGAGACGAAGCGCGCGCGCGGGCACACCGCGTGCATCGCGGCGACGTCGAGCCACGAGATGTGGTTGGCCACCAGCAGGTTTGCGCCGGCGCGAAAGGCACCCTCGGCGATCAGCCGCACGCCCATGGCGTTCAGCAGGCCGCGCGACCACCAGGCGATGCGCCGCTGCCGCGCCACGGCATCGAGCCACGGAAAGCGCAACATCACGATGCCGATGCCGACCAGCAGGTGCAGCGTCACGCGCAGCAGACGCCAGCCGCCGACGAGCACGCGCACGGCCGACCAGCCGTTGCGCGCGTGCGCCGTCTCCGTGTCCGCCACACGGCGGCTGCCCGCCGGCAGCCCGCTCACACCGCTGCTGCCTGATACGACACGCCGCCGGCGAGCACCGTGGCGCGCACGCGGCCGGGCAGCGCGGTGCCGGTGACGGTGAAGTCGAACGGCGTGTGCTTGCCTTGGCTGACGAGCACCTCGCGGGTGACCGACCAGGTGGCGTCGGGGTCGAACACGCAGAGGTCGGCCACCGCGCCTTCGACCAGACGGCCGACCCCCAGCGCACCGAGGCTCGCACCGAGCACGCGTGCCGGGTCGCTGGTGACGCGCGCCAAGGTGCGCGGCAGGTCGACGCCGTCGTCGCGGCCCCACTTCAGCGCCAGGCTCAGCAGCAGTTCGACCGCGCTGGCCCCGGGCTCGGCCTCGGCGAACGGCAGGTTCTTCGCGTCGTCGGCCACGGGACTGTGGTCGGACACCAGGGCATCGATCGTGCCGTCGGCCAGCGCGCGCCGCAACGCGGCGCGGTCGGCCTGCTGGCGCAGCGGCGGGTTCAGGCGCATGTCGGCGTTGAAGTACCCGATGTCGACGTCGGTCAGGTGCAGCGAGTGCACGTTGACATCGGCGCTCAACGGCAGCCCTTCGGCCTTGGCGCGGCGCACGAGTTCGACGCCGGCGGCGCTGCTCAGGCGGCACAGGTGCACGCGCGCACCGGTGGCGCGCGCCAGTTCGACGATGGTGTGCAGTGCCACCGTCTCGGCCGCCACCGGTACGCCCGCGAGGCCCAGCCGCGTGGCCACCGCGCCGCTGGCGGCCACGCCGCCGGACAGCCACGCGTCCTGCGGCCGCAGCCAGACCGTGTAGCCGAAAGTCGCGGCGTACTGCAGCGCGCGCATCAGCAGGCTGGTGTCGCGCAGCGGATGATCGGCCTGCGAGAAACCGACGCAGCCGGCCTCGCTCAGGTGCGCCATCTCGGTCAGCGCGTCGCCGCCGAGCCCTCGCGTCAGCGCCCCCAGCGGGAACAGCCGGCACGAGGACTGCCGGCGCGCGCGAAACTTGAGCATCTCGACCAAACCGGGTTCGTCGAGCGGCGGATCGGTGTCGGGCGGACACACCAAGCTCGTCACGCCGCCTGCCGCGGCCGCACGCAACTCGCTGCGCAGCATGCCTTCGTGCTCGCGGCCAGGTTCGCGCAAGCGCACCGCCAGGTCGACCAGGCCCGGCATCACGATGCAGCCGCGCGCATCGATGCGACGCTCGGCGTCGAAATCAGCGGCGCGCCCGATCGCAGCGATGTGGCCATCGGCGATCGCCACATCGGCGCGCTCGTCGCGGCCCGTTGCGGGGTCGATCACCCGGCCGTCGTGGATCAGCAGCTTCATCGTGGGCTCGAATCGCACCGCCGCAGTCACGCCTCGTTGCCGGCGATGATCGACATCACCGCCATGCGCACCGCGATGCCGAAGGTCACCTGCGGCAGGATCACGCTGGCGCGGCCGTCGGCCACGCTGGAGTCGATCTCGACGCCGCGGTTGATCGGGCCGGGGTGCATCACGATGGCGTCGGGCTTGGCCAGCGCCAGCTTCTCGGGCGTCAGGCCGAAAGTCTTGGCGAACTCCGCCGCGCTCGGCAGCATCGCGCCGCTCATGCGCTCGTTCTGCAGCCGCAGCATGACGATCACGTCGGCACCCGCGATTCCTTCGGCCATGTCGTGGCAGACGCGCACGCCCATCGCGCGCAGGTCGCCCGGCACCAGCGTGCGCGGGCCGACCACGCGCACCTCGGGCACGCCGAGTGTGGTCAGCGCGTGGATGTCGGAGCGTGCGACGCGCGAGTGCACGATATCGCCGACGATCGCCACCGTGAGCCGCGAGAAATCGCCCTTGTAGTGGCGGATCGCATACATGTCGAGCAGGCCCTGCGTCGGATGCGCGTGCCGGCCGTCGCCGGCGTTGATCACGTGCACGTGCGGCGCACAGTGCTGCGCGATCAGGTACGGCGCGCCGGACTCGCCATGGCGCACGATGAACATGTCGGCGTGCATCGCCGATAGATTGGCGATCGTGTCGAGCAGGCTCTCGCCCTTGGCGGTGGACGAGCGCGCGATGTCGAGGTTGATCACGTCGGCCGACAGACGTTTGGCGGCGATCTCGAAGGTGGTGCGCGTGCGCGTGCTGTTCTCGAAGAACAGGTTGAACACGCTCTTGCCGCGCAGCAGTGGCACCTTCTTGACCTCGCGGTCGTTGACCGAAAGAAAAGTGCCGGCGGTGTCGAGAATCTGCGTCAGCACCTCGCGTGGCAGCCCTTCGATCGACAGCAGGTGGATCAGCTCGCCGTGGGCGTTGAGTTGCGGGTTGCGGCGCGACAGCACGCGTCAGCCCTTCTGCTCTTGCAGCGAGAACGCGAAGCGCCCGTCGTCGCCGCGCGCCAGCCTCAGCCGCTGCGACGCCGGCAGTACCACCTTGGCCGCCGCGAACGACGCCTGGATCGGCAGCTCGCGGCCGCCGCGGTCGACCAGCACCGCCAGGTCGACCGCGCGCGGCCGGCCGAAGTCGTACAGCTCGTTGATCACCGCGCGGATCGTGCGCCCGGTGAACAGCACGTCGTCGATCAGCAGAATGCGCGCGCCGTCGATCGCGAACGGCAGCCGCGTGGCATCGCCGCCCCCGGCGAGCCCGCGCGCACGGTAGTCATCGCGGTGCAGCGTGCTGGAGATCACGCCGTGCTCGCCCGCACGCTGCAGGTCGACCTGCAGCCGTTCGGCCAGCCACGCGCCGCCCGACCAGATGCCCACCAGCGCGGCATCGGCCGGCAGCAACCTGCGCACGCCGGCCAGCAACTCGGCGTACAGCGCTTCGGCGTCGAGGCTGAGCGTGCTCACGAGGATTCCCGCAAGTACTGCTCGAGGATCAGCGCCGCCGCTGCAGCGTCGACGTCGCTCGCGCCCTGCGACAGCGCCTCCGCCGTCGTGTACCGCTCGTCCACTTCGTGCACCGGTAGCTTGAAGCGCCCGTGCAACTGGCGCGCGAAGACCAAGGCACGGCGCGTGTTGTCGTGCGGCGCGCCGTCGGGGTGCGTCGGCACGCCGACCACCAGCGCATCGGGTTGCCACGCCCGAACCAGGCGGCCGATGGCGGCGAAGCGCGCATCGCCCAGCGCCGAGACGGTACCCAGCGGCTGCGCCTGCTTCAGCATCGTGTTGCCCACCGCCACGCCGACGCGCCGCGCACCGAAATCAAAGGCCAGGAACGATCGGGGGCGTCGCAGCGGCGCAGCCGTGCTCACCGGAGGTCCCAGCGCACGCCGCGCACGCTCACTGGACTACCCGCCGCGCAGCGCGCTCGGGGACGAGCGCTTCGGAGCGGCCGTGCGCATTCATGCGTGCCCGGCCTCCTGGCTCAGCATGCGCGGGTCGATGCCCAGCAGCGACAGCGCCTTGTCGTAGCGCTGCTCGATCGGCGTATCGAAGATGATCTCGGGCGACGCGTTGACGGTGAGCCAGCCGTTGCGACCGATCTCTTCTTCGAGCTGACCGGCGCCCCAGCCGCTGTAGCCGAGCGTCACCAGCACGCGGCGCGGCCCGGCGCCGTGCGACATCGCCTCGAGCACATCCTTGCTGGTGGTCATCTCCAGGCCGCCGGGGATCGCCAGCGTCGACGTGTACGGGCTCTCTTCGCCGAGCCGCTCGTGCAGCACGAAGCCGCGCTCGGTCTGCACCGGCCCGCCGAAGTAGACCGGCTGCTCGGCGAGCTCCCCGCGTTCGAGCTGGAGATCGACGCGCTCGAACAGGTTGCGCACCTTGATGTCGATCGGCTTGTTGATGACCAGGCCGAGCGCGCCGCGCTCGCTGTGCTCGCACAGGTAGACGACGGTGCCGCGGAAGGTGTCGTCGGCCATGCCCGGCATGGCGATCAGGAACTGGTTCGTCAGGTCGATGCGGGAGCCCGAGGCCATGGCCGACATTTTATTCCCGCGTCACACTCCGCATGTGAGCGAAGCAGCCGCCGACAAACCCTACGACCGGGCCCTGGTGTGGCTGCGGCGCGACCTGCGCGCCGACGACCACGCAGCGCTCTATCACGCGCTGCGCCGAGCGCGCCGGGTCTGGTGTGCCTTCGTGTTCGACCGCGCCGTCCTCGATGGGCTGCCGCGCCAGGACCGGCGCGTGGAGTTCATGCGCGACAGCCTCGTCGGCGTCGACGCCGAGCTGCGCGCGCTGGCAGCCAGCCACGGCGTGGAGGGCGTCGGCCTGATCGTGCGCCACGGCGCGGCCGGCGACGCGTTGCCGGCGCTGGCTGCGGCGCTGCGCGTGCAGGCGGTGTTCGCCAACCACGACGACGACCCGCAGGCGCGTGCACGCGACCTCGAGCTGCACGGTCGGCTGGCCGACACCGGCGTCGCGCTGCACCTGGCCAAGGACCACCTGATCTTCGAGCGCGACGAGCTGCTCACGCCGGGCGGACGTCCGTTCACCGCCTTCGCCCCGTACCGCAACGCCTGGCTGCGCAAGCTCGCGCCCTTCTACCTCGAGGCCTATCCGGTCGGACGCCACGCTGCCGCGCTGGCGCCCAGGCCTGCAGGCGAGGTCGGCGTGCCGGCGCTGGCCGAGATCGGCTTCGCGCCGACCAACCTGCACCAGCTTCGGCTGCCCACCGGGCCTGCGGGCGCCCGCGAGATGCTGGCCGAGTTCCAGGAGCACATCGACCACTATCACCGGACGCGCGAGTTCCCCGCGGTGCGCGGGCCGAGCTACCTCGGCCCGCACCTGCGCTTCGGCACGCTGTCGGTGCGCCGCGCCGCGCGGGCGGCGCACGAGCGCGCCGCAGCGGGCTCGCGCGGCGCCCAGGCGTGGCTGGCGCAGCTGATCCGGCGCGACTTCTTCCACCAGGTCCTGCACCACCACCCGCAGGTGGTGACGCAGTCGTTCAAGCCGGCCTACGACCGCATCCGCTGGGAACGCGGCAAGGCGGCCGACGCGGCCTGCGCCGCCTGGTGCGAGGGACGCACCGGCTACCCCCTGGTCGACGCCGCGCTGCAGCAGCTCAACCAGACCGGCTACATGCACGAGCGGCTGCGCATGGTCGCGGCGGCCTTCCTGGCCCAGGACCTGGGCATCGACTGGCGGCGCGGCGAAGCCTACTTCGCGCGCCAGCTCAACGACTTCGACCTCGCGGCCAACAACGGCGGCTGGCAATGGGCGGTCGGCAGCGGCTGCGACGCACCGCCGTGCACGCGCCGCTTCGATCCCGTGCAGCACAGCCGCCGCATCGACCCCGAGGGCAAGTTCATCCGCCGCTACCTGCCGCAGCTGGCGCGCCTGCCCGACGAGGCGATCCATGCGCCCTGGCTGGCACGGCCGGTGGACCTGGAGGCCGCCGGCGTGCAGCTCGGCCGCGACTACCCGGCGCCGATCGTCGACCACGCGGCGGCGCGGGCGCGCACGCTCGAGCGCTGTGCGGTCGTCACGGCGGCGCGCGGCCGGTGAGGCGGAGCCGGCCCTGAACGGATGGGGCGGCGGCGGCCGTGCGCCCGCGGCCTGCGGCCTGCGCGGCGATCAGAACAGCTCGAGATCGCTCGCGTGCGAGCGGTCGGCGAGCAGACCCTGCGCGACCAGCTCGTCGTAGTCGCACAGGCGGTTGCGGCCGTTCTGCTTGGCGTAGTAAATCGCCTGGTCGGCACGCTCGAAGCAGGCCGTCGGCGTGTCGCCCGGCCGCACCCGCGCCAGGCCGGCGCTGATCGTGATGTGCCCGACGCGCGGGAAGGCATGCTGCTCGACGGCGGTGCGCAGCCGCTCGAGCGCGACGCACGCATCGACTTCGGCGCGGCAGCGCATCAGGACCACGAACTCCTCGCCGCCGAAGCGGAACAGCCCGTCGTGGTGGCGGAAGGTCGCGCGCATCAGGCGCGACAGCACGAGCAGGACCTCGTCGCCGATCAGGTGCCCGAAGCTGTCGTTGACGCGCTTGAAGTGGTCGATGTCGACCACGCCCATCGCGGCCACGCCGGGCGCGGCGGCGCGCCGCGGGTCCGGCACCGCGGCCGCGCCTTCGGCGCTGCCGGCGGCGCCGGCGGCAATGCGCGCGAAGCATTCGTCGAAGGTCTTGCGGTTGAGCAGTCCGGTGAGCGTGTCGCGCTCGCTGTAGTCGAGCAGACCCTGGAAGTTGCGGTAGATGCGCAGGATGGCGCACACGAGCTGCTGCGCGTCGCCGGCCAGCGGCTGCGGCGCGCGCACCTCGAGCACGCCCATCGCCTCGCCGTCGGCGGCCAGCGGGAACAGCGTCAGCGCCGGCGCACCGGCCAGCGGCACGATGCGGCTGCCCTGCAGGCACAGCGCGTGGTGCGGCAGCGCCGCCAGCGCGGGCAGCGTCTCGAGATCGGACCACAGTGAATCGGCCGCCGCCTCGGCGCCGCTGCCGCCGACGCGCGAGCGCAGCAGCCAGCGCCGCTCGCCCGCCGCGCCGACCACCCGGTAGATCGCGATCGACTCCGGGCGCAGCAGCTCGCGCAGCGCCGATGCCAGGCTGAAGTCGAGCGCATCGCGATCACGGAAGGCCGTCAACTCCGCGATCTGTTCGATGAGTCGAGACACCGGCGGCCCACCCTCACCCGTCTCTCATGCCGCCGGCTGCGCGCCGCGCTCGTCGCGCAGGAGTGCGCGGCCCGGACGCAGGATCGCATCGAAGCGTCCGTACCGGCACGAATCAGGCCTTCGGCTCATGACTTCACAGGCTCTCAGGTCGGAATGTCGGCGCCGGCGAAGCGCGCGACGAGCGCCAGCAGTTCTTCCTCGGCAAAGGGCTTGCCGAGGTAGTGGTCCGCGCCGAGCTCGATGGCGTAGTCTCGGTGCTTGGCCGCGATGCGCGACGTGATCATGACGACCGGCAGGCCGGCCAGGCGCTCGTCGGCACGTACGTTGCGCAGCAGGTCGAAGCCGTCCATGCGCGGCATCTCGATGTCGGACAGCAGCACCACGGGCCGCTCCTCGGCCAGGCGCTCTAACGCCTCGAGCCCGTCCTTGGCAGTGGCGACGCGGTAGCCTTCGCGCTGCAGCACGCGCTGGGTGACGCGGCGCACGGTGAGCGAGTCGTCGACGACCAGCACGAGCGGCGCGCGCGGCACCGCGTCGGCCACGGCTGCCGGCTCGGGTGCGGCGCGGCGCATCAGCCGGCGCGCCTCGTCGCCGTACAGCGCGGCCAGCGCCACCGGGTTGTAGATGAGCGCCACCGCACCCGAGGGCAGCAGCGTCACGCCGGCCAGGCCCGGCAGGCGCGCGAGCTGCGGCCCGACGTTCTTGACCACCACTTCCTGGTTGCCGATCACTTCGTCGACGTGCACCGCCACGCGCTGCGCGGCCGAGCGCACGATCACCACCGTGTGCGAGCGTGCCGCGCCCTCGCCGCGCGTGCCCGCCTGCAGCAGCGCGGCCAGCCGGAAGAACGGCACCGCCTCGCCGTCGTGCTCGACGCTGCCGCCGGCGTACGCGCGCTCGGTCTGCGCGGCGTCGATCCGCCGCACGATCTCGACCAGCGTCGACGGCACGGCGACGGTGAGCGTGCCGCTGCGCAGCATCACCACCTGTGTGACGGCGGTGGTGAGCGGCAGCAGCAGGCGAAAGCGCGTGCCCTGGCCGCGCGCACTCGCCGTCTCGATGCGGCCGCCCATCGCGCCGACCTCGGCGCGCACCACGTCCAGGCCGACGCCGCGGCCGGCCAGCTCGGTCACCGCCAGGGCGGTGCTGAAACCCGGCTGGAAGAGCAGCTGCGCCAGCTCGGCCTCGCCGGGCTCGGCCTCGGGCGCGACGAGGCCGCGTTCGACGCCGCGGCGTCGGATACGTTCGTAGTCGAAGCCGGCCCCGTCGTCGCCGATCTCGACCGCCACCTCGTTGCCGCTCTGCGCGATGCCGATCCGGATGCGGCCGGTGGCGTCCTTGCCGACGGCGCGCCGCACCGCCGGCGCCTCGATGCCGTGGGCGACGCTGTTGCGCAGCAGGTGTTCGAACGAGCCCACCATGCGCTCGAGCACGCCGCGGTCGATCTCGATCGCGCCGCCGACGATGTCCAGCCGCACCTGCTTGCCGGTCTCCTTGGCCGCCTGGCGCACGGTGCGGTACAGGCGCTCGGCCAGGCTCTCGAACTCGACCATGCGCGTGCGCAGCAAGTCGTCCTGCAAGTCGCGTGTGAGCCGCGCCTGGGCGGCCAGCTCGTCCTCGCTGCCCTGCACCGTGCGCTGCAGGCTGCGCTGCAGCGTGGCGACGTCGTTCACCGACTCGGCCATGAAGCGCGTCAGCTCCTGGAAGCGTGTGAAGCGGTCCATCTCGAGCGGATCGAAGGCTTCGCCGGCGGCGCGCGCGCTCTCCATGCGCGTCGCGATCTGCGATTCGGCCTGCAGCTCGATGTCGCGCAGATGCCGGCGCATGCGCTCCAGGCTCTCGGTGAGCTCGGCCAGCGAGCCCTGGAGCTGCCTGACGTCGGCGGCGATGCGCTCGCGCGTGATCGCCACTTCGCCGGCCTGGTTGACCAGACGGTCGAGCAGGGCGGCACGCACGCGCACGGCGGCGGCGCCGGAGCCGCGCTCGGCCGCTTCCTCGGGTGCAACCGCAGCCCGCGTGAAGCGCGACCAGTCGATGCGGCGCGCAGCCGGCGCCGGCGCGGCCGGCGCTGTCGCAGCTGCCGCCGGCGCAACGGGGAATTCGAGTGCCGCGCGCTGTGCTGCGGCGGCAGCGGTGGGCTCGGGTGCGGGTGCCGGTGCGGGCTCGGCCACGGGTTCGACCCCGGACTGCGCGGCGGGCTGCGCCACGGACTCGGCCACGGGCGCGGACTCCGTCTCCCACTCCGGCAGGTGCTCCGGTGCTGCCGCCGGCGTGGGGGCAACCGCCGGCACCGCCGGCGTGGGGGCAATGGACACCCCGGATTCGCCTCGGCCCTCGACCGGTACGCCGCGCAGCGCCTCGAACGCGCCAGCCATCGCGTCGCAACGCGCCAGCAAGGGTTCGATCCGCGCGGCGCTGACGTCCTCGTGCGCGGCCAGATGCTCGATGGCCGTCTCGAGCCGATGCGCCATCTCGCCCAGGTGCATCGCGCCGGCCAGGCGTGCGCCGCCCTTGAAGGTGTGCAGCGTGCGCATCGCCGCGCCGGCGGCCTCGCGGCCGCCCGGATGCTCGTGCCACTCGCGCAGCCGCGCCTGCAGCTGCGGCAGCAGCTCGCCCGCCTCCTCCTCGAAGATCGGGAACAGCTCGGCGTCGACGGCATCCACGGCGTCGATGTCTTCGTCGTCGTCGAAGGCATCGGGCGCCGCGGCTGCCGCGCCGCCTTCGGCCGCCGCGTCGAGCGGCGCGAAGGCCGACACCGCCACGCTGCCGACGGACGACAGGGGTTCGGCCGCCGCATCGGCGATCGGTGCGACAGGCCGCTCGGCGGGCCAGCGCTCATGGTCGGCCAGACGCTCGAGCAGCGCCTGCGGCGCGGGGCGCAGGAAGCCCGCTGCGAACTGGTGCAGCAGGCGCCGGATCTCGTCGGCCGCATCGCCGAACAGCTCGGACTCGCCCTCGCGGCCCGGCCCCAGCGCATGCGAGCGGGCGAGGGCGTGCTCGAGCGCGCGCGCCAGCACCGACAGCTCCGCGTAGCCGACCGTCGCCGAACTGCCCGCCAGCTTGTGCGCCAGCGCCTCGGCGCTCAGCGACACCGGGTGGCCCAGCGCATCGACGCTCCATTCGCCGATCTCGGTCACGAGACGGCGCGACAACTCGTCGGCCTCGTTGAGGTAGATGTTGAACAGCGGGATCGAAATGCGAAGTGGTCCGATGACCTTGATCTGCTCGTCCTCGAGCGGCTCGGCCAGGTCCCGGACGAAGTGCGGTGTCGGCGCTGCTGCTGCGGCCGTCGGCGCCTCGGCCTCCGTGGGCTGAGCCTCGATCTCCGCGGGCTGGTCCTCGGCCTGCGCAGGGTATGCCGTCTGCGCCGGCGCGGCAGCGGGTTGCGTTCCGGTCGGCGCCGGCCCTGCCTGCACGGACGGGGCCGGCGGCGGGGCCTCGGCGGCGGCAGCGGGCGGCGGCGGCGCGGGCAGCGCCTCGGCAGCGGCAGCGGGCGGCGGCAGCGCCAAGTCCGCGGCGTCCTTGTCGTCTGGCGCCTCTGCCGCCTCGGACCGTGCCAGTCCGAGGCCGCGATCAGGGGCGAGGTCGATGACGAGATCGAAACCGACAGCGGGCTCGGGAGACGGTTCGGACGCCAACGCGGCGGCCGCCTCTTCGGCCGGCAGGTCGAGCCCGCCTTCCTCGGCCGGCTGACCGGACGCCTGCTCCTCGTCGAGCGCCCCCAGGTCGAGCTCGAAGCTCACCTCGGGCAGAGCCGGGGCTGCAGGCGCTGCGAGTTCGAGGTCGGCCTCGCTCGGCAGGTCCGGGATGCGTTCGGACAGCGGGATCGGCGCAGGCGCGGCGCCTGCCGTCGCCGCCAGGGGCAGGGGCTCGAACTCGGGCTCGCGGCCCGGCTCGAGGTCGAAGTCGATGCCCGCGAGTTCGATCGGCAGTCCTGTCGCGGGCTCCATCGTCTCGATCGGCGACGGCCGCCCCGCCGCCTCGTCGACCTCGTCCACCTCGTCCGCCGACAGCGCCGGCAACGGCTCGGGGAGCATGAGTTCGGCCACTTCGGGCAGGGCGAAGGACTCGGCCGGCTCATCGTTCTCCCGCGCCTCGATCAGGTCCGCGGCCGGCTCGATCGCTGTGCCGAGCTCAGGCGACGAGGGCGGTCCGGGCGCTGCGACCGCCTCGATCGGCTCGGGCAGTTGCGGCAACGGCGCCGGCTCGGACAGTCCGGTGCGCTCCGGCAACTCCGTCAACTCCGGCAACTCCGGGAGTTCCGTCAGCTCCGGCAACTCGAACAGTTCGGCAGGCTCGACGGCGGGGGGCATGAGCGCCGCCGCGGTCGCAGCGAACGGCTGCGGCTCGGCCGACTCGGGCGCCGCGCTCGGCCCCGGAGCGATGTCGGCACGAGGTGCCGCGGACGCGAGCGGTGCGGCATCGGGACGCGCCGGCTCGATCGGCAAGCGCCGGCCCTCGAGGCGCAGCGTCTCGGCGCTGCGCACGACCGCGGCACTGTGGTGGCCGGCATCGCGGCCGGCGGCGACCGCCTCGACCCAGGCGCCGAGGTAGGCCAGGGCCTCGGCCGTGAACGCGCGCAGCGGCGCGTCGAGGCGCGGCTGGTCGGCCAGGCGCGCGTTGTACAGCTGCTCGCAGGCCCACGCGGCCTCGCCGAAATCGCGCAGACCCACCATGCGCGAGCTGCCCTTGAGCGTGTGGAAGGCGCGCCGTACCGCGGTCATGTCGCCGGCGTGCTCGGGGGCATCGGCCAGACGTTCGAGCGCAGCGCCGGCATCGGCGACGACTTCGCGCGCCTCCTCGATGAAGACCTCGCGCATCTCGGCGTCGTCTTCGAGGCCGGTGCCGCCGGGCGCCGCCGCCGGTGTCGTCCTGGGAGGCAGGGACGGGGCTGCAGCCGGCTCGACGGCCGCGGCCGGCGCAAACGCGGCCAGCGCGAGCGCCAGCTCCGCGCGCGCCTGTCGGCGCGCGGCGGCGTCGCCGGCAGCGTGCAGCGCCGCGCGCGCGGCCTGCGCGGTGCGCGCCAGCGCCGGCTGCTCGGCGGCCAGGGCCTGCTGGGCCAGGCGCTCGAGGCGCCGCTCGATTGCCTCGCCCGGCACCTCCTCGCGGCCCGCGGCCTCGGCGATGGCTGCCGCCTCCTGCTGCACCGGCGCCGCCGGGGCCGCGGCCTGCGCCGCACTTGCGGCACGAACTCCGTCGGCCGTCGCCTCGCCCTGCCCCATGACCGCGGCGAACACGCCGCTGGCCGGATCGAAGCGGAACAGCGAGCGCGCCAGCGCCGGCTGGACGTTCAGCATGTCGATCAGGAAGCCGAGCGCGCCGAGGTTGTCGGCCAGGCGGTCGAAGGTGCCGGCCGGGGCCGCCGGCGGCGCGTCGAGCCCGGCCCGCGCCAGCGCCTCGACCTCGTCGCGCATGTGCAGCACGGCCTGCGACGCCTGCTCCAGCCCCAGCACCGAAAGCACGCCGCGCATCGCACCGAACTGCCCGGGTACCGGCAGCAGCACCTGGCGCTCGGCCGGATTGCGGAAGTACTGGTCGACCTCCTTCTCGATCTCCGAGAGCGCGGCGCGCAGCTCGTGCACCACCGAGCCCATCGTCTGGCGATCGCTGACGCGACGGTACAGCTCCTCCATCCACGGCTCGAGCGGCCGCGTCTCGCCACCGGCACGGACCTCGTCGACGCGTTGCGCGAGGCGCTGCACGCGCGCACCGAGCTCGGGGGTGTCGAGGTCGCCGTCGTCGAGCGCGGCCTCCAGGTACAGGATCGCCGTGGCCACTTCCATCGCCAACGGCGTGGCCGGCGCCTGGCCCGATGCCATGGCCTGCGCGGCCGCGCCTTGCAACGCCTGCGCCAGGCGCTCGCCCACCGGCAGCAGCCTCGTCAGCGATTCGCCGACGAGTGCGAACTGCTCGCCGAGCGCGGCCAGGCGGCGCGATTCGCCCGCGGCGGCGGCGGACCAGGCCTCCTTGGCGCTGGCCACGCGCTTGCGTGCCAGCGCCAGCAGCGCCGGATCGAAGCGACCCAGGCGCGGCGTCTCGTAGTCGGCGCCGGCGTGGGGCTCGAGCCCCCAGGCCCGCCGCACGGCAGCCAGGCGCGGCGCGGTGCCTTCGGCCGGCCGGGCATGCGCGCAGAAGAACAGCAGATCCTGCGCCAGCCGTTCCGACACGTCGTGCTGCCCCTGCACCGCCAGGCGCAGCTGCGCCAGCAGCCGCGACGCCAGCCGCTTGGCGTAGACGTCGGTGGCGAGCAGACCCAGGGCCTGCGCCTGATAGACCGCGGCGGCCATGCGCCACAGCGTCGCCTCGCGACCCTCGGCGGCGCCGGCGCCCAGTTCGGCGCAGAACCCGCTCGCCGCCGCCAGCATGCCGCGGTCGGCGCCGCGCATCAGCGCGAGCACCAGGCCCTCCATGACGCCGCGCGCGTCGTCGTCGCTCGCGCGCGGCGGCACGCCGGGCTCGGCCGGCAGCGCGTGCCACTGGAAGTCGAGCGGCCACAGGTCGGCCGGATGGATGCGGTCGGCCGCCGCCAGCTGCTGCACGGCGCGGTACTGCGGAAACAGCATCACCGGCGATACCGGCTTGCCGGCGAGCTGGCGCGCGATGAAGTCGAGCGCCGCGAACGAGGCGCGCTCGACGGTGTCGACCGCGCCGGCGTCGACCAGCGCCGGCCGCGCCGCCAGGCGCTGCACCGCAGCCTCGCTGGCGCGCAGCATGCGCGCCAGCGCCGGCATGCCCACGAGCTCGAGCGCCCCCACCGCCTGGTGGATCTGGGCGCGCGCACCGCGCAGCACCGACGGGTCGACAGCGTCGACGTCCGAGCCGCCGATCGTATCGGACTCCTTCAGGTACCGGCGCAGCGCCTTGTGCGCCGCCTCGAGCGAGCGGCGCAGCTCGCCGTGCACCCAGGCGAGCGCGCTCAGGTCGTCGCCGGGCAAGGCGCCGGGGCTGCGGGCTGGGCGGCTGTCCGTGGCCATCTCGGGCTCCTGCGCGGGCGCTCGCGGCGGCTCAGAGCCTGTGCAGATAGGAATCACGCCCGCGATTCATCTCTTCACAGGCACTCAGGCGACCTTGAAACGCGCCACCGAGGTGCGCAGCTCCTCGGCGCTGCGCGCCAGCTCGCGCACCATGTGCGCGGTGGAGCGCGTGCCCTCCGAGGTCTGCTCGGTGACGGCGAAGATGTGCTGGATGTTCGACGCCACGACGTTGGCCGAATCGGCCTCGCGGTTGGTCTGCTCGGCGATGCGCTCGATCAGCTCGGCGAGCTGGCGCGTGACGCGGTCGATGTCGGCCAGCGCCGCGCCGGCGGCGTCGGACAGGCGCGCGCCCTCGACCACGCCCTGCGTGCTGCGCTCCATCGCCGCCACCGCGTCCTGGGTGTCGGTCTGGATGGTGCGCACGATGGCGGCGATCTGGCGCGTCGCGTCGCCCGAGCGTTCGGCCAGGCGCTGCACCTCCTCGGCCACCACCGAGAAGCCGCGGCCGGCCTCGCCGGCGCTGGCCGCCTGGATCGCGGCGTTGAGCGCCAGCACGTTCGTCTGCTCGGTGATGTCGGAGATCAGCTCGGTGATCTCGCCGATCTCCTGCGAGCTCTCGCCCAGGCGCTTGATGCGCTTGGACGTCTCCTGGATCTGGTCGCGGATCGCGTTCATGCCGCCGATCGAGTTCTGCACCGCGTGCAGACCCGACTCCGAAGCCTGCAGCGAACGGTGCGCGACCTGGGCGCTCTGCTGGGCCTGCGCCGAGACCTCGTTGATGCGGCCGGCCATCTGCAGCACCGACTCGCCGGTCTCGCGGATCTCGCGCAGTTGCTCGGTCGAGGCGGCGAGCAGCTCGGTCGAGGTCTGCTCCACCTGCTGGGTCGTGTCGTTGACGCGCGCCACCGTGTGCTGCACCTGCGAGACCAGCGTGCGCAGTTCCTCCACCGTGTAGTTGACCGAGTCGGCGATCGCGCCGGTGATGTCCTCGGTCACCGTGGCCTGCTGCGTGAGGTCGCCCTCGGCCACCGTCTGCAGCTCGTTCATCAGGCGCAGGATGGCCGCCTGGTTGGCGTCGTTGACGCGCTTGGCCTCGTGCTCCTGGCGTTCGGCTTCCAGGCGCTGCGACTCGGCCAGGCGCGAGCGGCCCGTCTGGTCGACGACGAACACGCGCAGCAGCCCGGCAGCCGCCAGCAGCAGCATGAGCGCGCCGACGAGCGCGACGGCGAGCCGCGCTCCGCCGAAGCCGGCCTCGGCGGCGAGCGCGGGCTGCAGCCCCTCCAGCCCGCTGCGCAGCGGCGCGCTGTCGGCCACGATCTCGGAGCGCGCCTTGCGCGCTGCCGCCAGACCCTGTCGGTTGCCGAGAACGGCGCCGGCGTCGCTGCGCATCTGCTCGTAGCCGCCCAGCAGTTGCTGCAGGCGCTCGCGCTGCTGCGCGTCGCGCGTGCCGGGCAGGCGCAGCTCGGCGCTGCCGTTGAGCAGGCCCTGCGCAAGCTCGCCGAAGGTGCCCAGGTCGCGGTCGAGCAGCGACGCCGCCTCGTCGCGGTCGCCTGCGCCAGCGAGGAACTCGCCCGCGCTCTTGCCGATGCGCTGCGTCAGCATCGCGAGCTGGCCCGCGGCGGCGAGTTCGGCGGCCGTCGCCCCGCCCTGCAGCTTGAGCGTGCTCACGATCTCGGCGGTGCCCAGCAGCTCGGCCGCCTTGCGGTCGATCTCGCGCAGCGCCTGGGCCGCCTGGGTCAGCGCCTTCTGTTGCGCGAGCACCGAGCGCGCCGCCTTCTCGTCGCGCTCGACGATCGGCAGCAGTGCGTCGAGCTGGCCCTGCGCGCTCTCGGGCACCGCCGCGACCTCGCCTTCGCCGGTCTTGAGCGAGCGCAGGTTGCGCGCCAGCGTGCCGATGCTGTCGTTCACTTCGGCGAAGGCCGCTGCGTTGCCGCCCAGAGCCTGCATCACCGCCTTGGCGAGCCGTTGCGACTGCGTCTGCGCCTGTCCGACCGCCGCCACCTGCGCCGCGCTGCGCTTGGCCGAGACCAGCGCCAGCGTCGCCGCCGCCAGCAGCAGCAGCAGACCGACGGCGAACGCCACCAGCAGCGCGCGCTGCTGCCGCGCCACCGCCCAGCCGCCGATGATCGGCAGGCCGCTGGCGGCGGGCGCGGCGGCGCGCTGGGTACGCGAGGCGCCGTACTCGCCGGCGAGTTCGGAGGGCGACGCCTCGGAGATGATCGACGAGTCGCGCGGCGCGCCCGTCACGGTGGCCGGCCCCTGCAGGTGGCTCAGCCGCACCGTGGCCTCCATCGGATTGGCCGGCGGCGCCAGTTCGTCGAACGGCGGCAAGGGCTCCGATGCGGCGTGCGGCGCGCCGCGCGCGTTGGCCTTGATCTTGTCCAGGAAGCTCATGTCGACCTCGTCGATTCAACCAGCGGTCAACGGCCCGATCCCGCTGCGAGCCGGCGCAGGCGCAGCGGGCGAGCGCCGGCGGTGCCGGCGGCCGTACCCTGCATCGAGCGCGAGCGCGCGGCGCCTCAAGTCCCGATCCCCAGGAACTGCTCGTGCCAGGCGAGCGCCGCCAGGTCGATCTCCTGCCAGCGCCGGCCCTCGCCGTCGCGCCAGGCGGAGCCGGCGAACCCGGGCTTGGGCGTGCCGTCGTCGGGCTCGGACTGCATCTGCTCGGCGCCGCGCAGGCCGGCCAGCCGATCGACCAGCAATGCGCAATGCGCGCCGCACGCCGGGTTCAACGCGAGCAGCCGCGCCTGGTCGCGCACGGAGCCGGCCGGCTGCGGTGCGCGCAGGCCGAGAAAGGCAGCCAGATCCACCACGCCGTGCAGGCTGCCGCGCAGGCTGGTCACGCCGACGAACCAGGGCTGCGTGTGCGGCACCGGCAACAGCGCGCCGACGCCGAAGATCTCGCCCGCGCCCGGCAGCGGCAGCAGCAGGCCCTGCTCGGCGCACTCGACGGCCAGCCAGGCCGCGCCGCGCGCCTCGGAACGCGCCTGCTGCAGCCTCTGGGCAAGCCGGCTCTGCAGTTCGCGCAGCGCTTCGCGTTGGGCCATCGGCGATGCGCTTCAGTCGAAGGCCCTGATCTTGGCCAGCAGTTCGTCGCCGTCGACCGGCTTGACGATGTAGTCGCGCGCGCCCTGGCGCATGCCCCAGACGCGGTCGGTCTCCTGGCCCTTGCTCGTGCACATGATGACGGGCACGTCGGCCCAGCGCGGGTCGCGCGTGATCGTGCGCGTGAGCTGGAAGCCGTTCTGCCCCGGCATCACGACGTCCATCAGGATGAGATCGGGCTTGTCCTCGGCCAGGCGGCGCAGCGCCTCCTCGCCGTTCTCGGCCGTGCGCACCGCGAAGCCGCGCTTGCCGAGGATCTGGCTGAGGTGGAACAGCTCGGTCTTGGAGTCGTCGACGAGCAAGATCTTCTGGATGGCCATGTCGCAGTCCTCGCACACCCGGCGCAGCCGTTCAGGCCGCGTGGCGGCGGAAGGCCTCCACCGCGCGCAGGAGTTGCTCCTTGGTGAAGGGCTTGGTGAGGTATTCCTCGGAGCCCACCATGCGCCCGCGCGCTTTGTCGAACAGCCCGTCCTTGGACGACAGCATGATCACCGGCACGCGCGCGAAGCGCGGGTTGCGCTTGATGATCGCGCAGGTCTGGTAGCCGTCCAGCCGCGGCATCAGGATGTCGCAGAAGATGAGTTCGGGATCGTGGTCGTTGACCTTGGCCAGCGCGTCGAAGCCGTCCTCGGCCAGCACGACTTCGTGCCCGCCCTGGCGCAGGAAGATCTCGGCGCTGCGCCGGATCGTGTTGCTGTCGTCGATCACCAGCACCTTGGCTCCCGCCGGGCCGTTCGGTCCGGGGGCTTCGACCAGCGTGTCCAAGCGCAACTCTCCTCGACCCGCCGCCGCGACGCGCGCGCAGCGCGGATCAGATCCTGACCATCTCGAAGTCTTCCTTGCGCGCACCGCACTCGGGGCAGGTCCAGTCCGCCGGCACGTCGGCCCAGGCGGTGCCGGGCGCGACGCCGTGCTCCGGATCGCCCGTGGCCTCGTCGTAGATCCAGCCGCAGATCAGGCACATCCAGCTCTGCGGCTCGCTCACGGGGGTACGCTCTCGTCACTACAATGATCGGCCATTGTAGCCACGCACCTTAGGCGAAACTCCAGGTTTCGTGAGGACCTACACATCGTTGCTCAGAATCTGCTGGAGGTTCCTGCCGGCCTTTCGAGGCGGCTGCGACGGTGCCTTCGGACCCCCTGCCCATGACCTCCGAACCCGCTGCGGCCACGCCGGCCGACGACCCGCTCGCCGAGCCGCCGGCGCCGGCCTGCGTGATGTGCTTCAACGCGAGTGATCCGAGCGGCGCCGGCGGCCTGGCCGGCGACGTGGCCACGGTCGCCGCGATGGGCGCGCACGCGCTGCCGGTGGTGACCGCGATCGTCATGCGCGACACGGCCGACATCTTCGAGCAAGATGCGCTGGACGCCGACACCGTGGCGCAGCAGGCGCGCACGATCCTCGAGGACGTCAACGTCGCGGCCTGGAAGGTGGGCTTCCTCGGTTCGGCCGACACGGTGAGCGCGGTGGCCGAGGTGCTGGCCGACTACGCCGAGATCCCGCTGGTGTCGTACCTGCCCGCCCTGGGCTGGCTCGACGATGACCAGGCGCAGCCCTACCTCGACTCGTTTCGCGAGCTCATCCTGCCGGCCACCGAGGTGCTGGTGGGCAACCACAAGACGCTGCAGGACTTCCTGCTGCCCGAGTGGGACAGCGAGCGCCCGCCTTCGGCGCGCGAGCTGGCCGTCGCCGCCGCCGAACACGGCACGCGCTACGTGCTGGTCACCGGCATCGCGCTGGCGAGCAAGGGCGGCAAGGACGCGCCGCAGTACATCGACAACGTACTCGCCTCGGCGCAAGGCGCGATCGCCGGCGAGAAGTTCGAGCGCTTCGACGCGGCCTTCGTCGGCGCCGGCGACACGCTCGCCGCGGCGCTGGCCGCGCTGCTGGCCTCGGGCAGCGAGCTGCAGCCGGCGCTGAGCGAGGCGCTGGGTTTCCTCGACCAGAGCCTGGATGCGGGCTTCCGTCCGGGCATGGGCAACATCGTTCCCGACCGCTTCTTCTGGGCCCTGCCTCCGCCCGAAGGCGAGGAGGGCGGCGCGGACGACGCCGCCGCCGGGTCCGACGAGCCGAGCGGCGGCAACGGCAAGGAAGGCAAGGGGGCGGTGCGCCGTGTCCACTAACGACGAGCTGTTCGCGCGCGCCCAGCGCGTGATCCCCGGCGGCGTCAACTCGCCGGTGCGTGCCTTCCGCGCCGTCGGCGGCACCCCGCGTTTCGTGACGCGCGCCCAGGGTGCGCATTTCTGGGACGCCGAAGGCCGCCGCTTCATCGACTACATCGGCTCCTGGGGGCCGATGATCCTCGGTCATGCCCACCCGGCCGTGCTCGAGGCGGTGCAGCGCGCCGCCGCCGAGGGCTTCAGCTTCGGCGCGCCCACCGAGCGCGAGATCGAGCTGGCCGAGGCCATCATCGCGCAGGTGCCGGGCATCGAGCAGCTGCGGCTCGTTTCCAGCGGCACCGAAGCCGGCATGAGCGCGCTGCGGCTGGCGCGCGGCGCCACCGGCCGCAGCCGCATCGTCAAGTTCGAAGGCTGCTACCACGGCCATGCCGACGCGCTGCTGGTCAAGGCCGGTTCGGGCCTGGCCACCTTCGGCCACCCCACCAGCGCCGGAGTGCCGCCCGAGGTCGTGCGGCACACGCGGGTGCTCGGCTACAACGATGTCGAGCAGCTCGAGGCGGCCTTCGCCGAGCACGGCGACGACATCGCCTGCGTGATCGTCGAGCCGATCGCCGGCAACATGAACTTCGTGCGCGCGAGCGTGCCCTTCATGGCCCGGCTGCGGGCGCTGTGCACGCAGCACGGCGCGCTGCTCGTGTTCGACGAGGTGATGACCGGCTTTCGGGTCGCGCTGGGCGGCGCCCAGAGCCTGTACGCGCGGCTCATCCCCGGCTTCACGCCCGACCTCAGCGTGTTCGGCAAGGTCATCGGCGGCGGCATGCCGCTGGCCGCCTTCGGCGGCTCCAGGGCCCTGATGAGCCAACTCGCGCCGCTCGGCCCGGTCTACCAGGCGGGCACGCTGTCGGGCAATCCGGTCGCCACCGCCTGCGGGCTGGCTACGCTGCGCGAGATCGCGCGCCCGGGCTTCTTCGACGCGCTGGCTGCGCGCACGCGCGCGCTGGTCGACGGCCTCGTGCAGGCCGCGCACGCGGCCGGCGTGCCGCTGGTCGGCGACTGCGAAGGCGGCATGTTCGGCTTCTTCTTCACCGGACAACTGCCACAGGACTACGCCCAGGTGATGGCCACCGACAAGGAGCGCTTCAACCGCTTCTTCCACGCCATGCTCGCGCGCGGCGTGTACTTCGCGCCGGCGCTGTACGAGGCCGGGTTCGTCTCGGCGGCGCACGCCGAGTCCGACATCGCGGCCACGCTGGCCGCGGCGCGCGAAGCCTTCGCGGCAGCGGCCGGCGCCTGATCCGCCCGGGCCGGCGCCTGATCCGCCCGGGCCGACGGCTGATCCGCCCGGGCCGCAGCCCGGCCGCGGCCGGCGCGCCTTCCTAGAATGGGGCGCATGCACCTGCACATCCTCGGCATCTGCGGCACCTTCATGGGCGGGCTGGCGGCGCTGGCGCGCGAAGCCGGCCACCGCGTCACCGGCTGCGACGCCGGCGTCTACCCGCCGATGAGCGAGCAGTTGCAGGCGCTGGGCATCGAGCTGATCGAAGGCTTCGATGCCGGGCAGCTCGCGCTCGCGCCCGACTGCTTCGTCGTCGGCAACGTGGTCACGCGCGGCAACCCGCTGATGGAGGCCATCCTCGACGCCGGCGCGCGCTGCACCAGCGGACCGCAGTGGCTGGCCGAGCAGGTGCTGCACGGCCGCCACGTGCTGGCCGTGGCCGGCACGCACGGCAAGACGACGACAACGGCGATGCTGGCCTGGATCCTCGAGCGCTGCGGTCTGGAGCCTGGCTTCCTGATCGGTGGCGTGCCGCGCAACTTCGGCGTCTCGGCACGGCTGGGCAGCGGACGCCATTTCGTCATCGAAGCCGACGAGTACGACACGGCGCTGTTCGACAAGCGCAGCAAGTTCGTGCATTACCGGCCACGCACGGCGATCCTCAACAACCTCGAGCTCGACCACGCCGACATCTTCCCCGACCTGGCAGCCATCGAGACGCAGTTCCACCACCTCGTGCGCACCGTGCCGGCGAGCGGCCGCCTCGTCGTCAACGCGCGCGACGAGGCGCTGGCGCGCGTGCTCGCACGCGGCTGCTGGAGCGAGGTGCAGCGCTTCGGCACCCGGCGCGAGGAGCCCGGCGGGCTCGCCGCGCGCGGCGAGCCCGAAGCCTTCGACGTGCTGCGCGGCAGCCTCAGGCTCGGCCGCGTCGAGTGGAACCTGCTCGGCGAGCACAACCAGCTCAACGCGCTGGCTGCCATCGGTGCGGCCGAGCACGCCGGCGTCGCACCCGAGGACGCGGCGGCCGCACTGGCCGGCTTCGACAACGTGCGCCGCCGCCTCGAATTGCGCGGCGAGGCCGGCGGCGTGCGCGTTTACGACGACTTCGCGCACCACCCGAGCGCGATGCGCGCCACGATCGACGGCCTGCGCCGCAAGCTCGACCGCGCCACGCCCCCCGGCGCGGATGCGCCGCGCATCCTCGCCGTGTTCGAGCCGCGCTCGAACACGATGAAGCTCGGCACGATGAAGGCACGGCTGCCCTGGGCGCTCGAGCAGGCCGATCTGGCCTTCTGCCTGCAGGGCGACTACGGCTGGAGCGCACGCGAGGCGCTGGCGCCGATGGGCGCCGCGGCCGTCGTCGCCGACAGCGTGCCGGCGCTCGTCGAAGCGGTGGTGCGCGCAGCCCGCACCGGCGACCATGTGCTGTGCATGAGCAACGGCAGCTTCGGCGGCGTGCACGAGCAGTTGCTCGCGGCGCTGACCAGGGCGGCGGCGGCGCCGCGCTAACCTCCGCAACCCCCGCGCCTCCGCACCTTGACACCTTCGCGCCTTCGACTTTCCCCACCGCTGCCGACATGATTCGTCCGCCTGCCCCGACCGTTCCTGCCCGGCGTGCCGTCGGCGCCGGCTTCACCCCCTCGCTGGCGGCTCTGGCCGCTGCCGCGTTGCTCGGTGCCTGCACGACGCCGCCCGTCACCGCTCCCGACGCGACGGCGCCGGCGGCGGCCCGCTCGGGCGCACAGCCGGCTGCAACGCCGTCCGCGCGGCCGCTCGCCGACGCCGCACGCCCGGCCTCGGCCGCCGCCTCCGGCGCGACCGCGGCGCGCCCGCCGGCGCCGGGCACCCCGCCGCCGTTTGCCGAGGTCACGCGCGACGCCAGGAGCACGGCCGGCTACCTCACGCTGTGGACGCGCGACGAGAAGACCTGGATCGAGATCCCGGCCGAACGTCTGGAGCAGCCGATGTTCCTCGGTGCCTCGCTGGCCTCGGGCCTCGGTGTCGGCTTCCTGCTGCCCGGCCTGATGCCTAGCGACCAGATCGTTGTGCTGCGCCGCGTCGGCAACCTGATCCAGCTGGTCGCACGCAACCAGCATGCGCGAGCGCCCGCCGGCACACCGCTCGCGCGCGCCGTCGCCGAAAGCTACTCCGACAGCCTGCTCGCCGCCGCGCCGCTGGCCGCCGCGCCGCACCCGCAGCGCAAGTCGCTGCTGGTCGATGCCATGGCGCTGCTCGGCGGCGACCTCGCCGGCTTGCAAACGCCCATCGAGTCGATGTTCCGCATGCCCTACGGCCTGGACCGCGGCAACAGCTCGATCGAACGCACGCGCACCGGCAGCGACGGCACCGCGCTCACGCTGCGGCTGCATTTCGCGGTGCCCAAGCTGCCCGCGCCGCCGGCGCTGGCACCCGGCGCGCCGCCGCCCAATCCGGCCGCGCTGCCCAACCCGCCGCGCATGGTGCCCGACGCGCGCAGCTTCTTCCTCGGCCTGGCGTACACGTTCGCGCCGCTGCCCGCCTCGCCGATGCCCGCGCGCCTGGCCGACCAGCGCGTGGGCTACTTCACCGACGCCTTCGTCGACTTCGGCAACGAGTTCGCCGGCGACCGCCGCGCCCACTACATCAACCGCTGGCGGCTCGAGAAGAAGGATCCGGCGGCCGAGGTCTCCGAGCCCAAGGTGCCGATCCGCGTCGTGATGGACCGCAACATCCCCGAGAAGTGGCGCGCCACGGTGCGCGAAGGCATCCTCGAGTGGAACAAGGCCTTCGAGCGCGCGGGCTGGCGCAACGCGCTGGCCGTCGAGCAGCAGCCCGAGGACGCCGACTGGACTTCGCTCGAGGGCGCGCACCTGCTGGCCGTGCGCTGGTTCGCCATGGAGGGCCCCGGCGCGATGGCCGTCGGCCTCTCGCAGAGCGACCCGCGCAGCGGCGAGATCCTGCGCGGCGCGGCCATCATTCCGGAGAACTGGATGCGCTTCGACCGCCTGGATCTGGCCGACACCGAGCCGCGCCTGGCCGGCGCGGCGGCGCTCGACGCGCGCATGTGCAGCTACGCCAGCGACGCGCTCGAGCAGGCCGGCTTCGGTTTCGAGCTGATGACCCTGCGCGGCGCCTTCGACCCGAACGGCCCCGAGGCCGAGCGCTACGTGCGCAACGGCCTGAAGGCGGTGGTGGTGCACGAGGTCGGCCATGCGCTCGGGCTGCGGCACAACTTCAAGGCCTCGAGCGGCATCAGCGCCGCCGCGCTGCGCGACCCGGCTTTCACGCACGAGCACGGCGTGTCCAACTCGGTGATGGACTACAACCCGCCGAACGTGCCGCTGCGCGGCGAGCGCGTCGCCGACTATCACATGCACGGCCTGGGCGCCTACGACTACTGGGCCATCGAGTACGGCTACCGCGCGTTCGCGCCGGCCGACGAGAAGGCCGGGCTGGCCGCGATCGCCGCGCGTTCCGAGCGCGACCCAGCGCTCGTCTACGGCACCGACGAGGACACGGTGATCGGCGACCCGCTGATCAACCGCTTCGACCTGACCAACGACCCGCTCGCCTACGCGCGGCGCCAGCTCGAGCTCGGCCGCGAGCTGTGGACGCTGACGCAGGCGCGCGAGCTGCCCGCCGACGACGACCTCACCGTCTACCGCCGCAACCTGCAGCGCGGGCTCAACCGCTTTGCCCAGTCGGTGCCGCTGCTGGCGCATTACGTCGGCGGCGTGAACACGTCGCGCGCGCTGGCCGGAGCGAACCAGGCGCTCTTCGTTCCGGTGCCGGCCGACAAGCAGCGCGCCGCACTGGCGACGCTGCTCGACGGCGTGTTCGCCGCCGGCAGCTTCCGCTTCGAGCCGCAGTTCATGAGCCGGCTCGGCGCCGAGCAGTTCGACCGCGCGCGCGGGCGCCCGGCCGACACCGACTTCAGCCTGCCGACCGCGGTGCTGGCGATCCAGCGCGCCGCACTCGACGCGCTGATGTCGGACGGCGTCGCGCTGCGCCTGGCCGACGCCGAAGCGAAGGTGGCCGATCCGCGCACGCTGCTCGGCTACGCCGAAGTGCAGCAGCGCCTGGCCGCGGCCACCTGGTCCGAGCTCGAGGGCAAGCCCGCCGCGATCGAACCGCTGCGCCGCAACCTGCAGCGCGAGCACCTCCGACGCCTGGCCGCCGGGCTGCTGCGCGCGGCCTCGCCGGTGGCCGCCGACGTGCGTGCCGCGCATCGCCAGGCGGCGCTGCAGCTGGCCGCCCGGCTCGAGGCAGCGCTCGCCGCCAAGGGCTGGACGACGACGGCGCGCGCCCATCTGGCCGACAGCGCGGCGGCCCTGGCCGAGGCGCTGCGCGCATCGGTCGTCAAGCCCGGCGTCTGAGGCGCATGTCGCCCACGATGCCGGTGCCGGCCGCGACGCAGGCACCGACGCATCTGCTGTACCTGCACGGCTTCCGTTCGTCGCCGCATTCGTTCAAGGCGCGCCTCCTGCACGCCTGGCTCGACGAACACGCGCGCGCCGTGCACTGGTGGTGCCCGCAGCTGCCGCCCTCGCCGCGCGCCGCGTTCGAATTGCTCGAGCGCGGCCTGGCCGGGTGGCCGCGCGACGCGATGGCCGTCGTCGGCAGCTCGCTGGGCGGCTTCTACGCCATGGTGCTGGCCGAGCGGCTGGGCTGCCCGGCCGTGCTGCTGAATCCGGCGGTCGAGCCGGCGCGCGATCTCGCCGCCTACGTCGGCGAGCTGCGCGCCTACCACGACGCGAGCGTCACGCTGCAGTGGCTGCCCGAGGCCCTCGACGAGTTGCGTGCCCTCGCACCGGCGCGCATCACGCGGCCCGAGCGCTGCTTCGCCGTCATCGCCAAGGGTGACGAACTTCTCGACTGGCGCGAGATGGCGGCGCACTGCGCCGGCGCGCAGATCCTGCTGCTCGAAGGCAGCGACCACGCGCTGTCGGACTTCGCGCAGCACCTGCCCGCCGTGCTGCGCTTCCTGCGGCTGGGCGACCGAGAGCCTGTGAAGACCTGAAGGCGGCGCCAGCCGCACGGCCGCGGCACGGCGCGGCCACGCGCGGCGCAAACCTCGGACAATCGCACCGATGTACGTCCTGTTCGACGACGCCGGCAAGTTCCACGCCGGCCGCGTGCTGCACGACGCGGCGACCTCGCTGCAGGTCGAGCTCGATTCGGGCCGGCGCGTCAAGGTCAAGGCGGCGCAGGTGATGCTGCGCTTCGAACAGCCGGCGCCAGCCGAGCTGCTCGCGCGCGCACGCACGCATGCCGCCGAGATCGACCTCGACCTCGCCTGGCAGTTCGCGCCCGAGGGCGACTTCGGCTTTGCCGAGCTCGCGCGCGAGTACTTCGACGCGCAGGCCGGCACCGACAAGCAAGCCGCGGCGCTGCTGCGCCTGGCCGAGGCGCCGCACTACTTCCGCCGCGTCGGCAAGGGGCTGTTCCGCAAGGCACCCGAGGAGACGGTGCAGGCAGCGCTGGCCGCCATCGAGCGCAAGCGGCGCATCGCCGAGCAGATCGACGCCTGGGCCGCCGAGCTGGCCGCGGGCCGCTGCCCCGAGCCGGTACGCGCGCAGCTCTACCGCATCCTGTTCCGGCCCGACAAGAACGCGCCCGAGTACAAGGCCGTGGTCGAGGCGGCACGCAACACGCAGATGGCGCCGCTGGCGCTGCTGGCGCGCGCCGGAGCGATCGCGAGCGCCTACGAGTTCCACTGGCGGCGCTTTCTGCACGAACAGTTCCCGGCCGGCACCGGCTTTGCCGCGCACGAGGTGCCGGCACCGCCGCCGGAGCTGCCGCTGGCCGCGGTGCAGGCGTTCTCGATCGACGACTCGTCGACGACCGAGATCGACGACGCGCTGTCGCTGCAGGGCCTGGGCAGCGGCGCCGTCGTGCTGGGCATCCACATCGCGGCGCCGGCCCTGGCGATCGCGCCCGATTCGCCGCTGGACAAGGTCGCGCGCGAGCGCCTGTCCACCGTCTACATGCCGGGCTGGAAGATCACGATGCTGCCCGAGGACGTGGTGCAGGCCTGCACGCTCGAAGCGGGCCGCGACTGCCCGGCGCTCAGCCTGTACGTCACCATCGACGAGGCCACGCTCGAGCCGCGCGCGCACGAGACCCGCATCGAGCGCGTGCCCATCGTCGCCAACCTGCGCCACGACGAATGCGATGCGCTCGTCACCGAAGAGGCGCTCGCCGGCGACGCGCCGGCCGCCTTCCCGTTCGCGCGCGAGCTGGGCTTTGCGCTGCGGCTGGCGCGCGCGCTCGAGGCGCGGCGCGAGCAGGTGCGCGGCAAGCCCGAGACCTTCACGCGGCCCGACTACGCCTTCCGCCTCGACCGCGCCGACGACGCCGAGCCCGACGGCAGCGAGCGCGTCGCGATCGAGCCGCGGCGGCGCGGCGCACCGCTCGACCTGATCGTCTCCGAGGCGATGATCCTCGCCAACAGCACCTGGGGCGGCTGGCTCGCCCAGCTCGGCGTGCCGGGCATCTACCGCAGCCAGGCGAGCCTGGCGCCCGGGATCAAGGTGCGCATGGGCACCAAGGCATTGCCGCATGCCGGACTGGGCGTGCCGCAGTACCTGTGGGCAACTTCGCCGCTCAGGCGCTGCGTCGACCTCGTGAACCAGTGGCAGCTCATCGCCTGCGTGCGCCACGGCCGTGCCGCGGCATTGGCCGCGCCGTTCAAGCCCAGGGACGCGGCGCTGTTCGCGCTGATCGCGGCGTTCGACGCCACCTACGCCGCCTACGGCGCGTTCCAGCAGGGCATCGAGCGCTATTGGACGCTGCGCTGGCTGCAGCAAGAGCGCGTGACCGAACTCGACGCCACGGTGATCAAGCCCGGACTGGTGCGCGCCGAGACGCTGCCGCTGGTGCTGCCGCTGGTCGGCACCGAGACGCTGGCGCGCGGCGCGCGCGTGCGCCTGCGCATCGGCGGGCTCGACCTGCTGACGCTCGACGTGCACGCCACGCTGGCGGCGCGCCTGGCCGAAGGCGCCGCGGCGCTCGAGGACGAGGCCGAGGCCGACGAGGAGGCCGAGGCCGCCGCCGCCAGCACCGTGCACCTGGCGCTCGAAATGGACGACGCCACGGACGGTCCGTCCGCCGGGCCCGATGACGCGCAGGGCGCGCAGGGCGCACAAGGCGCACAAGGCCCGCAAGGCCCGCAAGGGCTGCAAGGCGCGCACGGCGCACATGGCGCTGCCGGCGCGGCGGCGGACGCCTGAAGCCGCCGCGCACCGCCATGCCGCTGCGCGCGCACCTTCGCCGGCTCGGCGTGCTGCACTGGGCGCTGCTGTTCTCGGCCGTCGTGCACGGTGCGCTGCTGACGGTGCGCTTCGTCGACCCCGAGCGCTTCGAGCGCGTGTTCAGGGACACGCCGCTGGAGGTGATCCTGGTCAACGCGCGCAGCAGCGAGCGGCCGGCGCAGGCGCAGGCGATCGCGCAGGCCAGCCTGGCCGGCGGCGGCAGCGCCGACGCCGGCCGCGCGAGCTCGCCGCTGCCGCTGGCGGCAAGCACCGAACTCGGCGACGCCGGCGACGAGGCGCGCCGCCGCATCGAGCAGCTGCAGCAGGAGCAGCAGCAGTTGCTCGCCGTGCTGCGGCGCGAGGTCGCCGCGCTGCCGCCGCCCGAACCCCGCCGCGCCAGCAGCGAAGCCGAGGAGCCGCAGCGCGAGGAACACCGCCGCCAGCTGCTGCGCCAGCTCGCCGAGATCGAAAAGCGCGTCAACGAGGAGAATGCGCGCCCGCGCAAGCGCTACATCAGCCCGGCCACGCGCGAGGAGATCTATGCGCTGTACTACGACGGACTGCGCCGCCGCATCGAGGAGCGCGGCACGCGTGACTTCCCCGAATACCGCGGCCGCAAGCTCTACGGCGAGCTGGTGATGAACGTCACCGTCGATGGCCTCGGCCGCGTCGTCGACGCCGAGATCGTGCGCCCGTCGAGCTCGCGCGTGCTCGACGCCCGGGCCGTCGCGATCGTGCGCGCCGCGGCGCCCTTCGGCGCGTTCAGCCCGGCCATGCGCGCCCAGGCCGATCAGATCGTCGTCAGCTCGCGCTTTCGCTTCACGCGCGACGAGAGCCTGCAGACCTCGCTGTCGGCCCGCTGACCGCGCGATGACCGCCCGATGACCGCCCCCGCCTGGACGCGCGAACTGCTGCGCGGCGCCGCGCTGGTGCTGCTCGCGGCGCTGGCGCTGCAGCTCGTGTTCGCGCTGCGCATCGCGGCGATGCGGGTGCTCGATCCGCAGTCGACGAGCATGCAGCGCAGCGAGGCCTGGCGACTGCTCGTCGAGCGCCGCCGCATCGACTGGAGCCAGACCTGGGTCGATCGCGAGCGCATCTCGGCGAACCTGCAGCGCGCCGTCGTCGCCAGCGAGGACGCCGCCTTCGCCGAGCACGCCGGCATCGACTGGGATGCCGTCGAGACGGCGTGGCGCAAGAACCAGCGCGCCGAGCAGCGCGGCGCCGCCGCAGCGCGCCCGGGGCGGCCGCCGCCCAAGCTCGTCGGCGGCTCGACCATCACGCAGCAGCTCGCGAAGAACCTGCTGCTGTCGGGCGAGCGCACGCTGGCGCGCAAGGCGCAGGAGTTCGTACTCACGCTGATGCTCGAGGCCCTGCTGTCCAAGCAGCGCATCCTGGAGATCTACCTGAACAACGTCGAATGGGGTGAGGGCCTGTTCGGTGCCCAGGCGGCGGCCCGGCACTACTTCCGCGTCGACGCGGCGCGGCTCGGCCCCGAGCAGGCAGCGCGCCTGGCGGTGATGCTGCCCGCGCCCAAGCGCTTCGAGAAGCGCCCCGACTCGGCCTATGTCGCCGGGCGCGCGGCGACGATCGTCGCGCGCATGGGCGCCGTGCAACTGCCGTGAAGAGCACAGGCATGGCCCTGGGCGCCGAGATCGCCGCGCACGCGGCCCGCCTGGTGGTCGAGGAGGGCATGGAGTACGCGGCCGCCAAGCACAAGGCGGCGCGCGATCGGCAACGCCGCGGCGGCGGCCGCTGCGAGCTGCCGAGCAACGAGGAGGTCGAGGACCAGGTGCGCACGCACCTGGCGCTCTTCCATGCCGAGGAACAGCCCGCCGAACTGCAGGCCCTGCGCCGGCTCGCACGCGAGTGGATGCGGCGCCTGGCCGACCTGCGCCCGCACCTGGCCGGCGCGGTGTGGCGCGGCACGGCGACGCGGCGCTCGGCGGTGCTGCTCGACCTGTACTGTGACGACCCGAAGGCGGCCGAGCTCGCCTTGCTCGACGCCGGCGTGCGCTACGAGGTCGGCACGCTCGCGCGTGCGGGCAGCGCGCCGCTGCCGCTGCTGACGGTGCAGGTCGCAAGCCGCGCGCTCGGCGAGAACGTGCCGCTCGTGCTCGTGCTGCACGACCGTGACGCTCAGCGCGGTGCCCTCAAGCCCGACGCACGCGGCCGCAGCTGGCGCGGCGACCTCGTCGCGCTCGAGCGGCTGCTCGCCGCGGAGGCGGCGCCGTGAAGCGCCGGGCCTGGCTGGCAGCGGGACTGGCGTGCGCCGCCGTGGCGGGCGGCATCGGCTGGCGCATCTGGGATCGCCTGGGCGGGGCCGGCTCCCACGACGCAGCCGACCTCTGGCGCATGCGCTTCCCCCGCCCCGAGGGCGGCGAGATCGAGATGGCGGCATTGCGCGGACGCCCGCTGCTGCTCAACTTCTGGGCCACCTGGTGCCCGCCGTGCATCCGCGAGATGCCCGAGCTCGACACCTTCGCGCGGCGCCACGCGGCCTCCGGCTGGCTGGTGCTGGGCTTGGCGGTGGACAATCCGCTGGCGGTACGCGAGTTCCTCGCGAAGTCGCCGGTCTCCTATCCGGTCGGGGTGGTGGGTCTCGAGGGTGCCGAGCTCAGTCGAAGGCTGGGCAACGAACGCGGCGGGCTGCCGTTCAGCGTCGTCTTCGCCAGGGACAGCCGGCCGGTGGCGCGCAAGCTGGGCGAGACCAAGCCTGAGTTGCTGCGCGACTGGGCCGCCCGGTACTGAACATCCCCGGGGCCAGGCCGCGCCCAGCCAGGCGCCCGAGGGCGAGCAGGCACAGCGGCAGACTCACATCGGCCCGGGAGCGATTGCGCGCAGGCGCTGCCGGTGCGATCGCTGCGGTGCCAGCAACATCAATCAGCGGCGAATCTGCATCGAGTCGCAGTGATTTGCCATCAAATGAGCGTAAAGTATGCGCCAAGCTGCCGCGTGGATCGTCGGACGCGGCGTCACGCACAAGCCCCGGTGTGTCGCGTGTCGCATCGAGCCGAATGCGCAGACGACGAAGATCGACGCCGATAAGGCGCAGATCATCCGGAATGATCGCTGCCCGGCGCCCTCGGCGCGGGCGACGAGCGCCGCCGCGGCTGCAGACGAGGAGAACTATCCCATGGATCTGAGAAAACTCAAGACACTGGTCGACCTCGTCTCGGAGTCGAACATCTCCGAGCTGGAGATCACCGAGGCCGAAGGCAAGGTGCGCATCGTCAAGGGCGGCGTACCGGGCTCGGCCGCGCTGCCCGCCGCCGCGCCGCCCCCGGCATCGCTGCCGGCGGCGTTCGCTGCCGGTGCGGCGGCGGTGGCCGCACCGGCGTCGGCTGCGGCCCCTGCGACACCGACCCTGCCGGAGGGCAAGTTCATCAAGTCGCCGATGGTGGGCACTTTCTACCGTTCGTCCACGCCGGGCGGCAAGGCGATGGTCGAAGTCGGCGACGAGATCGTCGAAGGCCAGCCGGTCTGCATCATCGAGGCGATGAAGATCATGAACGAGATCGAGGCCGATGTCTCCGGCCGCGTCGTGCGGGTTCTGGTCGAAAACGGTCTGGCAGTGGAATTCGGGCAGCCGCTGTTCGCCATCGAGTGACCGAGACGCCGTGCGCAACGCGCCCCCGATCGCCGCCCGCAGCGACCGCGCCGCTGGCGCGGCGGCACAGCCGCAACGCGCGGCAGCCGGCGCGGCCCGCTGAGAAGGACGATCGAGCCGAGTGACCATGTTCAAGAAGATCCTCATTGCCAATCGAGGCGACCGCGCCGAAGGCGCGGCGGCGCAGCCAGAACGCCCGCCAGCGGGCGCAGCCCGCTGAGAAGGACGATCGAGCCGAGTGACCATGTTCAAGAAGATCCTCATTGCCAATCGAGGCGAGATCGCCCTTCGCATCCAGCGCGCCTGCCGCGAGATGGGCATCAAGTCGGTGGTCGTCTACTCCGAGGCCGACCGCGAGGCCAAGTACGTCAAGCTCGCCGACGAGGCCGTGTGCATCGGGCCGGCACCGAGCGCGCAGAGCTACCTCAGCATGCCGGCCATCATCTCGACCGCGGAGGTGACCGACGCCGAAGCCATCCACCCCGGCTACGGCTTCCTGTCGGAGAACGCCGATTTCGCCGAGCGCGTCGAAAAGAGCGGCTTCGTCTTCATCGGCCCGAGCTCCGAGAGCATCCGCACGATGGGCGACAAGGTCTCGGCCAAGCAGGCGATGATCAAGAGCGGCGTGCCCTGCGTGCCCGGCAGCGAGGGCGCGCTCACGGACGATCCGAAGGAGATCCTGCGCCAGGCGCGCACCATCGGCTACCCCGTCATCATCAAGGCCGCCGGCGGCGGCGGCGGGCGCGGCATGCGCGTCGTGCACACCGAGGCGGCGCTGCTCAACGCCGTGCAGACCACGCGCACCGAAGCCGCCGCTGCCTTCGGCAACCCGGCCGTCTACATGGAGCGCTTTCTCGAAAACCCGCGCCACGTCGAGATCCAGGTGCTGGCCGACGCGCACCGCAATGCGGTCTGGCTCGGCGAGCGCGACTGCTCGATGCAGCGGCGCCACCAGAAGATCATCGAGGAGGCGCCGGCGCCGGGCATCGCGCGGCGCGTCATCGAGCGCATCGGCGAGCGCTGCGCCGCCGCCTGCAAAAAGATCGGCTACCGCGGCGCCGGCACCTTCGAGTTCCTGTACCAGGACGGCGAGTTCTTCTTCATCGAGATGAACACGCGCGTGCAGGTCGAGCACCCGGTCACCGAACTGGTGACCGGCATCGACATCGTGCAGATGCAGATCCGCGTGGCCGCCGGCGAGAAGCTGCCGTTCAACCAGCGCGCGGTGCAGTTGCGCGGCCACGCCATCGAGTGCCGCATCAACGCCGAGGACCCTTACAAGTTCACGCCCAGTCCCGGGCGCATCACACTGTGGCACGCGCCGGGCGGGCCCGGCGTGCGCGTCGACTCGCACATCTACACCAACTACACCGTGCCGCCGAACTACGACTCGATGGTCGGCAAGATCATCGTGCATGGCGACACGCGCGCGCAGGCGCTGGCGCGCATGCGCATCGCGCTGTCGGAGACGGTGCTCGAGGGCATCTCGAGCAATATCGCCCTGCACCGCGAGCTGATGGCCGACGCCAAGTTCGTCGAAGGCGGCACCAGCATCCACTACCTCGAAAGCTGGCTCGCCCAGCATCGGCGCTAGGAGCGTGGGCAGCAGAAATCCAGCCCCGCGTCGGCCCCGGCTGAAGGCCCGGGCAAGACGCGGCGCGCAGCCCGGGCTGGACGCCCGGGCCGGCGGCGCAACGCCGCATGGGCCTTCAGCCGGGGCCGACCCTTCGGGCCGCGGCGATGCGCGGCGCCGGGCGGTGCTGCACGCTCGTTGCGTGCCACGCACCACGCGCCTCGCGCGCGCCTTGCCCGGCCCCGCGACTCGCCACGGCGCGGGGCCGGATTTCTGCCGCCCACGCTCCTAGGGTGAGCCGCCCGTGTTCGAGCTCGTGCTGCGCGTGCCCGAGGCGCTCGTCGAACCGGTGTCCGACGCCCTCGCCGACGAGCTCGAAGCGCTGGCCGTCTCGGTGGAGGACGCCGACGCCGGCACGCACGACGAGCGGCCGCTGTTCGGCGAGCCCGGCCTGCCGGCGCCAGGGCCGGGCTGGCAGCGTTCGACGCTGCGCGCGCTGTTCGCCGACGCCCGGGCGGCCGAGGCCGCCGCCACGCGGTTGCAGGCCGGCCCCTGGGCGGCGCAGTTGCAGCCGCCATCGCTCGCGCCGGTGCCGGACGAGGATTGGGTGCGGCGCACGCAGTCGCAGTTCGCGCCGGTGGCGATCAGTGCGTCGTTCTGGATCGTGCCGAGCTGGCACGCGCCGCCGCCCGGCGCCACACAGGTGATCCGGCTCGATCCGGGTCAGGCCTTCGGGACCGGCACGCACCCGACGACGCGCATGTGCCTGCGCTGGATCGCGCTGCACGCCCAGGCTCGCTCGCCCTGGCCGCGCGTGCTCGACTACGGCTGCGGATCGGGCATCCTCGCCATCGCGGCGGCGCTGCACGGTGCGCGCGCGGTCGACGCCGTCGACCTCGATCCGCTCGCGCTCGCCGCCTGTGCCGAGAACGCCCGGCGCAACGCAGTGACGCTGCAGGTCGCACCGCCCGACGCCGCACAGGGGCCGTATGCACTGGTGCTTGCCAACATCCTGGCGATGCCGCTCAGGCTGCTCGCGCCGCTGCTCGCCGGCCTGGTTGCGCCCGGCGGCTGGCTGGTGCTGGCCGGCATGCTCGAGCGCCAGGCCGACGAGTTGCGCGCGGACTACGCGCCGCACCTGGCCATCGACGTGCTCGATGCCGAGGAGGGTTGGGTCCTGATGGGAGGCCGGCGCGCCGGCGTCGCGGCATGACGCTGGCCACGCGCTGCCCGAACTGCCAGACCCTGTTCAAGGTCGTGCAGGACCAGTTGCGCGTCTCCGAGGGCTGGGTGCGCTGCGGGCGCTGCGCCGAGGTGTTCAACGCCGCGCAGCATCTGGTCGACCCCGACACCGGCGAAGCGAGGCGCGCACCGATCGAGGTGCACCGTGCGTTCACGCCGCCGGTGGCGGCCGAGGCGCCGGAGCCGGTGCCGGCCGATTCCGGGCCGGGCCTGGACGGCGGTCCCGCCCTCGACATCGGAGCCGACATCGGAGCCGACATCGGAGCCGGCCTCGGAGCCGGCATCGACGTCGATGTCGATGGGCGCCGCGCAGACGGCGGGCAGCCCGACGCCGCGTCCGCTGACCCCGTCGCCGCGCAGGCTCGCCGCCCCGAAGCGCAGCTCGGATTCGACGCGGCCGTGTCGCGCGGCAGCCAGACCCCCATCGTGCCCCCGATGGCCGACGTCGCGCGCGGCGACGCCCAGGCGGCGGCCGCAGGCGGTGCCGACGCAGCCGTCCATGCGGCGCTCGCCGCAGCGCTCGAGCCGGCACCGGCCACGCGCGCGCCCGACGACCTTGTCGCCGGCGAGCGACCCGTGCTCGCGCCCGGCCCGCCTTCGTTCGTGCGGGCAGCCGAGCGCGCGGCGCGCTGGCGCCGCCCGGGGGTGCGGGCGGCGCTGCTGGCCGCCGTTGCCGCGGCGCTGGCGCTGCTGGCGGCGCAGTGGCTCCACGCCTACCGCGACTACGCCGCCGCGCGCTGGCCTGCGCTGCGCCCGCTGCTGGTGCAGGCCTGCGGAGTGCTCGGCTGCCGCGTCGCTGCGCTGCGTGCGATCGACGCGCTGGTGGTCGACAGCTCGGGTCTCGTGCGCGTCGACAAGACCGCGCTCTACCGGCTCAGCATCGCGCTGCGCAACCAGCGCGGCTTCGACGTCGCGCTGCCGGCCCTGGACCTCGCGCTCACCGACCTGCAGGGCCGGCCGATCGCACGGCGCGTGCTGCGCGCGGCCGAGCTCGGGGCCAGCGCGCCTACGCTGGCCGGCGGCGGCGAGCTCGCGCTGCAGGCCACGCTCGAGATCGCGGCGGCGCCGGTGTCGGGCTATACGATCGAGCTCTTCTACCCCTGAACCCATCGGCCGCGCCGCATGCGCGGCCGCACTGCGGAGTCCCCATGCCGGCGCTGATCTGCGGCTCGCTCGCCTTCGACACCATCACCACCTTCGGCGGCCGCTTCGCCGAACAGATCCTGCCCGATCAGGTGCACATCCTGAACGTCAGCTTCCTGGTGCCGACGCTGCGCCGCGAATGGGGCGGCTGCGCCGGCAACATCGCCTACAACCTGCACCTGCTCGGCGAGCGGCCGCTGGTGCTGGCGGCGCTCGGCGTCGACGGCGGCGAGTACCTGCGGCGTCTCGAGTCCTGGGGCGCCGACACCTCGCTCGTCTGGCGCGACCCCGAACTGCACACCGCGCAGTGCCACATCACGACCGACCGCGACAACAACCAGATCACGGCCTTCCACCCGGGGGCAATGAGCCACGCGCACAAGGTCGCCGTGCCCGCGCGCGGCGAGCGCGACGACATCGCGATCGGCATCGTCGCACCCGACGGCCGCGACGCGATGTGGCAGCACGCGGCGCAGATGGACGCCGCAGGCGTCCCCTTCGTCTTCGATCCCGGCCAGCAGTTGCCGCAGTTCGACGGCAGCGAGCACCGCGCGCTGCTCGGCATGGCGAGCTGGCTCGCGCTCAACGACTACGAGGCGCGGCTGCTCGAGGAACGCACCGGGGAATCGTTGCAGGAGATGTCGCGCCGGCCCAACCTCAGGGGCGTCGTCGTCACGCTCGGCGCCGACGGCTGCGCGCTGTGGGTGCAGGGCGAGCGCTCGCATGTCGCCGGTGTCGCCGCCGCGCAGGTGGTCGATCCCACGGGCTGCGGCGACGCCTTCCGCGCCGGGCTGCTCTACGGGCTCGAGCGCGGCTGGCCGCTGCCGCGCTGCCTGGCGCTGGGCAACCGCCTCGGCGCCGCAAAGGTCGCGAGCCGCGGCCCGCAGAACCACCGCCTCGACGGCGTGCTCGACGGCGTGTAGCGGCGGCTGACGCCGGCAGCGGGCCAGCGGCCGGGGTCCGCCCGCGCCGCTCTACTGCACCCGCTGCACGAGTTCGCCGCGCGCGTAGCTGTGCGCCATGTCGACCAAGGTGCGCGGCTTGATCTTCGCGGCCTGGCCTTCGCAGCCGAACTCGAGATAGCGCTGCCTGCACACCTTGTAGGCGGCCTCGCGCGCCGGCTTGAGCCACTCGCGCGCGTCGAACTTCTCGGGGTTCTCGGCCAGGAACTTGCGCACCGCGCCGGTCATCGCCAGGCGGATGTCGGTGTCGATGTTGACCTTGCGCACGCCGTGCTTGATGGCCTCCTGGATCTCCTCGACCGGCACGCCGTAGGTCTCCTTCATGCGGCCGCCGTACTGGTTGATCACGGCGAGCAGCTCCTGCGGCACCGACGACGAGCCGTGCATCACGAGGTGCGTGTCGGGAATGCGCGCGTGGATCTCCTTGACGCGGCTGATCGCCAGGATGTCGCCGGTGGGCTTGCGCGTGAACTTGTAGGCGCCGTGGCTGGTGCCGATGGCGATGGCCAGCGCGTCGAGCTGCGTGGCCTTGACGAACTGCGCCGCCTCCTCCGGGTCGGTGAGCAGCGCGCTGTGGTCGAGCTTGCCCTCGGCGCCGATGCCGTCCTCCTTGCCCGCTTCGCCGGTTTCGAGGCTGCCCAGGCAGCCCAGTTCGCCCTCGACGGTGACGCCCGCCTTGTGCGCCATCTCGACCACCTTGCGCGTGACGTCGACGTTGTAGTCGAAGCCGGAAGGCGTCTTGCCGTCTTCCAGCAGCGAGCCGTCCATCATCACCGAGCCGAAGCCCAGCTCGATGGCGCCGGCGCAGACCTTGGGACTGGTGCCGTGGTCCTGGTGCATGACGAGCGGGATCTGCGGATACGCCTCGGCAGCAGCCTGGATGAGATGCTTGATGAAGCTCTCGCCGGCGTACTTGCGTGCGCCCGCGCTGGCCTGCAGGATCACCGGCGCGCCCACTTCGGCCGCGGCCGACATCACAGCCTGGATCTGCTCGAGATTGTTGACGTTGAAAGCCGGGATCCCGTAGCCGTTTTCCGCGGCATGGTCCAGCAGCTGGCGCATCGAGACGAGAGGCATGGCGGGCTCCGGCAAGAGTGGGATGGACAGGTGGCCGCGCGGGCAAGCGGCAGCAACTCTTAATTTTACCGGCGCGGCCTCGGCGGCGAATTGACCGCGATCCATACCGCTGTTCGTTGCGCCGGCCATCGGCGCCGCGGCCCACACTCGCGGGCGAGACCGAGCGGCCGGGCATGCCGCAAGGCCGCAGGAAGGACACCATGGCCCGCCCGCACCGCATCGACCTGGCGCCGCTCACGCAGTGGATCACCGCGGCCGCGCTGCAGCAGCCGCAGGCGCTGCCCGAGCTGCTGATGCAGCGCCTGGCCATCGGCCGGCGCGCTGCCGGCCGGCTGCTGCAGCGGCTCGCCGCTGCGCAGTGGCTGAGCGTCGAAGGCACGCCGCGTCGGCGGCGCTACCGCCCCGGCGCGCTGCGCCAGGTCGTCGTGCGCTATGCCCTCGCCGGTCTGCAGGAAGACCAGGCCTGGCGGCGCGACTTCGCACCCTGCCTCCTGTTGCCGGCCGAAGTGCAGCGCATGGCGCAGCACGCGTTCACCGAGCTCGTCGACAACGCCGTCGAGCACAGCGGCGGCACGCAGCTCACGGTGTCGCTGCGCCAGACGCCGCTGCAGCTGCAATTGCTCGTCTCGGACGACGGCTGCGGGCTGTTCCGGCATGTCGCGCGCCACTGCGCGATCGACGAGCCGGCACTGGCGATGCTCGAGCTGGCCAAGGGCAAGCTGACGAGCGCGCCCGCGCGGCACTGCGGCCGCGGCCTGTGCTTCACTTCGCGGCTGGCCGACGTATTCGACGTGCATGCCGATGGCGCGGGCTTCCAGCGCCGCGCCTGGCAACCCGGGCAATGGCACGCCAGCGGCACGGCGCTCGCCGGCCGCGCCGGCACCTCGGTCTACCTGGCGATCGCGCTCGATACGCCGCGCACGCTCGACGGCGTGCTGCGCGCGGCCAGTCTGGACGGCCGCGGCTACGGCTTCGAGACGACGCGCGTCCCGCTCGGCCTGCTCACCGCCGGCAGCGGCTTGCTCGCGTCGCGCGCCGACGCGCGCCGCGTCGTCGCACGCCTGGCGCAGTTCCGGCGCGTCGAACTCGACTTCGCCGGCATCGATGCGATCGGGCACGGTTTCGCCGACGAACTGCTGCGCGTGTTCGGCGGCGCGCATCCCGAGGTCGCCCTCGTGCCGGTGTCCGCCGGCCCGCGCGTGGCGGCGATGCTGCAGGCTGCGGCAGCGGGCTGAGCGCCGCCGACAGCGGGCAGCGGGAGCCGGCGCGCGGCGTAGGCAGCGCGCGGCGAGCGCGCTCAGCGCACCTCGCCGACCTTGAGCATGTTGGTGCCGCCGGGGTGCCCCATCGGCTCGCCGCAGGTGATGGCATAGGTGTCGCCCGGCTTGAGCACGCCGCGCTCGACGAGCAGGGCTTCGGCCTGCGCCAGCGCCGCCTCGCGCTCGGTGACCTTGGGCGTCAGGATCGGGCAGACGTTGCGGTACAGCGCCATGCGCCGCTGCGAGTTCGGCTGCGAGGTCAGGCCGTAGATCGGCACCTTGATGTTGTGCCGGCTCATCCACAGCGCGGTGCTGCCGCTCTCGGTGAGCGCGATGATCGCCTTGCAGCCCAGGTGGTGCGCGGTGAACAGCGCACCCATCGCGATCGCCATGTCGATGCGGCCGAACTGCTTGTTGACGAAGTCCGACTCGAGCTCGATGTCCTCGGCGCGCTCGGCCTCGAGCGCGATCAGGTGCATGTGCTCGACCGTCTCCACCGGGTAGCGGCCGGTGGCCGTCTCGGCGCTCAGCATCACGGCGTCGGTGCCGTCGAGCACGGCGTTGGCGACGTCGCTCACCTCGGCGCGCGTGGGCACCGGCGCCAGGATCATGCTCTCCATCATCTGCGTGGCGGTGATGGCGACCTTGTCGTGCTCGCGCGCCATGCGGATCATCTTCTTCTGCAGCGCCGGCACGGCGGCGTTGCCGACCTCGACCGCGAGGTCGCCGCGCGCGACCATGATGCCGTCGCTGGCGCGCAGGATCGCCTCGAGCTGCGGGATCGCCTCGCTGCGCTCGATCTTGGCGATCATCGCCGGCTTGTGGCGCCAGGCCTCGCCGGCGACGTTGGCGAGCTGGCGCGCCATCTCCATGTCGGTGGCGCTCTTCGGAAAGCTCACCGCCACGTACTCGGCCTGGAAGGCCATCGCGGTCTTGATGTCCTCCATGTCCTTGGCCGTCAGCGCCGGCGCGGTGAGCCCGCCGCCGGCCTTGTTGATGCCCTTGTTGTCGCCGAGCTCGCCGCCGAGGACGACGCGCGTGCCCACGCGCTCGCCGTGCACGTCCTCGACGGCGAGCTTGATGAGCCCGTCGTTGAGCAGCAGCGTGTCGCCGGGGCGCACGTCGCGCGGCAGCTCCTTGTAGTCGAGCCCCACCGCGCCGGCGTCGCCCGGTTCGCTGCGCGCCGCATCGAGCACGAAGCGCGCGCCCGCCTCGAGCCTGACGCTGCCGCCGGCGAACTTGCCGACGCGGATCTTCGGGCCCTGCAGATCGGCCATCAGCGCCACCGTCTTGCCCACGCGCCCGGCGGCGGCACGCACGAGCTCGGCACGCGCGATGTGGTCCTGCACGCTGCCGTGGCTGAAGTTCAGCCGCACGACGTCGACGCCGGCGCGCAACAGCCGCTCGAGCACCTCGGGCGCGCTCGATGCAGGGCCGAGGGTGGCGACGATCTTGGTGGCGCGGGTCATGGGCGGGTCGCGAGGCTTGGGGCGGCGCATTATCCGGCCGCCGCCGCTGCACGCGCAGGCGACGCGCGGCGCCGCAGCCCGCCGCGCTATGCCGCCGCCGCGGCGGCGTCGGCCACCGCCAGCGCCGTCATGTTGACGACGCGGCGCACGGTCGAGCTGGGCGTGAGGATGTGCACCGGCCGCGCCGCCCCCAGCAGCACCGGCCCCACGGTGACGCCGTGGCCGACGGTGACCTTGAGCACGTTGAACAGGATGTTGGCCGCGTCGATGTTGGGCAGCACGAGCAGGTTGGCGCTGCCGCCGAGCGTGCTGTCGGGCAGGTAGCCGCGGCGCACCGGTTCGCTGAGCGCGGCGTCGCCGTGCATCTCGCCGTCGCACTCGATGTGCGGCATGCGCTGCACGAACAGGTCGCGCGCCGCGCGCATGCGGCGCGCGCTGGCGCGCTTGCTGCTGCCGAAGATGCCGTGCGAGACGAAGGCGACCTTGGGCGGGATGCCGAAGCGCTGCATCTCGGCCGCCGCCATGAGTGCGATGTCGGCCAGGTCCTCGGCGCCGGGCTCCTCGTTGACGAAGGTGTCGGCCAGGAACAGCGTGTACTGCGGCAGCATCAGCGCGTTGACGGTGGCGAAGGTGCGCGCGTCGGGTTTCAGGCCGATGACGTCGCGCACCTTCTCGAGGTGCGCATCGAACTGGCCGACCAGCCCGCACAGCATCGCGTCGGCCTCGCCGCGGCGCAGCATCAGCGACGAGATCAGCGTGTTGCTGCGCCGCACCGCCGCCTTGGCCACCTCGGGCGTGACGCCCTCGCGTGCCATCAGGCCGCGGTACAGCTCCCAGTACTCGCGAAAGCGCGGGTCGCTCTCGGGGTCGCACAACTCGAAGTCGCGCCCGATCTCGAGGCGCAGGCCGGCGCGCTCGACACGCTGGCGCACGACCTCGCGCCGCCCGACGAGGATGGGCTTGGCCAGTCGCTCGTCGAGCACCACCTGCACGGCACGCAGCACGCGCTCGTCCTCGCCCTCGGCGTAGACGACGCGCGCCGGGCGCGCCTTGGCGATGGCGAACACCGGCCGCATGAACATGCCGGTCTGGTAGACGAAGCGCAGCAGCTGCTGGCGATAGGCCTCGAGGTCGACGATCGGGCGCGTGGCCACGCCCGACTCGGCTGCCGCCTGCGCCACCGCCGGCGCGATGCGCAGGATGAGGCGCGGATCGAACGGCTTGGGGATGATGTGCTCGGGGCCGAAGCGCAGCTCCTGCCCGGCGTAGGCGCCGGCCACCTGGTCGGCGACCTCGGCCTTGGCCAGGTCGGCGATCTCGCGCACGCAGGCCAGCTTCATCGCTTCGGTGATCTTGCTCGCGCCGCAGTCCAGCGCGCCGCGGAAGATGTACGGAAAGCACAGGACGTTGTTGACCTGATTCGGATAGTCGCTGCGGCCGGTGGCGACGATGCAGTCGGGGCGTGCCGCCTTGGCCAGCTCGGGGCGGATCTCCGGCTCGGGATTGGCCAGCGCGAGGATGATGGGCCTGGCCGCCATCGTCTGCACCATCTCGCCGGTGAGCACGCCCGGCGCGCTGCAGCCGAGGAAGACGTCGGCGCCCACCACCACTTCGGCCAGCGTGCGCGCGGCCGTCTTCTGGCAGTAGCGCAGCTTGCTCTCGTCCAGACGCGCGAAGTCCTCGCGCCCCTCGCGCACGACGCCCTTGCTGTCGACGACGAAGACGTGCTCGCGCCGCACGCCGAGATCGACCATCACGTCGAGGCAGGCGATGGCGGCCGCGCCGGCGCCCGACACCGCCACCTTGACCGCCGCGATGTCCTTGCCCACCAGCTCGAGCCCGTTGAGCAGCGCCGCCGCGCTGATGATCGCCGTGCCGTGCTGGTCGTCGTGGAACACCGGGATGTTCATGCGCTCGCGCAGCTTGCGCTCGATGTAGAAGCACTCCGGCGCCTTGATGTCCTCGAGGTTGACGCCGCCCAGCGTCGGCTCGAGCGCGGCGATGATCTGCACCAGCTTGTCCGGGTCGCGCTCGGCAAGCTCGATGTCGAAGACGTCGATGCCGGCGAACTTCTTGAACAGGCAGCCCTTGCCCTCCATCACCGGCTTGCCGGCCAGCGGGCCGATGTCGCCCAGGCCGAGCACCGCCGTGCCGTTGGTGACGACGCCGACCAGGTTGCCGCGGCTGGTGTACTCGGCCGCGAGCTGCGGATCCTCCTCGATCGCCAGGCAGGCGTAGGCGACGCCGGGCGAGTAGGCGAGCGACAGGTCGCGCTGGTTGGACAGCGGCTTGGTCGGCGTGACGGCGATCTTGCCGCGCGTCGGCGCGCGGTGGTATTCGAGCGCCGCGTCGCGCAGCGCCTGTTCGGCCGGGGTGAGCGGATTGCCGTTGTGGTGCACGTCCCGTCTCCTGTTGTCGTGGGCAGCGGAGCGGAGATTACGCCCGAACGGCTGCCGCCGGCGCACGCGTGCGGCGGCGGCTGTTTCGACTGTGGCGCAGGGAATCGGAGCCCGTGCGACGGCAAGCGTCGCGAGCTCAGCCGGCCGCGCGCCGCTCCAGGATCTCGAAGGCCGGCAGCGTCTTGCCCTCCAGCACCTCGAGGAAGGCACCGCCTCCGGTGCTGATGTAGCCGATGTCGCGCTCGATGCCGTACTTGGCGATCGCCGCCAGCGTATCGCCGCCGCCGGCGATGCTGAACGCGCTGCTCGCCGCGATGGCGCGCGCCACCGTCTCGGTGCCGTGGGCGAAGGCGTCGAACTCGAACACGCCGACCGGGCCGTTCCAGACGATGGTGCCGGCCGCCCTCAGCTGCCCGGCCAGCAGCGCGGCCGTCGCCGGGCCGATGTCGAGGATCAGGTCGTCGGCGGCGACCTCGGCCGCCGCCTTGACGGTGGCCGGCGCGTCGGCCTTGAACTCCTTGGCCACGACGACGTCGCCGGGGATCGGCACTTCGGCGCCCCGCGCCTTCATCGCCTCGATCACTGCGCGCGCCTCGGCCACCAGGTCGGGCTCGGCCAGGCTCTTGCCGATCGGCAGTCCGGCAGCGAGCATGAAGGTGTTGGCGATGCCGCCGCCCACCACCAGACCGTCGACCTTGCCGGCCAGGCTCTTCAGGATCGTCAGCTTGGTGCTGACCTTGCTGCCGGCGACGATGGCCACCAGCGGCCGCTTCGGGTTGGCCAGCGCCTTGCTGATGGCATCGATCTCGGCGGCCAGCAAGGGCCCGGCACAGGCCACCTTCGCGAACTGCGCGATGCCGTAGGTGCTGGCCTCGGCACGATGCGCCGTGCCGAAGGCATCGTGCACGAAGATGTCGGTGAGCGCGGCCATCTTGCGCGCCAGCACTTCGCTGTTCTTCTTCTCGCCCTTGTTGAGCCGGCAGTTCTCGAGCAGCACCAGCTCGCCCGGTGCGACCTCGACGCCGTCGACCCAGTCGGCGCGCAGCGGCACCGGCCGGCCGAGCAGTTCGGCCAGGCGCGCGGCCACCGGCGCGAGCGAGTCCGCGGGCTTGAACTCGCCTTCGGTCGGGCGGCCCAGGTGCGATGTCACCATCACCGCCGCGCCGGCGTCGAGCGCCATGCGAATGCACGGCAGGCTGGCGCGGATGCGCGTGTCCTCGGTGATGCGGCCGCTCGCGTCCTGCGGCACGTTGAGGTCGGCGCGGATGAACACGCGCTGGCCGCGCACGCGGCCGGCGGAGACGAGATCGGCGAAACGCAGGATGTTCATGAACGGGCTCGATGCGTGGGTGGGACGGAACGGTTCAAGCTCGATTCTCGGCCAGCGCTGCGCGCGCCAAGTGGACCGTGATCAACCGGCGTCGCTGCGGCGGCGGCGGCCGCGGCGCGCACCGCCATCGGCTACCAGCCCAGCCACAGCCTGAGCGGCAGCATCACCGCCATGCCGACGACGATCGTGCCGAGGATGCCGCGGCGCCGGAAGTACCAGGCCGCGCCGGCCGCGGCGCCGAACAGGCGCGCGTCGAGCATCGTGGCGACGAGCCGGCCGTCGGTCATGACGAGCTCGGGCGCGACCACCGCCGCCATCGCCGCCAGCGGCGCGCAGCGCAGCCCGCGGTAGAGCCGGCCTGGCAGCGGCAGCTCGCGCTCGGTGAAGAAGAACAGGCCGCGCGTGCCGAGCGTGATCGCCGTCAATCCGACGACCAGGATCGTGCCTTCGACGAATCCCATCGCACGCGCCGTCGTCAGGTGCGGTCGTCGAGCGGTGCCGCCGCACGAGAGCCGGTCTCACGCCCGGGATCGAGCAGCAACCCGAGGGCCAGCGCGGCCGCGATCGCCACCACGATGTTCAGCTCGAGCGGCAGCGCGTAGGCCGCGACCGCGGCGCAACCGGCGACGGCGCCCGCCACTGCCGTGGCGCGGTCGGTGAGCAGCGAACAGGCGACGCCGAGCTGCGCCAGCGTGCCGGCGAAGCCCAGCCCCCACGACAGCGGCACCAGGCCGGCGAGCACGATGTCCGCCAGCGAAGGCAGCTGCCAGGCCAGCCGGTTCGTGACCGCGCCGCCCCAGAAGTACGGCCATTGTTCGGACACCGGCCGCGGCTCGGGGACCCGGCGCATGAACAGCACGTAGGTCAGGTCGACGGCGAAATGGGCTGGTAGCGTGGTCGCTCGCCGAGCGTGCGCTGCATCCAGTAGGGCCGCCACATCGTGCCGAAGATCAGGAAGCGCAGGTTCACGCAGGCCGCCGTGGCCCAGGCGACCCAGAGCGGAGCGCCGCCGGCCAGGAGCGGCAGCACGGCCAGTTGCGCGCTTCCGGCGAACATCAGCAGCGACAGCGCCAGCACCAGCGGCAGTCCGCTGCGGGCCATCGCCACGCCGGTGATCAGCCCCCAGGCGCCGATGCCCAGCGCCGTGCCGGCCATGTCGGCGCGCCACGGCGGAATTCTGGGTGACGCCAGATCGGCGGCGCGGCGGCGGGAACGCTCACGCAGGCATTGTCGGCGCTGCCGCCGGACGCGCGCCGACGTCAGCGGCCGTCAGTGGCCGTCAGTGGCCGTCAGTGGCCGTCAGTGGCCGTCGTCGGTCTTAGCAGCCGCGACCTTGGCCGGCTTGCCGCGCTTGTCCGCTGCCTTCTCGGCGCCCTTCTCGGCGCCCTTGTCGGCCGCCTTGTCCCCGCCCTTGTCCTCCGGCGCGGCCTGCGCGGCGCCCGCCTGGGCATGGGCCTGGCCCGCGGGCTCGAGGTCCGGCGCCGGCATCGCCTCGAGCTTGTTCTCGCGCATGTAGTCGTTCATCTCGCGCCAGCCGGCAAAGACGGCCGCCTTGTCGGCGCGCTTGTTCTGCTCGTAGCAGGCCTCGATCGAGCGTGCGGCGTGGCGGCAGGCGCCGCCGATGGCCTTGCCTTCGGCCTCGCGTCGTGCCGCCACCTGGCTGGCCGACTCGATGCCGAGCTGATCGCAGCCGGCCAGCCAGGGCAAGGCGGCAGCAAGCAGGGCGAGGACGTGTCGGCGCATGGCGGGCGGCGAGGGGCTGGTTTCGTTATCGACCCGCGCCGGTCGGGCTTGAGACCGCAAGGTCTCGGATCGCGCGCGCTGGAGGAATTCGCGCGCGCGTTCGCGTCAGGCAAGGCCGAGTCGCGGCAGCAGCTCGCGCGCGCGCTGGCGTCGGCCGCCGGGCAGTTGCAGCTCGAGCAGCTCGAGCGCGCCTTGGCCGCAGGCGACGACGAGGCGGCCCGTGCCGGCGTCGATCCGCGCGCCCGGCGTCGCATCCGCGGCCGGCAGCACGGCGGCGCGCCAGACCTTCAGCGTCTGCCCGCCGATCTCGGCCGTGCAGCCCGGAAAGGGGTCGAACGCGCGGATGCGCCGCTCGAGCGCGGCGGCGTCGGCACGCCAGTCGAGTGCTGCTTCGGCCTTGTCGATCTTGTGCGCGTAGCACGCGCCCGCCGCAGGCTGCGCGCGCGGCACCAGCGCGTCGAGCTGCCGCAGCGCCTGCACCACCAGCCGGGCGCCGAGTGCCGCCAGCGCCGCCGTCAGCGTGGCGCCGGTGTCGGCGGCAGTGATCGGCAGCGCGCGCTCGAGCAGCATCGGCCCGGTGTCGAGCCCGGCGTCCATCTGCATGATCGTGACGCCGGTCTCGCGGTCGCCGGCCTCGATGGCACGTTGCACCGGAGCAGCGCCGCGCCAGCGCGGCAGCAGCGAGGCGTGGATGTTCAGGCAGCCGCGCAGCGGCAGGGCCAGCACCCAGGGCGGCAGGATCAGGCCGTAGGCCGCCACCACCAGGACGTCGGGCCGCGCCGCCTCGAGCGAGGCGCGCGCGGCCTCGGCGTCGGCGGCGAAACGGCCGTCCAGGCGCAGGCTGCGCGGCTGCGCCAGCGGCAGCGCGGCGCCGAGCGCGTACTGCTTCACCGCCGAGGCCTGCAGCTTCATGCCGCGCCCGGCCGGCCGGTCGGGCTGGGTCAGCACCAGCGGCACGTCGAAGCCGGCCAGCACGATGGCTTCGAGTGCAGCGCGTGCGAACTCGGGCGTGCCGGCGAAGGCCGCGCGCGTTACGGGCGAGAGCCAGGCACCCGCGTTCATCGGTCTCCTGACGAACGTGAGCGAGCGCTCACGCGCGGCGTTGCTCTTCGCGTGAGCGCTTGAGCATCTTGCTGCGGATGCGGTCGCGCTTGAAGGCGCTCAGGTACTCGACGAAAACCTTGCCCACGAGGTGGTCCATCTCGTGCTGCACGCACACGGCCGTCAGACTCTCGGCCTCGAGCTCGAACCCGGCGCCGTCGCGGCCGAGCGCGCGCAGCGTGACACGCGCCGCACGCTCGACGCGGTCGTAGATCTGCGGTACGGAAAGGCAACCCTCCTCCGCCACCACCGTCTCGTCGCTGCGCGCGACGATCTCGGGGTTGATCAGCACCAGCGGCCGGTCACGCGCTTCGGAGGTGTCCATCACGATCACGCGTTCGTGCACGTCGACCTGCGTCGCAGCCAGGCCCACGCCCTCGGCAGCGTACATGGTCTCGAGCATGTCGTCGACGAGGCGCCGGATGCGCTCGTCGACCACGGCCACGGGCCGCGCCACGGTGTGCAGGCGCGGGTCGGGATAGCGCAGGATCGTCAGTTGCGGCATGTCGGGCTGGCGGCGTCTTTCCGGTCGGGGAGGCCTGCAACCGGAGATGGGGTCGGCGAAACAGCCCGCAACAGCTGTGGAGCGCTCGCAACGCAGACGGCGAAACAGGTCCGATGCGAGTGCAATCGTGACGGAGGTTTCATTGCGACATCAAGGGTTTAGGGGCAGAATCTGCGAAACCAAATGAGCATTGCGGCGTCGCCCGGGGCGGCGGTCGCAACAGCCCGCAGTGCAGCCCGCGCCCGGGTGTGTGCAGGAAGCTCGATTTTCGCATCCGCCGCGCGGCGGCCCAGAGCGCACCGGAGAGACCGCTTGATGGATCCATGCAATCGTCGAGATGGGCTGGCCGCCCTGCCGGCGCGGCGCCAAGCCCTCGCCGCCTTGCTCTGCGCGGGGGCAGCTGCGAGCCTGCCGCTGTCGACGCTGGCCCAGTCCGGCCGGCCGGTGCTGCCGCAGTGGCGCGCGACAGCCGAGCGCGTGGCACAGGCCGGCATCCCGATCGAGGATCTGGCGCCCAACGCGCCCGACTCGCACACCGTGCAGCGCGGCGACACGTTGTGGGGCATCTCGGCGCTGTTCCTCGAGTCGCCCTGGCGCTGGCCCGAGCTCTGGGGCATGAACCTCGAGCAGATCCGCAACCCGCACCTGATCTACCCGGGCCAGGTGCTCGTGCTGGAAAAACGCGACGGCCGCGCCACGCTGCGCATGGCCGGCGCCGCCGACGGGCTGCCGCCGGGCACCGTGAAGCTGTCGCCGCGGGTGCGCGTGCAGACGCTGGACAACGGCGCGATCGCCGCGATCCCGCTGCACCTGATCGGCCCCTTCCTCAACGAGGCGGTCGTTTTCGACGACAACGAGCTCGACACGGCGCCGCGCATCGTCGCCGCACAGGAAGGCCATGTGCTGCTGGCCCGCGGCGAGACAGCCTACGTGCGCGGCGAGCTCGGCGGCGCGCGCGACTTCCGTGTCTTCCGCCAGCTCACGCCCCTGGTCGACCCCGAGACGCGCGCCGTGCTCGGCTACGAGGGCCGCTACGTCGGCACCGCCGAGCTCGTGCGCCCCGAGCAGGCCGGCCCGCTGCTCGTGCCGGCCACCTTCCGCATCACGAGCACGCGGCTCGAGGCCGGGGTCGGCGACCGGCTCGCGCCGGTGCCGCAGCAGGAGCTCGTCGCCTACGTGCCGCATCCGCCCGCCCGCCCGGTGGACGGGCGCATCATCTCCGTCTACGGCGAGGGCGTATCGGCCGGCCAGAACCAGGTGGTGGCGCTCAACCGCGGCAAGCGCGAAGGCATCGAACGCGGCAACGTGCTGGCGCTGTGGCGCGCCGGACGCCGCGTGGTCGACACCACGACCCCGGGCGAGCGCACGGCGCTGCAGCTGCCCGACGAGCGTCACGGGCTGCTCTTCGTCTTCCGCGTGTTCGAGCGCGTGTCCTACGCCCTCATCCTGAGCGTGCAGGAGCCGGTGACGCGCGGCGATCGCTTCACGCAGCCCTGAGCAAGCCTGTGACCCCATGAATCGCGCCCCGGTGTGATTCATACGCACACAGGATCGGCGCCGCGCACAACCGCCGCCGAGGACTTCGAGGCCTGGTTCCGTCTGCTCGAGACGCCGGGCCTGGGCCGTGGCGGTGCGCGCCGGCTGCTTGCCGCCTGCGGCTCACCCGAGGGCGTGCTGCGCGCCCCTGCCGCCGCCCTGCGCCAGCTTGTCGGCGCCGAAGTCGCCGCGGCCATCGCCAAGCCGCCGCCGCACGGGCCCGAACGCCTGGCGGCCGCGCGCCGCTGGCTCGCCGCTGCCGATGTCGCGCCGCGCCTGACGCTGACGCTGGACATGCCCGAGTACCCGACGCAACTGCTGCAGACCGCCGATCCGCCGCTGCTGCTGTACGTCGAGGGCGACGTCACCCGGCTGGCCCAGCCCGCGCTGGCAATCGTGGGCAGCCGCCACGCCACCGCGCAGGGCCTGGACAACGCGCGCGCCTTCGCGGCCGCGCTCAGCCGGCAGGGGTTGGTCGTGGTGTCGGGGCTGGCGCTGGGAATAGACGGCGCGGCGCACGAAGGCGCGCTCGAGGGCCGGGCCGGCACGATCGCGGTGCTGGGCAACGGGCTCGATCCGGTGTACCCGCTGCGCCATCGGCCGCTGGCGCGGCGCATCGCCGTGCACGGCGCCCTGGTGAGCGAGTTCGCTCCGGGTACGCCGCCGCTGCGCGAGCATTTCCCGTTGCGCAACCGCATCATCGCCGGGCTCGCGCGCGGCACGCTGGTGGTCGAGGCGGCCGTGCACTCGGGCTCGCTGATCACCGCACGCCAGGCCGCCGAAGCCGGCCGCGAGGTGTTCGCCATACCGGGGTCGATCCACTCGCCGCAGGCACGGGGCTGTCACGCACTCATCAAGCAAGGCGCCAAGCTGGTCGAGTCGGCGGCCGACATCCTCGACGAGCTGCCCTCCACGGCCGGGCCGGTGCTGCCGCCGGCCGCGAACCAAGGCGACGCGGGCGCGGCGGAGCCGGCCGATCCGCTGCTCGAGGCGCTCGGGCACGACCCGGCGACGCTCGACGCCCTGCAGGCCCGCACCGGCTGCAGCACGGCCGAGCTGACGGCCCGGCTGCTCGAGCTCGAGCTCGACGGCCGCGTGGCCCGGCTGCCCGGCGGACTGTTCCAGCGCCGCGGCAGCGCGTAGGGGCCGGCGAAGGTCCGGGCGCGCCGCGCCGGCCGTTCGCGCGCGCGAGCCCTGCCATGCGCACTGCGCGGGGTCTCGACCCGTGGAGCCGCGCGGGCGTCTCGTCTCGCCGCGCACCCGGTCGATGCGCGCGGTGAGGTACTGCTGTCGACCCGTGAGGGCGCGCGGGCGTTGCGTCTCGCCGTCGGCCGCGGGATCCGGCACGCCCCTCCCGAGACCGCGCAGCAAGGCCGCACCGGGCCGCCCTCGGGTATAGTGAATCGATGTTCCAGGTACTCGTCTATCTGTACGAAAACTACTGGCGCCCCGACGCCTGCCCGGAGGAGCCGCAGCTGCGCCGCAAGCTGAGCGCGGTCGGCTTCGAGAGCGATGAGATCCGGGACGCGCTGCACTGGCTCGACGGCCTGGCCAGCACGGCGCAGTCGCACACCGGCTCGGCCGGGACGGGCAGCCTGCGCATCTACACCGAGGCCGAACGCGAGGCGCTCGGCGACGAGTCGATCGCCTTCATCGGCTTCCTCGAGTCGGCCGGCGTGCTGCCCGCGCCGATGCGCGAGACCGTGATCGACCGCGCGCTGGCCGCCGGCGGCCGGCCGCTCGACCTCGACGACCTGAAGATCATCGTGCTGATGGTCTTCTGGAGCCACGGCGAGGAGCCCGACGCACTGATCCTCGACGAGCTGTTCGTCGATCCGCAGGACCGCCTCATCCACTGAACCCCGCGCCGCGGGCAGCCCCGACCCGGAGCCTTGGCGCGAGAAACCCGTCCCCGCTGCTAATTCAGCAGCCGCGAGACGTCGACGTCGAGCTTGGCCAGCGCGCTGCGCGTGGCGCGCACGGTGAGCGCCTCGTCCTGCGCCGGCAGCAGCAACCCGGCCTGCAGATAGCTCGCCAGCCGGTGCTGCTGGAACAGCACGCAACGCCCCTGCGGCGTGACGAAGAGCGACAGCTGCTTCTTCAGGCCGTGCCAGGCCAGCTGCACCGCCTCGCTGCGGCCGCCGCGATCGAGCATGTACCAGCTGCCCACCTGCAGCTCGCGTGCCCAGGCGAGCATCGCCGGCGTGGGCATCGAGCCGCCGTCGAGCACCACCTCGAGCTCGCCGTCCCGGTAGTCGGACAGGTCGAGCACCATGCTTTCGTCGATCTCCACGCTCCGGGCGTCGGGCAGCAGCTCCTCGACCGTCTCCAGGCGTTCCATCAGCTCGCGCAGGCGGTCGTCGGGAATCGCCGCGGCGCGCGCGGTGAAGGCCGCCGCCAGCGAGTTGTTGAGCTGCTGGATCTGCTCGTCCTGCCTGGCGGCGTCGAGGCCGGCGGCGGCCATGCCCTCGCGCAGCGACTTCAGCAGGCCGGGCAGCCTGCGGATGACCTCGGCGCGCTCCTCGCGCGTGACCTTGGCGCTGGCGCTCCAGATGAGGTCGGCGGCGGCGCGCTTCATCTGCCGCGTCGGCTCGCCCTGCGCGCCGTGGCGCACGGCGGCGGTGGCCAGCACGTCGGCCCAGATGTGGAACAGGAACTGGCGCACGCCCTCTTGCACCGGCACCTCGTTCAACATGCGGCGCAGCTCGATCGTGTACTGGATGGCGAGGGTCTCGCGTTGCTCGACCTGCTGCGCCAGCGATACCCCCTTGCGCGTGGCCTCGTTCTCGCTGCTGAAGTAATGCTCGAGCCACTTCTCGAACTCGACGAGGACGGTCTGGAAGACGCGCCGGCCGGTATCGGGGTAGGCCTCCACCACCTGCACCACGCGCTTGACCTCCTTGTCCAGCGCCTCGCCGACGCCGCTGCCGGCGCTGGCGCTGTCGAAGCCCATGACGCAGGCGCCCATGCGGTCGATCAGGCGCCGTGCCGGGTGGTCGACGGTGGCGAAGAAGTCGGGCTCGCTCACGGCCACGCGCAGCACCGGCATTTGCAGCCGCGCGAACCACACGCGGATGCTGGCCGGTATGCGCTCCTCGGTGAGGATGCTCTGGAACAGCAACGCGACGATCTCGATGGTGGCGCGCTCCTCGGGCGTCGCCGCCGCCTTCTTCAGCGCCTGCTTGCGCTGGTGCAGCTCCTCGAGCAGCGCCGGCGCGGTGGCCGGCGGCTCGCCGTGGCGGCTGGCCGAATCGACGCGCCTGCGGATGCCCTGCTGCGCGGTGTCGATGGCACGCGCCAGGCCCGGCGACAGCGGCCGCGCGCTGTCCTGCGGCAGGCGCTGGGCGCGCGTCGAGGCGGCGAACTCGGGTACATGGCGCGCCACCAGCCGGTTCAGGCGTCCGAGCACGGCCTCGGCATGCTCGCGGCTGCGCACCAGCGGCGCGCCGCGCGTCATCATGCGCGTCTCGTCGCCCACTTCGTGGCGCGCGACCTCGTAGCCGCCGCGCGCGGCGCGCGGCGCCGGCAGGCCCGCCGCGTAGCCCGACGCCGAAGCCGGGCCGGCATAGCCGCTGTCGTCGAAGCCGCCGCGCCCGCTGCCGCTGGCCTGCCAGCCGAGCTGCGCGTTCGGGTGCGTGCGCGAGCGCCGGATGTAGGGCCGCAGATCCACTTCGGGCAGCACGCGCTGCTCGACGAGCCAGCGGTTGGTCTCGTGGTAGGCCTCCTCGGCGAGATGCGCGAACTCCTCGTGCAGCACGGCCTGCAGTTCGCGCCAGCCCTCGGGCGTCTGGCCCGCCAGACGCCAGGCGTCGAAGACGATGCGCGCCAGCACGTGGGCGCGCAGCAGGTCCTGCGCGTCGAGCTCGCCGCGGCCCTCGAGGTGGGCGACGCGCGAGCGCAGGTCGGCGAACTCCCAGGACGCGCGGTCCATGATCGCCAGCGCCAGGCGCGAGGTGACGATCTCGAGCTCGATGGCGTCGTCGGGCACGAGCGAGAGCGTCTCCTTGCGCGCCGCCGGCAAGTCGCTGCGCGTGACGACCGAGCCGGCGCCGAGCGCGTGCCTCAGCCCGCCGACGATGCCGCGGTGCCAGGCCTGGGCGCCGGCGTGCAGGCCCTGGAAGACGTCGCGCCGGCGCGCGAAGACGGCTGCCTCGGCGGGCTTGTCGGCGAGCGCGCGCGCCGCCTCGAGCGTGCTCTGAACGACGCCCACCAGGCCCTTGACCAGCTCCTCCGTGTAGCGCCTGCGGGCCTGGGCGGCGAGCGTGTCGGGCGAGGCGCCGAGGGCCATGTCAGTCTGGGTCGCCGGGGCCGGCGCGGGTTGGATGGGGCGAAGTCACTCTACACCACCGCCCCGGCGTTCGGATCGTCGCGGTCGAGCTCCTTGGCCCCTAGCTTGACGAGGTCCTCGCGCTTGACACCGAGCCACATCGCGATGCCGGCGGCCACGAAGATCGACGAGTAGATGCCGAACAGGATGCCGATCGTCAGCGCGATCGCGAAGTAGTGCAGCGTCGGCCCGCCGAAGATCAGCATCGACAGCACCATCGTCTGCGTGCTGCCGTGCGTGATGATGGTGCGGCTGATCGTGCTCGTGATCGCGTGGTCGATCACCTCGTGCGGCGTCAGCTTGCGGAACCTGCGGAAGGTCTCGCGCACGCGGTCGAAGATGATCACCGACTCGTTGACCGAGTAGCCGAGCACCGCCAGCACCGCCGCCAGCACCGCCAGCGAGAACTCCCACTGGAAGAAGGCGAAGAAGCCGAGGATGATGATCACGTCGTGCAGGTTGGCGATGATGCCGGCCACCGCGAACTTCCACTCGAAGCGGAAGGCCAGGTAGAGCATGATGCCGGCGATCGTGGCGGCCAGCGCGAGCGCGCCGTCGCGCGCCAGTTCCGAGCCGACCGAGGGCCCGACGAATTCGGTGCGCTTGAGCTGCACCGGCTCGCTGCCGTCGGCCTTGCTGCACGAGGCGCGGCTGACCTGCTCGCCCTGCGGCGTGGTGTACTGCTTGGTGTCGACGCGGCCCTGCTCGGCCGCGCACAGTGCGCCGAAGGCCTGCGCCGCGAGGCGATCGCCCTTGAGCGTGGCCGCGGCCGCATCGCCGTCGGCCGCGCCGCGCAGCGGCAGACGGATCAGCACGTCGTGCGAGGTGCCGAAGTTCTGCACCTGCACCTCGCCGAGCTTGAGCCGGTCGATCGCTTCGCGCGCCTTCACGATGTCGGCCGGCTGCGCGTACTGCACCTCCATCAGCGTGCCGCCGGTGAACTCGATCGACAGGTGCAGCCCGCGCGTCGCCAGGAAGAACACCGCCAGCGCGAAGGTGATGAACGACGCCACGTTCAGCGCCAGCGTGTAGCGCATGAAGGGGATGTCGCGCCGGATCCTGAAGAACTCCATCTTGCGTCCTCGTCACCTGCCGGGGCGGTCCGGGTCGGCTGCCCGCGCGTGCAGCGCGGAAGGCCACTTCACGGGGAACCCCACGATCGATTCCTGTGCCGGCCCGCGCCGCCTGTTCAGGCGTCGCCGGCCGGCGCCGCCACGGCGCCCTCCGGCCGCCAGACCTGGCCGATCGACACGGCCTTGAGCCGCTTCTTGCGCCCGTACCAGAGGTTGACCAGGCCGCGCGAGAACATCACCGCCGAGAACATCGAGGTCAGGATGCCCAGGCAGTGCACCACCGCGAAGCCGCGCACCGGCCCCGAGCCGAAGGTGAGCAGCGCCAGGCCGGCGATGAGCGTCGTGATGTTGGAGTCGAGGATCGTGCCCCAGGCGCGCTCGTAGCCCGCGGCGATGGCCTGCTGCGGCGGCATGCCGTGGCGCAGCTCCTCGCGCACGCGCTCGTTGATCAGCACGTTGGCGTCGATGGCCATGCCCAGCGTGAGCGCGATGGCGGCGATGCCGGGCAGCGTGAGCGTGGCCTGCAGCATGCTCAGCACCGCCACCAGCAGCAGCAGGTTGAACGCCAGCGCCAGCGTGCTGAACACGCCGAACAGCAGGTAGTACGCACACATGAAGGCGGCGATCGCCGCGAAGCCGTAGGCCACGCTGTCGAAGCCCTTGGCGATGTTCTCGGCGCCCAGGCTCGGGCCGATCGTGCGCTCCTCGATGATCTCCATCGGCGCGGCCAGCGAGCCGGCGCGCGTGAGCAGCGCCAGGTCGGCCGTCTCCTGCGGCGTGAACATGCCGGTGATCTGGAAGTCCGAGCCGAACTCGCCCTGGATCGTGGCCACCGAGATCGCCTCGCCCTTGCCCTTCTCGTACAGCACGATGGCCATCGGCTTGCCGAGGTTCTCGCGCGTCACGGCGCGCATCGCACGGCCGCCGACGTCGTCCAGGCGCACGCTCACCGCCGGGCGCTGATCCTTGTCGATCGTGGCCGAGGCGTTCTTCAGCTGGTCGCCGGTGGCCACGACCTCGCGCTTGAGGCCCACCATGCGCGTGGCGCCGTCGCGCGTGCGCTCGGGCACGACCTCGGCGGCCGCCGCGGTGTCGGGCTCCACGAGGCGGATCTGCAGCGTCGCCGTGCGGCCGATGATGTCCTTGGCGCGCGCCGTGTCCTGCACGCCGGGCAGCTGCACCACGACGCGGTCGGCGCCTTGCTGCTGGATCACCGGCTCGGCCACGCCGAGTTCGTTGACGCGCTTGTGCAGCGTCTCGATGTTCTGCTTGAGCGCCTGGCTCTGGGTCTCGACGATCGTCTTGGGCAGCAGCACGCCGCGCAGCCGCGCGCCGCCGCCTTCGGCCGCCGGCTCGCTGCTCCACTGCAGCGCGGGCAGCCGGTCGGCGAGCAGCCCCTGGGCCTGCTGCGCGGCCGCCGCATCGGGCAGCTGGATCGTGATGCCGTCGGGCTCGCGCGTGATGCCGGCGAAGCGCAGGCGCTTCTCGCGCAGCGCGTTGCGCGCGTCGCTGGCGTAGGTGTCCACGCTCTGCTTGAGCGCGGCGCGCATGTCGACCTGCATCAGGAAATGCACGCCGCCGCGCAGGTCCAGGCCGAGGTACATCGGCAGCGCATGCAGACGCGCCAGCCAGGCCGGCGAGCGCGACAGCAGGTTCAGCGCGACGATGTAGCGCGGGTCGGCCGGGTCGGGGTTCAGCGCCTTGGCGATCGCGTCCTTGGCCTTGATCTGCGTGTCGGTGTCGGCAAAGCGCGCGCGCACCGAGTTGCCGTCGAACTGCACGAAGTCGCTCGGAATCGCCGCGGCCGCGAGCGCCTGGCGCACGCGCTCGGCGGTGGCCGCGTCGACCCTGGCGGTGGCCTTGCCGCCGGAGACCTGTACCGCAGGCGCCTCGCCGTAGAAGTTGGGCAGCGTGTACAGCACGCCGATCACGAGCGCGAGGCCCAGGATTGCGTACTTCCACCAGGGGTAGCGGTTCATCGGGACACCTGCTGGGGCCGCGCGGGCCCGCGATGCGACAACGCGGCAGCGGACAGCGCCGCCCGGCCGCCTACTTGAACGTGCCCTTGGGCAGCACCTGCGCGACCGAGCCGCGCTGCACCTGCAGCTCGACGCCGTTGGCCACCTCGACGTGCAGATAGCTCTCGCCGAGCCTGGACACGCGCCCGAGCACGCCGCCGGCGATCACCACCTCGTCGCCCTTGGCGATGGCCTCGACCATCGCCTTGTGCTCCTTCTGCTTCTTCATCTGCGGCCGGATCATGATGAAGTACAGCACCACGAACATCAGCACCAGCGGCAGCAGGCTGAACAGCGTGGAATCGGAGCCGCCCGCGGGCGCGGCGGTCTGGGCTTGGGCGATGGAAATGAACACGGCGTGCTCCCTCGTGGCGCCGGGTCATGGCGCGCAAAGTTTTCTATTCTATGGCGGCCGCGTCGCGCGACGCGGCCGCCGCCCGGGGTCGTCCGCAACGCCCGCTGCCTCGGGCCGCCCGTCGCCCGTGCCGGGTGTGCGCCGTGCGCACCGCACGACCGTCGCCAGCGCGAGCACGACGAGCAGGCTGACGCGGGGCGAATCCAGCACGCTGTCGAACGCCGCCACCACGCCCAGGCCCGCCGCCATCGCCCAGAGCGCCGCCGCGTTCGAAGCTGCCGGGTCCAGCGCCAGCGACCTGCGCAGAACGGCCACGATCAGCGCGAGCCAAGCGGCAAGCCCGAACAACCCCTGCTCGAACATCACCTGCAGCGGCGTGTTCAGCACGCGCCAGGCCAGATGTACGTCGGAAGTGGTGAACCAGCGGTCCAGCCCCTGCGCGAACGAGCCGTTGGCGAGGATGTCGCGCGGGCCGTCGAACAGCGCCAGCCGCGCGACGTCGACGCGCGTGCCGAAGGCGCGCTGATGCAGCGACAGCGACACCGGCGCCAGCGCCCCGGCCTGCGTCGTCGGCACCTTCAGCCGCAGCTCGAACGGGCGCCACTCGGGCGTGGCGCGGACCTCGCTCCATTCGCACTGCGTCGAGTTCAGCAGCGACTTCTCGCACAGGCCGACCTCGAGCGACGCGCCCTGCGGCGAGCGCACGAGCCCGGTGAAGCGCAGTTGCGCGCCGCGCCGCGCGCCGACGCGCTGGTCGACGTACAGGCCGCGCCCGCCCAGCAGTTCGAGCGCGTCGAGCCCGGCGCCGGCATCGTGCGCCAGGCGATACGCTGCAAGCTGCTGCGCCGCACCGAATGCCGTGTAGAAGACGCGCGGGAAGCTCCCGAGCCCCATGCCGAACACCAGGTGCGGGGCATCCATCGTCATCGCGTCGAGCGCGTCGCGCCAATGCGCTGCGCGCCGCTCGAAATCGGCCCCGGAAGCACCGAGGCGCTGGCGCATCGCTCCGGACTGCGCGCCCCACAGCGTCGCGCCGATCAGGCAGACGAGCGCGACGCCGGTGCCCCAGCGCCGGCGCGCCGGCGCCGCGCTGCGGCCGCGGCGCGATTCCATCGCCCACACAACGGCAAAGACGGTCATCGCGACGAGCCAGCCGGCGAAGGCGGCGCGCGACAGCGTCATCAGGATGGCCGCCGCTCCCGACACGACGACCGCGCCCCAGGCGAGCCGCGGCGCCACGGACCGCGCGTCAAGCGCCTGCGCAACGGCAAAGGGCGCGAGCACGACGAGCACGGCTTCGAGGTACGCGCCGCCGACATGCGTCGCCGAGACGAGGCCGGCCGCGCGGAACGGCGCCGCGAGGTCCGCGAACCCGACGAACGCCAGGCGCTCCCACAGCACGCCGGCCACGGCCGCGGCGAGGCCCAGCGCGAGCCCGGTTCCGAGCGCGCCCGCTCCCCTTTCGGCGCAGCCATCGCGCGCCACCAGCCAGACCAGGGCCAAGGCCCAGGCATAGCCCTTGGCGACGCGCAGCGCATTGAAGCGGCTGAGGTAGCTCGTGAACGCGTTGGCGTCGAGCGCATCGAGCGGCAGCAGGCCCACGAACGTGCTCACGGCCACCGACGCGGCGAGCAGCGCGAGCGCGATCCAAGGCCCCTTGGCCGCCGCGCCGCGCCGCACCGGCATCGGCTGCAGCAGCCGCAGGCCCAGCGTGAGCGCGAGCAGCGCATCGAACTCGTCCCAGTACAAGCGACCGCTCGCCGGCGCCAGATCGAGCAGCGGCAGCAGCAGCGGCACGACGATGAGATAGGCCGTCGGCACGCGCCACAACAGCGCCGCGTAGCCGGCCAGGCCGAACAGCAGCGCCCAGCGGCCGACCGGGAAGTCGAAGGCCGTCCAGAGCGCGAGCGCGAGCAAGGCGAGGCCGGCGAGGCGGCCGAGCGGTCTGCTCGCCCCCGCGCCGGGAGCTTGCGCGGCCGCGGCAGCGCCGAGCGGCGGTCGCGCTGCCGCAGCCGAGTCGGGCACGGGTCTGTGCGGCGTCGACACCCAGCGCAGCATCGCCAGCGCCGCCGCCGCGGCCACCGCGGCGATGAGCACGTCGGTGTAGTCCGCAACGCGGCCGGCGAGAAACACCTTGCTCGTCTCGGCGCCGAAGGCCAGCGCCGCCGCCAGCGCCGCTGCCGGCCCGAGCGGCGCCTGCGCGCGCCGGCGCGCCCACAGCCAGCACAGCAGGCCCACCGGCGCATAGAGCGCGAGGTGCAGCAGCGTGCTCGCCATGGTTTCGGTGTAGGGCGCGAAGTACTGGTGGTAGAAGGGCATCCAGCGCACTTCGTCCGCGCGTGCCAGCGCGCCGTCGACGCCGAGCCAGGGCGCGCGGAACCAGCCCGCCACGTAGGCAATCGCGGCGAGATAGGGCAGGAGCAAGGCGATCACGGCCGGCCGGCCGAGGCGGTTGAGATCGACGGCCGCGAAGCGCGCGCGGCCCCCGTACGCCAAGGCGCCCAGCGCCATGCCGAGCGCGCGCGTCGCCACCGAGGCGCCCTGGCTGAGGCCGCTCACCATCAGGAAGTGCAGCGCCTCGATCGCCGTCGCCGCGATGGCCCCGACCAGGCCTGCCGCGAGCCAGCCGGTGCGCGCCGGCCGCCGCCGCAGCGCGAGCCACCAGCCGCAGGGCAAGGTCGCCAGCGCGACGGCCACCGACTTCAGCCAGCACGGCGCCGGCCCGCAGCCCACCGGCGCGCGCCAGAGGCCGTACAGATCGGAGCCGATCTTCTGCGCGAGCTCGGCCGGGCTCGTGACGAAGTCGAACGGCATCAGGCTCGCGATCAGGTAGGCGAACACGTAGCCGTCGAGCGCCGCGCGCACGCTCACCGGCCCGCCCGACGCGAGCCGGCTCCACCAGCTCAGGCCGGCCCGGCCGAGGCCGCTCCACAGCAACGCGCCGAGCGCAACGCCTGCCAGCTCGGCGGCGACGTTGTTCAGATTGACGGTGCGGCCCGGGAACCACAGCTGCGCGAAGTTGACGCCCAGGGCCCAGGCCGTGCCGAGCAGGCAGGCGGCGATCCAGGCCGGCCATTCGAGGCGCCGGCGCGGCGCCGGCGCAGCCGAGGCGGTGAGCAGCGCGCCGAGCGGCAGGAACATCAGCGCCCGCGACACGAGCGCGACGTTCTGATCCGAGCCGAGCCGATCCCAGCGGATGCGGGCAAAGCGCCAGGCCGCCTCGCTCGCCGTCAGCGGCGCGAACGCATAGGGCAGGAAGAGCAGATGCGCGACGAGCAGCGCACAGGCGATCGTGGCCAGCACCAGCCGCGTTCTCGTCAACTCGATCACCCCTTCAGGCTTGCGCGCGCGGCAATGCCAGCGCTTGCAGCCGCCGCCCGGATGCCGGCCGGCCGGCGTCGAATGCGGGCATCAGGCAGCCTGAGGCCGGCGTGAGATCGGCGTGCGGACGGTGCGACTTCGGCGCGAGTATCACGCCGCACGCACCCGCACGGCGTGCACGCGTTCAGGCGCCGCGGTGCCGCTGCGCCCCGGGCGGCTCCGGCTCGGGCTGCGCTCGCACGCGAGGCGGCGCGGCCCGTTCAGCAGCCGCCGCCGCCGGACTTGATCCGGGCCTTGATTTCGGGATTGGCACTGCACAGGCTGTGCGTGCCGTCGCCGTTGTCCCAGACGGAGTAGGTGAAGATCTTGCCGCCGCCGTAGTCATAGGTGACGAAGACGCCGCGGCCGTCGGCGCCGCTGACCGACCAGGTGCCGATCTGCTTGCGTGGATCGACCGGATCGACCGGCCCGCGCTTGAAGTCGAAGAGCAGGCCGCCGGCCAGATGCTCTTCCTGCGCATCCATCGTCGGCTGCGTCACCGGCGGCACGCACGCCGTATTGCCGGTGAGCAGCGCGCTCATCGCCGCTTTCGTGTTCACGCGCACCGACGGCGCGGCGCATGCTGCCATCGAGGCAGCCGGCACCGACGCCAGCAAGGCACCGGCAGCCGTGGCTAGGATCAGCGATCTCATGGTCTCGCTCCGATTCCGGGGTTGGGTCATGGGAAGAACGATGCCGACCGGGCTCGGCCCCGGTCGGCGATTCTCGAGTGCAGCGAGGGGCGGCGGCAGCGAGGCAGCGGCGCCGGCTCACCCATGGTTCACGCTCGCCGCTGGCGACGTCGGCGGGCCACCGCACCGGCCACCCCGGCCAGCCCGAGCATCATCATCGCGACAGACCCCGGCTCGGGCACCGGAGCGCTGAACTGCGAGATCGTCAGGGTCGCGTTGCCGAACTGGTTGTCGTTGGTCCCGATGCTGAAGCCGATCAACTGGCCGGCACTGACCGCAAAGCTCACGTCGCCCGACTGGGTCGTGGAGCCGCTGTCACTGGTCAGTTGGACCTGGCCGCCGTTCCAATACCAGGCCGGGTCGTACAGAGGATCGGAGTCGCTGGATGCATATGCCCAGTGAAAGGTGACCGTCCCCGCAGCCTGCGTGAGGATCGTGAAATCGCGCCGGCTGAACTCACCCGAATCGGTATCCGAGCCGACCAGCTCGATCGAAGCCGGCGCGCCCAGCAGGGAAACGCTGCCGTTGTCGTCGGCGCAACCCGCCGGCGAGCACGCCTGCGTCCAGTTGCCCACCGCGTAGTAGCCGCTGAAATCGGCCAACGCCGGCATCGACAGCCCCAGCAGCGCCGCCGCCGCCGCCGCGGCACGAAAGATCGACTTGCTCATCCTGCTTTCCTCTCCAATTGCCGTTCCGGCGTTTCATGCAAGTTCCGAGCCATGACGGGCAAGACCCCGGGAATCAAGCGCTTGCCCGGCCACCTCGGCAGCAGCCGCGGACGGGGCTGTAAAGGATATCGACAATCGGCGACACGCGGGCCTCAGCACAAGCCTGGGCCCGAAGCACCGCAGCGGCACCAGAATCCCGCCATTCACCGACAGCCGACCGCCGACTGCGGCAACGCCGCGCATGCCCCAAGCCCACCGTGACACTCGGCGCTGCACCCGCCGCCGCTGGCTGCTTGCCGCCGCGCCCTGGTACGCGCCCTGGTGCATCCTGCCCGCCGCCTGCGCGACACGCGGCGATGCGCAGCCCGCGCCGCCCACGCTCCAGGTCGGCCCCGGCCGCGCGCTGAAGACCATCGCCGCAGCCGCAAGCGTTGCGCGCGACGGCGACGTCGTCGAAGTCGACGCCGGCGAATACCGCGGCGAGGCCGCCGTCGCCGCCTGGCTGCAGGACCGCCTGACGCTGCGCGCCACGGGCGGGCGCGTGCGCGTCGTCGCCGACGGCCAGGCCGCCGAAGGCAAGGCGATCTGGGTCGTGCGCGGCGGGCGCGTCGCGGTGAGCGGATTCGACTTCGAGGGCGCGCGCGTGGCCGCGCGCAACGGCGCCGGCATCCGCTTCGAGGCCGGACAGCTCACGCTGCGCCGCTGCCGCTTCGGCGGCAACGAGATGGGCCTGCTCACGAGCAACGACCCGCGTGCCGAACTGGTGCTGCAGTTCAGTGAATTCGCGCACAACCTGAGGCCCGACGGACACAACCACCAGCTCTACGCCGGTAGCATCGCCAGCCTTGCCGTATGGGGCTGCTGGTTCCATCACGGCAGCGTGGGCCACCTGCTCAAGAGCCGCGCCGCGGTGAGCCGCGTCTTCTACAGCCGGCTCACCGACGAGGCGGGCGGAACATCGAGCTACGAGCTCGAGTTCCCGAACGGCGGCGTGGCGCTGGTGGTGGGCAACGTCGTGCAGCAAGGGCCGATGACCGACAACCCGATCATGATTTCGTACGGCGCCGAGGGCTACCGCTGGCCGCGCAACACGCTCGCGCTGGTGCACAACACGCTCGTCGACGAACTGCCCGAGGGCGGGCGCTGCCTGCGCGTGGCGCCGGGCGCGGTCGACCTGCTTGCCGCCTGCAACCTGCTGGTCGGCAACGGCGCGCACCTGGAAGGGGCGGCCGCGGGCGAGTACCGCGCCAACGCCTATGCCGGCCCTGAGGTGTTCGCCGACCCCGCCGGGTACGACTACCGCGTGGCGCGCGGCGCCGCGCTGCCCGCTCCGCTCGACCCCGGCCGCCGCGAAGGCATGCCGCTCATGCCCACGCACGAGTACCTGCACCCCTGCGCCACGCGCGCGCTCGGCGCGCGGCCGGCACTGCCCGGCGCGCTGCAGACGCGGGCCGACAGGCACAAGCGGGCGAGCCAGGCATGAGCACGCCGGGCCGGTTCCAGACGCCCGTCGCGCGGCGCGCGGCGCCCGTCGCGCGGTGCGCGGCGACCATCGGGCAGCGCTGGGCGGCCATCGCGCAGCGCACGGCGCGCAAGGCTCTGCTGTGAGCGGGCAGCCCCCCGGCGCCTGCACGGGCGAGTACGGTCGCAAGCCTACCGCCCCCACCGGCTGGGTGCAAGGCACGCCGCGCTTCGCCGACCCGCGCCTGGCCGACCTCGCACGGCGCGAGGGCCCTCTCGCCGCCTTTGCCGCAGCGCTGCAGCAAGGCCCCGAGGCCGCAGCCGCGGCCGCCGAAGGCGACTTCGCCGTCACGCTCGAAACCGGCGGCCGCAGCTTCCTCGCCACCGACCGCTTCGGCATCCGCCGGCTGTGCTGGCGCATCGTCGACGGCCGGCTGCACTGCGCCGAACGCGCCGACGAACTGGCCGCCCTCGCGCCGCGCGCCGAGATCGAGCCGCAGGCGCTGTTCGACTACCTCTACTTCCACGTCATCCCCTCGCCGCGCACCATCTTCAGCGGCGTGTTCCGGTTGCCGCCGGCGCACTGTGCCGTCTTCGAGAGCGGCCGGCTCACGCTCGCGCGCTACTGGCAGCCGCGCTTCGACGAACCGCGCCGGCCCGACTTCTCCGCGCTCGCCGCCGAATTCCGCCAGCACCTGCGCGACGCCGTGGCGGCGCAGCTCGACGGCAGCAAGGCCGCCTGCTTTCTGAGCGGCGGCACCGACAGCTCCACGGTCGCGGGGATGATCGGCGAGACCACCGGCCGCGCCGCCGCCACCTACTCGATCGGCTTCGAGGCCGAGGGCTACGACGAGATGCAGTTCGCTCGCATCGCGGCGCGCCGCTTCGGCACCGAGCACCACGAGTACTACGTGACGCCAGACGATCTGGTGCGCAGCATCCCCGCCGTGGCCGCGCACTACGACCAGCCCTTCGGCAACAGCTCGGCGCTGCCCGCCTTCTACTGCGCGCAGATGGCGCGCGCCGACGGCGTGACCAGGCTGCTGGCCGGCGACGGCGGCGACGAGCTCTACGGCGGCAACGCGCGCTACGCCAAGCAGCGCATCTTCGGCTGGTACCACGCCGTGCCCGGCGCGCTGCGCACGGGCCTGCTCGAGCCCATGTTCGAGCGCACGCCGCTGGGCGCGCTGCCGCTGGCGCGCAAGGGCCGCAGCTACGTCGAGCAGGCCAAGGTGCCGATGCCCGACCGCATGGAGATGTACAACCTGCTGCTGCGCCTGGGCCCGGCCAACGTCTTCACGCCCGACTTCCTGGCGCAGGTCGACGCCGCGGCGCCGCTCGCGCAGCAGCGCGAGGTCTGGCAGGCCGTGCCCGGGGCGAGCGCGCTCAATCGCACGCTCGCCTTCGACTGGCGCTACACGCTCACCGAGACCGACCTGCCCAAGGTCGTCGGCACCACCGCGCTGGCCGGCGTGCAGGTGGGTTTTCCGTTCCTCGACGCGCGCGTCGTCGACTTCTCGCTCGGCCTGCCCACCGAATACAAGCTCAAGGGCCTCAAGCTGCGCTGGTTCTTCAAGGAGGCGCTGCGCGGCTTCCTGCCCGACGAGATCATCGCCAAGCGCAAGCAGGGCTTCGGCCTGCCCTTCGGCGTCTGGGCCAACCGGCACGAGGGGCTCAAGCGCCTCGCAACCGACTCGCTGCATTCGATCGCCGGCCGCGGCGTCGTGCGCCGCGACTTCGTCGAGACCCTGCTCGCGCAGCACCTGCCGGCGCACCCCGGGTACTACGGCGAGATGGTGTGGATCCTGATGATGCTGGAGCAGTGGCTGCGGCGGCACACTCGGGCCGCTCCCTGATCGCGGCGCCAAGCGACAGGGCTGTGCCGCGTCCCGAGACGCAGTCGACACCGTCGTACTTCCCGCACGTCGACGGCCTGCGCGGCCTCGCCGTCATCGCGGTGCTGCTGTATCACCTCGACCCCAGGTGGCTGCCCGGCGGCTTCGTAGGCGTCGATGTCTTCTTCGCGATCTCCGGCTACGTAGTGACGGCCTCGCTGGCCGGCCACCAGGCCGAAGGCGCGGGCGCCTTCCTTGCGCGCTTCTATTCGCACCGCCTGGCGCGCTTGGTTCCCGCACTTGCCACGATGCTCGTCGCCACGACGCTGCTCTACGTGCTTGTTTGCCGGCTCGGTGTTGTCAGCCAAGGAGCGCGGCGAAGTGTTCGATGGCTTGATGAGCCGGTGCCGATGGGTCGAAGTGTTCTACGCCTGGCGACCCAACTTGCCCGACGAGGGCGACAACCATCTCATCGAGTTGGGTGTCGCCGCGCAGGCCGGCGCCATCGTCACGCGCAACCTGCGTGACGTGGCGCGCGGCGAGTTGATGTTTCCCCCGCTCAGGGTGCTGACGCCCGAGCAATGCCTGGAGGCGTTTCCATGTCCACCTTGACGATCCGTTTGCCCGACGACAAGCACGAGCGCCTGAAGGCGCTGGCGAAGTCCAACGACATCAGCGTCAACAAGCTGATGGACGAACTGGCCACGGTCGCGCTCGCCAACTATGACGCCCGTGTGCGCTTCGAGACCCGCGTGGCGCGCGGCAACGCCAGGCGTGCGCTGGCGCTGCTCGACAGGCTCGATCGGGCGGGGTGAGGCAGCGCGGCGCGTGAGCGGTAAGGCGCACGCGTTGGACGTTGGAGAAAGGTCAGGTCACGAACCGCACCCGATGCTCTGCGCCAGTCCGTGATCTGGTGCCTGATTCCCAGGCGTGGCGCCCCCGAGACCCTTCGGTCAGAAGCTACATTTCGACCCCGCGCGCCGCAGTGCGCGGTGCTTCCGACGTGACCTCGATCCCCATCCGCCGCGGCATCGCCTGGGCCTTCGCCGGCCGGGTCAGCGACCAGGTGCTGACGTTCGCGTTCGGCGTCGTGCTGGCGCGCCTGCTTGCGCCCGAGGCCTTCGGCATGCTGCTGACGATCCAGATCTTCACCGGCCTGGTCGGCTTCGTCGCGGGCGGCGGCATGGGCCAGGCCCTGGTCCGCGCCGAGCGCGTGAGCAAGGAGGACTTCGACGTCGTCTTCACGCTGCAACTGCTCATCGGCTGCGTGATCTACGGCCTGTTCTACGTCACCGCGCCGCTGTTCGCCGACTGGTACGGCAACCCGATCTATCGCGATCTGCTCCGCCTTTCGGCCCTCAGCTTCGTCTTCCGCCCCTTTGTCACGGTGCCAAGCAATGCGCTGCATCGCGATCTGCGCTTCAAGGCGATGACCGGCGTCAACGTCGCCTGCCTGGTGGCTTCGAGCGGCGTCAGCATCGCGCTGGCGCTGCGCGGCTGGGATGTCTGGAGCCTGATCTGGGGCGGCATTGCCGGCTCGGCCCTGCGCTCCGTCCTGCTGATGTGGCAGACCGGCTGGCGGCCCGCCTTCTCGCTGCAGCTCGCCCGCGCCGGCGATCTGGCGCGCTACGGCGCACTCGTCGCCGGCAACGATCTGGTCGACTACTTGCGCGAGCGGGTCAGCATCTTCATCCTGTCGCAGACCCTGGGTCCGCGCAGCGTGGGCCTGTTCAACAAGGGCGAGAGCCTGGCAATGATGCCGTTCCTCTTCGCCTCGGGGTCCGTGTATCAGGTGCTGTTTCGTGCGCTCGCGCTCGAACAGGCCAACCTGGACAAGTGCCGCTATCTGTTCAATCGCAGCATCGGCCTCGTGGCCGTCTATGCCACGCCGATCTACGTCGGCCTGTTCTGGCTCGCCGAGCCCCTTGTGCGGGGCATCTACGGCGCGCAATGGGTCGCTTCGGCCGGACCGTTGTTCTGGCTGTCGTTTGCCTGGCCGATCTGGCTGCTGGGCAACCTGAGCGGAGCCGTTGCCGCCTCGCACAATCGCCTCGGCGCCGAACTGCGCATCCAGCTGCTGTCGCTGGCCCTCAACGCCGTCGCCATCTGGCTGGCATTGCCGGCAGGCATCGACGGCGTGGCCTGGGCGCTGGTCGCGGTGAGCGCCACCACCGGCAGCATGATGTTCGTGCTCGCGCTGCGCACGCTGCAGGCCGATTGGCGCGACACGCTCCGCGCCTTGTATCCGGCGATCGGGCTCAACCTGGCGCTGGCGCTGATCCTGGCCGGCGTCGAGCTGACCCTGCCCGCCTGGATCCTCGCGCACGATCTCCTGCATGTGGCCTGCGTCGGCGCGATCGGGGCGCTGGTGTATGCCGCTCTGGCCCTGTACGCCCCGCTGCCTGCGCTGCGCACGGAGCAGGCCCGTTGGCGCACCCTGCTGCGGTTGCCGACATGAGAGATGGCGCAACGCCCCGTACGCCCGCCCTGCGGCCGGGACCGGCGTGCGGCTGCAGCCGTGAATCGGCAGGCTCGTGAATTGAACCCGAGCGCATTCGCCACGACGCCCAGCCTCGGGACGGGCGCGCTAGCTGCCGTTGTTGCGCCCGACGCTCCCGCGCTGTCGACTGGCATCGTCCCGGCCGTCGGTACGGCCGGCCGCGCAGCAGCGGATGCGCCGCCTCCGAGCGTGTGGGCGCTCGTGCTCAACTTCAACTCGCTCGACGACACCCTGGGCTGCGTTGCCGCCCTGCGCGCAAGCGACTACCCCGCGTTGCACATCCTCGTTCTCGACAACGCGTCGCCCGACTGCAGCGGGCAGCGGCTGCAGACCGCCCTGCGGGAAGACGAATTCGTCCAGCTTCCGGCCAACACGGGCTATGCGGGCGGCAACAACGCCGGCATCCGCCGGGCGCTTGCCGGCGGAGCGCGCTACGTCTTCATCGTCAACCCCGACGCGCGCGTCGCCAGCCAGTGCATCGGGCACTTCGTCGCGTTGTGCGAGGCCGATCCGGGCATCGGCGCGCTCAATTCGATCGAAGTCGAGCGCGACGGCGTCACGATCGACTCCTTCTTCGCGCGCAGCGTGATGGCCGATGCCGGCATCACGGCGCTGCGTGCGGACGAGCCTCAGATCCCGTCCGAGTTCGCCGCGCCGCGCCTGTTCGGAGCGGCGTTGTTCCTGCCCTCGCGCGCCATCGAGCGGGTGGGCGGCTTCGACCCCTTGTACTTCGCCTACTGGGAGGAGTTCGACTTGTGCCGCCGCCTGCAATGGCACGGCTACAAGCTGCTCGTCAGCCGCGCGGCGCCGGTCGTGCACCTGCGCACGAACGAGCACCGCGGCGTGAGCCGCTTCGTGGTGTTCCTGCGATTGAAGTCGACTTACCTCGAGCGGCTCAAGGATCCGGGCGTGCGCTTCTCTGTTGCACTGCGTTTCGTGGCACGCAAGTTCTGGCGCCAACTGCTGCACGGCGGCGCGCGCAACGAGTACCCCTTCACTTTGCACGAGATCGACCGTGGCCTCGTCCTGCGCTCGGGCTGGTGGGTGCTGCGGCACATCGGCAGCATTCGCCGCCATCGTCAACTCGAGATTCGTGGTCGAGCGCATGTCTGAAGCGGCACCTCGGTCCACCGTCCATCGCCCTTTGATCGCCGGCGCCTCGCCGACAACGAAAGCAGCCATGAAGCAACTGATCAAGAGCATCCCCTACATCCGTCGGCTGCACGAGGAGATCGACCGCCAGCAGCTCGAACTGCGGCGCTGGAAGACCTGGCAGCCGCCCGGGCACTTCTATTCGCCGATCCCGGCGCTGGACGAGGTCGAGCGACGCGCAGCGGCCATTTTCGACACCGGCCACGCCCGGCTCGGCGGGCTCGACCTCAACGCCGAGCGGCAGGCCGAACTCGTCGAAGTGTTCGCATCGCTGCACGGCGACATCGCGTTTCCCGACGGGCCGACGCCGGACTTCCGCTACCACTTCAAGAACGAATACTTCTCGTATGCGGACGGTGTGACGCTGTATTCCATGCTGCGGCATCAGCCGCCCAAGCGCATCGTCGAGGTCGGCTCGGGGTATTCGTCGGCACTCATGCTCGACACCAACGACCGACATCTCGGGCACCGCGTCGCGTTCACCTTCGTCGAGCCCCACCCCGAGCGTCTCGAGTCCCTGCTGTGGGAAGGCGACCGCGCGCATGCGACGGTGCTGCGCCAGCCGGTGCAAGCCACGCCGCTGTCGGTCTTCCAGGAGCTGGAGGCCGGCGACATCCTGTTCGTCGACAGCAGCCACGTCAGCAAGACGGGCTCGGATGTGAACTTCCTGTTGTTCGAGGTCCTGCCCCGGCTCGCATCGGGCGTACGCGTCCACTTCCACGACATCTTCTACCCGTTCGAATACCCCAAGGAATGGGTGCGCGAGGGCGTAGCCTGGAACGAGGCGTATCTCTTGCGCGCCTTCCTGCAATACAACCCGGCGTTCCGCATCGAGTTCTTCGTTTCCTACGTCGTGCGCCACATGCGCGAGCGCGTTGCACGGTCGATTCCCCTGGCACTGAAGAGCGAGAAGGACCCGATTTCGTTCTTCGAGGACGCACCGGGCGGCAGTCTCTGGCTGGTCAAGACCGGGCCGGCGACTTGAGCCGGACTCGGCCGACCGACGCGACCTGGTCGCGACGTCCCCGCGCAAGGTTGCACATGTCGAGCCGACCTGTGCCGCACCTCGCGCAGCGCGACCGCGCGGTGGGCAGCCATCCGAGGCTAGACTCGGAGCAGGGTCATCTGTCTCGTCTGCATTCGAAGGAGGTCGTCATGGCGATAGCCACGCGTGGAGTCTGTGCGGCCCTGATGGCGTTCGTCTTGACCGTCTTCGCGGCATCCGACGCCAGGGCCGTCGTCGATCTGGCCAACGGCTGGGGGCCGAGTGCGCTCGAGACCTCGAAACTGCCCGACTATTGCCAGCGCTTCTTCCTCGAGCGGAAGTTGCCGCCGAACTGCGACGGCGTGCACCATCTGTGCGCGGGAAAGGTTCTGATGCTCAGGTTGACCGACTTCTCCATTCCCAAGCAGGAGCGGCAGAGGATCCTCGGCCATGCGAAGAGCGAAGTGGAGTACATGTTCGGCCGCCAGAATGCCTCGTGCACCTACCTTGGGCAGGCGCGGGAGGCGCAGCGCCAGCTTCGGACGTTCGAGGCACTCCTGCGTTGATCAACGCCGCAGCAAGGCTCGGTTTCGATCGGGCGATCATCCGCCGCCGCACCGCGTACGTCGGTGCCGGCGCACGCGTTGCCTGCGGCACGCTCGGCTCGGTCGATCGAACTGCGCACGGGGCAAATCCGGTGTCGACGACGGCGTTTTTCGACCGCGGCTGATGCGCGACGAATGAGTACCTGTCGCATCTGCCACGACGACGGTGCGCATCGGAGTTTCTTCCCCAAGGAGATGCAGTTCGGAACGCAAGTCCGGTTCGAATACTTCCAGTGCGCGCGGTGCGGTTGCCTTCAGATCGCGGAGATCCCGACGGACCTGGCCGCACATTACCCACCCAACTACTACTCGTTCCGGCCGGCTGAAGCGCGCGCACGGCACGGACGCCTATACCGCCGGCTGCAGAAGCTCCGCGTGGCGAATCGGCTTGCGTGGAAGCGCTCCGCGCTCGAGGCGCTGCTCTGGCGCTTCGTGGAACTGCCTTACGAGTGGCGGCAATGCACGCCGTATCTTCCCGCCGATCGGCGCCGCGGCATGCGCACGAGCTTTCTCGACGTCGGCTGCGGCGAGCGCTCGTGGTGGCTCGAGGCGCTGGAGGAACTGGGGTTCGGCTCGTTGACCGGGGTCGACCCGTTCATGCGCGGCGACCACCGGAGCGGAAAGGTCTCGTATCGACGTTGCGACATTTCCGAAGTCGGCGGCCGCTACGACTTCATCAGCTTCCATCATTCGCTCGAACACATTCCCGATCAGGACGCCACCTTGCGCGCGGCACGCACGCTGCTGAGCGATGATGGCACCTGCCTGGTGCGGGTGCCCGTCGTGCCCTCGTACTTGTGGGAGAAGTACGGCGTGTGCTGGATGGGCCTGGACGCGCCGCGGCATCTGTATCTGCACAGCAGGGAGAGCATGCGCATCGCGGCTGCCCGTGCCGGTTTCGTCGTCGAGCGCGTGTTCTTCGACATGGACGAAGTGACGCTCATCGCCAGCGAGCAGTACCTGAAGGACATCGCAATGTTCGGCGCGCGCTCGTATTTCACGTCGCGCGACGATTGCGAGATCACGCCGGCCCAGGTGGCGGAGTTCCGCACCCTTGCGGCGACGCTCAACGCCGAGGAACGCGCCGACTGCGCGGCCTTCCTGTTGAGGCCGGCCTGAAGCCGCGGCGTCAGGCGCATACGGGTGCGGCGATGGGGGCCCGCATATCGGTCGTGATGCCCTGCTTCGACGCAGCGGCGCATCTCGCGCAGAGCATCGCCAGCGTGCGCGCGCAGACGCTGTCCGAATGGGAGCTGGTGTTCGTCGACGACGGCTCGACCGACGGCTCGGTCGCGCTCGCCGAGGCGCTGGCGCGCGACGACGCGCGCATCCGCGTCGTGCGCCAGCCCAACCGCGGCGTCTGCGCCGCCCGCAACGCGGGCCTTGCCGCCGCGCGCGGCGAGTACCTGGCCTTCCTCGACGCCGACGACACCTGGGAGCCGGACTTCCTGGCGCAGATGCTGGCCGCGCTGGAGGCGCATCCGCAGGCGGGCATCGCCTACTGCGGCTGGCAGAACCTCGGGCTGCCGGGCGGCCGCGGCCAGCCCTACGTGCCACCCGAGCTCGAAGGGCCGGACAAGCTCGCGAAGCTGTTCGACAGCTGTCAGTGGCCGATCCACGCCTGCCTCGCGCGGCTGGCCGACGTGCGCGCCGCGGGCGGCTTCGACCCGCGGTTCAAGACGTCGGAGGACATGCTCCTGTGGCTCAAGCTCGGCAAGAGCCGGCCGCTCGTGCGCGTGCCGCGCGTGCTGGCCTACTACCACTTCCACGACGCGCAGACGACGCGCGACAAGGCCGCTGCCGCGATCAACCACTTGCGCGTGCAGAAGAGCTTCGTTGCCGAGTTCCCCGACGACGCGGCGCGCATCCCGCGGGCGGCACGGCGCGCCTCGATGCAGGGGCGCCTGGCCCGCAAGGGGCTCGAGTGCCACTGGGCCGGCGACATCGACAACGCGCGCGCGATCTTCCGCGCGCTGCCGCGCGCCGGCCGCGTGGCGCCGCAGCACTGGAAGTACTGGTTCGCCGCGCTGCTGCCGCGCGCCGTCTATGCCCGGCTGCTGGGCCGGCGCGAAAGCGCCGTGCGCTGACGCGGGTTCTCGAGGCGCGTGACTCCGTGACGTAAAGCCCACCGCCGGCGCGGCGCCACACCGATGCGACGCAGGGTTTTGTTACGCTGCGCCACCCTGCAGCCAGGCCCACGCGCCGGCCGCCGCGGGCCGAACGAGCGAGACAAGTGCAGCCAGCACCGCGAACCGATGGCATGGGCGCCGAGCGCGTACCCGTACTGATGTACCACCGTGTCGATCCGGCCGCGGACGACCCCGCGCTGTGCGTGGCACCGCGGCGCTTCGCCGCACAGATGCGCTGGCTCGCCGACCACGGTTACCGCCCCTGCAGCCACGCCGCGTTCCGTGACTGGTACCTCGGCCTGGCGGCGCTGCCCCCGCATGCCGTGCTGCTCACCTTCGACGACGGCTACGCCGGGCTGCACGAGCATGTGCTGCCCGTGCTTGCGGCGCGCGGCTGGCCTGCCGCCGTGTTCCTCGTCAGCGCGCTGATCGGCGCGCACGACCGCTGGGCCGCAGGCGCCGATACGCGCGGCGGCCCGCGCGCGCTGCTGGCGCGCGCGCAGATCGACGAGATGGCCCGCCACGGCTTCGATTTCCAGAGCCACTCGCGCACGCATTCCGATCTGACCACGCTCGACGCGGCACGGCTGCACGAGCAGGTCGCCGGCTCGCGCCGCGAGCTCGAGGATCTGCTCGGCCGCGCCGTGGACGGCTTCGCCTACCCCTACGGGCGCTGCGACGAGGCCGCGCGCGCGGCGGTCGCGCAGGCGGGCTACCGCATCGCCTACAGCGTGCGTTCGGGCTTCAACCGGCCGGGCGGCGACGCGCTGGCCGTGCGGCGGCTCGACATCACGGGGGGCGACAAGCCGGCGCGCTTCGGGCGCAAGGTGGCGATGGGCACCAACGACGGCTCCTGGCAGGGCCGCATGCGCTATCTGGCCGCGCGCCTGCGCGGCGCCGGGCGCGAAGCGGCGCAGGCATGAACACGCTCGCGCCGGCTCCGCAGCGCACCGCGCCGCGCGTGGTGCTGGGCTTTTGCACCTACCGCCGCGCCGCGCGCCTGCCGGGGCTGGTGCAGGCGCTGCGCGCGCAGCGCTGCGACGAGCCGTTCGAGATCGTCTGCGTCGACAACAACAGCCCCGACGACGCCCGAGCCGTGCTGGCGCGGCTGGCCGCCGAGCCCGGCGCGCCGCTGCGCTTCGTCACCGAGAGCGAACAGGGCATCGTGCCGGCGCGCAACCGGCTGCTGGCCGAGGCCGCCGGCGCCGAGTTCCTGCTCATGCTCGACGACGACGAACTGCCCGAGCCCGGCTGGGTGCAGCAGGGCGTGGCCGCGCTGCGCGACGAGGGTCTGGATTGCGCGGGCGGGCGCGTGCGCGTGCAGTTCGAGGCGCACGAACGGCCGAGCTGGCTGGGGCCCGAGCTGCTGGGCTTCCTGGCCGAAGTCGACTACGGCGACGCCGCCTTCGCGATCCGCGACGCGAGCACGCCGGTGTGGACGGCCAACGTCTGCTACCGCATGAGCCTGTTCGCCGACGGCCTGCGCTACGACCGCCGCTACAGCCGCGCGGGCGCTGCGGTGGGCGGCGGCGAGGACGTGGTCATGTTCGAGGCGCTGCTCGAGCGCGGCTGCCGCATCGGCTACCGGCCGGCGATGGTGACGCAGCATTTCGTCGAGCCCTGGCGGCTCGAGCGCAGCTACTTCCTGCGCCTGCACTACGCGAGCGGCCTGCGTGCCGGGTTGTACGACACGCCCGACTCGCCGCGCCGGCTCTTCGGCGCGCCGCTGTACCTCTATCCGCAGGCCGTGCGCCAGGCCCTGCGCACGCTGCGCGCGATGCTGGGCATGCAGCGCTGGGTGCGCCAGGGCATGAATTTCACCAACGCCTGCGGGCGCATCGTCGGCGCCCGGCGGCGGACCGCCGACCGCCAGGCCCGATGACGGCGAGCCGAGCGGCTGCGCCGAGGGGCGACGCGGCCGAAGCGACCGGTGCGGGCGAAGCAACCGGCACGGCCGACACGATCGACGCGTCCCGCGTGACCGACGCGACCGAACCTGCCGAAGCGTCCGGCGCAACCGATGCAGCCGACGCGTTCATGGCGCGCGTCAGCGCCGTCATCCCGGCCTACAACGCCGAGCGCCATCTCGCGGCCTGCCTGGCGAGCGTGCTCGCGCAGCGCGGGCCGTTCGCGCTCGAGGTGATCGTCGTCGACGACGGTTCGGCCGATGCCACGGCCGAAGCGGCGCGCCGCTTCGCGGGCGTGCGCTGCATCCGGCAGGCCAACGGCGGCCCGAGCGCGGCGCGCAATGCCGGCATCGCCGCCGCCGCAGGCGAGTTCGTCGCCTTCCTCGACGCCGACGACCGCTGGGAGCCGGGCAAGCTGGCGCGCCAGGTGACGCTGCTGCGCGCGCAGCCCGAGGTGGGCTTCTGCTCCACCGCGGCGCGTGTGGTCGACGCCGAGGGCCGTGCGGTGGCCGACTGGCCCTGCCTGGCCGACCCGGCTTCGCTGCCCGAGGCGCTGTTCCTGAACGGCGCCGCCATCGCCGGCTCCACCTCGGGCGTGATGGCGCGGCGCACATTGCTGCTCGAAGCGGGCGGCTTCGACACCGCGCTGCGCGGCTTCGAGGACCCCGACCTGTGGATGCGGCTGGCGGCACGCGCGCGCTACGCCTGCATCCCCGAAGTGCTGACCACGGTCGTGCGCACGCCGGGCAGCGTGAGCAGCCGGCTGCCGCGCATGCGCGCCGCCACGCTGGCCTCGTACCGCAAGAACCGCGCGCTGCTGGCGCCCGACAGGCGCGGGCGCTGGTGGCACGCGGCCTGCGCCGGCGCGCTCACCGACTACGCCAAGGCGGCCTGGCGCAGCGGCAGCCGCGCGCGCGCCCTGGCCTGGACGCTGGAGGCGCTGGCCCGTGCGCCGCTGGCGCGTGGGCGGCTCGCCCTCGGCCTGCTGGCCGTGATGCTCCGCGGCGGGCGGCTGTAGGGCGCGAGGCTGCAATGAAGTGCCAGCCTGCCGTGAAGCGCGTGCCTGCCGTGAAGCGCGAACCTGCCGCGAAGCGCCAGCCTGCGATGGAGCGCGCCTCGCCGTGAAGCGCGAACTGCCTCTGGTGAGCGCGGTGGTTCCGGCCTGGAACGCGGCACGCCACCTCCAAGCCTGCCTGGCGAGCGTGCTCGCGCAGCGCGGGCCGTTCACGCTCGAGGTGATCGTCGTCGACGACGGCTCGCAGGACAACAGCGCCGAGATCGCGCGCGGCCACGCCGACGTGCGGTGCATCCGCCAGGCCAACGCCGGCCCGAGCGCGGCGCGCAACCGGGGCATCGAGGCCGCGCAGGGCGAGTACCTGGCCTTTCTCGACGCCGACGACCTGTGGCCGGCCGGCAAGCTCACAGCCCAGCTCGAGGTGCTGCAGCGCGCACCCGAAGCGGCCCTGGTGTTCGGCGACTGCCGCCAGTTCGACGCGCAGGGCGTGCGCGCGCGCACCGAGTTCGAAGCCAACGGCCTGGGCGCCGCCGCCTGGGGCCGCGGCTGCATCGTGCCGCAGGCCTATGCGCGGCTGCTCGACAACAACTTCATCACCACCGGCTCGGTGGTGGCGCGGCGCGCCGCGCTCGAGCGCGCCGGCGGCTTCGCCGAGGACTTGCGCCTGGTGGAAGACCTGGACCTATGGCTGCGCCTGGCGCGTCAGGCGCCCCTGGCCTGGTGCGGACGCGAGTGCCTGCAGCGCCGCCGCCACGACGCCAACATCTCGGCCGACGGCGAGGCGCTCGGCCTGGCCTTCCTCGACGTGCTGCGCCGCCACGCCGCCGGCTGGCAGCCGGGCGAGGCGCAGGCGCTGGGGGTCGACGCGCGCCGGCTCGAAGCGCGCGAGTGGCTGCACCTGGCGCAGCTCGCGCACCGGCGCGGCGACTCCAGCACGGCTTGGCGACGGCTGGGGCGCAGCGTGGCCGTACGGCCCTGGTCGGCGACGCCGTGGCGGGCAGCCCAGGCGGCGCTCGGGATGCTGGGCGGCGCGGCGGGCCGCAAGTGAGCGTTCTTCCGCCCGTCCAACGGGCTGGTTCCTTCCTGCGCGCGAGCGGGCTCGCCTGTCCCTCGAGTCGCATCGCATTACCATGACGCGGATTCCGCCAATGGACAACGCATGAAGCCTTCCGAAGCGCTGGCGTCGAACCGGGCCGCGACCCGGCGCGTGATCGAATCTCACCGCACCCGAAACGCCCGGGTTTTCGGTTCCGTCCTGCTTGGCGAGGACACGGACCGAAGCGACTCGACATCCTCGTCGACCCGACGCCCGAGACGACACGGTTCGACATCGGTGCCATCCGGCACGAGCTGGGCAGGCTGCTGGGCGTGCCGGTGGACGTGCCGACACCCGGCGCACTGCCCGACGAGTTCCGGGCCAAGGTTCTCGCCGAAGCGCGCCCGATATGACGCGCGACTCGCAGCGCCTCGCCGGTTGTCTTGCTCACATCCTCGAGCCGCTCGAGCGCATCGGCCGCTGCGCCGGCGACATGGATGAGGCGGCGTTTCTGGACAAGCCGCTGGCGCAGGACGCCGTCATCCGGAAATCTGCTCGCGCCTTCGGTATCGACCTTGCAGCACCGCGCGTGTCTGCAATGTATATACATCTGCAAAGGAGAGACGTCGTGCGAGCGGAGCTTCAGAAGTGGGGAAACAGCGCCGCGGTGCGCGTTCCCGCGCCGGCGCTCGAGGATGCCGGCATGCAGATCGGCCAGAGCCTCGAGCTGCGCGTCGAAGAAGGCAGGCTCGTCATCGAACCGGCTGCCGAAAACCTCGAGGACCTGCTGGGCAGGATGACGCCGGAGAACCGCCATGGCCCGGCTCTCGAAGGGCCGGCAGTCGGCGCCGAAGTCTGGTGACGGCCATCTACGTCCCCGAGCGGGGCGATGTCGTCTGGCTGGACTTCACGCCCCAGGCGGGCCATGGGCAAGCGGGCCGTCGCCCTGCTCTGGTGCTGTCCCCTGCGGCCTACAACGCAAGGAGCCGCCTGATGCTGTGTTGCCCGGTTACCAGCCAGGCCAAGGGCTACCCGTTCGAAGTGGCGGTCACACCTTCCTCCGGCAAGGTCATGGGAGTGGTCTTGGCCGACCAGGCGCCGTGTCTCGATTGGCAGTCTCGCAATGCCTCGAAATTCGCGTCGGTCACGACACAGTGCGCGCTGGACGTGAGTGCGAAAGTGAAGCTGCTGCTGCCCTGAGCAGCAGTGAAGCAAGCTGGCGAGCGGCACGATGAGCAGCCCGGCGGCGTCCTTCGAATCCGGTCCCGGCTTCGTCGGCTGCGCGCAGCTCGGCGCGGCCGCCTGGGCGACGCCGGAGCATGGGCCCAGGATCTGGTTCGACGGCGAGCTGCACAACCTGCCCGAGCTGCGCCGCACGCTCGGCCTCGACGGCGCGGCCACGCTGGCGCAGGTGCTCGCCGCGGCCTGGCGGCGCTGGGGCGAGCGCATCGGCGAGCATCTGAACGGCGTCTACGCGCTCGTGCTCGCCGATGAGCAGGGCGCGCTGCTGCTGCGCGACGCCTCGGGCCTGCGCAGCCTGTACGCCGACACCACCCGGCCGGGCGAGCTGTGGTTCGCCAGCGCGCTCGGCCCGCTGATGCGCCGCCCGGGCGCACGGCGCCGGCTGGCGCGCGCGTCGCTGCACGAGTACCTGCGCCTGGGCGACATCGCCGCGCCGCGCACCATCTTCGAAGGCGTGCAGGCGGCCGAGCCGGGCGTGCCCTGGCGCTGGTCGGAGGAGGGCCTGCAGCTCGCTGCGCAGGAGTCGGCGCGCGCAGCGGCCGAGCCGCCGCCCGACTTCGAAGCCGCGCTCGACGCGCTCGACGCCCTGCTGCGCGCGGCGCTGGCGCGCCGGCTCGAAGGCGCGCAGCGGCCCGCGGCCTTCGTGAGCGGCGGCGTCGACTCGGCGCTGCTGTGCGCACTGGCCGCGCCGCAACGCGCCGACCTCACGGCGCTCACCATCGGCTTCGACGCGGGCGAGCTCGACGAGAGCGCGATCGCGCACCGCATCGCGCAGCACCTCGGCCTGCGCCACGAGGTGCTGCGCTTCGGGCGCGCGCCCTGCCTGCAGGCCTTCGAGCGCCTGGCGCGCGACGCCGACCAGCCGATGGCCGACCCGGCGACGCCGGTCACGGTGCTCGCCTTCGACCACTGCCGCGAGCGCTTCGACGCCGTGCTCGACGGCACCGGCGCCGACGAGGCGGTGGGCTTGATGCCGCTGCGGCATGCGCGCGTGGCCGTGGCGTACGCGGCGCACCTGCCCTTGCCGCTGCGGCGCGGCCTGACGGCGCTGCTGCGCCTCGCGCCGCGCAGCGCGCCCTATGCGCGCATCACCGACTTCGAGCACCCGGCCGAGGCGCTGATGCGCTGGTGGGGCTTCCGGCGCGCCGAGATCGAGGCCCTGGCCGGCGAGCCGGTGTCGCTGGCCGGCACGCGCTTCGTGCGCACCTTCGAGCGCTACGCGCGCGGCGCGCATTTCGAGCGCTACAGCGCGCTCTACGACGCCATGCCCTGCGAGCGGCTGAACCAGGCCGAGCGTGTGAGCGGGCTGGCGCCGCGCTTTCCGTACGCCGATCCGAACGTCGACCGCCATCTGCGGCAACTTCGCACCGACTACCGCTGGTTGCCGGGCCAGCCCAAGCGCATCCTGCGCGCGCTTCTGGCACGCTACGTGCCGGCGCCGATCTGGGACATGCCCAAGCACGGCCTGGACTTCCCGCTGCACGCCTTCCTCGCCGCCGACGGCCACGCGCTCGTCAGGCGCCACCTCGACGCGGCGCGTTGGCGCGAGCGCGGCGTGCTCGACGGCGCTCTCGTGGCGCGCTACGCGGCGCGCTACATCGCCGGCGACGCCGCCCTCGCGTTCCGCGTCTGGAGCCTGGTGATGCTGGGCGCCTGGCTCGAAGCCCACGATGACCTTGCCTGACCGCTCGCCGATGCCCGCCCCGCCCCGCGCGCCGCACGCGCCGCTGCGCATCCTGATGTACGCGGCCTTCTTCGCGCCCGAGTACAGCGGCGCGGCGATCCAGGCGCTCACGCTCGCGGGCGAGCTGCGCCGGCGCGGCCACCACGTCGAGTTCGTCACCAACCGCTGGCCGGGCCTGGCCGACAGCGCCGTCGTCGACGGCTTCGCCGTGCGCCGGCTCGAGCCGGGGCGGCTGCGCAAGCACCGCGAGTTCAGGCTCTGGTTCAACCTCGCGCGCTACGTCTGGGCCCGGCGCCGGGACTTCGACATCCTGCACAGCCACGGTGCGTACTACACGCATTCGTTCATCGGCCCGCTGGCGCGCGTGCTGGGCCTCGGGTCGCTCGTCAAGGCGAGCCTGGCCGACGACGACCTGCACGGCCTCGCGCAGCCGCTGGTGGGCCGCATCCACCGCGCGATGCTGCGCCGCATCGGCGTCTGCGTCGGCATCAGCCGCGATCTGGTCGAGGAGTTCCGCCGCGGCGGCATGCGGCCCGAGCGAATCCACTACCTGCCCAACGGCGTCGACACGGCGCGCTTTGCCCGGGTGCCTCCCGCCGCGAAGACCGCGCTGCGCGCGCAGCTCGGCCTGCCGCCCGCCCAGCCGCTGGCGCTCTACGTCGGCGTGCTCGACAAGCGCAAGAACATCTGCTGGCTGGCCGAGCAATGGGTGGCGCACGACGCCTTCGGCACCGGCGCCTTGCTGGTTGCCGTGGGGCCGCAGAGCCGCGACGACCCCGACGGCGCACTGCGCAACGGGCTGGCCGCGCTGGCGCGCGCGCACCCCGGGCGCTTCGTGCTGCACGACTTCCACGACGACGTGCGGCCCTACTACCAGTGCGCCGATCTGCTGGTACTGCCTTCGGTCAACGAGGGCCTGCCCAACGTCATGCTCGAAGCGATGGCCTGCAGCCTGCCCTGCGTCGCGGCGCGCGCCAGCGGCAGCCGCGAGCTGGTGATGGAGGGCGTGAACGGCTACACCTACACACCCGACGACGCCGCGGCGCTGGCGCTGGCCGTGCAGCGCTGCCTCTCGCCGGCCGGCGCCGGCATGGGCGAGCGCGCACGCGAGATGGTCGAGCGGCATTACTCGATCCTGCGCGTGGCCGACCGCTACGAGACGATCTACGCGCGGCTGCTCGCGCAGCGGCGCGGCGCGGCGGCTGCAGCCGCGCCCAGACCGATCGTCTATGTCGAGAACGGCATCGGCTACGGCGGCGCGGTGACCTGCCTGCTGCACCTGGTGCGCGCGATCGACCGACGCAAGTACGAGCCGATCGTCGTCACCGGCCAGGCCGGCGGCCCGTACGCGCGCATCGCCGACGATGCCTGCTGGCTGGCCATACCGGATCGGCGCGTCGACGTCACCGGGCTGCGCCGCCGCGTCGAGCAGGCGCGCTGGGCGAGCGGCATCCCGGCGCTGCGCTGGCTGCTGCTGCAGTCGATCGCGCGGCTGGACGACGCCGTCAACTTCCTGCCGCAGTTGCTTCAGCTCACCTGGCGGCTGCGTCGCATCCGGCCTGCCGTGGTGCACGCCAACAACGAGCCGCTGTGCAACCGCGCGGCGGTGGTGGCCGCCTGGCTGCTGCGCATTCCGCTCGTGAGCCATGTGCGCGGCGACCAGTTCGGCTCGCGCAGCATGAAGCTGCTGTTCCGGCTGCCCGACCGCTTCATCCCGGTCTCGCGCTGGATCGCGGGCAGCATCGCGCAGCTGGGCGTGCCGGTCGAGCGCAGCACGCTCATCTACGACGGCGTCGACTTCTCGCGGCTCGACCCACGCACCGAAGGCAGCGCCTTTCGCGAGCGCTTCGGCGTGCCGCCAACGGCCTTCGCCGTCGGCCTGCCGGGCGTGCTGATCGCCTGGAAGGGGCAGGCGCTCTTCCTCGAAGCGGTGCGCCTGCTCGAGCACGAGTTCCCCGACCTGCGCTTCCTCGTCATCGGCGGCACGCCCGACGAATGCCGCCCGTACGAGGCCGAGCTGCGCGAATTCGTCGCACGCCACGGGCTGCACGGGCGCGTCACCTTCACCGGCCATATCTCGGACATGACGGGCGCCTACGCCGGGCTCGACCTGGTCGTCTCGGCGTCGACCTCGCCCGAGCCGCTGGGCATGGTGGTGGTCGAAGCGATGGCGATGCAGCGCCCCGTCGTCGCCCCGGCGCATGGCGGTGCGCTCGAAGTCGTCGAGCACGAGAAGACCGGCCTGCTCTTCGCCCCCAACGACGCCGCCGCACTCGCCGCGGCGATCCGCCGCTGCCGCGAAGACGGCATGCTCAGGCAGCGCCTCGCGTCAGCGGGTCGCCGGCAGGTGATCGAGACCTTCTCGATCGAGCGGCGGGCGCGGGATGTGGAGGCGCTGTACGAGGGCTTGCTCGGGTCGCGCGGTGCGTACGGCGCGTCGGGCTGAGGCACCGGCCGGAACATCGGCAAATGGGACCAATGCGTTCCTGCCTACCGCTCGCCCAAGGGTCGAGGCACTGCCCGGCAGCCGGCAGCCGGTGCGTTTCGAGGGATGCGCATCGATGAACGCGGCGTCCGCCGGCCTGCAGTTCTTCACGCCTTCGTATGCCGGGGACCTGGAGCGCTTCGTGCTGCTGCGGCAGACGGTGAGGCATTTCGCGCGGTGCGCCGTCGCGCATGTGGTGGCGGTTCCGCGCCGCGATGTGCACTCGTTCCGGCGCGCGCTGGCCGACGACACGGCAACCCGCGTGCTCGCGCAGGAAGATTTCGTTTCGCCGATCTTCTACGCACCCGCCTGGAGCCGCCGCCTGCAGCGCGTGCTGGGCAAGCGCGCCTGGAGGCTCGAGCGGAGCCGCTTCGGCGGCCGGCCGGGCTGGATCGTCCAGCAGATCGTCAAACTCTCGGCGCCGGAGGTGTTCCAGACCGGGGCAGTGTGCCTCGTGGACTCCGACCTGCTGTTCATCCGGCCGTTCGCGCACGACGACCTCGTGCCGACCTCCGGACCCCGAATCCTGATGCGCATGGAGCCGGACGACGTGACGGCGCAGCACCCATCGCACATGCGCAGATCGCGTGAGATCCTCGGCTTGCCGCCCGGCAGCGAGCGTCACCACTTCATGGAATCGCCGGGCATCTGGTACGTCGACTGGGTGCGGGCGCTGCGCACCGAGATCGAGCACCGCCAAGGCAAGCCATGGCAGCGAGTGCTTTACGACGCGGGCGTCTTTTCCGAGTACCTGCTGTGCGGGATCTTCGTGGACGAGATCCTTCGGCCGCCGCAGCTGAGGCAACGAACGGCCCCCTTCAGTGTGGGCATCTGGAACCGAGGCGACTTCGACCGCTTCGTCCGCGATCCGCAGGCGCTGTTGCGCCAGGCGGCTGAGTGCGAACGACCGCTGTCGCTGGTCGTCCAGTCGAACATCGGCGTGGAGGCAGCGGCCTATTCGGCCATCGTGCGGGCGGCCCTGCTCGGCTCGGCCGCCGAGTGACGACGACGCCGGGCGCGACGCCGCGGCGGTCTATTCGACTATCGGCTGGCCCGCGCCACGCCGCGGGCCTCGCAGGATCCGGCAAATTGCCGCAGCCGAGCGCGCCGAGGGGCCCGGTGACGGCGCATCCCTGGCTACCATTGCGCGCGCCTGGCGACGCTCGGACAAGCCGCGACATGAACGATGCCCGAACGATCCCGGACAAGCGCGCAGCGGCGCCGGCGCATGTGAGCGCAGTCGGCACCGACGCCAGAGGCCGGGCGGCACCGCGCCGCGAGCCACAGGTCGTGGGGCTGGCCGCACACGCCGAAGTCCGTCAGGACATCCAGTTCCTGCGGGGCATCGCCGTTCTGGCCGTGCTGCTGAATCACTCCAAGCTGGTGCCGCTGTCCGCCGGATACCTCGGGGTGGACATCTTCTTCGTGATCTCGGGCTTTCTGATCACGGGCAACATCGTTCGGGACTGCGACGCCGGCCGCTTCTCGTTCGGCGGCTTCTACGCGCGGCGCGCGCGCAGGCTGCTGCCGGCAGCCTACTGCACGCTGGTGGTCACGACGCTGCTGGCCGCCAAGGTGCTGACGGAAGACCGTTGGCGGGATTTCGTCGCGCAGTTGCTCGGCACGGTGACGTTCACCGCCAACGTCGTGCTGCCCTTCCAGTCGGGCTACTTCGAGACGGCCGCCGACACGAAGCCGCTGCTGCATACTTGGTCGCTCTCGGTGGAGGAGCAGTACTACCTGGTGGCTCCGCTGCTGGTCTGGTGGCTGCGGCCGCGGTGGCGCCTGCCCGTCCTCGCGCTGCTCGGCCTGCTCAGTCTGGCGCTGTGCGTTGCCTTGGTCAGCACGCACATGAGCTACTGGCGGTTTCCCGACCTGGAGTCGCAGTCGATAGCGTTCTTCATGCTGCCGACGCGCGCCTGGGAAATGCTCGCGGGCTCGCTGCTCGCCGTGGCGGGCCAAGGCGGCGGCGGCTGGAACCCGGCACGCTGGCTGAAGCTTGCCGCGCTGGGTCTACTGGTCGCGATCTGCTCGACGCCTCTCGACTCCGTGCACCCGCGCACCGATGCGGTGGCAGTGGTCTTGCTCACCGCCTTGCTCATCGCCGGGCGCGGTGCATGGCTCGGCTCCACTGTGCCGGTGCGCGCCATCGCGACGGTGGGTGACTGGTCCTATTCCCTGTACCTCGTGCATTGGCCCCTGTTCGCGCTCGCCCAGAGTGCCTTTCTCGGTGACGTGCCGGCAGCGGTCAGGGCCGGCCTCGTCGGGCTCTCGGTGCTGCTGGCCTATCTGCAGTACCGCTTCGTCGAACAGCGGTTTCGCCACCGCGCAGCCGGTGCGCCGACTCTGGCCTTGCGCCGTCTGGCCGCTGCCTCGGTCCTTGTGGCGGCGCTTCCGTATGCCCTCGCGATGACGAGGCTCGAAGCCGATCCCGGGCGATACGCCTACCTCCACAAGCGCAACAGCGGGCTGAGTGCGGCCTGCGCGGCCGGCGCTGCCATCGGGGACCCGGCGGCCTGCAGCACTTCACCTGAGCCACGCGTTGCGCTGTGGGGGGACAGCTACGCGATGCATCTCGTGCCGGGCTTGCGGGCGCTGCCCGCGATCGGGCCCTCGATGATCCAGATCACCAAGGCCGCATGCGCCCCGGTGCCCGGCGTGGCGTCGCTCGACCAGAACTACGACGCGCAGTGGGCCGCAGGCTGCCTGGCGTTCGCCGAACAGGCCCTGGGCATGATCACCCGCATGCCGTCGGTTCACGACGTGATTCTCGGCTCGCCGTACTCGGGCTACCTCGACAACGGCAAGCTCCAGCTCTTCGTGGATGGCCGCAGCGTGAGCGGGGACCGCTCCATTGCGCTCGACCGTCTGGTGAAGACGGTGCAGCGGCTGCAGGCGGCGGGCAAGTCGGTGACGCTCGTCGCACCGCCGCCGCGCCCCGGGTTCGACATCGGCGCCTGCCACGAGCAACGGGGCCTGGGCCTGATCGTCCTGGGGCGATCGGGTTGCGACTTCGCGTACGCGGAACACCTCCGTCACCAGGCCGGGATCATCGACGGCTTGAAGGAAGTCGCGCACCGCACCGGGGCGAAAGTGGTCTGGTTCGATCCGCTTCTATGCGACGCGGTCACCTGCCGGACCAGCACCGAGGATGGCGTGTCCATCTACAAGGACGGCGGACATCTGTCGATCCCGGGCTCGGTCTGGGCGGTACGCCGACTCGCGCTCGAGGTCCAGCCGTAGACGCCAGCCGCCACGGGCTGCGGGGCGACCTCCACGCATGCAACGCCCGGCCCGAGCTGGGCTCGCCGACGCCGGCCGGCGCCGCCTTCCCGTCGAGACACGCACGAGCTCAACCCGCGTCGGCCGCCGCCTGCACGGCCGCGCTCACCGCCGAGGCCACGACTTCGTCCTTCAGGATCGGGAACTCCTTGACGAGCTTGTTCGATACCTGCCCGCCGTGCTCGCGCACCGATCGGATGATGCGGTCGATTTCCGGGTCCGAGGCTTCGATGACCTGCTTGACGCGCTCGCGTGCGATGCGCAGGCTGCGCAGATGGCCGGCCTCCTGGCGCATCTCCTGCTCGATGGTGACGCGCACGACTTCGGCCAGGTACTCGAGGTGTTCCGTCAGATCGGGCGAGCGCCGCCTCGGCGAGCGGGTCATCGCGCCGGCCGCACCGGCGCTCCATCACGGCGGCGAAGCGGCGTACGCGGTCGACTTGCAGATCCCTGCCCTGCGCGCGTACTGGCCGCCGGCCCCATCGTGGAGCAAGTCAGCTCGGGCGTCAGTGACGGCGCCACTTCATCGCCTCGCATGCAGCCGTTGCCCGCACGCTCAGCGCACCAGCGCCTTGATGCGCGCCCACAGCGCCGCCTTGGACACGGTGGTCATGGCCGTCGCCTGCATGCACTGGTCCAGCCGATGGGGCCGCGCACGCAGGTCCTCCACGGCACCGGCCAGGTCGGCGGCCACGCTGTCGCCGTACGAGCCCTGGGCCTTGGCCATGGCCCGCTTCAGCAGCGCCTTGGGCGGCGCCATCATCGCCAGGTCGATGAGGTCACGGCTCATCACGGCATCGTCGCGCCAGCGGTCGGAGTTGGCCAGCAGCTTGCCCGTCGCCATGTCCAGCGCAGTGAGCGTGGCGACGCCGCACTGCCTGTCGTCCGGACCCGGTGCTTCGAGTTCGATCCGGCCCTCGAGCACGATCTCGAACTTGATGTCGGCGCCGTCGACCTGCAGCATGGTGCGGATGCCGTACTGGTCTGCGCGCACCGCGCGCTTCTGGTTCAGCGCGTGGCCGGGCCGGGTGATGGCACGCAGGCCGTCCGGGCCGGTCAGCCGCTGGCGCAGTTGGCGATAGCCTTCGACCCTGGAAACCAGGAAGTCGATGTCGATCGATTCGCGGTATTCGCCGTAGCGCAACGCGATGGCGGTACCGCCCCCGAAGAGACAGACATTCGCAGCCAGTACCTCGGCGTCCAGCGCCTCGAGGACGGCCGCTATGCGGCGGTGATGCGCCCGCTCAAACAAGCAGGCGCCCTCCGCCCAGTCGGTCCACCAGGGCCTGCAGCAACGCGCGCTCGGCGGGCTCCATGCCGGCCCGGTCGACGTGACGCCAGTTGCGTTCGTACAGGTTCAAGGCATCCGCCGGGCTCAGTTCGTCCACGTCGTGCAGCTGCCAGGCCAGGCCCCTGAGCTGATCGAAGTCCGCCAGCCGTATGCTCTGCGGCAGGCTGGCGATGTCGGCCGTGGCCGGGCGCGCCTGCGGATCGCGAAGCTCCAACTGCAGCCCGACAGCGTCAATCGCGCTCAGGTAGGCGCCCATGGTCACGGATGGCTCGCCGCGCTCGATGCGATGCAAGGTCACGCGGGACATGCCCGCGGCCTCCGCGGCCAGCGTGGCGCTGACCTTCTGGCGCTCGCGATGGGCACGAATGCGCTCTCCCAGGGCCCGGAGCCTGGTGGCGAGTACATCACCGGCAGGAGGCGCTTTGGCGGGCATTGCGCATCTCATTCTATACATTTACTGGAGGTTGTACAGAATGGGCAACAACATCGGATCGGACCGTCACGACCTGTGCACGACCGGGCGACGCCCCGCGGTCAGGCCTGCGCAAGCATGGCGACAAGGTCGACTTCCTGCGAGTTGCCGGCAGCGACGAGAAGTCTTGTCCCTGTCGAGGATGTCGGACAGCTGCAGCCGCTCGTCCGCTTGACGCGCGTACTTGGCGTCGCCCCGATAAAAATCAAAAATTTGCGACAAATAGTCATAACTGATACACTGAAACCGACACACGATGCTCTGAGCTTTTCTCCGTTCAAACAAAGACGACACAGATAGATCGGAGCTCGTTCATGGTTTCATCAACGCAAAGCGACGGTAAGCTGCACCAACGCAAGCAAAGACGACAAAATGACCTCCGCGGCACGTCCAGCCCAAAAGTGCCGACGGTCGATGACTCCCTGCTGCTGTACGCAGAGCTGACCCCTGCGGAGATTCGAGCGACCCAGCGCCGACTGCATGCGGGCCGTCTCAAACGCATCGTCCCGGGCGTCGTTACCGGCCTTGCCGAGGAAACCTGGCCCTCCTTGGTTGCCCGAGAACGCATACGGATCTTGGCAGCGCTCTACCCGAAGGCAGTCGTGGGGCCGCGCAGCGCCTTCCATGGTGGCGTGCCCAGCCAGGGGGTCATGTACCTGACGTACTCCTACACGAAGAAGGTGGAACTGCCCGGCATGACCGTCCAGTTGCTGGACGGGCACGGCCCTGCACGAGGCGACGCGCCCATGATGGGACGAGAGCTGTACTTCCCCTCGACCCCTCGTGTCTTGCTGGAAAACCTCACCGTATCGCGCGCAGCGGTCAGGAAGTCGGTCGGCAAAGCGGAGGTCGAACGCCGACTCATCGAGACCTGCGAGGCGCGCGGCGAGGAAGCGCTCAACGTCCTCAGGGAGCAGGCGCGCGCTCTCGCTCCGACGCTCGGCCTCGAACGCGAATTCGGCATCCTGGACGCACTCATCGGCGGCGTCCTTGGCACGAAGAAGACGGAGATGTCCACTCCTGCCGGCAAGGGGCTGGCGGCCAACGTCCCTTACGACGCAAATCGCCTCGCGCTCTTTGAAGCCCTTGCAGTGGAGTTGCGCTCCGTGCCTCTGAGGCAGCCTGCTGCGCCCGTCAAGAGCGAACAGGGGCGGGCCCATTTCGCATTCCTCGAGTCGTACTTCAGCAATTTCATCGAGGGCACCGAGTTCGATGTCGGCGACGCCCGGGCCTTCGTTCTTGAAGGCAAGCCCGTCATCGAGCGCCCCAAGGACTCGCACAACATCATCGGCGTGTTTCGTCAGGCTCTGAATCCAGGATGGGCGAACCAGACCCTCGGTTCCGGCGAGCCCGTACTGAATCAGTTGCGCGAGCGCCATGCGGATCAGATGAAAGCGAGGCCGGAGGTCGGCCCCGGCGAGTTCAAGACGCAAGCAAACAGAGCCGGCAACACCGAGTTCGTGTCACCGCGCCTGGTTCGCGGCACTCTTGTCGAGGGCTCCAAGCTGCTGCCGACCGTTCCGCCCGGAAGCGCCCGAGCCTTGCTGGCCATGTTCCTCGTCTCCGAGGTTCATCCCTTCACGGACGGCAACGGACGGCTGGCCCGTTTGGTGATGAACGCGGAGCTGTCGGTTGTCGACGGCTGTCGAATCATCGTGCCGACGCTCTTTCGGGACGAGTACCTCGACTGCCTGCGGGCCCTGACGCGCGAGCGCATCGTGAAGCCGTACCTCGACGCCATGCAGCGGATTCACGAGTGGACCGCGGCGTTTGACTACGAGGACCTGGACAAGGTCATTGCGGACATGAAAGCGTGCAACGCGTTCGAGAAGTCACGTACGCAGCACAGGCTGCTCAACCCGCGTCGAACGCCGACCGTACCGCGGCGCTGACCGCCGCGGCCACGACTTCGTCCTTCAGGAGCGGGAACTCCTTGGCGAGCCTGTTCGACACCCGCCCGCACGACGCCGTAGCGCTGCGCCAGCCAGCGAGAGCCGATCCAATCCGTCATGTGGAGCGGCTGCGCAAGCCGTCGAATAGATTAGACGGCACAAATTCCAATTATCTCTGTCTGTGTCGTCAATTTTTCAATTACGCCGCGAAGCGCGTCGAGACGCCAGGCACCTAAGCACCCGACTCCATGCTCCAGCGCCCAGCCAGGTAGCTGTCGAGGTTGGCCCTGAAGCCCTTGCCGTGGCGGTATTCCCACCAGCCGACGAGCTGGCCGACGTTGTTGCACAGGCTGCGCGCCATCACGATCGGCGGCACGTACCAGCCGGCGCCGGGCGCCGCGGTGCGCTCGCGCACGCCGGCTAGAACCGGGCGCACGAGGTTCAGGTACAGGTACACCAGCATCGCAAGCGTCACCAGCAGCAGCCAGGGGTACAGCGGCGCAAGCGCAAGCGGCAGCAGCCACAGCGCATGGTTGCGCAGGTGGTAGCGCATGGTGCGCAGGTCGGCCGCGCCTATGCGTCCGGTGCCGCGCCCGTACAGGTAGTACTGCTTGCACAGCTTGCGCATATTGGGCCGCGGACGCCAGGAGACGACGGCGTCTTCGGCCAGCGCGACGCGGCAGCCCAGCGCCTTGGCGCGCCTGGCGAACAGCGTGTCCTCGGCGGTGTAGAGCCACTCGGGGTAGCCGCCTACCTCGGCCCAGACCGACTTGCGGAAAGCCGAGTTGCGCCCGTGGAAGGTGCGCTCGGCCTCGTCGGGCGCATTCACCGAAGTCGACAGCACGCCGGCGAACTCCTCGAAGCGGTTGGCGCCGACGATGCGGCGCGCGCCGGTGACGGCCCCGTAAGCGGCGTCGGCCTCGAGCGGACGCACGAGATGCTCGAGCCAGTCGGGCTCGGGCCGGCAGCCACCGTCGGTGACGGCGATCAGATCCGACTTCGCATGCGCGATCGCGATGTTGCGGCCGCGCGCGATGTTGACGCCCGGCGCCACGACGACGACCACGACGCCCGGGTGCGCGCGCTCGTACTCGCGCAGGATGTCCTGCGTGCCGTCGTTCGAGCCGCCGTCGACGACCACGATCTCGTCGGGACGGCGCGTCTGCGCCAGAAAGCCGTCGAGCAGTGCGCGCAGGCCGGCGCGCTCGTTGAGCACCGTCGAGACGACGGCGACGCTGTGGTGGATCATCGCATCGGCCTCGCCTGGCTCACGCCGTTGCTGTGCCTCGCCCGCAGTCACGCGCCGACGTCGCCATAGTCGCCGTCCAGCCCGCTGCGAATCCAGGCCTCGAGCGTCGAAGGCGCCAGCGGCGGCGCGGCATGGATCCAGTAGCGGTTGCCCTTGGACGGCACCGCCTCGCAGCCCAGCTCGCGCCAGCAGCGCGCCAGCCGCGGCGAGGTCACTTCCAGGCTGGCCCAGGCATGGCCCAGCGCGCGCCAGTGCGCCAGCAGCGCGTGCAGCATCGCCGGCAGCGCGGCGCTGTCCTCGTCGGCCCAGAGCAGATCGCGCAGCACGGCGCTGCTCACGTGCTCGTCGTAGCGCTCGGTCGTCCACACCGCGAGCGCGCGCAGCGTGCCGGCCGCGCCGCGCAGCGCGGCCAGGCGCAGCGGCGCCGTCGGCTGCTCGAACAGCCGCCAGTCGAGGTAACGGCTGCCGCGTTCGAGGCAGGAGCGCTGCGTGGCGCGGCAGCGCAGCCACAGACGCTCGACTTCGTCGTCGCAATGCGTGAGCTCCTCGAGCCGCAGCCGGCCGGTGGCGAGCGCGCTGCGCTCGCGCCGCACGAGCAGCAGATCGAGCGGCGCGCCGAGCACGCGCCCGAGCGTGCCGCCGAAGCGGCGCTGCAGCGAGCCGACGTAGCTCGCACGCACGCGATGGAAGCCGCTGTCGCGGCCGCCGATGGCGGCGAAGCCGAGCCGGGCATACGACTTCTGGGTGACGACGCCCGCACTCGTGCTGCCGCTGATGCGGGCAAAGGCGCGGCTGGCGTCGATGAGTGCGGTGCCCAGCCCCTGCCCGCGCCGGCGCGGGTCGACCGCGGTGTGCGCGGCGAAAGCGGCCACCGTCGACGCGCCCTCGAGCCACCAGGGCTGCGCGAACATCGCGCGGAACGCCACCAGCTCGCCTTCGCACCGCAGCCCGACGCCGATGCCCGGCAGCCGGTGCTGCCAGGGATTGGCGAGCACGCGCGCGTCGAACCAGGCGCGCACCATCGCCTCGCCGCGCTCGAATTCCTCGAAGCTGCGCGCGGCCAGCGCCACGCATTCGGCGATGTCGGGCGGCTGCAGCACGAGCGGCTGCACGCCGGCGTCGGCGGCCATCGGCGGCACGGCCGGCATGCCCCGGACGGCGCTCATGCGGGGCCCGCCTCGCCGCGCAGCGGCGCGTGCGCGGGCGGCGCCAGCAGCGTGACCAGCGCCGCGCCGATCGCACCGGCACCGCTCCAGCGCAGCAGCTTGCCCAGGCGGCGCACGCGCCGAAGGCGCTGCAGGTAGAACGGCAGCCGGCCGCGCCAGCCGTCCAGCAGCCACTCGCGATCCTGGCGCTCGAGCACGCCGCAGAGCTCGGCCGTGGAGAGGAAGCGCAGCTCGGGCCAGCGCTGCAGCGCGCCCGCGAGCAGCGCATCGAGTTCGCGCCAGGCGTGCGCGCTGCGTTCGTCGTCCTGCAGGAAGTTGTCGCGGTGGTTCTCGAGCACGCTGGGCCGGCCCTGGGCACGGTCCTCGGCGAGTGTGGCCAGCGCGTGCGCGGCGTCGCGCCCCTTCTTCGGCTCGAAGTAGCCCGTGCGCACCAGGCGGCGCAGGCCGCCGACGCGCTGGCCGTTGAACCACGCACCCTCGGCGCCGCCCGCCTCGCCCTGCGCGCCGCGCGTCGTGTAGCGGCAGCCCGGCGTCACCAGCCAGGCGACGCCGTGGCGCGCCCATTCGCGCTCGACCGCCTCGGTCCAAACGAAAGTGGGCGGCACGACGATGCGCGGCGCCTCGCCCAGCAGCTCGCGGTAGGCGGCCACCTCGTCGGCCACCGCGGCGGCCACGTCGGCATCGGCATGCGGCCGCGCCGGCAGCGTGGCGGCATGCACCCAGCGGCTTTGCAGTGCCGAGGGCAGGGCTTCGGTCAGCGCCGGCTGCGGTGCACGGCACCAGGCCTGCACGGCGGGGTCGGCGCTCGCCATCAGCGTCGCGGGCCAGTAATGCTCGAGGCCGTGCAACTGCCACGCGAGCAGGCCCTCGGCGCGGCCCCGGCGCAAGGACTCCTGCACCGGGCGCAGCGCGGCGGCGTCCAGGCGCAGGCGGGCATAGCGGCCGGTGGCGGCGATGGCTGCGCCGTCGGGCACCGCGAGCACGAGCGCGAGGCTCGCCACAGCCGGGCGGCCGCTCGCGTCGCGGTGCCGCGCCAGCACTTCGCACAGGCGCTGCAGGGCCTGCGCCTGGACCAGCGGTCCGGCGCCCCAGTCGTCGCTCTCGAACACGAGCACGGGCGCCCGGAACACCGGCTCGCGCCACAGGCGCCGCAGCACCGGGGCAAAGGCGAGCGCCACCGCTGCGCAGGCCAGCGCCCAGGCCAGCATAGCCACGAACACCCACTCGAGCATGGCGCGGCGGCGCGAACCCTAGCCGGGCCGCTGCCGCAACGCGCCGACCGGCGGCGTCGCTGCGGCCGGCTGGGCCGCGCCCGCCTGCTGGGCCGCGGCTTGCGGCTGCGCCGCTGCCGCCGCCGGCTGCGCCGCGCTCGGGGCACCGGCGCCCTGCGCCTGCAGCGCCCTGCGCGCCAGGTCGTAGGTGACGACGACGAGCGCGATCAGGTGGTACAGGTAGTCGAAGTAGCCCAGGCCGAGGAAGGCCCCGCCGACCATGTACGCGGTGAGGCTGACCTGCAGCATCGCCGCCAGGTTGCCGGCCCAGCGCACCGACTCGTTCTTCTTGGCCAGCCGGATCACGATGCCGCATTTCCACCAGGTCATCGCCAGCAGCGCGAGGAAGATCCCCAGGCCCACGAAGCCGTGGTGGCCCATCATCTGGAAGTAGATGCTGTGCGAGTCGTGCACGTCGTGCGGCACCGGTGCGTAGCGCTGGAACGAGGGCGCCAGGAAGGATTCGAAGCCGCCGCCGAAGAAACGGTCGCGCGCCATGTTCCAGGCCATCCACCAGGCGTTGATGCGGCCCAGCGCCGAGGCGTCGCTGTCGTAGGTCTTGATCGTGTCCATGCGCTCGTACCACGAGGCCGGCATCAGGTCGGCGACGACGGCGACCAGGGCCACGATCAGCAGGCCGCTCCAGACCTTGTTGCGGCTCTTGAGCCAGAACAACAGGCCCGTGGCGGCAAGTGCGACGAGCGCGCCGCGCGACTGGCTGCCGACGGCCGAGATGGCGGTGAGCGCCATGCCGGCCAGCAGGCCCAGGCGCACCCACTTGCCGCGGGCCTCGAGCTGCAGGTAGCGCATCAGCGGGATCGTCATCGTCATCGCCAGCGCCAGTTCGTTGTTGCCGCCGATGAAGGTGCCGAATGGCCCCTGCACGCGGTACACGCCGCCGTGAGCGATGGTGAACAGACCGCCCTTGATGCCGTAGTAGCCGAGCGACAGCACGATGACCCAGACGAAGGCCCGCACCTTCTCGCGCGAGGTGAGCATCAGCAGCGTCATCGCGGTGAGGATCTGGATCTTCAGCACCTTCACGTACTGGATGATCGCCAGTTCCTGATACAGCGCCTGCGTCGTCGTCAGCCCCATCCAGGCCACAAACACCACGAGCAGCGTCATCTCGCGGCTCCAGACCAGGCGCTTGGCCTCCTTCGACATCAGCATGCCGACGAGGGTGGCGATGGCGACGATCTGCACCACCGGCATCTCGAGCATGAAGCCGTAGCACAGGCGGTGCGGGTTCATGTAGCCCAGCCAGGCGAGCAGCAGCACGCCCCAGAACGGGCGCTTGAGCACGAACGGCAGCGAGCCGAAGACGATGCCGGCGAGGACGAGGTCACGCATGGTCGGACAGGGCGGGTTCCGGTGCGCTCACGGGGCCGGCCTGGCCCACCTGGCCGACGTGGCTCACGACGTAACGGTACTTGCCCGAGCGCTCGGGGGCAATCCCGACCACGCGCTCGACCTGCACGCGCACCGGCTGGCCCAGGCGCGCCTTGAACTGCGCCACGACGCGCGCCTCGGCGGCGGCGTCGAAGCCGGCGTCGGCGACGACCTGCACGCGCAGCTCGTCGCGGCTTTCCTGCACGATCTTGAACTGGCGGATCTCGGGCAGGTCGCGCAGCACGTAGACGAGCGCCAGGCCGTGCATCACGGTGCCGTCGGCAGCGACGACGAAGTCGGTCGTGCGGCCCTGGATCTCCTGCAGCAGGGGCAGGCCGCGCCCGCAGGCACACTGCGCGTCGCCGAGCACGGCCACGTCGCCGGTGCGGTAGCGCACGAACGGGAATTCGCGCGTGGCCAGGTGCGTGACGACGATCTCGCCGGCCTGGCCCGGGCCGAGCACGCGCCCGGCGGCGTCGACGATCTCGACGATCACGTCCTCGGCCGTCAGGTGCATGCCGCCGGCCGGGCATTCGTGGGCGATGAAGCCGGCGTCGCGCCCGCCGTAGCCGTTGGCGACGCGGCAGCCGAACACGCGCGCGATGGCCGCGCGCTGCTCGTCGTACAGGCGCTCGCTGGTGACGAAGGCCACGGCGATGCCGAGGTCGTCCATGCGCTGGCCGCGCGCCTGGGCGTGGCGCGCGATGTGGCCGAGCGCGCTCGGGTAGCCGAACAGCATCTTCGGGCGCCGCCTGCGGATCGCGGCGACGAAGCCGTCGAGCTTGCGCTCGCTCATCTCGAAGGCCGGCAGCAGTTCCGTGCGCAGCAGCCGGTCGCGCAGCGCGCGCACGCGGTCCTGCGCGCCCAGCTCGATCGGCGAACCCCAGACGACGATCTCGGGGTCACCGATGTCGACTCCCCACCAGCGTGTGGCGCGCCACTTGGCAGCGACGTCGTGGCTGACGCGCTCCTTGCCGATGAAGAACACGAGCGGCTCGCCCGAGCTGCCGCCGGTGTTGAAGCGCGCGAGGCGGCGCGCCTGCTCGTGCTCGAGCTGCCCGGTGTGGGCGCGCACGAGCGGCTTGTCGAGCAGGGGCAGGCGCTGCAGGTCGGCCAGGCTCGCGATGCCGGCCGGCTCGAAGCCGAGCCGTGCGAACAGCTCGCGGTAGTAGGGCACGTGGCGGCCGGCGTCGACGAGCAGCGCGCGCAGGCGTTCGAGCTGCAGCGCGGCGAGCTGCTCGCGCGTCCACCACTGCGTGCGCTCGAGCCGGCGGCGCACGGCCAGCGTGGCGTGCCCCTTGAGCCGTTCGTGCAGCGGGAACAGCAGGCCGGAGGCGAAGCGGGTGTAGGCGCCGGGCATCGCGGTACCTCGACCTCAGGGGCAGGCGGCCTGGCCGTGCGCCTTGCAGGCCGGCCGCCGCTCGTGCAGCGCGCGCAGTTCGGCCACCAGCTCGGCGACGCGCCGCTCCCAGCCGTTGGCCTCGGCATGGCGGCGGATCGCCGCCGCGTCCCAGCGCCGCGCAAGCGCGTCGCCGATCGCCTGCTGCAGGGCAGCCGCGTCGCCGAAGGGCACGACGCTGCCGAGTTCGGGCCGGCACACGACCTCGGCGTTGCCGCCGACGGCCGTCGTCACCACCGGCAGCCCGCAGGCCATGGCTTCGAGGAAGACGTTGGCCCAGCCCTCGTTGCGCGTGGCGAGCACGAAGACATCGGCCGCACTGAGCGGGCCGCCGAGTTGGTCGGGCGCGAGCGGCCCGAGGAAGCGCACCGTGTCTTCGAGCCCGGCCGCCTGCACCTGGCGGTGCAGCGCTTCGCTCATGTCGCCCTCCGGCCCCGGGCCTCCGACCACAAGGTAGACGAGGCCCGGGTGGCGCTGCCGCAGCGCCGGCAGCAGCTCGATCACGCGGTGGAAACCCTTGCGCTCGACGAGGCCGCCCACGCTCACCAGCACCGGCGCGTCGAGCCCGAGGCCGAGCGCATGCCGCGCCTGCGCCCGCGGCAGCGCCCGGAAGCGGTGCAGATCGACGCCGTTGCCGACGACGCGCACCTTGTCGGCCGCGATGCCCAGGCCGAGCGCCACCTGGCGCAGCGACTCCGACACCGCGAAGACGCGCGTCGCGCGCACGAGCGCCGTGCGCAGCCGGCGGCGCAGCACCGCATCGCGGGCCTGCCGCGGCTCGGTGCCGCGCAGCGTGATCGCCACCGGCACGCCGAGCCAGCGCCCGAGCAGCGTGGCCGCGTGGCCGTCGGGGTAGCCGAAATGCGCGTCGATGAGGTCCAGGCGCCCGGCGCGCCTTAGCCGCCACAGCGCAGGCAGCGCGCCCAGCGCCATCAGCCAGCCGTCGAAGCGCTTGAGCACACCAGGCACGGACAGGAAGCGCGGATACCAGACATCGAAGCCGCGCTGCGTCTCGTGGCGCGGCGCGCCCGGTCGGAACCCGGGCCGCACGCGGCGCAGCAGGCCCTGCAGCGGGAACCAGGGCGTCGGCGCCACCACCGCCAGCGGCAGCTGCGCGCCGACGCGGAACATGCGCTCGCGCACGAACAGCCCCGCCATCGGCTGGCGTTCGCTCGGGAACAGGCTGCTCAGCACGACGACATGCGGGTCGGCCATGGCCTTCACGCCGTAACCTGCTGCACGAGCCGCTCGTACACCGGCCGGTAGCGCGCCACCGAGCGCGTCCAGTTGCGCTCCTGCTCGACGAAGCGGCGGCCGGCGGCGCGCAGGTGCGGCCATTGCGCGCGGCGCCCGAGCAGCTCGTCGACGGCCGCGGCCAGCGCGGCGGTACTGCCGGCCTCGAACAGCCATCCGGTCTCGCCGTGGCGGATGAGCTCCCTGTGCCCGCCGACGTCGCTGGCCACGAGAAGGCGGCCCTGCGCCATCGCCTCCAGCGGCTTGAGCGGGGTCACCAGTTCGGTCAGGCGCATGCTGCGGCGCGGATAGGCGAGCACGTCGACGAGGTCGTAGTAGCGCTGCACCTCGGCGTGCGGCACGCGGCCGGTGAAGACCACCTTGTCGGCCAGGCCGAGCGCGGCCGCCTGCGCCTTCAGCGCGTCTTCCTGCGGGCCGCCGCCGACGAGCAGCAGGCGCACCTCGGGGCGCCGCGCGAGCAGCAGCGGCAAGGCCTCGAGCAGCAGATCGAGGCCCTCGTAGGCGTAGAAGCTGCCGATGAAGCCGACCACGGTGGCGCCGGCCAGTCCGAGCGCGGCTTTCAGCGCTTCGTCGGCGCTGCCGCCGGGCTCGAAGGACTCGATGTCGACCGCGTTCGGGATCACCGTCACCTTGTCGGCGGCGATGCCGCGGCCGACGATGTCGCCGCGCAGTCCCTCGCAGATCGTGAACACGTGGCTGGCCTGGCCGAGCGCGTGCGTCTCGAGCCGCCGCGTGAGGCGGTAGCGGAGGCTGCCCTGGGCGGTGGTGCCGTGGTCGACGGCGGCGTCCTCCCAGAACGCGCGCACTTCGTAGACGACCGGGATGCCCAGGCGCCGGCCGACGCGCAGCGCCGGCACGGCGTCGAGCACCGGCGAGTGCGCGTGCAGCAGCTGCGGGCGCACCGCCTCGGCCACTTCGTGCAGCCGGCGCTCGAGCTGGCGCATCAGCAGCACCTCGTCGAGCCCCGGCAGGCGCGCGGCGGCGTCGGCGGGAAGCGTGCGATGGAAATGCCAGCCGTCGACGCTCTCCTCGAGCGCGCGCGTCGCGCTGTGCTTGGGGCTCGTGAGCTGGAACGTCTGCCAGCCCAGCCGCCGCTGCTCGCGCAGGATGGCGAGCGTGCGGAAGGTGTACCCGCTGTGCAGCGGGATCGAGTGGTCGAGGATGTGCAGGATGCGCATGGCTCGCGGCTGCGGCATCAAATCACTACGCGTCCAGCGAGTTCGTCGTACGCGGCGAACGCCGCATCCGCCGAAGCGAGTCGCGCATCAAGCGCCAGCGCCGTGGCAATGATGATGCGATCGAACGGATCGCGGTGGTGCTCGGGCAATTCGACGGCGCGCACCGCAATCGCTTCATCCAACGGCAGCAGTTCGATGCCCGAGGGGTGAAGGGCCTGTTGGACCCAGGTCCGCGCATCGACGGGGAGCTCGAGCCGCCGCCGCCGGGCGGCCAATGCGATCTCGAAGCACGACACCGGTGAGACGCCGACGGCAGGTTCCGCAGCCAGCGCTTCCAGCAGCACGCGCGACAAGCGTCCGCGCTCGCCGCTCACCCACCAGAACCAGATGTGGGAGTCGAGGACGATCACGAGACTGCCGTCCAGTCTGCGGGATCGACGATGGGGCCGACGATGTCGCCGAGCGTGCGTCCCTTGCCCGCAATCAGCAGGCTGGGCCGACGAAGCGGCCGCGCGGCTTGCGCCTCGGCATCGTCGTCGACGACGAGTGCGATCACTTCGACGCGCCGATTGACGAACGACGCCGGCAGTTCGAGCACCACCCGGGTGTCGCTGACGTCGATGATGCGGCGTTGGACTTCCATGACCAGCTCCTTGCGGGGCGCGCGGCTCACGCGCACACCGGCGCATCATGGCGTAGCGCGACTTCCGACGCCAGAGCATGATCGGGCACCACGTTGCGCAGGAACGCCTCGAACATGAGCAGCGTCCACAGCGGCGCGCTGTAGTCGCTCGCGCCCGACTGGTGCGCCTGCACCAGATGCTCCAGGTAACGCCGGTTGAACCAGCCGGTGTCGGCCAGGCGCTCGCCGAGCACGGCGTCGCGCACGCGCTGCGCGAGCGGCCCGCGGAACCAGCGCGCCAGCGGCACCGAGAAGCCCATCTTCGGGCGGTACAGCACGTCGGCAGGCAGCATCGGCTCCATCGCCTTCTTGAGCAGGTATTTGCCTTCCTGGCCGCGCACCTTCATCGAAGCGGGCAGCGTGGCCAGCCACTCGACGAGCTTGTGGTCCATCAGCGGCTCGCGCACCTCGAGGCTGTGCGCCATGCTGGCGCGGTCGACCTTGGTGTTGATGTCGCCGACGAGGTAGGTCTTGAGATCGAGGTACTGCACGAGCGAGAGCGCGTCGTCGGTGCCCGCGCGCGCGGCGTGGCGCTCGAACACCTGGCGCGCGGCGTAGCCGCCGAGCTCGCGTCTGAGCGCCTCGCTGAAGAGCTGGCGGCGCATCGGCGCGCGCAGGATCGACACCGAGTGGAAGTAGGCCTCGATCGCGTTGCGCGCCATGCCCTCGAAGGTGGTCTTGGCGCGCAGCATGCGCGGCGCCCAGTCGGCCTTCGGGTAGACGCGCCCGAGCAGGCCGAACAGCGGCCGGCGCAGCGCCAGCGGCAGTGCCGCGCGCATGCGCTCTTCCATCAGGTGCAGGCGGTAGCGGCGGTAGCCGCCGAAGTTCTCGTCGCCGCCGTCGCCCGACAGCGCCACCGTCACATGCTTGCGCGCGAGCTGGCACACGCGGTAGGTGGGGATGGCCGAGCTGTCGGCGTAGGGCTCGTCGTACAGGCGCGCCAGCGTGTCGACGAGTCCGAAGTCGTCGGACTGGACGATCTCGACGTGGTGGTTCGTGCGGTAGCGCTCGGCCACCATCTGCGCGAAGGCGCTCTCGTTGAACTGCGGGTCGTCGAACGCGATCGAGCAGGTGTTCACCGGCCCGGCCGACAGGCCGGCCATCGTCGCCACCACGGCGCTGGAGTCGACGCCGCCCGAGAGGAAAGCGCCCAGCGGCACCTCGGAGATCATGCGCAGGCGCACCGACTCGCGCAGCCGCTCGTGCAGCTCGGCGCTGGCCTCGGCCACCGTGTTGGGGTTGCCGAGCGTGAAGCGTACGTCCCAGTATTCCTTGGGCTCGGCGAGCGGCTGGCCGCGGCGCAGCGTGAGCGTGTGCGCCGGCGGCAGCTTGCGCGCCTGGCGGAACACCGTGCGCGGCTCGGCCACGTAGCCGAGCGCGAAGTACTCCTCGAGGGCCAGCGGGTCCAGCTCGCGGCGCAGGCCGCCGTGCGCGAGCAGCGACTTCAGCTCGCTGCCGAAGAGCAGCGTGCCGTCGTCGAGCAGCGCGTAGTGCAGCGGCTTGACGCCCAGGCGGTCGCGCGCCATGAACAGGGTCTGGCGCCGGCGGTCCCACAGCACGAAGGCGAACATGCCGCGCAGACGCTCGACGCAGCGCTCGCCCCACTGCTCCCAGCCGTGCACGATGCACTCGGTGTCGCTGCGCGTGCGGAAGCGGTGGCCGGCGGCCTGCAGCTCGGGGATCAGCTCCTGGTAGTTGTAGATCTCGCCGTTGAAGACGACGACGACCGAGCCGTCCTCGTTGGCCAGCGGCTGCTGGCCGGTGGCGATGTCGATGATCGACAGGCGCCGGTGGCCCAGGCCGAGCCCCGGCTCGACATGCAGGTTGCCGTCGTCGGGGCCGCGGTGGCGCTGCGAATCGTTCATGCGCGCGAGCACGCCGCGGTCGATCGGGCGCTGGCCGCGCAGGTCGAAGATGCCGGTGATGCCGCACATGGGAGCTACCGCAGGTTGAGGCGCGCGCGCGCCGCTCGGCTGCCGTCGCGGCGGCTTCGCATCGGCGGGGCGGCGCGCATCGTCAATGCCTCGCAGCGGCAAGCGGCCGGTCGGGCAGCGCCGTCGCGCAGGCGCGCTCGACGATCCACGATTCCTGAAGCGCCGCCATGCGGCCGAGGAGCTGGCGCACGCGGCCGCGTTCGGCCGCGTCGGTGACGAGATCGCGCATGCCGAAGTCGACCACGCGGTCGCGGCGTTCGTAGACCGCGTCGAGCAGATCCGAGTACATCGCCGCGCCTTCGCGGTCGCGGAAGCCGTTCGCGCCGTAGTACCAGCCGGCCATCATGAACTGCCGCCGCTGCGCCCGCTGCGGGTGATCCAGCGGCAGGCCCTGAACGCCCGGCAGCGGCCCGAGGCCGAAGAGCTGGGCCAGCTCGGCGGGCAGGTCGACATGCGAAGACGGCAGCATCGGATCCACCGCGGTGAGATCGGCCTTCGGCGCGTACAGCAGCAGCGGCACCTGCAGCGAATACCAGTCGATCATGCCGACCTTCACGCGCGGGTCCTCGCTCGTCGTGCGCACGCCGTGGTCGCCCGTGAGCACGATCACGGTGTCTTCGAGCGCGCCGTTGGCGCGCAGCACCTCGATGATCTCGCCGAGCCATTGCATCTGGCGCTCGACGAGGCGGCTGCCGCGCTCCTTGACCGTCGCACCGAGCTCCGGCGACCAGGGGCCGTGCCCCCACTGCGGCAGGTAGGCGGCCGCGAAACGCTGCCGGGACGCGGACCAGGTCTTCACGTCGGCGAGCAGGCGGGCGAACACATGTTCGTCGGCGAGCCGGATCGCACCCAGGGCGTCACCGTAGACGACACGCTCGAAGCCGGCGCCCTCGAACACCACCTTGTCCGCCGGCACCTGGCTGCGGAACGGCGCGTACAGCGCCGTCGCATAGCCCTGCTCGCGCAGCGAGGCGATCGGCCCGGCCAGGTGCCGTCCCTGGCGCGGGATGTCGATGAGGCAGGTGCCGTAGATCGCGCGCGGCGGGTACAGGCCGGTGAGGATGGACAGGTTCGACTCGGCCGACGCCGGAAAGCTCGAGAAATGGTTCGCCGCCCGGTACAGATGGCCGCGCAGCGCATCCAGTGCCGCATAGGCCGGCACGCCCTGGCGCACGTCGAGGAACTCGATCGACCCGGTCTCGAGGATGAACAGCAGCAGGTTCGAGCCGCGCTGAACGCCGTAGTTCGGGCCGCGGAACTCGTGCTGCGCGACGTTGGACAACGCCGCGAACTCCGCACCGAGCGCGGCCGCCGGCATCGGCTGCGGCGGCGGTGCGCCGTCGAGCGACAGCAGCGCGCGCACGGCGTTGGCGACGAAGCTGTCGGAGATGGGCGCGGCGTGCAGCTTCGACGTGTAGCCGGCCGCGGCCAGCGCCAGGCAGACCACCACCCCGGCGTAGCCGGCCGCGGCGCCGGCACGCAGCCGCCCGACCGCGCCGCGCCAGCGCCAGCCGAGCGCGAGGACCGCCGCCGACGCCAGCAGCAGCGCCGCCAGCTTGGCGATGCCGCGCAGCGTCAGGTACTCGCCGATGAACTCGGGGTTCGTGAGGCCGAAGGACACCGCATTGACCAGGCCCTGCCAGGACAGGAAGCTGCCGACCTGGCCCCAGCTCTGCAGGTTGACGTAGAGCAGGATCTGCAACGCCACGATCGCGGCGGCGACGATGGCGGTGGCGCGCGAGGCGCGCAGCCAGCGGTAGCCCGCCGCCGTGGCCAGCGGCACGGCGACGCCGAACAGCAGCAGGTCGCCGCGGTACAGGAACAGCACGTCGCGCAGCGAAGGCGCGTGCTCGATGCCCGACGCCGTGAGCAGGCCGACGAAGTACTTGGCCTGCACGCGCTCATGGATCGACCAGGCGACGAAGGCCAGCACCGGCCACCACGCGTGCAGGAAGAAGCCGCCGCGCGCCCAGCCGCGTTGCCGGGCGTCGCGCGCAGGCACCGTTCGAGTCGGGCCCATCAACGCCCCGCGCCCGCCGGCGCCTGCGCGTGGAGCTGGGTGTATCGCTCGACCATGGCCTCCATGCTCAACCTCGTCTCGGCATCGTCGCGCCCGGCCCGACCCATCGCCGCCTCGAGCATGGTATTGGAGAATGCCCCGACACGCGGCGGCGGCAACGAGCAACTCGGCGCACGCATGACATCTGCCACGGGCGCACGGGCGAAGCGGCGGCTTCAGGCCAGGAACGGGTTTTCGACCGTCAGCGTTTCGATCTGCTGCCCGTGTTGCAGGTCTTCGGTGAGGAGGCGTCGGCAGCCGGCCGTGAGGGCCGCGGCGACGATCAGCGCGTCATAGAAGGAAAGCTGCCAGCGAGCCCGCAGATCCAGTGCGCGCCGGCACAGAGCGGTGCTGGCTCCCACCTGCACCAAGGGCGCCAGCACGGCATCGAGATAGCTCTGCGCCTGCGCCGGCGTCAGCGGCACTCGGGCCTTGGTCGTGATGACGTTCAGGCATTCCTGCACCACCTGATAGCTGATGCAGGCATCCTGCGTCAGCAAGGCATCACGCACCAACGCATCTGCGATGCGTTGCTTGCGGCGATCGGCTCCCTCGAGTTGATACACGAAGACGTTGGTATCGAGGAAGGTGCTGGCCGACATCGTGACGCCCGGCGCCAGCCCGATCAGCGCGCGTTGCGCTCGTCCCGCCCGATGGGGCGCCCGACTTGAAGGCGGCCCTTCAGACCGGCCATCACTTCGTCCAGTCGATGCAGGCGCTGCTCGGCCTGCGCGTAGTCGGCCAGCCAGCGACGAAATGCCTCGTTCAGCGTGGTGTGCTCCGTGCGCGCACGTCTGCGGGCAGCCTCGATGAGGCGTTCGTCGGCGGAGAGGGTGATGTTCTTCACTGTCGCAGTGTACACGAGGCTCGTGCATGCAAGGCCAATCACTGCCGCACCCGGCCCAGCCGCCCTCCGGTCAGCGACAAGCCTGCTCATAGACACGCCGATACGCGCTCACCATCGCCGGCAGGCTGAACTTGTCCACCACCCGCACCCGGCCGGCCGCGCCCGCCGCCCGCCGCGCAGGCTCGTCCTGAGCCCAGCGGCCGAGCGCGTCGGCCAGCGCCGGCACGTCGCTCGCCGGCACGATCTGCCCGGTGACGCCGTCGTCGACCAGATCGGCATTGCCGCCGACATCGGTGGCCAGCACCGGCAGGCCGCTGGCCATCGCTTCGAGGATGGTGTTGGAGATGCCCTCGGCCAGCGAGGGCAGCACGAACAGATCCAGCCCCTGCATCACGGCCGGCACGTCGCTGCGCTCGCCGGGCAGCCAGGCGAGATCGCGCAGGCCGGCATCGGCGAGGATCTGCTCGCATTCGGCCTGCAGCGGCCCGGCGCCCACCAGCACCAGGCGCAGCGTGGCGCGCAGCTCGGGCCGCTGCGCGAGCGCGGCGACGAAGGCGTGCGCCAGCAGCGGCTGCGCCTTGACGGTCTGCATGCGGCCGACCGTTCCCGCCAGGCACAGCCCCGGCTCGGTGAAGGGGCAGCCCGGCGCGCGCTGCGGTGCCGCGACCGGGGCGAAGCGCTCGACGTCGACGCCGTTGGTGATCTGCGTGACGGCGTGGCGGCTGAAGCCGACGGTCCCGACCAGGTAGCGCTCCAGCTCCTTCGACAGCGCGACGTAGCGGTGCACGAAGGGCCGGTAGGCGCGGCGGATCCACTGGTGCTTGCGGCTGCGCCCGTGCGGGTCCTCGGCGTCGCGGCCGTGCTCGCCGTGCACGCGCAGCGGCACGCCGGCCCACCAGGCCACCGGCTGCATCTCGAGCGCCGCGAGGTTGCGCGTGTGCACCACCTGCGGCCGCAGCGCGCGCAGGATGCGCAGCAGTGCCGGCCAGCTGCGGCAGCCGTGGCCCGGCGGCTGGTGCAGCGAATAGCAGCTCACGTCGTCGCGCCGGATGCGCGCGCAGAACCCGGGCATCGCTTCGGTCAGCGCCACCACCGCATGGCGCCAGTCGCGCATGCCGTCGATCAGGTTGACGACGCCGTTCTCAAGGCCGCCGGTGTCGAAGCGGTAGACGACGTGGACGACCAGGGGCCGAGGGTCCGGGGCCGCGCTGCGCATCACGCCGCCCTGTGCTCGATCAGCGCACTGCCCTCACAGCCGCCACACCCGATACCCGGCGCCCGCCAGCGCCGCCTGGTCGAACGCCGCCTTCACGTCGATGAAGGCCCCGCCCTTGATCATCTTGCGGCCCAGGTCCTCGACCGAGAGCCCCTGGTACTCGCGGTGCGCGACGGCGGCGACGATGGCGTCGGCGCGCGGCAGCGCGTCCCAGGGCTCGAGCGCGACGCCGTATTCGTGCATCGCCTCCTCGGGCTCGGCCGTCGGGTCGGTGACGTGCACCTCGACGCCGTAGCTCTGCAGCTCGTGGATGATGTCGATCACCTTGCTGTTGCGCAGGTCGCCGCAGTTCTCCTTGAAGGTCAGGCCCAGCACGTTGACCTTGGCGCCCTTGATGTAGCTGCCGGCGGCGATCATCTGCTTGATCGTCTGCTCGGCGATGAACTTGCCCATGCCGTCGTTGATGCGCCGCCCGGCTAGGATGACCTGCGGGTGGTAACCCAGCTTGTCGGCCTTGTGCGTGAGGTAGTACGGGTCGACGCCGATGCAGTGGCCGCCCACCAGGCCCGGCTTGAACTTGAGGAAGTTCCACTTCGTGCCCGCCGCCTCGAGCACTTCGGTGGTGTCGATGCCGATCTTGTCGAAGATGATCGCCAGTTCGTTCATCAGCGCGATGTTGAGGTCGCGCTGCGTGTTCTCGATCACCTTGGCCGCCTCGGCGGCCTTGATCGAACTGGCCCGGTGCACGCCGGGGACGATGATCGTCTCGTAGAGCCGGGCGACCTGGTCCAGCGTCGCGGGCGTGTCGCCGCTCACGATCTTCAGGATCTTGGTGAGCGTGTGTTCGCGGTCGCCGGGGTTGATGCGCTCGGGGCTGTAGCCGACGAAGAAGCCTTCCTTCCACTTCAGGCCCGATTCGCGCTCGAGCACCGGGATGCACACCTCCTCGGTGGCGCCGGGGTAGACCGTGCTTTCGTAGACGACGACGGCGCCCTTCTTCATGTGGCGGCCGGCGCTCATGCTGGCGCCGATGAGCGGGCCGAAATCCGGCGCATGCGCCTCGTCGACCGGGGTCGGCACGGCGACGACGATGACGTCGGCTTCGGCGAGCAGGCGCGCATCGCTCGTGTATTCGGCATGCCTGGCCTCGGCCATCTGCGCATCGTCGAGCTCGCGGCTGGGGTCGGTGCCGCGCAGGCAGGCGTCGACCTTGTGCTGCGCGATGTCGAAGCCGATCGTGCGCATCTGCTTGCCGAACTCGACGACGAGCGGCAGGCCGACGTAACCCAATCCGATGACGGCGACGGTTTGCACGGAAATCCCTCCCTGAGACAGATTCGAGAATCGGTTCAGCGCGCGCGCCGCGTGCGCGCGAGCGCCTCGCCCAGCGCGCCGAGGTTGGCGTCGGCGAAGGCCTGCAGCGCCGCCTCGGCCGCCCTGGGCTCGCCCGCGGCGTACAGCAGCAAGAGCGCGCCGTCGTCGCCGTGCCCGCGTGCGCGCGCGACGGCCTGCGCCAGCTTGGCCTCGACGTCGCCGCCGACGAAGCGGCCGTCGACCCAGTACAGGCGCCAGACCTGCAGCCGCTGGCGCACGACGGCGATCTGGTCGCGGTCGATGATGTCGGCGCTGCGCAGCGTCACGGCGCGGCCGGCGGCTTCGAGCCTGCGGCTGCCGAAGCGCGGGAACGCCCATTGGCGGTCGCGCATGCCGACCAGGGCGTTGCGCGAGCTGACCAGCTTGCGCTCCTCGTTCTGGCCGCGGAAATACGCCACCTGCAGGCCCACCGTGCCGGCGGCGCCCTGGTACACGCGCGCGGCAAGCGCGGAGGGATCGGCGAACTCGGGCGTGAACGCGGGCAGCGCGCTGCCATCGGCCTCAGCCTTCCAACCGGAAGGCCAGGCGGCCGGCAGCGCGAGCACGACCGGCGCCGCCGCCCCTTCGGCGCGCTCGAGCGCCGCCAGCGTCAGCGGCGGCAGCAGCAGCAGCGCCGCCGCGCCCAGGGCCACCGGCCAGGCCCTGGCCTGGCCCGGCACCGCCGCGCCCGCCGCGGGCGGCGGCGGGTCGGGCTGCGCCCAGCGCGCGCCGACGATGAACATCAGGAAGATGATGATGCCGAAGAAGACCCAGCCGTACAGGATATGGTCGATGCCCACCGCGATGCGGTTGCCCGACAGGTGCGCCAGCATCACCACCATGTAGGCGCGCGCCCAGTTGGCGACGATCGGAAGCGCCAGCGCCACCGCCATGAACAAGGCGCGCCGCCGATACGAGCGGTAGTTGAGGTAGGCGAACAGCGAGCCGACCATGAACGACGCCATCAGGTAGCGCACGCCGCTGCACTCGTCGATCACCGACCAGCTGCCGCTCGGGATGATGAAGTTCTGCCCCTCGCGGTACACCGGCACGCCGCTGGTCTGCAGCGCGGCGACGGTGAAGTCGGCGGTCCACTCCATCATCGCCGGCACCATGAACTCGCCGAACGGCACCGCGAAGAACAGGAAGAGCAGCGGAAACAGCAGCGCACAAGCCACGGCAAAGCCGAATACCGCCGGCACCGACAGGATCAGCAGCGCGACGAAGGCGAACTGCGTGGCCGCGTTGACGACCACCAGCCCCGCAGCCAGCCAGAGCGCGCCGACGGCGGCGATGGCCGGCAGCCAGGCCGGCTCGGGCCGCGGCGTGAGCGCGGCGAGATCGGCGCGCCGCCGCCACACCAGCCACAGCGTGATCGGCAGCACGAGGAAGCAGTGCGCGAAGGTCTCCGAGCGGTACCAGATGCCCACCATCGTCAGCGCCGTCTCGCGATAGGCCGCGAGCAGGACCAGCACCAGTGCGAGCCAGGCGCCGAACGCCGTGCGCCAGGGGCTGGCGGCACGCGCCGGGGCGGGTATCGCGCTCATCGGGTGCATGTCCTTTCGTCCGGGTCGCCGGCCATGCCGTCGCTCGGGGCGCCGCGGCCGCCGCTGATGCATGCGTTCATGCCGCCGCCGCCGGCGCGCGCGCCAGCGCCTCGAGATGGTGGTCGAGCGCCTGCAGCTGCGCCGGCCAGCTGTAGCGCTGCTGCACGCGCCGCCTGGCGGCCGCGCCGATCGCTTCGGCGCGCGCCGGGTCGGCCAGCAACGCGTCGATCTCGCGCACGAAAGCGGCAGCATCGGCTGCCGCGAGCAGCTCGACGCCGACCCGCGCGTCGATCGCTTCGGCGCAGGCGGCGGTGGTGACGACCGGCCTTGCCGCCGCCATCGCCTCGAGCACCTTGTTCTGCACGCCGCGCGCCAGGCGCAGCGGTGCGACGACGACGCGCGCATGCTGCAGATAGGGCCGCACGTCGGGCACAGTGCCGCTGACGCACACGCCGGGCCCGGCCAGCGCGCGCACCGCGGGCGCCGGTTGGCGGCCGACGATGTGCAGCCGCAGCGCCGGCCGGCGCGCCGCGAGCGCGGGCAGCACCGCGCGCGCGAACCAGCTCACGGCGTCGACGTTGGGCCAGTAGTCCATCGCCCCGGTGAAGACGAGCGCGATCTCCTCGGCGTCGAACGGCGAGGCGCGCTGCGCATCGGGCGCGAAGTACCCGGCGTCGACGCCGTTGCCCAGCGTCTCGCAGCGACCCGCGCACTCGGGCGCGAGCTGCGCGAACAGCGCCGTCTCCTTGTCGGTGACGAAGTACGAGCGCTCGGCGCGCGCGGCCACCGCGCGCTCGTAGGCGAGCAGCCGCTCGCCCTCGCGCCGGTACAGCCACGACAGCGGCCAGCGGTGCGCCGGCGCGTACTCGGTCCACTTGGCCGAGTCGACGTCGACGAAGTCCACCAGCACCGGCACGCCCAGCCCCTGGGCGTACTGCGCCATCGAAGAGGAGAACACGAGCACGGCGTCGATGCGCTCGCGCTGCACCGTCGCGCGCACCCAGCGGCCGAGCGCGGCGTCGCGGTAGTAGCGCAGCGTGAGCGCGTCGCCATCGAGCAGCCCGGCCAGGCTGGCCACGCGCGCCGCCGCCGGACGCAGCCGGCGCACGTACAGGCTCGCGCATTGCGCGCGCAGCGTATCGACATGGCGCGCGTCGTCGGCATCGTCGATGAAGCAGCCGACGTGCACGCTGTGGCTTGCCGCGAGCTGGCGCAGCAGGTGGTACGAACGCACCTTGTCGCCCTTGTTGGGCGGATAGGGCATGCGGTGCACGAGAAAGAGCAGGCGCGCCATTGCGTTGTCGCGTCGTTCAGCCCAGACTGCGCACGACGAAGGGCCCGAGCCAGTTGGCCAGCGCCAGCGGCATGCGGCGCCAGGTCTCGATCAGCAGCCGGTACCTGGCGTTGCTCGGGTTGTTCTGGGGCACGGCGTCGCGCTTGTACAGCCGGTACTCGTAGTGCAGCGGGGTCGGCTCGAAGCCCCAGTTCTTCTTGAACGCGAACGAGCCGGTGCCCTGCTTGCTGCGGCCGTAGTCGAAGGTCGCGAGGCCGCGCGCGCAGGCCCGGCGCATCAGCTCCCAGTACTTGAAGTCGTTGGCGGCCAGTTCACGCGCGGCCTGGGCGTCGCCGGCGTAGTACGGCAGCACCTCGTCGCGGAAGTAGAAGCTCAGCACGCTCGACAGCGCCCGGCCGTCGGCGCCGGTGACGGTGAGCACCTCGCAGTCGGAGCCGAACTCGCGGCGCAGGCATTCGAAGTAGCGGCGCGGCAGCGCCGGCGTGCCGTGGCGGTGCACGTTGTCGGCATACAGCGCGAAGAAACGATCGAGGTCGGCGTCGAGCGCGCTCACCAGCCCGTTCTTGATGCCCTTGCGCACCATCGCGCGCTGCTTGCGCGGAATCGCCAGCAGGTTGGCTTCCTCGTCGGGCAGCAGGGCCTTGCGGAAGGTGACGTACAGATCCTGCTCGGGCCAGTCGGGGTGGCGCCGCTCGAGCTGGCGCAGCTCGAGGTGCCGCACGCCGAGCTTGCGCGCCAGGCGCTCGGCCTCGGCCTCGAGCCGTTGCGCGCTCTGCGCGTCGTCGGCGACGACGCCGCCGTAGACGGCAAAGGGCAGGCTGGCGAGCGAACTGCCGAACAGCAGGCTGCGCACATGCGCCAGCGGCAGCACGCCGCTCACGCGGCCGTCTCGTTCCGTGTACAGGAAATGGGTGTCGTGGCGGAACGCGTCGCGCAGCACGCGCTGCCAGCCGGCGCGATGGAAGAACGTGGCCTGCGGCTGCGCCAGGACGTAGGCGTCCCAGGCGGCGTTGTCGCGCGCCGCGGCGGGGTCAAGGCGTCTGAGGGTCGGCACGGTCGAGCGGGAGGGCGCACGCATGTGCGGCAAGGGTGGAAGGGGCCTGCGTCGCGGCGAGGAAGATCTCGTCCATGCGGCCCCAGCGGAAGTCGGCGAGCAGCCGCTCGAGGCGCTGCGCCGTGCGGTCGAGGTTCAGGTAATGGCGAAAGCGCGTCTTCGCGTCGATGCCGGCGACGCGCGGCTGCTGCGGGTCGATCTCCCAGGGGTGGAAGTAGAAGACCGCGCTCTGGCCGTCGCGCCGGTTCACGTGCCCGATCATGCGGCGGCTGAGCGCATAGGGCAGCAGTCTGAAGTAGCCGCCGCCGCTGCACGGCAGGTTGCGGCCGGCCACGCGCAGCGTCGTCGCCGGGATTTCGAGCAGTCCGCCGGCGCTGCGGTGCGCGAAGCGCGGCGCGTCGGGCATGCCGTAGTGGTCGTGCGCGATCGGGTAGATGCTGCTGCTGTAGCGGTGGCCGGTCTCGGCCAGCACGTCGAGCGCCCACAGGTTGGCGCGGCCGATCGAGAAACTCGGCGCGCGGTAGCCCTTGATCTCGCGCCCGCCGATGTCCTCGAGCAGCTTCTTGGCGCGCTCGACGTCCTGGCGGAAAGCGGCGCGCACGAGGTCGCTCGCGCGCTCGTGCCCGTAACCGTGGCTGGCCAGCTCGTGGCCCTGCGCGACGATGGCGCGCACCACCTGCGGATGGCGCTCGGCGATCCAACCGAGCGTGAAGAAAGTGGCCCGTACACCGTGCCGCGCCAGCATCTGCAGGATGCGCTCGACGTTGCGCTCGACGCGGCACTCGCGGCGCTCCCAGTCGCTGCGCGCGATGTAACGCGCGAAGGCCGAGACCTGGAAGTAGTCCTCGACGTCGATCGTCAGCGCGTTGGTGAGCGCGGCGGGGGGCGCGGTGCGGGGCATGGCGGGTGTTCGTCGCTACGCGCTGCCGGCCGGCCGCCGCGCCGGACCCGGCCGGCAGAGGCGGCGCGCCGTCACGACTGGGCGTCGCCGCTCTTGTTCAGCGCGCCGACCAGGGTCTTGAGCAGGTTCAGCGACTGCACGTTGATGCGCTCGAGGCGCAGCAGGCTGCGCTCGAGGCGCTGCAGCTGATCGAGCCGCTGGTCCTGCGTGAGCTGGTCGAGCGTCTTGGCCATCGCGGCCGCCTCGCCGGCCTCGAGCTTGAGCCGCGACAGGTCGAGGTCGACGCCGACACCACCTTCGGCATCGGCGGCCTCGGCGCCGGCGCCGGCGGCCGCCCTGGCCGGCCGCGCCGGCACGGCCGACTCCTGGGCGAATTCCTTGACGACCTCGGCCACGTCCGCGCCGCCGAGGTGCGAGCGTCCGGACAGGAAGCCCAACAGCAGCAGCCGGTCGCACACCGCGTTGATCTTGCGCGGGATGCCGCCGCTGTACTGATGGACCTGCTCGAACACCGTGGGCTCGAAGCTCGGCTTGTCGGTGGCGCCGGCGCACTTGAGGCGGTGCTCGATGTAGCCGCGCGTCTCGTCGGCGTCGAGCGGCCCGATGTGGCAGGTGGCGGCGACGCGCTGGCGGAACTGCTCCATCTCGGGGCGCTGCAGGATCTCGCGGAACTCGGGCTGGCCGACGAGGAAGCTCTGCAGCAGCGCCTGGTTGCCGAACTGGAAGTTGCTCAGCATGCGCAGCTCCTCGACCGCCTTCGGGCTGAGGTTCTGCGCCTCGTCGACGATCAGCAGGCAGCGCTTGCCCTTGCTGGTCTGGCTGATGAGGAAGGCCTCGAGCGTGATCAGCAGCTCGCTCTTGGGCACGTCCTTGACGCGGAAACCGAACGCGGCACCGACCATGCGCAGCGTGTCCTCGGCGCCGAGCTGGGTCGTCACCAGGTGCCCGGTGACGACGTTCGTGCCGTGCAGGCCCTCGATCAGGCTGCGCAGCACCATCGTCTTGCCCGCGCCGATCTCGCCGGTGATGACGATGAAGCCCTCGTTGCGCGACACGCCGTATTCGAGATAGGCCTTGGCACGCCGGTGCTGCTTGCTCGCGAAGTAGAACTGCGGGTCCGCGTTGAGCTGGAACGGCTTGCTCGTCAGACCGTAGAAGGCTTCGTACATGGCTGGCCCAGGCTCAGAACGTCATGCCGAGCGAGCCGATGATCGCCGACTCGGTATAGGGTTGGGTCGGGCTGGTGAAGCGCGCGTGACGCAGCGTCAGCGTGCCGCTGAGCAGCCGCGTGAGCGCGTCGCTCACGGCCGCGGTGACGAGGCGCAGTTCGTTGCCGGCCAGCGCGCCGGCGTCGGCGGTCTTCTGGTCGCTGATGGTGAGCGTGAAGCTGGCCGTCGGCGTCAGCCGGTGCACGAGCGCCGCGCTGGCCGTGGTTTGCTGGATGCGTGCGGCCAGGCTCAGGTCGCCCGCGGCGTAGCTCAGGCCCTGGAGCTGCTGCGAGACGCTGCGCGTGCCCGTCAGCGTGAGCGTGGTGCGCAGGCCGCGCAGCGCCACGCTCGCCGTCTGGCTGCGCTGGATCGACTGCGCATTGTTGAGAAAGCCGCCCCTGCCGGTCGGGTCGAGCCCGACGCTGGCGCGCGCCAGCGCCTCGCACAGCGCCGTCGCCTGCGGGTTCTGGGCGAACGCCAGCATGCAGTCGTTGTAAGCCTGTCGGTAGCGGTCGAGCAGCGAGCGCGCGTCGGTGTTGAGCAGGTCGCCACCGCTCAGCGAGCGCGAGTCCGTGTAGCTCCACACCGAAGCGGCCATGCGGTGCGTGAACGCGAAGCTGTGCGAGTTGCCGAAGAAGCGCCGGTCGCTTTGCAGCGTGAGCGCGGTGCGCTCGCTCGGGAACCAGCTGGCGCCCCAGCCCCAGAAGCTCGACGAGGCGGCGAGCGTGCCGCCGAAGTCGTCCTTCTCCCAGCCGTGGCGCAGCGACAGCTGCCACTCGATGTCGGGAACGAAGGTGAGGCTGGCGACCGCCGTGTCCTGCGTCGTACGCGGCTCGCCCTTGGGCCCGCTGACCTGACGGCCGATGTTCAGCCCCCAGCCGAACAGGCCGTAGCGCCGGCCCAGGCCGAGCGTTCCGGCGACGATGTCGTTGTCGCCCAGGCGCGTGCCGTCCGAGCGCGCGCTCGTCCAGGCGATGCGCGCCTGCGCGTCGGCGAACTCGCCGATGCGCCCGGCCAGCGTCGGCGCGAGCATCAGCGTCGTCACCTGCGTCGTGTTCGGATTGACGAGAGCATTCGAGGCCGACTGCAGCCCGTAGGCCGAAACGGCCTGGCGCGACACGGTCGCCGAGCCGTCGATCCAGGCCTGCTGCGGCACGCCCTCGATGCGGAAGACGCCGTTGAGCGCGGTCTGCCGCGTGAGCGTGTTGTGCGACGAGTCGCGCGCGTACATCGTCGCGTTCAGCGACAGGTCGATCGACCCCTGCAGCGTGCCGTTCAGGCTGCGCAGGCGCAGGCCCGGGCCGAGCTGCAGGATGGCGTCGGACTTGCGGTCGGTGCTGGCGAGGTCGCGGTTGTCGGTGAGCGTGAGCTGGGCCGAGAAGGTGGGCTCGATGCGCAGCTGCGCCTGCGCCGGCAGCGCGGCAAGCAGCAAGCCGGCCGATGCAAGCCAGGCTCGGCCGCCAGGCCGCAGCCGCGGCCCCGTGACGCGCACCGCCGCCATTCAGGCCTCCGGCTGCTCCTTGGCCGAGGCGCTGCCATGGCCGTAGCCGTAACCGTAGCCGTAGCCATACCCGTAGCCGTAGCCGTAGCGGCCGCCGTAGCCGTAGGCCTTGGTGTCGACCGTGGCCTTGTTGAGCATCATCAGCCGCACCGGGCAGGATTCGATCGTCGCCAGCGCCTGCTGCACCGTGGCCTGCGAAGTCTGCCCGGCGGCCACGACGACGACCACCTGCCCCATGTGCGAGGCGAGCACGCGCGACTCGGTGGTCAGCAGCAGCGGTGGTGAGTCGAAGATGATGATGCGGTCGGCGTAGCGCGTGGCCATGTCGTCGAGCAGAGCGCTCATGGCCTCGCTGGCCAGCAGCTCGGTCGCCCTGGGCTGCGGTGCGCCGCTGGGCAGCACGGTGAGCTTCTCGACGTTCGTTCGCAGCAAGGCCTCGTGCAGCGCCGCCTTGCCTTCCAACACTTCGAGCAGGCCGGGCGATTGCGGCACGCCGAGCAGCTTGGGCACCGAAGGCCGAGCGACGTCGGCGTCGACCAGCATCACCGTGTGGTCGAGCTCGGCGGCGATGCTCATCGCCAGGTTCACCGCGGTGAAGCTCTTGCCCTCGCCCGACAGCGCGCTCGTCACCATGATCAGGTTGCCGTGGTTCAGCGTCGCCGCGCCGCGGCCGAGCGCATTGGCGATCAGCGGCCGCTTGAGCACGCGGAACTGGTCGGCCAGCGTCGAGCGCGGCGCATTCGGCGTCAGGATGCCGCGGTCGGCGATGGCCGACAGGTCCAGCTCCAGGCCGCGCGATGCCGGCACGCCCTGAGGCGCCGCGGCCGAAGCCGCCGTCCGGGCGGCCTGCGCGGCACGGGCGGCCGCATCGGCCTGGGCCGAGGACAGCGCGGGCGCCGCCGCCCGCGCCGCCGGCTCGGCCTGGCCTTCGATCTCGGGTAGTTCGACGCCTGCCTGGCGCAGTTGCTCCAAGCGCTGCGCTGCCTGTTCGATCAAGCTGCTCATCGTGCTGCCCTACCCTGCTGCGCGCTGCGCGAGCAGCGCCATGGCGATCATGCCGAAGGCGAACAGGCTCACGAGCGCCCCCGAGGCGCCGGCGAACCGCAGATTGCCGCGCCGGCGCCGACGGCGGTCGGTGTCGCTCAGCACCAGCGAGACCACGCCGAGCAGCGGCAGCCCGGTGCTGGCGCGCAGCTGGTCGCCCTGGTCGAAGACCGGCCGGATCTGGCTCGCCGCGAAGGCCGCCAGCAGGGCGGCGGCCAGCGCGGCCACCAGCGCCAGCGGCATCAGCAGCAGCCGGTTGGGCGCCACCGGCTGCGGCGTCACGCGCGGCGGGTCGATCAGGCGGAAGTCGGCCACGCCCGATGCGGCGTCGAGCTCGCCCGACATGATGGCCGACTGGCGCCGTGCCACCAGGTCCTGGTAGTTCTTGCGGTAGACCTCGTAGTCGCGGTTGAGCTGCGCGGCCTCGGCCTCGATCTGCGGCGCCGTCTTCAGGCCCTCGCGCGCGGCGCCCAGGCGCCCGGCGTACTCGGCGACGCGCGCCTTGAGCGAGGCGACCTGCGCTTCGGCCTCGGCCAGCATGCGCGTGAGCTCCTGCGCCATCGTGCTGCCGCCGCCCATCGGGGCCGCGCTCGGCGCGGCAGCGGCTTGCTTGCGCAGCTCGGCCACTTCCTTCTTCTTCTGCTCCTCGAGGTCGCGGATCAGCTTGCGCGTGATGACGACGTCGGGGTGCGCTTCGGTGAAGCGCTGCAGCAGCATGTCGAGGTTGCGCTTCTGCGCGGCGATGCGCTCGTCGATCTCGGGCGTCGCGACCGGAATCTCGGCCGCCGCCGCAGGCCCGGCCGGGGCCGCTGCCTGGCTCTTCTCGGACGCGATCTGCGTCTTGACGGCGTCGCGCGCGTTCTCGGCCTCGCGCAGCTGAAGCTGGGCCTGGCGCAGCTGCGCCGCTGCCTCCGTCACGAGCGTGGCGGCGTCCTTGCCGTCGGGCGAGGCGCGGTCGATGTTGCGCAGCTTGAACTCCTTCAAACGCCCCTCGGCCTCCTCGAGCTTGGCCTCGTACTGCTTGATCTGATCGGCGAGGAAGGTCTTGGCCGAATCCGAATCCTTGCGCGATGCGCCCAGGCTCGACTCGACGAAAACCGAGACCAGCGACTGGACCAGGCGCTTGGCCTTCTCGCGGTCGGCATCGCGGTAGACGAGCGAATAGAGGTTGTCGCGGCCGGTGTTCTGGATCTTGATGTCCTTGACGAGGCGGTCGATGAGCTGCTCCTGCTCGGCCTTGGACGTGCTCTTGAGGTCCATGTCGGCCATGCGGATGAGTTTCTCGATGTTCGGACGGCTGATCAGCGTGCGGCTGAGCATGCCCACCTGCTGCTCGATGTTGGGCTGGATCGTCAGCCCCGCCATGAGCGGCTTGAGGATCGACTGCGTGTCGACGTAGATGCGCGCCGAGGCCTCGTACTGGTCGGGGATCTTGAAGACCACGACCAGGCTCGCCAGGCCGACGACCCAGCCCGCGGCGAGGCCGAGCCAGCGGTACTTCCACATGCCGCGCAGGACGCTCACGACCTGCTGAAGGATCTCTTGCATGCTGTGCTGTCGGTGGTTCGTTGAGTCAAGCCCCGGCGCGGCGCCGATCGGCCGCGTGCCGGGCCCGGGTACAGCGGGCGGTCAGAAGTAGCTCTGCGGAATGATGAGGATGTCGCCCGGCCGCATCTCGACGTTGGCCGAGACGTCGCCGCGCTTGATCAGGTCCTTGATGCGCACCGCGTACTGCTTGTTGCCTTCGGAGGTGCGCAGGATCGTGGCGCGGTTGCCGGCGGCGAAGTCGGTCAGGCCGCCGACCTGGATCATCACGTCGAGCAGCGTCATCTTGACCTTGTAGGGCAGGAACTGCGGCCGCGCGGCTTCGCCGACGACGCGGATCTGCTCGCTGTACGGCCCGACGAAGCCGCTCACCAGCACCGTCACGATCGGGTCGCGCACGTACTTGGACAGCACCTGCTCGACGTCGCGCGCCAGCTGCACCGAGGTCTTGCCCTGCGCCGGCAGTTCCTCGACCAGCGGCGCCGAGATCTTGCCGTCGGGCCGCACGGGCACCGACATCGACAGCTCGGGGTTGCGCCAGACGATGATGTTGACGCTGTCGCCGGCGCCGATGATGTAGGTGTAGTCGACGCCGGCACCTACGGTCGGGGGGGCGGGCGGATAGGCCGGGTCGAGCGACGCGCAGCCGCTCGAGCCGAGGGCGAGGACCAGCGACGCGAGCAGCGCGGCCGGGAAACGGAGGGCATTGAATCGGAACATCACTGCGGTCCTTGCCGTGGCGAAAAGACGTCGCCCGGAACACCAGCCGCCGCCGGCGGGCGAGCGGCAGTGCGCCACATGCCGATACAGGATTCGCATGGGCGCAGCGGGCGAGTCACATGATGACACAGCGGATGCGGGCTCCCATCCCAAGATCGGCGGACCTGACCCCATTCGCCCCACAGACTTCACGCTCCGAGTTCACATCTCGGCGCGGGGGCAGCAAAGCATCGATCGGCGCCGCCGGCCACGAACAAAGTCCCCGCGCCCGTGACCGATGGGTGCGATGGCCCGCCCGCGCCGCCCTATCATGCGCAGCGCCGATGCGCGACGCATGTGCACGCGGACATGGCCGCGTGCCCGGACGAGCCCGAGCAACCGAGTGAACCGCCAGCCGAGTTCGATGGATTCGCCTTTCTCGTACCAGGAGGCCTTCTCGAGGAACCTCGGCTGGCTGGCCGCGCACGAGCAGGAGATCCTGCGCCACAAGCGCGTCGCCATCGCCGGCCTGGGTGGTGTGGGCGGCGTGCATCTGGTCACGCTGACGCGGCTGGGCATCGGCGCGTTCTCGCTCGCCGACTTCGACACCTTCAGCGTCCAGAACTTCAATCGCCAGGTCGGCGCGGCGCTGTCGAGCCTCGGCCGGCCCAAGCTGGAAGTGATGGCGCATCAGGCGCTGGACATCAATCCCGAGCTTGCCCTGCGCACGTTCGCCGACGGCGTGCATGCCGCCAACGTCGACGCCTTCCTGGACGGCTGCGATCTGTACGTCGACGGGCTGGACTTCTTCGCCTTCGAGGCGCGTTCCCTGGTCTTCGCGGCCTGCGCGCGGCGCGGCATACCGGCCGTCACCGTGGCCCCGATCGGCATGAGCGCCGCCTTACTGAACTTCCTGCCTGGCGGCATGACGTTCGAGGAGTACTTCGATCTGCGCGACCAGCCCGAGGAGGAGAAGGCGCTGCGCTTCGCCCTCGGGCTCGCACCCGCAGGCCTGCACCGCCGCTACCTGGTCGACCCGAGCGCGCTCGACCTGGCGGCGCACCGCACCCCCTCCACCGGCATGGCCTGCCAGCTCTGCGCCGGCGTGGCGGCGACCGAGGCGCTGAAGATCCTGCTCGGGCGCGGGCCCGTGCGGGCGGCGCCGCGCGGCGTGCAGTTCGATGCCTACAGCGGTCGCGCCGCGCGCACCTGGAGACCGGGCGGCAACCGCAACTGGCTGCAGCGCGCCACGATCGCGCTCGGGCGCCGGCAGCTGGCGGCGATGAGGGGCGAAACGGCATGAGCGACATGAGCGACGTGAGCGGCAGACGCCCGGGCAGCCTCGTCGACCGGGTACTCGACGCGGCACGCTGGGCGCCCAGCGGCGACAACACGCAGCCCTGGCGCTTCGAGCTCGTCGACGACGAGCGCTTCGTCGTGCACGGCTTCGACACGCGCGCGCACTGCGTCTACGACCTCGACGGGCACCCGAGCCAGATCGCGCTCGGCGCGCTGCTGCAGACGATCGAGGTGGCCGCCTCGGCGCTGCAGCGCCGTGTCGCCGTCACGCGGCGCGCCGGGCTGCCCGACACGACGCCCACCTTCGACGTCCGGCTGCTGGCCGATGCGTCGATCGAGCCCAGCCCCTGGCTGCGCGCCGTGCCGGCACGCAGCGTCGAGCGCCGGCCGATGAGCACGCGCGCGCTCCACGCCGCCGCCAAGCAAGCCGCCGCGGCCGCCGCCGGCAGCGGCTATGCGGTGCGCTGGTTCGAAGGCCCGGGCGCACGCTGGCGACTGGCCGCGCTGATGTTCCGCAGCGCCAAGATCCGCCTGACGACCGAAGAGGCCTACCGGGTGCACCGCGAGGTGATCGCCTGGGGCCGGCGCTACAGCCCCGATCGCGTGCCCGACCAGGCGCTCGGCGTGGGTGCGCTGCCGCTGGCGCTGATGCGCTGGGCCATGGCCGACTGGCGGCGCGTGCAGTTCATGAACCGCTGCGCCGCGGGCACCTGGCTGCCGCGGATCCAGATGGACTGGCTGACCGCGCTGCGCTGCGCCGGGCATGTCGCCCTGGTGGCCGAGCGCCCACCGCAGACGGTCGACGACTACGTCGAGGCGGGGCGCGCAGTGCAGCGCGTCTGGCTGGCGCTCACGCTGCAGGGCGTGCAGCAGCAGCCCGAGATCACGCCGCTCATCTTCGCGCGCTACCACCGCGAGGGCCTTGCATTCGCGCGCAGTGCCGCCGCGCTGCGCCGCGCAGCGGCGGTGGCAGACGAGGCGGCCGGCGCACTGGGCGGTGATCTGCCGCGCGTGGTGTGGCTCGGCCGCGTCGGCTACGGGCCGGCGGCGCCGGCGCGCTCGACGCGCCGACGCCGCACCGAACTGCTCGTCGAGCCGGCCGCGGCCGCCCAAGCCGCCCAAGCCGCCCCCGGGAGCCCGCATGGATGAAGCGGTTGCCGTGCTCCAGCGCGTGAGCAAGTCCTACCGCATGGATGCGGTCGAAGTGCCGGTGCTGCGCGAGGTCGACCTGCTGGTGCGCCCGGGCGTGTTCACGGTTCTGCTCGGGCCCTCGGGCAGCGGCAAGACGACGCTGCTCAACCTGATCGGCGGCATCGACCGCGCCGACCAGGGCGAAGTCGTCGTCGCCGGACAGCCCTACGCGCAGCTGTCGGACGACCTGCTCACCGATTTCCGGGCTCGCAACATCGGCTTCGTCTTCCAGAACTTCAATCTGATTCCGGTGCTGACCGCGCGCGAGAACATCGAGTACCCGCTCGTCCTCGAGGGCATGCCCGAGGAACGGCGGCGCCGGCGCGTCATCAAGCTGCTGCGCGCCGTGGGCCTCGAGGACCGTGCCGACAACCGCCCCGGCCAGCTCTCCGGCGGGCAGCGCCAGCGCGTCGCCATCGCGCGCGCGCTGGCGGTGCGTCCCAAGCTCGTGATCGCCGACGAGCCGACCGCCAACCTCGACAGCGCCACCGGGGCGGCCATCCTGGCGCTGATGCGGCGCATGCAGGTCCAGTACCGCATCTCGTTCCTGTTTTCCTCGCACGACCGCGGGTTGATCGAGGTCGCCGACGACCTGGTGGTGCTGCGCGACGGCATGATCCAGTCGATCCGCCGCAGGCCGATCGAGACGCCGGCACCGCCATCGACCGCCGCAGCGGAACCTCCCGATGATGAAGTCGAGTGACTGGCGCCTGGCGCTGCGCAACCTTCTGCGCAACCGGCGCCGCTCGGTGTCGACCATGCTGACGCTGGCGATCGGGCTGGCCGCCATCTTGTTGTTCGGCGGCTTCAAGACCAACATCAACTACAGCATGCTCACCGCCTACGTGCGCATGGGCGGGCATCTGCAAATCCAGCATCGCGACTACTACCTCTACGGCAGCGGCGACCCCACCGCCTACGGCATCGCCGGCTACGAGCAACTGCTCGCTGCCGTGCGCGCCGACCCGCAGCTGCAGCCTCTGGTCGCCGTGGCCACGCCGATGCTGCGTTTCGGCGGCCTGGCCAGCAACTCCGAGCTGGGCGTCTCGCGCACGGTGATCGGCACCGGCTTCGTGCCGCAGGACGTGAACCTGATGCGGCAGTGGAACGAATTTGCGGTGCCGATCGAGCACCCGCGCTTCGTGCTCGAAGGCGCGCCTGCCGATTCGGCGATCGTCGGCACCGGAGTCGCGCGCGTGCTGCAGATCTGCGCCCCGCTGCAGGTGCCCGATTGCCCCGAGCCGGAACAGGGCAACGCTGCCGCGCCTGGCGCGCCCGCCAAGACGGCCGCCCCGGGCGGCCGCAAGGCCCTGCCCGCCGACGTGGCCGCACTCGCGCAACTGGGCGCCGACACACAACCCAAGGCCGGCGGCACGGGGCCACGCCTGGACCTGCTCGCCAGCAGCGGGCGCGGCGCGCCCAACGTGGCTGCGGTCGACGTGCTGGCCGCGCAGGACCAGGGCTTCAAGGAGCTCGACGAGGTCTCGGTCATCCTGCCGCTGGCCTTCGCGCAGCGGCTGGTGTTCGGCAAGGCGCCGCCGCGCGCCACAGCGATCATGGTGCAGCTGCACCACACGGCCACACAACCGCAGGCCGCCGAGCGGCTGCGCGCGATCGTCGCCGGCCTCGACGCGCGCCAGCCGCTGGTAGTGCGCGACGTCGAGGAACTCAACCCCTTCTACGTGCAGAGCCTGCGCCTGTTCGACGTCATATTCGGCTTCATCTTCGTGCTGATCGGCGGCATCGTGCTGTTCACCGTCGGCAACACGATGAACGCCGCCGTCGTCGAGCGCACGGTCGAGATCGGCACGCTGCGCGCGATCGGGCTGCGCCAGGCCGGCGTGCGGCGCCTGTTCGTCATCGAAGGCTTCGTGCTCGGGCTGGTCGGCGCCGTGGTCGGCACGCTGGCCGCGCTGGCGCTGGCCGGCATCGTCAACCACTCCGGGCTGACCTGGCTGCCGCCGGGCAGCTCGCAGCGCCTGCCGCTGCAGTTGCGCGTGATGGGCGAGAATCTGTCCATCGTGGGGACGTCGCTGGCGCTGGTCGTGATCGCCACGCTGTCGGCCTGGTGGCCGGCCTGGCGCGCGGCCCGCCTGAACGTCGTGGAGGCACTTCGCCATGCCTGATCGCAGGCCTGATCGGACGCCGGATCGCATGTCCGATCGCATGTCCGATCGCATGTCCGATAGGATGCCTGAGCGCATGCCGGTCGCACGCCTCGGCCACGTCGGCCGGCGCCGCTGGCTGGGCGCGCTGGGTACGGTGCTGCTCGGCGCCGGCGCAGCGCTGCCGGCCATCGCGGCGCCGCCGGACGCCCAGGCGCTGCTCGCGGCAAGCGACGCCATCCGCAACCCCGGGCAACCCTTCCGCGTCACCGTCACCGTGACCGAATACGCCGGCGGCGTGCAGGTCAACGCGATGACGCTGGCCAGCTTCTCGCGCACGCTCGAGGCGGGCGGCCAGTTCGCGAGCATCGTGCGCTTCGTGCAGCCGGCGCGCGACGCCGGCAAGCTGATGCTCAAGAACGGAAACGACCTGTGGTTCTACGACCCCGGCACAAAGTCGACGGTGCGCATCTCGCCGCAGCAGCGACTGATGGGCCAGGCCTCGAACGGCGACGTCGTGACCGTGAACTTCGCGCGCGACTACCGCGCCACGCTGGCCGCCGAGGAGAGCATCCAGGACGGCGAGCGCAAGACGCGGCGCGCGGCCAAGCTCCAGCTCGAGGCAGGCGGCGCCGACGCCGCCTACGCCGCGATCGAGCTGTGGATCGACGCCGACAGCCACGCCCCGCTCAAGGCGCGCTTCTTCGCCGATTCCGGCCGCCTGCTCAAGACCGCGTACTACCGCCGTTTCGAGCCGGTGCTGGGCGCGAGCCGGCCCACCGAGACCGTCATCATCGACGGACTCGATCCCAAGTCCGTGACCATCATGCGCTTCGGTCAATATGCCTACCGCAATGCACCTGCCAGCTGGTTCCAGCGCGACTACCTGCCCCGCTTCGATGCCGAATAGGCGGCGCCGCGGCGGCGCGCGGGCTGCCCCGAGCGGCGGCGCAAGGCTCGCCCCGAGCGGCGGTGCACGGCCCGCCCCATGCGGGGTCGCGCTGGCCGCGGCGCTGGCCGTCGCGCTGGCCGGCACATCGGCGCGCGCCGCCGACGACGACGCCCTGGCGCTGACCAGCAGCGTCGAGCAGGCTGCGCCCGCCGCGTCGCCGCTGCGGCTGGCGCTCGAGGCCGGCGGCGGCACGCTGTGGGACCGCTGGCAGGACAAGAACGTGGCCGCGCGCCGCGCCGCGATCGATCTGCGCTACGCACAGGCCATCGGCGGCGGCTGGCGCGTGGCGCTGTCCGACCGCCTCGACCATGTGCACCCGATGCCCGGCGGCCAGCCCGACACGCTCAACAGCCTGCGCGAGGCCTACGCCGGCTGGCAGGCCGAAGACGCGGCGACGGTGCTCGACCTGGGCCGCGTCAACTACCGCAACGGGCCGGCGTTCGGCTTCAACCCGACCGACTTCCTGCGCGCCGGGGCGCTGCGCACGATCACGACGGCCGACCCGGTGGCGCTGCGCGAAAACCGCATGGGCACCGCCATGCTGCGCCTGGGCCGCCGCTGGGGCGACACCGGCCTGAGCGCGGTGCTGGCGCCCAAGGTCGACAACGCGCCCGACCGCAGCGGCTCGTCGGCCGACTTCGGCGCCACGAACGACCGCGCGCGCCTGCTGCTGGTGGCCGACGCGCGCGTGTCGGACCGTCTGAGCGGCCAGCTGCTCGCGCTGGCGACGCGGCACCAGGGCCCGCAATGGGGCCTCAACCTGACGGCGCTGGCCAGCGACGCGATGGTGGTGTACGCCGAATACGCGCAGGGCAACGAGCGCAGCCTGCTCGACGCGCTCGGCGGCGGCGGCGCGCCGGCCGCGCGCCAGCGCAAGGCGGCGCTCGGCCTCACGTACACGCTGCCGAGCAAGCTGTCGATCACGCTCGAGGCCGACTACAACAGCCGCGGCCTGCGCAGCGGCGAGTTCGCCTCCTGGCTGGCGCAGGGGCCGGCCGCCTACTTCGCCTACGCGGCGCTCACGCAGCCGAGCCAGGAGCTGGGCTCGCGCCGCGCCTGGCTGGCCTACGTCACGCAGAAGGAGCTGGGCCTGAAGCAGCTCGACCTCACCGCGCTCGTGCGCCAGAACGCCGAGGACCGCAGCACGCTCGGCTGGCTCGAGCTGCGCTACCACTGGCCGCGCGTCGACGTCGCGCTGCAACTGCAGGCGGCGTCGGGGTCGGCGCGCACCGAGTTCGGTGCGATGCCGTATAGGCGCGTGGCGCAGGTTCTGGCGTACGCCTACTTCTGAATGTCGCCAGGGGCCGGGACGCGGCCCGGCCCACCCCCGCCGGAAGCAGGGGGAGTCCGACCCGCCCTTTCGTTGAGCAACACAGCCGCCCCACTGCGGGTCGCGCCCTGCGGCTCGGGCCGTCGGGCAGAGCTGCGAGCCCTCCAGCCACTGCATGCAAGGGTCGCAGCCTCGCACCCCGATCGGGTAGGAGGCGGGGTCACCCCCGCCGTCCTCCCACACCACCGTACGTGCGGTTCCGCATACGGCGATTCATGATTGAATCTGCAAGCGCCGGTGGGTATCCATCAGCGACACCAGCCCCATGTGGTCGAAGAACGACTTCGGGAACGCGTGGTTCATGTGGCTGGCCCCGGCGTTCCACCAGGCACCGCGCCCGTTGGTCGCCGAGCGCCACGCGCGCTCCTCGGTCAATCCTCGCTTCATCAGCATTTTGGCCCGAGCAAAAGGCCGCTTGCACTGGCGCCACAGCCGGCCCCGCAGCTTGCGCCTGATCCACCCGTCCAGGTCCCGCCACACGTCCTTGACCTGGGCGAATCCGAAGTAGCTCGTCCAGCCTCGCAGCAGCGGGTTGAGCGTCTCGATGGTGCTCGCCACACTGCGGCCGCGGCTCGCGCGCATCAGGTCTTCGACCTTCTGCCGCAGCCGCTGCACGCTCTTGGGCGCCCCCTTCAGCCTCGCCGTCTCCCGCCCGATCAGCCCGTAGCCAAGGAAGTCGCGCCGGCTGGCCGGCGCCACACCGCTCTTGTCCAGGTTGACCTGCAGCTGGAGTTCGCTGTCCAGATATCGCCTCGTCGTCTCGAACGCATGCTCGGCCGCCGCTCGGCTGCCGAGGTACACGTTGCAGTCATCGGCGTAGCGCGCGAAGGCGTGGCCCCGCCGCTCCAGTTCCCGGTCCAGGTCCGTCAGCATGATGTTGCTCAGCAGCGGCGACAGCGGCCCGCCTTGCGGCGTGCCCTCCCGTCTGGGCTGCACCAGCCCATCGCGCATCAGGCCCGCTTGCAGGAAGCGCCGGATGAGTCCGAGCACCCGGGTGTCCCCGACTCGGCGTGCCACTCTTGCCATCAGCAGGTCGTGGTTGACGCGGTCGAAGGAACTTGGCCAAGTCGATGTCCACCACCCAGCCCCGGCCGCTCCTGACATGGTCCCTGGCGGCTTGCACCGCCTGCCACGCGTTGCGCCCGGGTCTGAAGCCGTAGCTCGACTCGCTGAACCCGCCCTCGAAGATCGGTTGCAGGACTTGCAGCACCGCTTGCTGGATCATCCGGTCCACCACGGCAGGCACGCCCAGTGTCCTGACCCCGCCCTGCGGCTTGGGGATGTCCACCGCGCGCACTTCCCGCGGCAGGTAGCTTCCCGCCAGCAGCGCCGCTCTCACCGTCGGCCAGTGAGTTTGCAGCCACGCCTTCAGGTCTTGCACCCGCATGCCGTCGGCACCGGGCGCACCCTTGTTGCGCAGCACTCGCTCGTAGGCCCTCCACATGTTGCCGCGCTCGACCACCTGCTCCATGAGCACGTCGGTGGCCACTTGCGCTTTCGTTCGCCCCCGCGCCGCCGTGGTCGGCTCGGCACCGTCGCCGGCCGCAGTCGGGTTCCGCCCGCCGCATCCAGCACCGGCCGCCCCAGAGCTTGCACCCTCGCGCGCTTGTGCTTCATCGCCGTCCATCGAGATCACGAGTCCTACTCGCGTTCCATCACGTTCGGCCCTTCGGTGCGCGGCGCACCTACTATGGCCTCTGCTGACTTCTGGCCCACCATCCCCGCGCCTCTCAACGCCGGTAGCCCTATCGCGCAGCAAGCCAGATCTCCCCGGGTATTGCGCACTCACCTTCACGCTTATGCCTGTCGGATCTACGTCGTTGCGTTCCGTGCAAGTACCGGGCTTCGACGATGTTGGCCGCCTCACCCCGCAACGCCGCCTCCATCCGCTTCCTGTTCGTCAGGCCAGCGCTTTGCCTTCGGCTTCCTCCAGATTCGCAGTCACCCACGACACCCTTGCCGTTCGGCTGACGGTTCCCCTTGCCGGGCCCGTAGAGGACTTCCACCTCCAAGTGAGTGCGCCCTGCCGGGCGCACCAAAGAAAAAGCGCCCGGGCCAAGGGCCCGGGCGCTCATCGATCGCGGCGCAATGTCGGTCGAACCCTCTCAGCCCTTGCGGCGGCGCAGGCCGGCGAAGCCCAGACCGGCCAGCGCCAGACCGGCGAGCATCACGCTCGAAGGCTCAGGGATGCTGAGCACGTTCACCGTCGACTGCTGGCCGATGCCCAGCGTGTAGACGATACCGGCCTGCAGCAGGGTGTCTTCCTGCGCCGAGAACGAGCCGGTGCAGCTCTTGTCGTTCAGGCCACCGGGCGGCATGCCGCGCGCGGCCGTCGCGTTGATGTTGCAGCCGCTGGCTGCCAGGACGGTACCTCCGGTGATGCCGCCCAAGCCGGCGCCAGGCGTCCACGAGAAGACCTCGACCGTGTCACCCGTAAGCGCATCGATGTAGTTCAGCGTGAACGACAGCGAGTTCGTAGCTGTCGCGTTCGAGAAGCTGTTGCCGGCCCAGGCCTTCAGGATCTGGTCGGCGTCGAACGTGAAGCCGATCTTCGAAGCCTGGTTCAGCGTGAACGAGATCTGCGAGTTGAGCGTCAGGCCCGACTGCGCCTGGCCGTTACCGTTGAGCAGCACCTGCGCGAACGCGGCGGTGGTGGCATTCGCCCCGTAGGCATAGGAGCCTCCCTTGCCATCGGGCAGCCCGGTGATCGGCACGCCGTTGAGCTCGCTGGCAGAAGTCGACGATGCCCCCATAGCCGGATGGGGCTGCAGCACGAACGGATCCGGGCACGAGCCGGCCGGCGAGCACAGCGTCTGCTTGGCGAAGCCGCCGCCGCCGATGGAAATCCCGGTGTACGGCGTCACGTCCTGGATGCCGTTGAGCTTCGCAGCCAGCGTGGTGCCGTCGGTGATCGCGAGGAACGAGAACGCGCTCGCGTCGAGCGGGCTGCCGCCGCTGGTGAACTTGAAGTTGGTGACCTTGAGCGTGGCCTGGGCCAGGGCATCGGCGTGCGCGCTGCCGGCCATCGATGCGCCGAGTGCCGCCACGGCGCCCGCCACGAGAAGTTTCTTCATTGCCATCGTTTACCCCTTGCTGCCGCTGATCGGTTGACCTTGATTGAAAGCCGGGTCGGCTTCGCTCTGTACTTAGCAGTCAGCATGCCAACGAAGACTCGATTCAATGATTTCAACGACTTAGAAGGACCGGTCCGGTGGCGCTAAGGCGCGGAGCGCGGTGACTGTAAGACATTCCGACGCTGGGGCAGGCGCCAGGAAGCCCGGCGGGGCGGGCCGCGCAGGCCGGGCGGACCCGGCGGCTGCCCGTCACAGGCCTGCCCGCAGGCGGGTCACTTCGGCCTGCTCGCCGAAGCGCCCACCCAGCGCCGCGAGCCGGTCGAGCTCGGCGCGGGCCTTCTCGCGCTGGCCGCCGGCGATCAGCAGCCTGGCGAGCTGCAAACGGTACTCGGGTCGGTCCGGCGCCTTGTCGACCGCCTTGCGCGCCCAGTCGAGCGCCTCGCTCGGACGATTCTCTGCGGCGAGGGCACGCGACATCGTGTCCATGAAGGCGGGCTCACCGGGCATGAGCTTGGTTGCCTGCTCGGCCAGCGGCAGCGCGCCCGGCTTGGCCTGCTGCAGCAGCGTGTAGGCCACGTTGTTTAGCGTGACGGCGTTGCCGGGCCGCAGCGCGAGCACCTCGCGGTAGCGCGCCTCGGCCGCCGCGTAGTCCTTGCGGTCGAGCGCCATCGAGCCGAGGTGGAAGAGAAACATGGCGTCGTCGCGGTGCTCCTGCAGCCAGCGGGCTGCCAGGGCCTCGGCCTCGGCCGGCTGCCCGCCGGCCAGGTACAGCGCATGCAGGCGCATGGCGACCGAAGTACTGCGCTCGCGTGCGAAGGCTTCACGGGCGGCCGCGATGGCCTGCGGCCAGGCCTTCTGCTCGGCCTGGATGCCGGCCTCCATGAGGTAGCCGGTCGACTCGCGCGGGCGCTGGCGCTCGACATCGCGCGCCACCGCCAGGGCGTCAGCCGTCCGCTTGCGGGCCAGAGCCAGCTCGATCATGTCGCGCTGCACCGCCAGCGACTGCGGCGCGATGTCGAGCGCCTTGCGCAGCGCGCCGTCTGCTGCGGCGTAGTCCTTCATGCCCGCATGCACCCGCGCCAGCTGCAGGTAGGCCTCGGGCGTGGCGCTCTGCGCGGCCATCTTGGCGAAGGTCGCGACCGCCTGCCGCGGGTTGCCGGCCGCCATTTGCGCGGCACCGAATGCGGCGAGCAGGTCGAGGTCAGCCGGCAGTGCCGCCACCGCCTCCTGTGCCGCCTGCAGTGCAGCCTCCGCCTTGCGCTGGCGCGTGTAGTAGCCGATCAGAGCAAGGCGCGGCGCCGGTTCGTCCGGATTCGCCTTGACCGCGTCTTTCAGCAACGGCTCGATCGTGCTCTGCTTGATGCCGCCGCGCTCGCGCAGGTCGGCCAATTCGAGCTGGGCCCGGTAGTTGTCGGGCTCGTGCTTCAGGAATTCCACATAGCGGTTGTCTGCGGCATCGATCTTGCGATCCGCGATGTCGATCGCGGCGAGCTCGGTGACCGCGGCGAAGTAGGCAGGGTTGAGGCTCAGCGCCTTCTCGAAGTGGGTCCGAGCCTCAGCCCTGCGATCGCGCAGCAGCAGCACCTGGCCGCGCACGAGGTTGGCCAGGGCATTGTCCGGCGCCTTTGCGAGCATCCGCTCGGAGGCCCTGAGCGCGCCGTCGATGTCGCGCCGGGTGACGAGCACGCGCGTCAGCACCAGGTCGACCGTCGTTCCCTTGTCGCCGGCTGCCAGCGATTCCAGCGCGGCCAGCCCGCTCTTGGCGTCGCCGCGCACCACCTCGACCAGCGCGAGCATGACCTGCGCGTGCGTTGCCTTCGGGTCGGCGACGGACGCACGCTTCAGGTAGGCCATGGCCGGGTCGAGCTGGCCCATCTGCAAGTAGGCCTGCGCAGCCAGCGCCAACGCGTCGGCGCCTGGCTGCTTGGCCTCGAGCAGCGGCCTGAGCGTGCGCAGCGTCTCGGCCGGGCGGCCCGACTCGAGTTGCGCCGACCCGAGCTGATACCTCAGGGCCGGGAGCTGCGGCGACTGCGTGAGTGCCTGCGAGAGGTGCTTGAGCGCCTGCGCCGTGGCGCCGCTGCGCAACTCGATCTGACCCGCCAGCTGCAATCCGCGCGCGGAGTTCGGCGCCACCCTGAGCAACTGCTGGGCGAGCTCGTTGGCCTTGGTCACGTCGTTGTTCATCAGCGCCAGTTGAGCACCGAAGTAGAAGGCCGGCCAGGAGTTCGGCATGTCCTTCTGCAGCTGCGCGATCTGCGCCTTTACCGCCTCGGCGTCGCCCCGCTGCTCGGCCAGGCGGATCAGCCACTCGTGCGCCGCGGACTGCCGCGGGTCGAGCTCGACGACACGGCGGAAGGCCTGCGCCGCAGCTTCAGCGTCCTTCTTGCCGCCGGCCATCAGCTCGCCCTTGAGCATCCATGCCGGGACCAGCTTGGGGTCGCTAGCCGTCACCCCGTCGACGATCCTGATGGCCGCTTCGAAGTCGCCGCGCGCAGCAGCGAGCCGAGCCTGCTGCACGCGCGCGGTCGGGTTTCCCGGGTCGAGCCGAAGGGCCTCGTCGTTGATCGCACGGGCGCGCTCGGTGTCGCCGCCGAAGAATGCAGCCATGCCGACATAGGCCTTCACTTCCGCTGCCGCCTTGGGGTCGGAAAGCTGTGCCTTCTCGAACTGGTCGAACACCGTCTTGAACTGGCCGCGGGCGAAGTACGCCTGCGCGAGCACCGGCAGCAGGCGGTTGTCGTCGAAGTGAGCGTCCCTGACCTTGTTCAACTCGATAAGGGCGCCCGACGGATCGCCGCTGTCGAGCAAGACCCGGCCGAGAAGAAAGCGTGCCTCCGTCGCCTCGGCGTTCTTCTGCAGTGCCGCCTTCAAATCGACCGCGGCCGACTTGCTGTCGCCCTGCGCTAGGGCGCTCTTGGCCGACTCGATGAGTTCGGCGTCGCTCTTCGACCCGCAGCCGCCGAGCACGGCAACGAGCGAGATCAGGCTGCTCGCGAGCACTGCCGACGGCGAACGCGTCATTCGCTGGTATCCCAAAGCGCCTCCTTCTTGCAGCCGCGCCGGCCGCCATGACGAAACGGCCCGGCACCTGCGCGCGCGGGCGGCCCCGTCCGCCAAGCTCACTCGGGGTGCGGCTCGCGCATCACCGAGTCGTCCTGTGAGTGGAACAGGGGCATCGACAGCGTCACCAGGGTGCCGCGCCCGACTTCACTGTCGACCGCGATGTTGCCGCCCAGCTCGCGCAGGTACTGCAGGCTCTCGTACGAACCGATGCCCATGCCGCTCGCCTTCGTGGTCACGAAGGGCCGATACAGCTGCGTGCGGACGAACTCGTCGCTCATGCCGACCCCGCTGTCGCCGACGACGAGCAGCGCCTGACCGGCATCCTGGCTCAGCCGGAGCCAGACATTACCCGACTCGCTCGTCGCGTCCAGTGCATTCTGCACGACGTGGCCGATCACACGTTCCAGCCGCTGCTCCTGGCCGCGCGTGGCGACGCGGTCGCGGATGTCGATGTCGAGCGATCGGCCGCGCTGCGCGGCGCCGGCCTGCAGGCGCTGGACGATCGGCGCCAACTCGACGCCCAGGGTGGCGCCGGACGGTCGCCCGCCCTCGCGCAGCTGGACCATCATCTGCTTCATCCGCTCGAGCGAGCTGCCGACGGTGACGAGCATGTCCTGCTGGAATTCGGGGTTGTCGCGATGCCGCTCGGCGTTCTTGAGCATCAGCGACAGCTGGGTGACGATGTTCTTGAGGTCGTGGACGACAAAGGCCGACATGCGGTTGAAGGCCTCGAACTTGCGTGCCTCGACCAGCGCCTCGGCGGCGTGGATCTGGGCCAGGAACGCGGCAGCCTGGCGGGCGGCCGTCTTGAGCAGATCGCGCACCTCCCAGTTGAGCTCCATCGGCGCGCGCGGCTCGGCGAGCACCACGAAACCGAGCATTTCGGGGCCGGCCAGCAGCGGGATCACCAGCCAGGCCGAGGGCAGCTGCCCCAGCCAGGGCGGCACGCTCTGCGCCTCGTCGCGCCCGCTGCGTCCGGTGCGCACCGAGCGCAGGTCGACGATCCACTCGCGCTCGCGCATGAAGCGGCACAGCACCGAGTCGAGCGGCTCGGCCTGGGTCGACCGCGCCAGGTTCCACGCTGCCGCCTGCGTGTAGCCCTCGTCGGCCGACACCTTGAACCATAGCGCGCCAGCAGGGCTTTCGGCCATGTCGGCAAGCCCGCGCACGACCAGGCCCCCCACCTCCTGCGGCGTCGCCCTGGACGACAGCATCGCGGTGAAGCGCAACCACTCGACGCGGTAGTCGTAGCGGTAGCGGAAGAAATGCTTGCCCAGGAAGACCCGCAGCCGCGCGCGCTGCGCCCCGGACAGCAGCAGGGCCGACAGCAGCAGCAGGGCCACCGTCAGCAGCGCGACCTGGAGGGCGCCGCCCCACGAGCCGCCGAAATAGCGCACGTAGTAGCCGGCGGCCGCCACCAGCAGCAGATAGGCGCCGACGAGCACCAGCGAGGCCGAGTAGAAAGCCGCCGACTTCGAGACGCGCAGGCGTCCCGGCTCCTTGCTCTGGCGTCGCAGTGCAGTCGCCAGCAGCGGCACCGCGGCCGCATGAACGAAGGGCCTTGCGCCGAGCGCATCGACGTCGAAGGCCCCGAACATCAAGGCCTGCGAAAAGAGGTACACGTCGTAGCCGAACATCGCGCCCAGTCCCAGGCACAGCGGCTTGGCGGCCCAACGCGACGAGTCGGACTGGTTGCGGAACAGTTGTTCGACCAGCACCAGCCCGAGCACGGCCCAAGCAAGCTGGCAGGCGAGCAGGACGCGGATCGCCGGCCCCGCGGGCGACGCGGCGGCGGCCGCGATCAACCCGGCGCCGATGCCGACCACGACCAGCGCGACAGGCAGCACGAAGCGCAACCCACGTCGCCATGCGGACACAGTCGCGGAATCGGTCGGCGTCGTGAGCAGCAGCATGAATACGATCCACGCCGCATAGCGAATTTCGTCGAGCATGACCGCCGACTGCCAGACCCAGGGCAGGCCGCCGTGCAGCCCAACCAGCGCGAGCAGCCCCCACGCCGTGGTGGCGACGGCAGCGCTTGGATGCACCAGTGCCAGGGCCTGGACCGGCCGCCCGAGCCCCCCCCTGCCCAGCAGCAGCGCGACGTAGCCGCCATAGGCTGCCGCCAGCAGGGCATAGCCCACCTGCATCAACCCGACGGCCATGCCGCCCGTCACGCCCCACATCTAGGTTCAGTCCGCTCCAGATCAGCCCGTCCGGGCCCGTCGCCGCGTCGCGCCGGCCGCCGTTGCGCATGCTATCGCCGCCGGCAACCGGGGCTCGCGGCGAGTCGTGAACTCGTTCCTCCCGGGGCGGCCCGGAGATTCGCGGTGCCGCAGCGACCATCTCGCGCACCAATCGGCCGCGCAGGCAGATGCCGACTCGCGGCGCGCGCAGGTGGATGCGCCATCACTGGTCGCGTCCGGCCGACCAGGGTGGGCCAACGCGCCCCCCCCCCCGGCGCAACACATTCCGCGGCTCCGGCCGCGCAATCCGTCACCCATGTGATCGCCCGGCATGCCGAAAACACCATGGGCGGGAGCATGTCTCACGCCAACCCCCCCAACCAAGGGCTACCCCCGCCCGCACGGCGTTCGTACAGTGGCGCGTGTCGGATTGCTTGACAGTCCGCCGGGATCGGGGCCCTTGCGCAGGCCGGTGCGGCATGCGGATGGAAGGGCCCTACGACCCCGGACCAGCAGGAGCATGGATGTTGCGAGTGGCAGTCGAAGCGTTGCGCAGGATCTCGTTGGCGCGCGCGCTGGTGGACGTCGGCGTCGTGCTGCTGGCAATCTACGCCGGGGGGCTGATCGACGCCACCGTCGCCGGCGCGCCGCTTCCGGACCTGGCCCCGCGCGGCTTCTCGCTCGCCGCCGGCATCGTCTTCGTCAACGTCGCATCGGGCTTCTACGGCAGCAGCGGGCGCCACAGTCTGGCCTGGGCCGCCATGCGCTCGCTGGTGGCGCTGGCCGTGGCCCTGCCGCTCACTTACTTCCTGTTTCCGCTGCGGCCGTTCGGTCTGGAGGAATCGGGCCTGGTGCACTGGGCGGCCATGGGCGGCGTGGCGGCGGTGATCCTGCACCGCGGCTACGAGGCCACGTCTTCGGCCGTGCAGGCGCGCACGCGCCGGCGCACGCTGATCTTCGGCAGCGGCGAGGCAGCGCGCGTGGTCGCCGAGACGCTGCGCACATCCGATCCGGCGGCCGAGATCATCGGCTTCTACCCGGGCCCGAACGAAAGCGCCCCGGCCGTCCCGGCCGAGCATCTGCTGCCGCTCACGCGCCCGCTGATCGACACCGCGATCGAGCAGCGCGCCGACGAGATCGTGGTTGCGCTCACCGAGCGGCGGGCCGGCAGCATGCCGCTGCGCGAGCTGCTCGACTGCAAGCTGCGGGGCATCCGCGTCTACGACGTCAACTCGCACTTCGAGGAGCGTCTGGGGCAGATCCGCATCGACTACCTCTACGCCGGCTGGTTGATCTTCGGCGACGGCTTCAACCAGGGCTTCGCGCGCACGGCGGTCAAGCGGCTGTTCGACATCGTCTGTGCGTTCGCGCTCATCGTGCTGGCCGCGCCCGTGATGCTGCTCGCGGCACTGTGCATCCGGCTGGAGAGCCGCGGCCCGGTGCTGTACCGGCAGGAGCGCACCGGCAAGAACGGGCGCCCGTTCCAGGTGGTCAAGTTCCGCAGCATGCGCGTCGATGCCGAGGTCGACGGCCAGCCGCGCTGGGCTGCCGCCGACGACGACCGCATCACGCGCGTGGGCCGCTTCATCCGGCGCACGCGCATCGACGAGCTGCCGCAGCTGCTGTGCGTGCTCAAGGGCGACATGAGCCTGGTCGGGCCGCGCCCCGAGCGGCCCTACTTCGTCGAGCAGCTCACGCGCCAGATCCCTTTCTACGCGGTGCGCCACAGCGTCAAGCCCGGCGTCACCGGCTGGGCCCAGGTGCGCTACCAGTACGGCGCCTCGGTCGAGGACTCCCAGAACAAGCTCCAGTACGACCTGTACTACGTGAAGAACCACTCGCTGCTGCTGGACATGCGCACGCTCGTCGAGACCGTGCGTGTGGTGCTCACCGGCCAGGGTGCGCACTGAGCGTGCGCGGCGCTGCAAGCCGCCCTGCACCGCCCTCCGCCGCCCCTCGCGCCGCGCACGGCGCGTCAATCCGGAATCTCCGCACGGGATCGGCGTTCGCCTGACCTGCAGCCGTTGACGTGGAACGCGACTGTCTCGAAGATGGCCGCCGGCGCACGCGGCCCCGGATCCGGGACGCCCTGCCCGCCACGCCCGCCGCGGGAGGCGGCATCGCTGCACCTGCCGGAGCACCGCGCGCGGATCCACGCCTTCACATGAGTGCCCAGAACGTACCTCCGCTGCTCATCGTCGAGGACGACCTCGCGCTGCAAAAGCAGATCAAGTGGTCGCTCGACCGCTTCGAGTCGGTGACGGCCACCGACCGCGAGAGCGCGCTGGTGCAGCTGCGCCGCCACCAGCCGAGCGTCGTGACGATGGACCTCGGCCTGCCGCCCGACCCCGATTCGGTCTCCGAGGGCTTCAAGCTGCTCGACCAGATGCTCGCGGTCGACCCGGCGCTCAAAGTCATCGTGCTCACCGGCCAGAACGACCAGGCGCACGCGCTGCGCGCCGTCGCGCTGGGCGCCTACGACTTTCTCGCCAAGCCCTTCGACCCCGAGGTGCTGGGCCTGACGATCGATCGCGCCTACCGCCTCGCCGAGCTGCAGGCCGAGCTGCGGCGCGTGCAGGCGCAGCAGCAGCCCGATGCGATGGCCGGGCTGCTGACGCGCGACCCCGAGATGATGCGCGTCTGCCGCCTCGTCGAGCGCGTGGCGCCCAGCGGCGCGTCGGTGCTGCTGCTGGGCGAAAGCGGCACCGGCAAGGAGGTGCTGGCACAAGGCCTGCACCAGGCGTCCCGACGCAGCGGCCGCTTCGTCGCGATCAACTGCGCGGCGATTCCCGAGCCTCTGCTCGAGAGCGAGCTGTTCGGCTACGAGAAGGGGGCCTTCACCGGCGCCGTGAAGACGACCCCGGGCAAGATCGAGACGAGCCACGGCGGCACCTTGATGCTCGACGAGATCGGCGACCTGCCGCATTCGCTGCAGGCCAAGCTGCTGCGCTTCTTGCAGGAGCGCACGGTCGAGCGCCTGGGCGGGCGGCAGGAGATCGCCGTCGACGTGCGCGTGGTCGGCGCCACGCACCAGGACCTGCGTGCATTGATGCAGGAGGGGCGCTTCCGCGAGGACCTGTACTACCGCCTGGCCGAGATCGTGGTCACGATCCCGCCGCTGCGCGAGCGCCAGGGCGACGCCGTGCTGCTGGCGCACGCCTTCCTGCGCCGCTTCGCGCTCGAGCAGCGCCGGCCGGGCCTGGCGCTCACCGACGACGCCATCGCGGCCATCGAGGCCCATACCTGGCCCGGCAACGTGCGCGAACTGCTCAACGCCGTCAAGCGCGCCGCCATCATGGCCGACGGCGTGCGCGTGTCGGCGGCCGACATCGGCCTGCCCGCGCCCGGCTCGGACAACGGCGAGGCGCCGGCGGCCAGCGACATCGACCTGCGCCGGGTGCGCGAGCAGGCCGAGCGGCAGGCCGTGGTCACCGCGCTGGCGCGCGCCAGCGGCAACATCCTGCGCGCCTCGGAGATGCTCGGTGTCAGCCGGCCGACGCTGTACGACCTGATGCACCGGCTGGCGATCAAGTAGGCTTGCGCGACGCGCGCCGCGACCGGTGCGCATCGCGTCGAACCCGGAGTCCGTCGAGATGAAGATGCCCGCGCCGCTCCCCACATGGCTCCTCGCCGTCGTCGTCGCCGCGGCCGGACTGGCCGGCTGCCAGCGCGGCCCGAGCGTCGAGGAGTCGGTGGCGGCAGCCGACGACTACGCGGCCAAGAAGGACTTCAAGGCGGCCACGATCAGCGCCAAGAACGCGCTGCAGAAGGACGCCAACAACGCCCAGGCGAGGATGGTGCTCGGCCAGGCGCTGCTCGAGGAAGACCAGCCGACGGCAGCTGCCGTCGAGCTGCGCAAGGCCCTCGAGCTGGGTGCGCCGGAAGACAAGGTCGTGCCGCTGCTGGCGCGCGCCATCCTGACGCAGGGCCGCGCGCGCGAGGTGACGATGCAGTACGGCGCCACCGTGCTCGGCGATGCGCACGCCTCGGCCGACCTGCGTGCCACCGTGGCTACCGCCTTCGCGCTGCTGGGCGACAAGGCCAATGCGCTCGAGACCGCCCAGGCGGCGCTCAAGGAATGGCCCGACCACGTGCCGGCCACGCTGGTGCTGGCGCAGCTCGCGGCCGCCGACGGCGACGGCGAGCGTGCGCTCACGCTCGTCGAGTCGGCGCTGGCGCACGAACCCAAGGACGGCAAGGCTCTGTACACCAAGGGCACGCTGTTGCGTGTGCTCAGGAAGGACCCCGAAGGCGCGCTCGCGGCCTACCGGGCGGCCGTGGCGGCGGAGCCCCGGCTGGCGGCGGCGCACGGCGAGATCATCTCGCTGCTGCTCGAGCGCAACGACCTCGCGGGAGCCAAGGACCAGCTGGCGCAGCTCACGAAGGCCCAGCCGAACCACCCGACGACCTGGCTGTACGACGCGCGCGTGTCGTACCTCGACAAGAACTACGCGCACGCGCGCGATGCCGCCGAGCGCCTGCTCAAGGTCCGCCCGAATGACTGGAAGGCGCTGCTGCTGGCCGGGCTCGCCGAAATCCAGCTCAAGTCGGACGCCAAGGCCGAGAACTACCTGATCGGGGCATCGAAGGCCAAGCCCGACGCCGTGCGGCCGCGTCAGCTGCTGGCGCAGCTGTACCTGCGCGCCGGCCGTGCGCGCGACGCGATCGAGGTGCTGCAGCCCATCGTCGACGCCAAGAGCCCCGACGCCGAGAGCGTGACCCTGGCCGGCCTGGCCTACCTGCAGGCCGACGACGCCAAGCGCGCCGACGCGGCCTTCGCGCGCGCGGCAAAGATCGACCCGAAGGCGACGACGGCGCGGCGCGCCCTCGCGCTCTCCCACATGGCCGGGGGCAATGTCGAAGGCGGCTTCGCCGAACTCGAAGCCGTGGCCAGCCAGGACCCCACGGCACGCAGCGCGATGGCGCTGGTGGCGGCGCGCCTGTCGAAGAACGATCTCGACGGCGCGCTCAGGGCGATCGCCGCGCTGCAGGCCAGACAGCCCGAGAGCCCGGTGGCGTACGCACTGCGCGGCTCGGTGCTGGCGCGCCGCAACGACGCTGCCGGTGCGGCGGCAAGCTACGAGCGGGCGCTCGCGCTCGATAAGCGCTACTTCCCGGCCACAGCCGGCCTGGCCGCGCTCGCGCTGGCCGCCGGCCGACCCGACGAGGCCAGGCGCCGCTACGAGGAGCTACTGCGCGAGGATCCGAAGAACCTGCGCGCCGCGCTCGCGATGGTCGATCTCCAGGTGCGCACCGGAGCGCCGCCGCAGGACGTGTCCAGGGCGCTGGGCGACGTGATCAAGGACCACCCGACCGAAATGCTGCCGCGGCTGGTGCTCACCAACTACCTGCTCGGCCGCAACGACGGCAAGGCCGCACTCACCGTGGCGCAGAACGCGGTTGCGGCGCTGCCGGGCAACATCGTCCTGCTCGAGCGCCTGGGCACGGCGGAACTGGCCGCCGGTGCCTTCGAGCAGGCCGCGGCGAGCTTCACGAAGCTCGCCGCCGCGGCGCCCGGGCGCCCCGACCCGCTGCTGCGGCTGGCCGAGGCGCAGGCCCGGGCCAAGGACTACACGGGTGCGCAGCGCACACTGGCGCGCGTGCTCGAACTCGAGCCGGGCCTCGTGCAGGCCCGGATCGCCTCGGCCCGCGTCGCCATGGCCCAGGACAAGCCCGAGGCGGCGCTCGAGATCGCGCGCGCGCTGACGCGCGAGCAGCCGCGGCAGCCGACCGGCGCCGTGCTCGAAGCCGAGATCGCCGCGGCGCGCGGCCAGCCCGACGTCGCGGTGGCGGCGCTGCGCCGTGCGCTGACCAGCGGCGGCGGCTCGGACGTCGCCGGCCGGCTCTACGGCATGCTCAATGCGGGCAAGCACGGCGAAGAAGCCGATCGCATGGCCAGGGCCTGGCTCGAGGCTCATCCGAAGGATGCGATGTTCCGCTTCCTGATGGGCGACACGGCCCTGGCACAGGGCCAGCTGGCGCTGGCCGAATCGCACTATCGCAAGGTGCTCGAACTGCAGCCCGACAATGCGATGGCTCTGAACAACGTGGCCTGGTTGATGGTGCGCCAGGGCAAGCCGGGCGCGGTGGCACTGGCCGAGCGCGCGAACCAGATCCAGCCCAACCGCCCGGTGCTGATGGACACCCTGGCCGGCGCGCTGGCCGCCGAGGAGCAGACCGCGCGCGCGATCCAGGTGCAGAAGCAGGCGATCGCCAAGGCGCCCGACGACCTCGGGCTGCGTCTGAACCTGGCGCGCATCTACGTCAAGGCAGGCGATCGCCAGCTCGCCCGCGCCGAGCTCGAGCCGCTGGTCAAGCTCGGCGACAAGTTCCCCGCCGCGCGCGAAGTCGCCAGCCTGATGCAGCAGCTGTGATGCGGCAGGCCGCCCGGAGCCCGCGGTGAGCCGATCGGCGGGCGCGCGCATCCGCCACCGGGTGCATCAGGGCGCGCGCGCGCTGCTGGGCGCGCTGCCGCGCGAGCTGCGCTTCCGCTTCTACCGCGGCATGGTCGACTGCCCGACCGTGCTCGACGCCAGCTTCGAGTTCACGATCGCGCGCTCGCGCGAGGACCTCGAGGCCTGCTTCGGCCTGCTGCACGACGCCTACGTCGCGAGCGGCTTCATGCGCGCGCACCCGTCCGGTCTGCGCGTCACCGCCTACCACGCGCTGCCGACCACGACCACCCTGTGCGCCAAGGTCGGCGGCAAGGCCGTCGGCACGCTGTCGATCGTGCGCGACGGCGTGTTCGGCTTTCCGCTGCAGAGCGCCTTCGACATCTCGGCGGTGCGCGCCAAGGGCGGGCGCATCGCCGAGATCTCGGCGCTGGCGGTGCATCCGTCGTTCCGGCGCACGGGCGGCTCGGTGCTGTTCCCGCTGATGAAGTTCATGTACGAGTACTGCACGCGCTACTTCGACACGCGGCACCTCGTGATCGCGGTACACCCGACGCGCATCGAGCTGTACGAGTCGCTGCTGTTCTTCCGCCGCCTGACGGCCAAGGTGGTGGACAAGTACGACTTCGCCAACGGCGCACCGGCGATCGGGGCGACGCTGGACCTGCACGAGGCGCCGCAGCTCTTCGCGCGCGCCTACGACGGCAAGCCGGCGCGGCGCGACCTGTACCGCTACTTCGTCGACCGACAGCTGCCCAACATCCGCTTTCCGGCGCGCGACTGGAACGTCAGCAACGACCCGATGCTGACGCCGGCGCTCGCCGACTACTTCTTCAACGAACGCACGCAGGGTTTCGCCGAACTCGACGAGCGCCGCAAGCGGCTGCTGCACTCGATCTACCGCGGACCCGAATGGGCACGTGTGCTGCCGGCGCTGACCGAGGATCCGTCGCCGCGCAGCCAGCTGCGGCTGACGCCGCGCTTCACGTTCAAGTGCGAGGGCCGGCTGAACGCGGCGGCGCCGGCCGATGGCGGCCATCCGATCACGATCATCGAGCTGTCGCGCCACGGCTTTCGCGCGCGCACGCCGGCACAGCTCCCCGTCGGCACGCTGGTCACGGCCGAGGCCGAGCTCGGCGCCGGCCGCCGCACCCAGGTCCACGCGCGTGTGATGAACGCCGGACCGGGCGACGACGAGCGCTCGTACGGCTTTCATGTCGGCACCCCGGACGAGGCCTGGCTGAACTGCGTCGCCTGGCTGGAAGAAAAGGATGACTGAGAGCCTGTGAAGACATGAATCACGCTAAAGGCCGCGGTGCCCACCGCCGCGGCGCGCCGGCCGCGGCCACGCGGCGCCGGGCGTCCTGCTCGCGCCGCCGGTTCGCCTCGACGCTTCTGCTGCTGCTGGCCGGCCGGGCGCGTGCCGATGCGCCCGCGGTGATCGAGCGCCTGCGTCCCTCGGTGCTGCCGGTGGGCAGCTACCGCGTCCTCGACAGCCCGCGCTTCGGTTTTCGCGGCAGCGGCTTCGTCGTCGGCGACGGCCGGCTGCTCGTCACCAACGCGCATGTCGTTCCCGAGGCCGGCGCGGGCGAGGCGGCGCCGCCGTTGCAGCTGGCAGCGCTGGTGCCGCGCGCGGACGGCGGGCGCGATCTGCGGCTCGCGTCGCTCGAGCGGCTGGACCGCGCCCACGATCTGGCGCTGCTGCGGCTGGAGGGTGCGCCGCTGCCGGCGCTCGAGCTGGCGCCGCCCGGCAGCGTGAAGGAGGGCGAAGAGCTTCTGCTGGCCGGTTTTCCTATCGGCGGCGTGCTCGGGTACTCGATGGTCACGCACCGCGCCATGCTCTCCTCGATCACGAAGATCGCACTGCCCTCGCTCAACGCGCACCAGCTCAGCGAGCGCGCCGCCAAGCAGCTGCGCGAAGGCCCGTTCGAGGTCTACCAGCTCGACGCGACGGCGTACCCGGGCAACAGCGGCGGGCCGCTGGTGGCCGCGCACGACGGCAAGGTGGTGGGCGTCGTCAACATGGTGCTCGTGCGCGGCACGCGCGAATCGGCCCTCAGCAACCCGACCGGCATCACCTACGCGATCCCGGCGCGCTTCGTGCGCGAACTGCTCGCTCCGCCCTGAGCCGCGCCCTGCAGAGCGTGCGGCCCGGCCGCTTCGCCCGTTCCCGCGCGGGCGAACGAACGGGCTGGGCGCAGCCCGGCCCTGGCGGCGCTCAGTTGAGGACGTGCGAGGCGGGCACCTGGGCGGCCATCAGGCGCGCCAGGATGCCGCTTTCCTCGTCGGCGGTGAAGGCCAGCGGATAGAGCGAGCGCTCGGCGCCCGCGCATTCCGGCCTGCCGCCGAACTCGCGGATGCGCTCGGCGATGTACTCGAAGCCGAGCGACAGCAGCACGGCGGGCGCGTTGACCGAACGGTTGGTGCGCTCGCCGCCGACCACGTTCGCGCCGAGCATGCGCTGGTAGTAGCGCACGTGGCGCGGGTTGACCTCCATCACCAGCGTGTCGCGGCCGCGCAGGCGATGCGCCACGATGTAGGCGACGTGGAACAACGCGGCCAGAACGCGCCGGTTGCCGGTCATGGGGTCGATCGCCAGCTTGGTGAACTCGCACAGGCGCCGGCCCGCCCGGCGCAGCGCGTCGAGCTCGCCGCCGAACACGTCGTCGCAGTTCATGCCGGTCGAGTCGTCGAGGCCGACGGTGATCGTGCCGATCGTCGCGGCATCCTCGATCGCGGTGAGCGTCGTGCGGTTGGTGGTCTGGTTCACCGGCAGGCTGACGGCGTGGTAGCCGCGCCAGCCGTAGCGCTCGCTCAGCAGACGGTTGGCCGACTGACGCACGATGAAGGAGTCGGCCGATTCGATCTTGAATTCGCGCTCATGGGCAATCGCGCCGAACTCGCTCGCGAGATACTCGCGTGCGAGGGCGTCGGATTGGCGCGTGAGGCGAGGCTGCAGCGGTGCGGCGATGAGCGTGGTGGAGACCATGAAGGGCTTGGGGCGTGGCGGTCGTGCGTAAGCGGTCTAGGCGGCAGTCTGAAGCAGACGCGTCGGATGCGCTGTATCGAATGGCAAGCGTACCCCCCTCGAATCGGGGGGTACGGCGGCTGGCCTCGTAAGTGATGTCACAGCGTGCTTCGCGCCGCGGCTCCGGCCTTCGCCTGGGTCGCGCGCCGGATTCTCCGCCAGCTCGGCGCTCGCGCCTGCCGGTCCGGACCCCGGACATCGAGGCCGTCGCCTTGCCCTGCGGCTGCCGGTGACAGGCGGCGCGTGCTCGCCGCTTGCGCGCCACTGGCTTGTGACCAGCCGCGCCCCTCTGGTCGCTCGCTCACCAGCGCAAGCTTGGCGGACGGGCCCACCAGGGAGCACTGGGCGAAGCCTCAGCGTGGGATCGGATCGGTTCGAACCAGCGCCTTGCGGACCAGGTGCGGCAGCAAGCGGTGCGGCGGCATGCGCAACCAGTGCGATCGAACGTACAGCAGGAAGCGCGACATGCGGCTGAACGCTCCATCGCAACTGGGATGCTCGGGACGCAATGCGCTGCCCAACAAGGCGGCCATCAGCCAGCGGCTGACCAACGCACCGTCCATCCCCTTGACTCGACGCTCGAATTCGGCGGGCGGCCGGGTGCCGAAGATCCGACCGACGTGATGCAGCGCGTGCGACAGCGGCACCTGCAGACCGAGTTCATCGGCGCGATCGAGTAGGCCGGTCCAGAAGCCCGGCAGTTGCGCGAACCCGGTCAGCAGATCGTTCAGGTCGAGCAGATCGCGCAGGCCATGCCACAACTCCCCTTCCTGGAACAGGTGGGTGGCACTGTGCAGCACCAGGTCGACGGGCGCGAGCATGTGCAGCCCGTCATGACCCGCGATCGGCGTGATGCGCTCGAGCAACCGGGCACCGTCGACCGAGAACCTCGAGGTCGGCGGTGCGATCGTGTGGTGCACGTCGAGCAGGCTGCCGCGCCGCACGTGGCGCAGCGGCGGCAGCTCGTGCATCCACTCGCGGTAATATCGTTGCGTATAGGGATCGTGAGCCTCGCCGATCCAGCCTGCGGCGAGCAGTGCCGACTCGGCCTCGGCAAGCCGGGTGCGCGCAACCATGATGTCGACATCGGCAAACAGGCGGCCCTTGGCAGGCAGCAAGTCGCCGATCAGATACGCGGCGCCTTTGAGCAGGACCAGCGGCGTATCGACCGCCGCCAGCGCCCTGCGGACACTGTCCACCTCCCAGGCCACTTCGTTGCGCTGCCGCTCCAGCAACCGCATCGCCCAATGCAGATGGCGGCGCGGCCCTGCGGCCACGTCCCCGAGCCGCCCAGCAGCGCTCAGCTGCGTGGCGACGCGTCCCGTCAACCCGGCTCGGCGTGCCTGCCCCAGCAGCCGCTCCCAGGCGCGAAGGTCGTCGCCGGCCGGCACGCGCCCCTGCGCGAAGAACGGCGTCAGCAGGTCAGCGCGCATTCGTCCTGCTCTTCGGCCAGTCGTTCGAAAGAGGCGATCGCGTCATCGAGCGCGCTGTAGGTGAAACGAAAACACTGGCTGCGCTCGACGACTTCGGCCAGCGCCTCGTAACCGCTGCGACCGAGCAGTCCGTAGTTGAAGGCGTTGCGGCCCAGCTCGAGCATGCTCTCGGCCTTCGGCCGCGGCGACATCTCGGGCTCGGCGCCTGCCGCGTAGCGCGGGAACACGACCCAGCGCGGGAGCACGGGCTCGTGGCTGCGCTCGACGTGAGCGCGCGGCGGCTTCAAGTGGCCCACCGCACCCTTGTTCGTGTCCGGCGTGACCTCGCCGAACACGGCCCCGGGTGCGAAGGCCCGCAGCAGCGCGATCGATTCGTTCTTCAAGCTCACCGGCCGGCACAGCGGCACGAGGTTCGCATCGTGCAGCGAAATCAGCGCCAGCTCATCCGAAAGCAGCCGCCAGCCGCGGTGGATCAGCGCGGCGCACAGGGTGCTCTTTCCGGAGCCTGGGGGTGCCGGCAGGATCGCCGCCTTGCCGCCGCGCTCGACCACGCTCGCATGCAGTACCAGGTGCTCCATCGAGAGCGAGCAGATGCACCAGTTCATGCCCCATTCGAGCAGCGGAAACGCGTGACCTGCGGGCAAGGGCTCGAACGGCGAGTGCCCGTCGAAGAGAAACCGCGCCTGCGGGCGAACCCAGCGTCGAATTCCGCGACTGCGGGCAATCTCGATGTCGAAATCGACGAACGCCTCGTCACCGATCAGCCCATGATCGGCGTAGAGCCTTGCCAGACCGGTGCCGACGGACTCGATGGCGGAACGGACGCGGTAGTGAAACGGTCCGCAGCGAAAGGCGAGTCCCTGCCCGCGCAGCGCGCGATCGATCTCGCGCTGCGCCAGATCCGCTATCCGCATGAAGCTCGTGTGTCGATCAGGTCGGCGCCCGCCAGCTGCCCGAGCGCCTCCGGCAAGGCACGACCGATCGCGTCGCGCGGGCATCCGAGGTCAGACGCCACGGCGTCGGTCAGCCGGCATTCGTCGACCAGTCCCTCCTCGATGCGCAGCAGCACACTGCCGATCAACGCATCCAACCGGTGCGTGAGGCCGGAGGCTTCGTCGTAGACAACGAATTCGTCATCCCAACGGCGCCAATGCAGCCTGACTGCCGGCCTGAGCCGAATCTCCACCGCCGCTCACGCCGTCATCCGAGGACCGAACGACCGTCGACCAAGGGTCAAAGCGTTTCCATGTAGCCCTTGAAGAACTTCAGGCCGTTGGCGTAATCATTCGTATAAAGGCCGAGGACTTCGCTGGGCGAGTAGGGGAAGACGTAGGGCGCCTTGGGCCAAGGTCCATTGGCATAGAACAGCGCATTGAGGAACGCGGCGATCCAGTGGAACTCGTCTGTAGGAGCTTGGTTCTTCAGGATATAGAAGACGCCCGCGGACGAACCGCCGCCGAAGATCGCCTTGAAAGCGGTATCCTTCGTGGTGCTGTAGTTGACCGGACCGCCAGGACTCAGCCCGTTGGGTGCTGCGTCGAAGTTCTCGTAGAAAGTGGCCGTCCCTCCGCCAAGTTTGGTGTAGGTATTTGTCGCCTTGTTCTTCGTTGGGTCGTATCCGGGCCAGTGCGATGGGGTCTTGTACCACCCTGGGCTCAAGCCACCGCAGGTCTTGAGCGAACCGCCGGTCGAGTGTGCAGCCGAGCCGACACCCGAGACGGTGCACATCAGGCCGTTCTGGGTCACCGACTGGGTCAGGGCGAGCGTCTGGATCGGCGCCGCAGCCGCAACCGCCGCAGTGCCGGTGCCGAGGCCCTTGAGCAATCGCCGGCGCCGCACCTGCGCCTCGGAAAGAGCCGCTCCAGTGCTCGAACCAGGCTGAAGCGGACCGGGATCGACATCCAGTGAAGGTCGTTGCTCGCTCATGCTGTCGTTCCAATCCTGGAGTCGTGTTTCAGTCGGCGAAGGGCCAAACCACACGCAGATGCCTGCTCGCCGGCATCCTAGCGCCCTTGCAGACGAAATCCTGACACTGGATGCTCACGGGGCGAAGTGTTTCACAGTTGCGTGCAGCGGAGAAGCGCCTTCACCCCCCCGGAACAGGGTGCCGGAGACGAGGGTCCGGCGGCGGCCAAGGCATCGGGAAGCGGCGCCGAAGGGAGTGCTCCGATGCCCTTTCGTGCGCGATACAGGGCCGGGATTGCCGGCAGGAGGTCGAGTCCGGCTGCCCTAAGCGCAGGCCGCTCGAGGGAATTCGCGCATGGCCAGCGCGCGGAATTCGAGCAGACGAGAAGACGACGAGTGCCTGGGTCGAAGCGCCGTTGGCCTGCGCACCGGGAACGCCGGGGGCTCCAGGTGATCGCCGCGGCGGCGAACACGCGATCGAGCGCCTCGTGCCCATCTTGCCGCCTGTGCCCCCTGCGCGGCAGGCAAGCCCGGCGCCGCGGCGGCGCGGCCACGCGCCCGCTGCGCAGGCCGCAGACTACGATTTCACGATGCGGTAATAGACCCTATACCAGTCGACGAAGCGCGCGATGCCCACCGCCAGCTCGGTCGCCGGCACGAAACCGACCCATTGCTGCAGCGCGTCGACGTCGGCATAGGTGGCGGGGACGTCGCCGTCTTGCAGCGGCAGCAGCCGCTTTTCGGCCTGGCGGCCGAGCGCGCGCTCGATGCAGGCGATGAACTCCATCAGCGGCACCGGGTTGTGGTTGCCGATGTTGAAGATGCGATACGGCACATTGCTCGTTGCCGGATCGGGCGCTTCGGCACGGTAGGCGACATCGGGCGCAGCGGGCTTGTCGAGCACGCGCACGACGCCTTCGACGATGTCGTCGACGTAGGTGAAATCGCGCTGCATGCGGCCGTGGTTGAAGACGTCGATCGGCCGGCCCTCGAGGATCGCCTTGGTGAACAGGAACAGCGCCATGTCCGGCCGCCCCCAGGGCCCGTAGACGGTGAAGAAGCGCAGCCCCGTCGTCGGCAACCCGAACAGATGGCTGTAGGTGTGCGCCATCAGCTCGTTGGCCTTCTTGGTGGCCGCGTACATGCTCACCGGGTGGTCGACGCTGTCGTGCTCGGAGAACGGCAGTCTGGTGTTGCCGCCGTAGACGCTCGAGCTCGACGCGTACACGAGGTGCTGCACCCGGTTGTGCCGGCAGCCCTCGAGGACGTTCATGAAGCCCACGACGTTCGCATCGACGTAGGCGTGCGGATCCTTCAGCGAGTGGCGCACGCCGGCCTGCGCGGCCAGGTGGATGACGCGATCGAAGCGCTCGTCGGTGAACAGCCTGGCCATCGCGGCACGATCGGCGACGTCCAGCTTCACGAAGCGAAAGCCCGGCTGCGGCTCGAGCCGCGCCAGGCGATCGCGCTTGAGCTGCACGTCGTAGTAGTCGTTGAGGTTGTCGAGGCCGACGACCTCGTCGCCGCGCGCCAGCAGGCGCTGTGCCGCCGTGCTGCCGATGAAGCCGGCAGCGCCGGTGACCAGGATTTTCATGGGCGCGGATTCTCGCATCCGCCCCTCGCGCAAGCGGCTACTTGAGCCAGGGCGCGCGCGCGTCCGGCGCGGGATTCAGCACGCTCAGCGCGGCTTTCGCCGTTGCGGCCGGCAGCACGCCCTGGCGCGCCAGCGCGTCGAGCGCGGCCAGCGCGATGTGCTCGGCGTCGACTTCGAAGAAACGCCGCAGGTCGCGCCGCGTGGCGCTGCGGCCGAAGCCGTCGGTGCCCAGCGTGACATAGGGCGCGCCGACGTACTCGGCAACGAGCTGCGGCAGCGCGCGCACGTAGTCGGTGGCCGCGACGACGGGCAGCGTGCCGCCCAGACAGCGCTCGACGCGGCTCACCAGCGCCAGCTCGCTGCCGCCGCCGATGCGGTTGAGCCGCTGCGCGTCGCGTGCCTGGCGCGCCAGTTCGGTGAAGCTGGTGGCGCTCCAGACCTCGGCGGCAACGCCGTGGCGCTCGCGCAGGAGTTCGGCCGCGGCGATCACCTCGCGCAAGATGCTGCCCGAACCCACCAGGCGCACCTGCGGGCGCTCGGGCGCATGGGCCGGAAGCCGGTACAGGCCGCTCACGATGTCGTCCACGCTCACGCCCTCGGGCCAGGGCGGCTGCGCCTGGTTTTCGTTGGTCACCGTGACGTAATGGAATTCGTCGGCCTGCTCCTCGAGCAGCCGCTTCGTGCCGTGGGCGACGATGGCGGCCAGTTCGTAGCCGAAGGCGGGGTCGTAGGCGCGGCAGGTGGGGATCGTGCTCGCCGCGAGGTGGCTCGCACCGTCCTGGTGCTGCAGGCCCTCGCCGCTCAAGGTGGTGCGCCCGGCGGTCGCGCCGACGAGGAAGCCGCGCGCGCGGCTGTCGGCGGCGCAGTAGATCAGATCGCCGACGCGGCGAAAGCCGAAGCACGAGTAGAAGATGTAGAAAGGCAGCATCGGCACGCCATGCGTGCTGTAGCTGGTGGCGGCGGCGATCCAGCTGCCCAGGGCGCCGGCTTCGTTGATGCCCTCCTCGAGGATCTGCCCGGTGCGGCTTTCCTTGTAGTAGAGCCGCTCGTCGCGGTCCTCGGGCTCGTAGAGCTGGCCCTGCGCGGCGTAGATCGCCACTTCGCGAAACAGGCTCTGCATGCCGAAGGTGCGCGCCTCGTCGGCGACGATGGGCACGACGGCGGGCCCGACCGTCGGATCGCGCAGCAGCGCGGTGAGCTGCTGCACGAAGGCCATCGTCGTGCTCATCTCGCGGCCCGCCTGGCGCGCGGCCAGGCGCACCGCCTCCGAGGGCGCCGGCGCCAGCACCACGGGTGCGGCCGCGCTGCGCGCCGGCAGCCAGCCTCCGAGCGCACGCCGGCGCGCGTGCAGGTAGCGCATCTCGGGGCTCGCCGCGTCGGGGCGGTAGAACGCGAGCGCCTTCACCGCGTCGTCCGCGAGCGGCAGCGCGAAGCGGTCGCGGAACGCGAGCAGCGCCTCGTCGTCGAGCTTCTTTTGCTGGTGCGAGCCCATGCGGCCCTGACCCCAGTGGCCCATGCCGTAGCCCTTCTTGGTCTGCGCCAGGATCACGCTCGGGCGGCCGCGGTGGTTCACCGCCGCGTGGTAGGCGGCGTGGATCTTCAGCGGGTCGTGGCCGCCGCGGCGCAGGCGGTCGATGTCCTCGTCGGACAGGTGCGCCGCGAGCTGCTGCAGCTCGGGATACTTGTTGAAGAAATGCTCGCGGTTGAAGCGCCCGTCGGTGGCGGCGTATTTCTGGAACTCGCCATCCACCGTCTCGTGCAGGCGGCGCAGCAGCACGCCATCGGTGTCGGCGGCAAAGAGCGGATCCCAGTCGCTGCCCCAGAGCAGCTTGACGACGTTCCAGCCGGCGCCGGCAAAGAGGCCTTCGAGCTCCTGCACGATGGAGCCGTTGCCGCGCACCGGACCGTCCAGGCGCTGCAGGTTGCAGTTGACGACGAAGACGAGGTTGTCCAGGCCCTCGCGCGCGGCCAGCGACAGGCCGGCGAGCGACTCGGGCTCGTCCATCTCGCCGTCGCCGACGAAGGCCCAGACGCGCCGCCCGCGCGTGTCGAGCAGCGCACGGTCGTGCAGGTAGCGCATGAAGCGCGCCTGGTAGATGGCGGTCAGCGGCCCCAGGCCCATCGAGCCGGTGGGGAACTGCCAGAAGTCGGGCATCAACCAGGGATGGCAGTACGAGCTGAGGCCGTCGCCCGCCGTCTCCTGGCGAAACCGGAGCAGGCGCTCGGCCGGCAGCCGCCCTTCGAGGAAGGCGCGCGCGTAGACGCCGGGCGAGGCATGCGGCTGGAAGAACACGAGGTCGCCGCCCTGCCCGCCGCCGGGCTGGCCGTCGACACCCGGCCCGGCGCGGAAGAAATGGTTGAAGCCGACCTCGAACAGATCGGCGATCGACGCGTAGGTGGCGATGTGGCCGCCGAGTTCGCCGCTCACGCGGCTGGCGCGCACCACCATGGCCAGCGCGTTCCAGCGCACGATGGCCGACAGGCGTGCCTCGAGCACGAGGTCGCCCGGGTACTGCGGCTGGCGATCCAGCGTGACGCTGTTGACGTAGGGCGTGTTCAGCACCGGCGGCAGCGGCACGCGCTGCGCGCGCGCCGCATCGAGCAGGCGGCGCAGGATGTAGGTGCCGCGCTCGCGGCCCTCGTGCTGCACCAGCGTGGCGAAGGCGTCGAGCCACTCGCGCGTCTCGGCCGGATCGGCGTCGGGCGCGATCACGCGCCACGGCGCCAGCGGGTTCGGCAGGTCGGGTTCGGACGACATCGGCCCGATTGTGCGGCTGCGGCTGCGGCTGCGGCTGCGGCTGCGGCTGCGGCGGCCCGCGCCGCGCCCTTCAGCGCCAGGCCGGCGCGTTGCCCAGACGCGCCAGCGGGTAGGCGTCGACTTCGGCCAGCAGCTCGACGAAGCGGCTGGAGACGAAGTCGAGCACGGCCTGGCCCGTTTCGGCCGTGGCGCTGGCGGCGTCGCCGCAGGCGCCCAGCGGGTTCAGGTCCTGCGCCTGCCAGCCGATCTTGGCGCGCGGCGTGATCGACAGATAGCGGTTCTCGCGCGCCAGCGTCTCGGTGAGCGAGCCGAAGTTCTGCCGCCGCTCCAGGCGCACCCGGTGCGGCGCGAGCGCCATCATCAGAGAGGTCTCGAGCTCGCCGCCGTGGATGCCGTGCGCCAGTTCGTGCTCGCCGACCAGACCCGGCGGCAGGCCGAGCGTGTACCAGCTGCTGGCGACGACGAGGATGCCGTGGCGCTCGCGCAGGTCACGCGTGACGATGTCCATCGCGTTCATCTGGCCGCCGTGGCCGTTGAAGAACACGAGCTTCCTGACGCCGCTGGCGACGACGCCGGCGGCCAGCTCCGACCAGTAGGCGACGAGCGTCGCCAGCGACAGCGTCAGCGTGCCCGGGTAGAGCGCATGCTCGTTGCTCTTGCCGACTTGCGCCGTGGGCAGGAAGAGCACCGGCAGCGCCGGCGGCAGCTTCGCAATCGCCGCGTGCACGATGCCCTCGACGATGGTGGTGTCGGTCGACAGGGGCAGGTGCGGCCCGTGCTGCTCGGTGGCCGCCAGCGGCAGCACGGCGACGAGGCGCGCGCGATCCATCTGCGCGAGCGACTCGGTGGTCTGGTCGGCCCAGTAGCGGCTGGCGGGGGCTAGGCTCGGCATGCGCATCTCCGGTTGCAGCGCGCGCGGCGCGCGCGGGGTGGCCCGCGCCGGGCCTTGCGCCGCGCCGGCACGGCCGCGGCGTCGGCACGGCCGCGCCTCACGACAGCACGCGCGCGGCGATCTGCCGCAGGCGCTCGCGCGTGCCGCGCTCCACCTTGCCGCTCACGGCCAGCGCCACCTCGTGCGCCAGCATGCGCTCGAAGGCCGAGCGCACCTGCTCGCCGCTCACGGCCGCGACGGCCTCGGCGCGTTCGGCGCGGCTGCGCACGCGCGCGAGCGCGAACCAGTCGAGTGCGGCGTCCTCGAGCACCTGCAGCGGGCGCTCCTCGCGGCGCAGCGCACGCACCGCGAGCTGACGCTGCGCACGCTCCAGGTCCACCGCGTCGACGCGCTCGGCCTGCCGGCGCAGCAGGCCCAGCGTCGCGGCGAGCAGCTCGTCGAGCGAGCGCGGTCCGGTGGAGGCCTCGACGACGAACTGGCCGCACATGTCCAGCAGGTCGGCCGAGCAGGCGGCGTAATAGGCCAGGCCGCGCTGCTCGCGCAGCGTGTCGAGCAGCGGACTGCTCATGCCCTCGCCGAGCACGGCGGCGGCCACCAGGCCGCTCGCGTCGGCCGCGCGCAGCGCGGGCAGCGGGAAGCCGAGCACGAGATGGGTCTGGCTCGAGCCCTCCTGCGCCTTGGTGCGGATGCCGCCCTCGTAGGCCGGCACCTCGACGACGTTGGGCGTGCCGCGCGCCATGTCGCCGAACGCGGCCTCGGCGGCGCGCAGCACGGCGTCGGCGTCCACCGCGCCGGCCGCGGCGACGACGACGTTGCAGCCGGTGTAGCCGCGCGCCAGATGCGCCAGCAGCTCGGCGCGCGTGAAGCGCTCGATGTTGGCGCGTGTGCCGATCACCGGCTGCGCCGCCGGGTGCAGGCCGAAGCAGCAGCGGTCGAACAGCTTGAACGCGGTCGCCAGCGGGTCGTCCTCGTCCTCGGCGAACTCGTGCAGCAGCACCTGGCGCTCGCGCGCGAGCTCGGCGGGCGGCAGCGTGGCGTGGCGCACGATGTCGCCCAGCATCGCGACGAACCGCGGCGCGTGCTGCGGCAGGCCCAGCATATGGTAGGCGGTGTGGTCCTTGTCGGTGTGGGCGTTGACCTCGGCGCCCAGGCGCTCGGCGTCGAGGTTGATGCGGCGCGCGTCGCGCGTGGCGGTGCCCTTGAACGCCATGTGCTCGAGCACATGGCCGATGCCGCTCAGAGCGCGGCTTTCGTGTGCACTGCCCCAGCGCACGAACACGCCCACGCCGCAGCTGCGCCACAGCGGCGAGTGCGCCACCTGCACGCACACGCCGTTGGCCAGCGTGTGGGTGGCGAGCGCCGTCACGCCGCGTCCCGCTGGCGGCGCACTAGACGCGCTCCAGCACGAGCGCGATGCCCTGGCCGACGCCGATGCACATCGTTGCCAGCGCGTAGCGCCCGCCGCTGCGCACGAGCTGGTTGACCGCCGTCGTCGCCAGCCGCGCGCCGCTGGCGCCCAGCGGGTGGCCGAGCGCGATCGCGCCGCCGTTGGGGTTGACGCGCGGGTCGTCGTCGGCCAGGCCGAGCTGGCGCAGCACCGCCAGGCCCTGTGCCGCGAAGGCTTCGTTGAGTTCGATGACGTCGAGCTGCGCCAGCGCGAGGCCCGTGCGCTCGAGCACCTTGCGCGTGGCCGGCGCCGGGCCGATGCCCATGATGCGCGGCGCCACGCCGGCCACCGCCATGCCGACGACGCGCGCGCGCGGCGTCAGGCCGTGGCGGCGCGCTGCCGCCTCGCCGGCGACGATGAGCGCGCAGGCGCCGTCGTTCACGCCGCTGGCGTTGCCCGCCGTCACCGTGCCGTCGGGCCGCACCACGCCTTGCAGCCGCGCCAGCGCGTCGAGGCTGGTCTCGCGCGGATGCTCGTCGCGTGCGACGACGACCGGCTCGCCTTTCTTCGGCGCGAGCGTGACCGGGACGATCTCGGCGTCGAAGACGCCGCTCGCCTGCGCCGCCAGCGCCTTGCGCTGGCTGGCCAGCGCCATGCGGTCCTGCGCCTCGCGCTCGATGCCGAACTCGGCGGCCACGTTCTCGGCCGTCTCGGGCATCGAGTCGACGCCGTAGCGCTCTTTCAGCAGGCGGTTGACGAAGCGCCAGCCGATCGTCGTGTCGTACACGGCGTTGCCGCGCGCGAACGCGCTCTCGGCCTTGGGCATGACGAAAGGCGCGCGGCTCATGCTCTCGACGCCGCCGGCGATCACCAGTTCGGCTTCGCCGGCCCTGATGGCGCGCGCCGCGCTGCCCACGGCGTCCAGGCCGCTGCCGCACAGGCGGTTGATGGTCGCGCCCGGCACCGTCGGCGGCAGCCCGGCCAGCAGCAGCGCCATGCGCGCGACGTTGCGGTTGTCCTCGCCGGCCTGATTGGCGCAGCCGTAGAGCACGTCGCTTACCGCCTCCCAGTCGACGCGCGGATTGCGCGCAACCAGCGCCCGCAACGGATGCGCGGCCAGGTCGTCGGTGCGCACCGAGGCGAGCGCGCCGCCGTAGCGGCCGAAGGGGGTGCGAACGGCGTCGCAGATGTAGGCTTGGGCGGGCATGGCGGACCTCCGGCGCGCATTGTCGCCGGCGCGTCCCGCACGGCCTCATGGCGCGGGCGGATCGGCGCCCTCGCGCGCCGCGGGCAGGCTGAAGTGGAACGCCGCGCCCGCGCCGACGCAGCCCTCGCCGCGCACGCTGCCGCCGTGGCGTTCGACGACGCGGCGCACAATCGCCAGCCCGACGCCGGTGCCCTCGAATTCGCCCTGCCCGTGCAGGCGCCGGAACGGCTGGAACAGGTGCTCGGCATAGGCCATGTCGAAGCCCACGCCGTTGTCGCGCACGACGAACTCGACCCTGCCGCCCGCGCCGCCCGGGCTGCCGGCGCCGCCCGCGCCGCCGGCGCTGCCGGCGCGCTCGAAGGCGACGCGCGCCTCCTCGCGCTTGCCGCTGTACTTCCAGGCGTTGCCCAGCAGGTTCGTCAGCACGATGTGCGTGAGGCCGGGGTCGGCGTAGGCGGTCAGCCCGTCGGCGATCTGCCAGTGCACGCGGCGTTCGGGCCGGCTGCGCTGCAGCTCGCCGGCGACCGAGCGCGCCATCGAGCTCAGGTCGACCGGCTGCGGCTTGACCGCACTGCGGGCGACGCTGGACAGCGCGAGCAGGTTCTCGATGATCTGGCGCATGCGCTGCACGCCGCTGCGCGTGCGCCGCAGGTACTCGAGCGCCTCGGCCCCGAGCGCCTGCGCGTGGCGCGTCTCGAGCAGCTGCGTCAGCCCGTCGACGCCGTTGAGCGGCGCGCGCAGATCGTGCGACACGGAGTACGAGAAGGCCTCGAGCTCGCGGTTGGCCGCCTCGAGCTCGGCCGTGCGCTCGCGCACGCGCTGCTCGAGGCTGGCGTTGAGCGCGATGATCTCGCGCTCGCGCTGCAGCCGCGCCAGCTCGGCCTCGGCACGCGCGGCGAAGATGCGGAACACCGCCTCGAGGCGCGCGCTGCGCGGCAGCGGATGCGTCGACAGCACGTTCATCAGCCCGGCCGGCTTGCCGTCGACGCCGACCAGCGGCACGCCCATGTAGGACTGGATGCCGGCCTCGGCCAGCCCGTCGCGCTGCTTGAACGCCGCCGCCACGTCGCGCTCCCAGACGAGCAGTTCGCCCCGCGCGAGCACCTGCTCGCAGGGCGAGCCGCGAAGATCGTATTCGACGCTGGCGCCGTGCGTGCCGTCGGCGTAGCGCGCCACCGTGCGCATGCGCCGACCGCCTTCGAGCAGCTCGCCCACGTAGGCGCGTTCGGCGCCGGTGGCGCGCGCCAGATGTTCGACGAGGCGGCGGAAGAAGGCCTCGCCGGTCTCGGCCGAAACGCCGCGCGCCGCCTCGAGGATGAGCTCCTCGTCGCGCTTTTGCTCGCTGACGTTGAGCGTGGAACTCAGGACGCAGCGCTCGCCGCCGAGCTCGATCAGCTCGGCATACATGCGCACTTCGACCTGCTGCCCCCAGCGGTTGCGCAGGCGCGCCTCGTAGCCCATGACGCGGCCCTCGCGCTCGACCTGGGAGGCGAACTGCGCGCGCTCCTGGGCGCTCGCCCAGATGTCGAGTTCGACCGTGGTCCGGCCGACGATCTCGGCGCGCGCGTAGCCGAGGGTACGCTCGTTGGCCGCATTGGCTTCGAGGTAGGTGCCGTCGGTCAGGCGCGTGATCGTCATGCCGATCGGGCTGGACTGGAAGGCCTTGGCGAAGCGCTCCTCGCTCGCACGCTGCGCGGCGTGCGCCCGCGCCTGAGCGCTGACGTCGACGACCGCCGCCAGGGCATGGCGCTCGCCCGCCTCCTCGGTGATCTCGGCCGACATCAGGGCCTCGAAGGGCTCGCCGTCGTGGCGCCTGAGCTGCAGCGGCACCGACAGCACACGCCCGTCGCGCCGCACCCGGCGCCAGAACTCCTTGCGCGCCTCGGCCGACGCGAAGAAGCGGTCGCCCGGGTTCTGCCCGCGCAACGCGTCGGCGGAGATCTGGAACATGCGTTCGGCCGCGGCATTGGCCAGCAGCAGCGCGCCGCAGTCCATGTCCACCACCAGCAGCGCCGCCGGGTTGGAGTCGAAAAGCGTGCGAAAGCGCGCTTCGCTGCCTTCCAGCGCCTGGCGCGCGCGCACCTCGGCGCTGACGTCGGTCACGGTCGCGAGAACCTGCCTCTCGTGCTGCCGATCGAGCAGTTCGGCCGAGATCAGCGCGTCGAAGACCTCGCCGCCGGCGCGGCGCATGCGCGCGGGCAGCTGCTGCACGCGGCCGTCGCGCCCGAGACGCTCGAGGAACGGTTCGCGCGGCTCGGCCCAGATGCCGAGCTCGGTCGCCGTGCGGCCCTGCGCCTGCGCGCTGGGCAGGCCGAAGATGCGCTCGAAGGCGACGTTGGTGTCGCGCACCCGCCCCTCGGGAAACGTGCAGGTGATCAGCGCCGCCGGCATGCTGCGCACGACCGAACCGAGCCAGGCCTCGCCTTCGCGGGCACGCCGGGCGGCGTCGACGACGACGCTGCGCACCGCCCACAGGTTCAGCGCGATCGCCCCGAGCACCGCCGCGTACATCGCCCAATGGGCGAGCCCGACCACGTAGTCGGGGGTCGGCAGCCACCCGGCGTTCTGGGCGACGATCAGGGCGCCGACGGCGAGGATGCTGGCGAGCACCGTCGCGACGAGGGCCAGCGGGCGCAGGAACAAGCCGCACACGACGATTGCCGCCACCAGCGCCAGCGTGCCGGTGCTGCGCACCGAGCCGAACGTCAGCCCCAGGCCGACGCCGGCCGCCAGCAGACCGGCGGCCAGCCCCGCCACCACCAAGTCGAGCCGCCCGCGGCGGTGCAGCGGCACCAGCGCGGCGACGACGACCAGCAGAGCGGCCACCACCAGCAGCTCGCTGCGCAGGGTGCCGGGCGCGAGCAGCATCGCCGCCAGCACGACCGGCAAGGTCGCGAGCAGGGTGTACAGCATGGTGCCGATGGCGCGGTGCGCGCGCTCGCCGAGCAGCTCGAGCACCGAGATGTCGCCGTCGCGGCTCGCCCGCCCCGCGCTGCGCGGCACCGGATCGTCGTTCATGCGGGCAAGCATAGACGGGGCGCGGCGGGTCGGCCAGCAGGTCTTGCCCGCGGATGGCAGCGCTTCTGCGCGCCGGGCGCCGGCGCGCGGGAGGCCTTGCGGCAGCAGCGACGCCGGGCGCCATGGAGCGAGCCGCCCGGCGCTGCGGCGACGGCGTGCCCGAGAATCGCGCGTCGGGAATGCGGCAAGGAGATCCGGTGGACAACCCGCAGTCGATCGGCGCACCCGCGGCGGGCGCGGCGCGCGCCGGCACGGTCGAGCTCACGCCCGCGGCGGCACGCCTGACCATTCTCGCCGCCTGCCTGGGCTGGCTCTTCAGCGCCGTCGACATCGTGCTGCTGGTGCTGTACCAGCGTCCGGTGGCAGAGGCGCTGGGCAGCGAGCCGCAGGCAATCCGCATCGCCATCGGCGTCGGGCTGCTCGGCAGCGCGGCGGGCGGCATCGCCTTCGCGCAGCTGGGCGACCGCTACGGCCGCGTGCGCGCGCTCGGCTGGTGCGTGCTGCTGTACTCGCTGGCCACCGCCGGCATGGGGCTGGCGCGCAACGTGCATGAGTTGATGGCCTGGCGCTTCGTCAGCGGCATCGGCACCGGCGCCGAATGGTCGATCGGCTTCGCCCTCATCACCGAGGTGCAGCGCAAGACCGGGCGCGGGCGCGTGGGCGGCCTGGTGGCCGGCATGTTCAACCTCGGCACCTTCGTCGCGATCGCGCTGTTCCAGTCGCCGCTGGGCTGGCGCGGGTCGTTCGGCGTGATGGCGCTGCCGGCGCTGCTCGTGCTGTGGCTGCGCCTGCGCGTGCCCGAGTCGCCCCTGTGGACGGCGTGGCAGCAGGCGCGCAGCCGCGGCGAGCTCGACGCGCGGCTGCAGGCGCAAAGCCGCCTCGCACCGCTGGCGCTGCTGCTGCGCGGCCGCCTGCGCGCGCTTACGCTGAAGGCCACGCTGCTCTTCGTGGCGATGAACTTCGCCTTCTACGCGTTCTCGACGGTCTTCATCAACTACCTGCAGGACGATCGGGCCCGCGGCGGGCTGGCCCTCGACGCGCAGGCGCAGTTCCCGTTCCAGCTCGCGCTCAACCTCGGCGCGCTGGCCAGCGTCGTCGCCGCGGGGGCGCTCAGCGACCGCATCGGCCGCCACGCGGCATTCGCGCTGTTTTGCGGCATCGGCGGCGCCGGCTCGGTGTGGCTGTACTTCGTGACGCAAGGCGGCGCCGGCAGCGCCGCGGCGCTCCTGGCCGCGTTCACGATCGTCGTCGTCGGCTACGGCATCAACGGCGTCGTCGGCACCCTGCTCGCCGAGCTGTTCCCGACCCATGTGCGCGCGGCCGGTGCGGGCCTGGCCCAGAACCTGGGCAAGGGCCTCGGCGGCATGGCCGGCCCGCCGCTGGTCGGCGCGCTCGCCGGCAGCGCCGGATACCCCCTGGCATTGGCGCTGCCCGGCGCCGTCGTGCTCGCGCTGGCCGGTCTGATCTGGCTGCTGCCGCGCGTGGGCGGCCGCGAGCTGCACGCGGTCGAGGACGAACGCTATCTCGACGCGCGGCGCGGCCCCTGAGGCCGTGAAGGCATGAATCCCGCCCGCGCCAAGCTGCCCAAGGACGCTGGGCAAGGCGACCTCAGCTCCAGAAGAGGACGCGCTCGTGCCTCGCGTCGAGCGCGAGGAACCCGCCCATGGTGATGCGCGAGCGCGGGCCGACGACGCGCCCGACCCGATGCAGGCAACGCCCGGCCGCGAGCAGGAACAGATCGCCCTCGCCGGTGCGCAAGGTGTGGCGCTCGTAGCGCTCTTCGATGGCCGCCAGGTCGAAGGCATGGCCGCCCGGCACACGCGGCAGCCCGGGTTCGTCGGACCTGGCGCCGTAGACGACCAGTTCGCCGCCGGCCAGCGGTGCGCGCAGCGTCGCCACGAAACTCACCAGCGTGCGCGTGTCGACGCGGCGCGCCAGCTCCCGGTACAGCTCGAGTTCGTAGTGCAGATCGTGGTGGATGCTGAGCTGCGTGCCGTCGACCAGCCGGCGGATCGTGAACGCGACGAAGCGGCGCCCGTCGTCGGCGCGGGCCACCTCGACTGCCCGCCCGCCGGCGAAGCGCGCGAGCACCGTGCGCAGCGCCGCCTCGGCGTCGAAGCCGGGCGGGAAAACCGTCGCGGCGTCGGCGGCGCAGGCGCGCGAACGCTCGAGGTACTCGTCCAGCGCCACCCCGCGCGGCGCCTGGAAGGTCGGCGTGGCCGGCGCGTCGGTGCCGAGCAGGTGCACGTCGTCGAGCGGCGCGCGCAGGTTCGGACGCGCCCATGGCAGCGCGGACGCCTCGGCGTCGAGACGCTCGCCTGCGGCGCCCAGGATGGCGGCATCGAACGCGCCGCGCGCGACGATGAGGTCGCAGCGCCCGGCATAGATCGCGGCAATGCCGTCATCGACGGCGGCGACCCGGGCCGCGTCGATCTCGACGGCGCGGACGGGCCGCCGGCGCGCGGGTCCGGCGGCGTCTTCGTGCACGATGGCTTGCGGCATGCGGCGTGGCGTCCGTTCGGGCTCCGATGCTCGCACAGCCGCGCCGGCGCGCAAACCCGCGAACCGGTGCCGCGACGATCGGCGCGCGCCGTGCCGGCCGCGCCGACGCGCGTTCGAATCCGCTGAAGCCGGTCGTCAAGCGCCTGCGCCGTGCGGCGCGCAAGGCGCATCTAGAGTGCGGCCATCGCGCCCGCCAGCGGGTGCAGGAACGCATGGAGACCGACCATGATCACCCCGCGCCGCTCGGCCGAGCGCGGCTATGCCGACCACGGCTGGCTGCAGACCTTCCACAGCTTCTCGTTCGCCGACTACCACGACCCCGAGTACATGGGCGTGGGCAACCTGCGCGTCATCAACGAGGACCGCATCGCGCCCGGCACCGGCTTCGGCACGCATGGACACCGCGACATGGAGATCGTGAGCTATGTGCTCGAAGGGGCCCTGACGCACCGCGACAGCAGCGGCGGCGGCCCTGCCGGCGCGGCGCACGCGGGCGTGATCCGCGCCGGCGACGTGCAGCGCATGAGCGCCGGCAGCGGCGTGCGCCACAGCGAGTTCAACCAGGACCTGCGGGCGAGCACGCATTTCCTGCAGATCTGGATCCAGCCGCGCACGCGCGGCATCGCGCCGGGCTACGAGCAGATCCACCTCGATGCGGCGGCCAAGCGCGGCCGCCTCGCGCTCGTCGCCACGCCCGACGGCCGCGAAGGTTCGCTGACGCTCCACGCCGACGCCTCGATCGCCGCCGCGCTGCTCGACGGCGGCGAGCGCATCGACGCCATGCTCGATCCGGCAAGGCTGGCCTATGTCTTCGTCGCCCGCGGCAGCGTGCACGTCAACGGGCTGGCGCTCGCGCCGGGCGACGCGGCGCAACTCGCCCACGAGGAACGGCTCGTGCTCGAGCGCGGCGAGGCCGCCGAAGTGCTGGTGTTCGACCTCGCGCCGCAGCCGTCCTGAGCGCCGCCGGGCCCGGCGCGCGATGCCCGGCGCCGGCTCGGAGCCTGTGAAGACATGCAGCACGCGCGCGCTGCGTGTCTTCGCAGGCTTTCGGCCGTCGCCCGCCCGGGAACTCGTGCCTGCACCGTGCGTGCGCGCGCGGCCGCGACGTGGCCAGTGACGTGGGAGGGCACAAGGAGCTGGCACCGGGCATGCGCGCGCGGCCGGGACACCGGCGGGCGCCGCGCGGCGGCAGGACGCCGGCGCGGGCGATCAGATCGAAGTCGCGGGCGCCGCGCCGAGCGTGCGCACGCGCCGGCGCTTGCCGCTGCGCCCGCGCCCGCCGCTGTCGGGCTGCGCGTCGCATTCCAGCCGCAGCCGGTCCACCCCCTGCAGCCGCAGCCAGCGCCGCAGCACCGTGCCGGCCGCGCCTGCCGCGTCGGCGGGGGCACCGAACAGCGTCAGGCGCAGCGCCGCCGGCCCCGTCTGGCACAGCTCGAAGTCGAACACGCCGGCGCCCTCCTCGAGCACCGTCACCAGCGCCAGCGGCGCCAGATGCACGGGCCGGCCGCCGCGGCCGCGCAAGCTCAAGAGCTCGTCGTCGCGCCCCTGCACCTCGATGCGCGGCAGCGCGCTGCCGCAGTCGCAGCGGCCGGACAGGCAGCGCACGCGGTCGCCGAGCACGTAGCGCACGATGGGCTGCACGCGATTGGCGAGATTGGTCAGCAGCGCGGCCGCACCCGCCTCGCCTTCGGGCACCGGGCGCAGGCGCGCGTCGACCGGTTCGAGGATCACCCAGTCGGCGTGCAGGTGCAGCGCGCCGCAGCGGCACTCACTGGCGATCTCCAGGCATTCGCTCGCGCCGTAGGTGTCGCGCACGGCCGCACCGAAACGCTGCGCGAGCGCGCCGCGCAGCGCCGGCGTGAGCGTCTCGCCGCCGGTCCAGACCTCGCGCGGCGCGATGCGCAGGCGGCCCGCCGCCTGCTCCTGGGCCAGCACCCAGGCCATGCTGGGGTAGCTCGAGAGCACCGTCGGGCGCCAGTCGTTGAGCGCGGCCACCAGCTCGGCCAGCGGCTGCAGGAACGAGAACGAGCGCAACGAGCCCTGCAGCCAGGGGTTGACCCGAGCCAGGCGCGCCAGCGACACGGCGCTGGCGAAGTGCCCGTCGACCGCGCCGACAAAGGCCAGGCGCGGCGGCGTCGGGCCGAACCACGCCCAGGTCGGTACGAGCCACGAGGGCAGCGCCGACGCCACCGGCCCGCGCGCGCATTGCAGTGCGTCGTTGACCGCCAGCGCTTCGCCGTCCTGAACGAACACGGCCGGTTCGCCGCTGCTGCCCGAGCTTTCCCAGACGATGTAGCGGCCCAGGTGCGGCTCGCCGATGCGTGCCGGCTCGCGCGTGAAGCGGCGCAGGCCCTCGAGCGTGAGCCGCGGGTCGAGCACCCACTGCTCGAAGCGGCGCATCAGCTCGGCCCGGTGCACCGGGGGCAGCTCGTCCAGGTCGCAGGCGCCTGCCGGCTTGCGCGCCAGCGCGCTCGCCCACAGGCGCCGGTACAGCGGCGAATGCTCGGCCGTGTGCTGCAGCAAGGCCGCCAGCCGCGCCCGGCGCCGCTCGCGCCAGACCGCGGCCGAACCCTGCGTGACGGCCAGCGCGTCGACGTAGGCGGCCGCGGTGCGCAATGGATCGAAGACGTTCGCCATGCGGATCATCTTCCGCCGCGATCGCGGCGCCCCGGATTGAGCGGGCGCAACGGCGCGCGCCCCTGGCGGCGCCTCGCTGCGCCGCTGCGCCGCTGCGCCGCCGGCACGGCCCTTCGGTCCGGCACGATTCAGGGTCGCGGCCGGACGCGGCGCGGGCCGGGACGGCGCGCGCGCAGGCCCTAGACTCCCGCGATGCCCTGGTTCGAGCGCCCCCTGCTGGCCGTCGTGCACCGCGCCTACGCGCGGGCGATGCGCTTTGCCGAGGAGGCTCGGGCGCTGCAGCCGCCGCCCGCGCCGGCCGCCCCCTGCCAGCTCTACCTGCACGTGCCCTTCTGCGAAGTGCTGTGCCCGTTCTGCTCGTTCCACCGCGTGCGCCATCATGCGCCCAAGACGCGGCGCTACTTCGATGCGCTGCGCCGCGAGATCGTCCTGTACCACGAGGCCGGCTTTCGCTTTCGCGACCTCTACGTCGGCGGCGGCACGCCGACGGTCGATGCGGACGAACTGCTCGAGACGCTGGCGCTCGTGCGCGGCCTGTCGCCGCTGCACACGATCTCGATCGAGACCAACCCGAACCATCTGCAGCCGGCGGCGCTGGCGCGCTGGCGCGACGCCGGCGTGACGCGGCTGTCGGTGGGTGTGCAGAGCTTCGACGACGGGCTGCTCGAACGCATGGCGCGGCGCACGAAGTACGGCGGCGGTGCGCAGATCGCCGAGCGCCTGGCCGGCGCGCGCGGCATCTTCCCGACGCTCAACGTCGACATGATCTTCAACCTGCCGGGCCAGACGTTGCCGATGCTCGAGCACGACCTGGACCGGCTGCTCGAGCTCGACGTCGACCAGGTGTCGTTCTACCCGCTGATGACGGCGCGCTCGGCGCGCAGCAAGATGGAGCGCTCGATGGGCGTGGCCGACGCGCGCCTGCGCCACCCGATGTACGAACGCATCCTCGAGCGGCTGCTCCCGCGCTACCGCGCGGCCTCGGCCTGGTGCTTCTCGCGCAGCGCCGGCGCCTTCGACGAGTACATCATCGACCAGGACGACTACGTCGGTGCCGGCAGCGGCGCCTTCAGCTACGTCGGCGGCACGATGTACTCGACGACGTTCTCGCTCGAGCACTACTGCCGGCGCGTCGAAGGCGGGGCGAGCGGCATCACCCAGCAGCGCCTGCTGGGCGAGCGCGAACGCATGCGCTACGACTTCCTGATGCGCCTCTTTGGCGGCGAGCTGCGCCACGCCGACATCCGGCGCCGCTGGGGGCGCGCCTTCTACCTGCGCCTGGCACCCGAGCTGGCGGCGATGCGCGCGATCGGTGCCACGCGCCACGACGCCGACGCCATCCGCCTCACGCGGCTGGGCATGTACTGCTGGGTGCTGCTGATGGCCGAGTTCTTCAACGCCGTGAACGACGTGCGCGGCCAGATGCGCGAGCATATCCAGGCCGAGCTCGACGCCTGGAACGAGGAGGCGTGCCTCGCGGCCGAGGCCGGCGTGGGCACGCCGCGTACGTAGCGCGGCGCGCCGGCAGGAGCGGGCGCGCGCCGCTCAGCGCGGCTCGCCCTTCCACATGCGGATGCCGTTGACCATCGTGCTGATGATCGTGGCGCGGCTCACCACGTCCTGGCGCGTCGCCATGTACATGTGCACGACGGAGAACAGCAGCAAGTACCACATCATGAGGTGGTGCAGCGTGCGCACCGCCTGCGGCGTGCCGGCGAGCGTGGTCACCCAGCCGAACAGGTTCATCCAGGTACTGCCCCAGCCGTAGGCCTGCGCATAGAGGCCCAGGCCGGTGACGATGATCACCACCGTGCCGAGCACGAACATCGCGAACATCGCGATCTGCGCCAGCGGGTTGTGGCCGAGCCAGCGCACCTCTTCACGGCCGATGAAGAGGTAGTCGCGGATGTCGCCGACGAGCCCGCGCCACCAGGCCGGCGACCACAGCGGCGGCACGAAGATCGCCCGTGCGAAGCTGTTGCCGACCAGCGCCCAGTACACGCGCACCACGAAGGCGGCGATCAGGATCATCGCCGTCACGAAGTGGATCGTGCGGATCCAGCCGAACATGAAGCTGAAGGTCGCCTCGCCGCCGATGGCCGGCGGCGGCGCGCCGATCAGGTAGCCGGTGCCGGCCAGCACGAAGATGCACAGCATCGTGATCCAGTGCCAGAACCGCACCGGAGCCTCGTAGACGTAAACGTCCTCGAGCGGCCCGGCCAGCACCTTGTGGGTCCAGCGTTCGATTTGCATCGAGTCCTCCTCGCTTGCGCGTTGGCTGCCGCTAGCGCACCGTGACCTTGGCCAGCTCGTCGCCGTCGGGCGACATCACGTGCGTCGCGCAGGCCAGGCAGGGGTCGAAGCTGTGGATCGTGCGCAGGATTTCGAGCGGCTGCTCGGGATTGACCATCGGCGTGTTCATCAGCGCCGCCTCGTACGCGCCGATCTGGCCCTTGTGGTCGCGCGGCCCGGCGTTCCAGGTGGTGGGCACGACGCACTGGTAGTTGTCGATGCGCCGGTCCTTGATCTTCACCCAGTGCGCGAGCGCGCCGCGCGGCGCCTCGCTCGGCGCCGTACCCTTGCACTCGGCCGGCCAGGTGGAAGGATCCCATTTCTCGGTGTTGGCCACGGCCAGGTCGCCCGCCTTCATGTTGGCGATCAGCTGGTCGTGGAAGTAGCGCATCTTGTGCGCCGCCCACGAGGCCTCGAGGCCGCGCGCGGCGGTGCGCCCGAGCGTCGAGAACAGCGCCGTGATCGGCACGTCCAGCGTCTTGAGCACGTAGTCGACCTGGGCCTTGATGTCCTCGCGGCCGCGCGCGTAGCCGACGATGTAGCGCGCCAGCGGCCCGACCTCGACCGGGTGCCCCTTCCAGCGCGGCGACTTGATCCACGAGTACTTGGCGTTCTCGTCGACGTTCTCGATCGCGGTGCGCGTGCCCTTGGCCTTGCCGATGTCGAAGTGGGGCGTCGTTTCGCCGTCGAACGGATGCAGGCCCTTGTTCTCGTCGGCGTACTTGTACCAGCTGTGCGTGACCCACTCCTGCACCTGGTCGGGTGCCTTGAGATCGACCTCCTGCACGTTCTTCAGGTCGCCGCCGATGATCACGCCGGCGGGCATGAGCAGGCTCTTGTTGCCGTAGTCGTTGGCGATGTCGGGGAACTCGCCGTAGGCCATCACGTTCTGGCCCGCGAGGCCGCCGCCCCACTTCGCCCAGTCCTTGTAGAACGAGGCCACCGCGAGCAGGTCGGGGATGTAGACCTGATCGATGAACTCGATCGTGCGGTCGGCGATGTCGCGCACCATGTTCAGGTAGAACATGTTGACCGCGCCGACGGCGCCGGTGTCGTCGACGTTGAGCGCGCAGGGCACGCCGCCGACCAGCCAGTTCGGATGCGGGTTCTTGCCGCCGAAGATGGTGTGGACCTTGACGATCTCCTTCTGGAAATCGAGCGCCTCGAGGTAGTGCGCCACCGCCATCAGGTTGGCCTCGGGCGGCAGCTTGTACGCCGGGCTGCCCCAGTAGCCGTTGGCGAAGATGCCCAGCTGCCCGCTTTCGACGAACTTCTTGAGCCGGTTCTGCACCTCGCGGAAGTAGCCGAAGCTGCTGTTGGGCCAGGGCGAGATGCTCTGCGCCAGCTCGGAGGTGCGCTTGGGATCGGCCTTGAGCGCCGAGACGACGTCGACCCAGTCGAGCGCGTGCAGGTGGTAGAAGTGGACGAGGTGGTCCTGCGCGAACAGCGTCGCGAGCATCAGGTTGCGGATGATGTTCGCGTTCTTCGGGATCTTGATGCCGATCGCGTCTTCCACCGCGCGCACCGACGCCAGCGCGTGGGTGCCGGTGCACACGCCGCAGATGCGCTCGGTGAAGGCCCAGGCGTCGCGCGGGTCGCGGCCCTTGAGGATGACTTCGAGGCCGCGCCACATCGTGCCGGTGCTCACGGCGTTGCGGATGACGTTGTCCTTGTCGACGTTGACCTCGATGCGCAGATGCCCCTCGATGCGCGTGATCGGGTCGACGACGACGCGCTTGCCCGAGTCGTCGAGCGTGAAGCCTTGCGTTTGCAGCGTTGCCATGTCTTACTTCTCCACCTTGCTAACCTTGTCGTTGGCGGTCTTGCTGCCCTTGTGCTTGAGCGCGGTGAGCACCGCGTGCGCGGCGATGCCGGCGCCGGCCGCGGCGATGGCGGTGAGGCCGATCTTGTCGGCCGTGCCCTCGGCGCCGCCCAGGCCGGGCACCTGGATCGAGGTCAGGTGGTTGTAGAAGCCGCCCTTGTCCCAGAAGTCGTCCTCCGAGCAGCCGATGCAGCCGTGGCCGGACTGGATCGGGAAGCTCAGGCCCTCGTTCCAGCGCGTCGCCGAGCAGGCGTTGTAGGTGGTCGGGCCCTTGCAGCCGACCTTGTACAGACAGTAGCCCATGCGCGCGCCGGCGTCGTCGAAGTGCTCGACGAACTGGCCGGCGTCGAAGTGCGGCCGGCGGTAGCACTTGTCGTGCACGCGCTGGCTGTAGAACATCTTGGGCCGGCCCTGCGCGTCGAGGTCGGGCAGGCGGTCGAAGGTGAGGATGTAGGTGACGACGCCGGTCATGACCTCGGCGATCGGCGGGCAGCCGGGCACCTTGATGATGGGCTTGTCGGTGATGACCTTGTGCACCGGCGTGGCGCGCGTCGGGTTCGGCTTGGCCGCCTGCACGCAGCCCCAGGAGGCACAGGAACCCCAGGAGACGATCGCCTTGCAGTCCTTGGCCGCGTGGCGCAGCTTCTCGACGAAGGGCTTGCCGCCGGGGATGCAGTAGATGCCGTCGTCGGCCAGCGGCGGGTTGCCCTCGACGGCGAGGATGTAGTTGCCCTTGTACTTCTTGATCGTCTCTTCGAGCGCGGCCTCGGCCTGGTGGCCGGCAGCGGCCATCAGCGTGTCGCTGTAGTCGAGCGAGAGCATCGACAGCAGCACGTCCTTGGCCAGCGGGTGCGAGCTGCGGATGAAGGATTCGCTGCAGCAGGTGCACTCGAGCCCGTGCAGCCAGACCACCGGCGTGCGCGGCTTGGTCTGCATGGCCTGCTGGATCTGCTGCGCTCCCGCTTCGCCCAGGCCGAGCGAAGCCGCCGTGAGGCTGCAGAACTTGACGAAACTCCGACGCGAGATGCCCTGGCGGCGCATCAGCTCGTAGTAGGTCTCCGACATCTGGCTGCTCCTTGTTGTGCTCGACGGACCCGGACCGACCGCACATCGGCCCCTGCCTTCGAGGGTTGCCCGCATTGGGCGCCACGGACTGGCCGCCGTCTTGACCGCGGTCAACGTTTGGCCGCGGCGGCGGCCTCAGGCTGCGCCCGTGTGGCGCCGCGGCCGCGGCGCCTTGTCGTCGCCAGCGACGCGGCGGGGGAATGGGGCGTGCAGGCCACGAGCGACAGTGCCGGAAGCGAACGCAGCGAGCGCGCCGTCGACGCCGCGCTGGCACGCGTGCTCGAGGCCGACCGCGCGGCGCAGCGCGCGCTCGCCGCAGCGCACGAAGAAGGCGAGCGCATCGCCGAGCGCGCGCGGGCCCAGGCGCGCCGCGTCGCCGAGCGCGCCCGGGAGCGCATCGCCGGCGCGCAGGCGCGCGTGCAGGCGGCGCTGCAGGCCGAGCTGGACGCGCTCGAGGCCCAGGCGCGCGCACTGCCCGGGCACGCCGAGCCCGACGCCGCGGCGCTGGCGCGGCTCGAGCAGGCGCTGCAGGCGCTGGCCGCGGCGCTCACCGGCGGCGCCGGGGTGGCCGGCGACGGGGCCCGACCATGATCGGCGCCGGCAGCGTCGCGTTCGCGCATGCACGCATCTGGGCGCGCTGGGGCGCGCGCCCGGACGCGGCGCTGTGGCAGCGCATCGAGACCAGGCGTGAGCTCGCCGGCGTGCTCGAGCTCGCGCGCGGCTCGTCGCTCGCGCGCTGGCTCGAGGGGCTGGAGGCGCGCGCGGCGCCGCACGAGCGGCACGAGCCGCACGCGATCGAGCGCGTGCTGCGCGGCGCATGGCGTGCGCGCGTCGCCGAAGTCGCCGCCTGGATGCCGCCCGCCTGGGCCGCAGCGCTGCTGTGGTGCGTCTGGCTCGCCGAGCTGCCGCTGGTGCAGGCGCTGGCACGCGGCGCGCCGGCGCCGGCCTGGGCCGCGGACGACGCTGTGCTGCGCGTGCTGCTCACGCCGGCGGCCGAACGCGCCGCGCTGCGCGGCGACGCTGCCGACGCCTGCGCGCTGCTCGAAGCGGCAAGCGCCGCGCCGCAGCACACGCTGGCGGCCTGGCTCGAGGCCTGGCGCACCCGGCTGCCGGCGCGCGCGGCGCGCGGCATGCTGCTGCACGAACTGCTGCCGCTGCTGCAGGCGCATGCCGAGGCGCTCGCCGCGCCCGCGCTGGTCGACGCCTGGGCGCTGCGCCAGGCGCTGCAGGCGCGTCTGGTGCTGCTGCTGCGCCGCTCGGTCGCCGAACCGGGCGCGGCCTTCGTCTACCTGGCGCTCGCCGCGCTCGAGCTGGAACGCCTGCGCGGCGAACTGGTACGCCGCGCCGCCTTCCCGCAACGCGGGCCGGCGCCATGACGGGCACGCGCGCCACGCCGATGCGTCCGCGGCCGGCCCGCTGGTTCGAGCTGCTCGTCGCACGCGACGACACCACGCTCGCACTCGAAGCGCTGGCCGCCACCGGCGCCGTGGAACTCGAGGCGCGCTCGGGCGCCGCCTTGCCCGAGGCCTTCGCCGACCTGCGCCCGCTGCTGCAGCAGTTCGGCGAGCTGGCGCAGCGCTACCGCGCGTTCTGGCCGCCCGCCGCCGCGCGCGCCTCGGCCTTCCCCGAGCCGCCGGCACGGGCACTGGCGCGCTGCATCGCGCGCATCCGCGCCTGGGCCGTGAAGGCCGAGCCGCTGATCCGCGCGCTGCAGCAAGGCGAGGGCGAGCGTGCCGAGCTGGCGGCCTGGCACGCGGCGCTCGTGCAGCTGGCCGACAGCGCACTCGACCTCACGCCGGCGGCCGGCGCCGACGCGGTGCAGCGCGCCGTGCAGTTGCGCCTCGTGGTGCTGCCGCCGGGCGCCGATCCGGCCGCGGCCACGCTGCCGGATGGCGTGATCCTGCGCCGCTTCGTCGCGCAGACATCGCCATCGTCGCCATCGTCGCCATCGTCGCCATCGTCGCCATCGTCGCCATCGTCGTCGGCGCCATCGTCGTCGGCGGCGTCGGCGGCGCACGGGACGCGCGGGAAGGGGACGCACGGCGCAGCCGGGGCAGCCGGCACAGGCAGCACGCGCGGCGGCGAACTGCTGCTCGCGCTCGGCACGCCGCCGCAATTGCACGCGCTGGCGCAGCAGGCTCTCGCGCTGAAGGGCCAGGTGCTGCTGCCGCCGCCCTGGCTGCATGCCGACACGGCAGCCAGCGCCGCCGAGGCGGCCAGGCGCCACGCCGCCCTCGACGCGCACGCCGGCGCGTTGCGCGGCGCGCTCGACGACGCCGCCCGGGAGCACGGGTTGAGCGCGTCGCTGGCCGACGCGCAGCGCCTGCAATGGGTGATCGACAACGTGCACGGCCTCGAATCGGGAGGCCTGTTCTGCTGGATCACGGGCTGGACCAGCGCCGAGCCCGCCGCGCTCGAGCAGGCGGTCGAGGCCAGCGGCGCGCGCGCGCTGCTGCGCTTCGCGCCGCCGCCGGCCGAGGCGACGGCGCCGATGCTGCTCGCCAACCCGCGCTGGGCCAGGCCGTTCGAGGTGTTCGCACGCGCGCTCGGCATGCCCTCGGGCACCGAGGCCGACCCGAGCGTGCTGCTGGCGCTGGCGGTGCCGCTGATGTTCGGCTACATGTTCGGCGACGTCGGCCAGGGCCTGGTGATCGCCGCCGGCGGCTGGCTGCTGCGTCGCCGCCTGGCCGTCGCGCGCCTGTTCGTCGCCGGCGGCCTGGCCGCGGCCGCGTTCGGGCTGCTGTTCGGCAGCGTGTTCAGCCTGCACCTGCTGCATCCGCTGTGGCTCGCGCCGCTGGACGATCCGCTGGCCGTGCTGGCGCTGCCGCTGGCCGGCGGCGCCGTGCTGCTGACGCTCGGCTTGCTGCTGGGGGCGCTGCAGGCGCACTGGCGCGGCGCGCTCGCGCGCTGGCTGCGCGAGGACCTCGGCTTCATGCTGTGCTACCTCGGCTTGCTGGCGGCGCTGGCGACGGGCGGCGCGCCGCAGGCGCTGGCCGCGGCACTGGCCGGCGCGCTGCTCTTCTGCGCCGGCCACGCCTGGCATGCCGGGCGCGTGCTCGCGTTCGCCGCCGCGCTCGGCGAGCTGCTCGAGCGCATGCTGCAGATCCTCATCAACACGCTGTCGTTCGCCCGGGTCGGCGCCTTCGCCCTCGCGCACGCGGGCCTGTCCGCGGCCATCGTCGCGCTCGTCGCCGCCGCCGACAGCGCCTGGGCGCGTGCGGCCGTGCTCGTGCTGGGCAACCTGCTCGTCATCGCTCTGGAGGGACTGGTGGTCTCGATCCAGACCACGCGGCTCGTGCTGTTCGAGTTCTTCGCGCGCTTCCTCGAGGGCCGGGGCCGCGTCTTCCGCCCGCTGCCGCTGCCGCCGTCGGCGCCGCAGGCCGCGGGCACCATCCCGTCGAATCGCATGTTGCAGGAGGGTTAGGTGACAACGACAAGGAAATTCGGGGCCGCCGTGCTCGCGCTCGGCCTGTTGGTCGGCTTCGGGGCGACGGCCCTGCTGATGCTGGCCGGCGGCGCCTGGGCCGCCGATGCGCCGGCCGCCGCCGCGCCGCGCGCCGCCGCCGAGATCTGGACCTGGGGCCTCGCGTCCGCTGCGGCGTCGACCGCGCTGGCCGCGCTCGGCGCGGGCTTCGCGGTGGCGCGCGTGGGCACGGCAGCGGTCGGCGCGCTGGCCGAGAAGCCCGAGCTGTTCGGGCGGCTGCTCATCTTCGTCGGCCTGGCCGAAGGCATTGCGATCTACGGCCTGATCGTCTCCATCCTGATCCTGAACCGGCTGGGCTGAGCCTGTGGACGGGCAAGCGACGAGCGCGGTGATCTTCGTCGGCGACGAGGTCGCCGCTGCCGGCTGGCGGCTGGCCGGCGTGCAGGTGCGCGTCTGCGCCGCCGACGAGGCGACGGCGGCGCTCGCCGCGGCACGCAGCGAGGCCGCGTTCGTGCTGCTGTCGGCCGCGCTCGTGCCGCACCTGGCGCCGGCGGTGCTCGGCGCCGCACTGGGCGCGCGCACCCCGCTGCTCGCGGTGGTGCCCGATGTCCAGGGTGCGACGGCGCTGCCCGCGCTGGCGGCGCGGCTGCGCGCGCAGCTCGGCATGGAAGCCGCGTAGGCGCCGCCCGCGATGAGCCTGGCCGAGCGCACCGACGCCCTGCTCGCGCTGATCGAGGACGACCGGCGCGCGCAATGCGAAAGCGTGCTTGTCGAGGCGCGGGCACAGGCCGCGGCGCTGGCGGCGCAGGCGCGCGCGCAGGCCAGGGCCCAGCTGCACGAGGCGCTGCAGCGCGAACGCGCGCGCCTGGCCGATGCGCTGGCTGCCGCGCGCGCCGAACTGCAGACGCGCCGCCGCCTGCACGAGCAGCGCCGCATCGAGGCGCTGCTGGCGCGCGGCTGGCAGCGGCTGCCGCAGGTGCTGGCCGCGCGCTGGAGCGGCGCCGACACGCGCCGCGCCTGGATCGCACAGGCCCTGGAGCGCGCGCTGGAGCTGCTGCCGCGGCCGGGAAGGCAGACCGGCGCCGCCGCCGACGCGGGCGCCTGGACCGTCGCCTGGGGCGGCGACTGGCCCGAAGCCGAACGCCTGGACACGGCAGCGCGCATCGCGCAGCGGACCGGCGCCGCGCCCGCCTGGCGGCAGGACGCGCGCATCGCCGCCGGCCTGCGCATCGGCGCCGCCGGCAACGTCGTCGACGCCACCGCCGCCGGGCTGCTGGCCGACCGCGACGAGGTGGGCGGCCGCCTGATCGGCCTGCTGCAGGAGCCGTCGGCATGAGCGCCGCGCGGCCGTTCCGAAGGCGCTCTTTCCCCCTCGGGGGGAAGGCCCGCAGGGCCAAGGGGGTTGCATGAGCCGCGCCACGCTGCGCGCGATCAGCGGCCCGGTGCTGCGCGCACGCGCCGAGGGGCCGTTCGCGCTGCGCGAGGCGGTGCGCGTGGGCGAACTGGGTCTGCTCGGCGAAGTGGTGCGGCTCGACGGCGACGAGGTTCTCGTGCAGGTCTACGAGGACACCACCGGCCTGCGGCCCGGAGCCGCCGTCGTCGGCGACGGGCTGCCGCTGGCGATCCCGCTCGGGCCGGCCTTGCTCGGCCACATCTTCGACGGTCTGCTGCGGCCGCTGGCCGGCCAGGCCGGCGCCTTCGTCACGCCGGGGCTGCGGCAGGCCGAGGCCGAGAGGTTCGAGTTCACGCCGCTCGTCGCGCCCGGCGCGCGCCTGGCCGGCGGCCAGCCTTTCGGCGAGGTGCGCGCGGCCTCGGGCCACGTGCAGCGCTGCCTGGTGCCGCCGCTGGCCGGAGGCACGGTGCTGGCCGTCGCCGCGGCCGGACCGCGCAGCGACAGCGAGACCGTATGCACGCTGCGCGACGCACAGGGGCGCGAGCTGCCGCTGGCGATGCGCCATTCCTGGCCGGTGCGCCAGCCGCGGCCGGTGCGCGCACGCCTGCCTTCCGACGCGCCGCTGGTCACCGGCCAGCGCATCCTCGACAGCCTGTTCCCGGTGGCGCTGGGCGGCAAGGCGGCGATCCCGGGCGGCTTCGGCACCGGCAAGACGGTGCTGCTCGAGGCACTGGCCAAGGGCTGCAACGCCGACGTCATCGTCTATCTGGGCTGCGGCGAGCGCGGCAACGAGCTGGCCGGGGTGCTCGAGGAGTTCCCCGAGCTCGTCGACCCGCGCAGCGGCCGGCCGCTGATGGAGCGCACCGTCGTCATCGCCAACACCTCGAACATGCCGGTCGCCGCGCGCGAGGCGTCGATCTACAGCGCGGTGACGGTGGCCGAGTATTTCCGCGACCAGGGCCTGGACGTGGCGCTGATGGCCGACAGCACGAGCCGCTGGGCCGAGGCCCTGCGCGAGGTGTCGGGGCGCTTCGGCGAGCTGCCCGGCGAAGGCGGCTATCCGGCCTATCTGTCGTCGCGCCTGGCCGAGTTCTACGAGCGCGCGGCGGTGGTCGAGACGCTGGGCGGCGCGCGCGGCTCGGTGACGCTGATCGGCGCCATCAGCCCGCCCTCGGGCGATTTCTCCGAGCCGGTGACCAGCCACACCAAGCGCTACGTGCGCGCCTACTGGGCACTCGACGTCAAGCGCGCGCAGGCGCGCTTCTACCCGGCGGTGCATCCGCTCCAGAGCTACGCCGAGGACGCGCGCCTGTTCGCACCCTGGTGGGCACGCCAGGGCCAGGGCGCATGGCTGGCGCTGCGCAAGCGCTTCCTGACGCTGCTCGACGAGCAGGCGCGGCTCGAGCGCATGGCGCGCATCATCGGCAAGGACGCGTTGCCGGTGCGCCAGCAGCTCACGCTGGCCTGCGCCGAGCTCGTCAACGATGCCTTCCTGCGCCAGTCGGCGTTCTCGCCGATCGACCGCGTCTGCACGCCGGCGCGCCAGGCGGCGATGATGCGGCTCGTCGCGAAGTTCATCGACTTGGCCGAGCTCGCCGTGGCCGCCGGCGTGCACCCCGAGCGGCTGGCCGCGCTCGAGTGCCTGCGCCCGCTGCAGCGCATGGGCGAGGAGATCGGCGACGACCAGCCCGAGCGCTTCGCCGAGCTCGAGGCGCGCGTCGACCGCGAGTTCGCGGCGCTCACGGCGCCGGCCGCGCCGGCCGACGGCGCCGCCGACGGCGCCCCCGACAGCGACGCCGACGAGGAGCCCCAGCGTGCGACTGACCGCTGAAGGCGCCGCCACCCGGCTCGAAGGGCCGCTGCTGTTCCTGCGGCGCACGCTCGACGTCGGGCTGCACGACGCCGTCGAGGTGACGGGCGGCGACGGCCGGCCGCGACGCGGCCGCGTGGCGGCGATCGACGAGCAGTTCATGACCATCGAAGTGCTCGAGTCCACCGCCGGGCTGGCGCTGGCCGACACCGTGGTGCGCTTCCTCGGCGAGCCGCCCACCTTCGGCCTGGCGCCTTCGATCCTCGGGCGCGTGTTCAACGGCGTCGGCCAGGTGGTCGACGGCGGCCCGCCGATCGCGCCGCTGGTGCGCGCGCGCATCGACGGCCTGCCGATCAACCCGGTGGCGCGCGCCCAGCCGCGCGACTTCATCGAGACCGGCGTGACGACGCTCGATCTGATGAACAGCCTCGTGCGCGGGCAGAAGCTGCCGATCTTCAGCGGCGGCGGGCTGCCGCACGACCGCCTGGCTGCCGAGATCGCGCGCCACGCAAGGCTGCGCCAGCCGCCCGGGGCGGGCGGCGCAGGCGGCGGCACAGGCGGCGCGGGCGCCAGCGCCGGCGACGAGTTTGCGATCGTCTTCGCCGGCATCGGGCTGCCGCACGACAGCGCCGAATACTTCCGGCGCAGCCTCGAGGCCAGCGGCGCGCTCGAGCGCACGGCGCTGTTCCTGAACCTGGCGAGCGACTCGTCGACGCAGCGGCTGCTGACGCCGCGCTTCGCGCTCACCGCCGCCGAATACCTCGCGTTCTGCACCGGCAAGCATGTGCTGGCCATCCTCACCGACATGACCAACTACGCCGAGGCGCTGCGCGAGGTCTCGTCGAGCAAGGGCGAGATCCCGGCGCGCAAGGGCTTCCCGGGCTACCTCTACTCGGACCTGGCGACCTTGTTCGAGCGCGCCGGTACGATCCGCGGCGGGCGCGGCACGCTCACCCAGCTCTCCATCCTGACCATGCCCGGCGACGACATCAGCCATCCGATCCCCGACCTCACCGGCTACATCACGGAGGGCCAGATCGTGCTGTCGCGCGACCTCGACCGGCGCGCCGTCTACCCGCCGGTGGACGTGCTGCCGAGCCTGTCGCGGCTGATGAAGGACGGCACCGGCGGCCGGTACACGCACCCCGACCACCCGGCCCTGGCCAGCCAGCTCTACGCGGCCTACGCGCGCGCCGTGCAGGCACGCGTGCTCGCCAGCGTGGTGGGCGAGGAAGGCCTGGCGGCCACCGACCGCCAGTACCTCGCCTTCGGCCGCGCCTTCGAGGGGCAGCTCGTGCACCAGGAGGGCCCGCGCACGCTCGACGCGAGCATGCAGCTGGGCTGGCAGCTGCTCGCCGACCTGCCGCGCAGCGAGCTCACGCGCCTGTCGGACGCACAGATCGCCGCCCACCTGGGCGGCGCCGCCGCCGCAGCCCTGACGGCCGCAGGCGCAGCGGCCGCAGGCGCGCCGGCCGCAGCCGTGGCGGCCGCAGACGCGCCAGCAGGGCCGGCGCGATGAACGAGCGCAGCCCCTCGCGCGCCGCGCTGCTCGAGCTGCACGACGAGCGCCACGCCATGCGCGAGGGCCATGTCTTCCTCGACGAGAAATGCCTGCTGCTGGCCGGCGAGATGCTGCGCCAGCTCGCCCGGCAGGCAGCACTCGAGCGGCGGCTGCTGGCCTGCCACGAGGCGGCCCTGCACGCACTGGCCGCCGCACTCGGCCGCCACGGACTCGAGGGCCTGCTGGTGCAGCCGGCGCCGGCCGCCGCCGGGCGGCTGCACGCGCATGACGCCGCGCTGATGGGCGTGGCGCTGCAGCAGGCGCGCTGGCAGCCGGCGGGCGACCCGACGCAAGTACCGCCGCCGGTGGTGCCCTCGCCCGAGGCACGCGCCTGCCGCGCCGCCTTCGCCGCCTTGCTCGAGGCGGCCGCGCCGCTGGCGGCGGTGAATGGCAACCTCGAGCGGCTGTCGCAGGAGTACCGCCGCTCGGTGCGCCGGGCGCGCGCGCTGCAAGACGTGCTGCTGCCCGAGCTCGAGCGCGAACTGCTCGATATGGGCGGCACGCTCGACGAGCTCGAGCAGCAGGATCTGGTCTCGATGCGCGCGCCGCGCCGCCGCGCCGCGGCGCCGGCCGGAGACTGAGCGTGGACCTGCGCCGCAGCGCCCTCGTCGCCCACCCGGCGGAGCGGCTGTACACGCTGATCGAGGCGGCCGAGGACTACCCGAAGTTCCTGCCCTGGTGCGCCAGCGCGACGATCCTGGGGCGCGACGCCGGGCTCGTCTCGGCGCGCATCGAGGTCGCCTGGCGCGGCGTGCGCTTCGGCTTCGTCACCGTCAACGAGAAGCGCTTTCCGCACTGGATGTCGATCCGGCTCGAGCAGGGCCCGTTCCGCCGCTTCGAGGGCGAATGGCGCCTGACGCCGCTCGCCGACTGGGGCTGCCGCGTCGAGTTCCGGCTGACCTACGAGTTCAACGCCGCGCTGATCGGACCGCTGGCCGCACCGGTGTTCGCCCACCTGACCGACACGCTCGTCGACGCCTTCGTGCGCCGCGCCGACGAACTGGGCACGCGCATGACGCTGTCGCCTGCGGCCGCACCGCCCGCCATCCCCGCTGCCATCCCCGCTGCCATCCCCGCTGCCGTGCCCGCTTCCTTGCCCGCTGCCCTGCCCCCGGCCCTGCCCTGTGCCGCGCCATCGGCCGCGCCGACCGCCGCGGGCGCGCCGCCTGCCGGCCCCTCTTCCCCACCGTTGCAGGAGTGAATCCATGACGACCGCCTACGACGCGCTGCGCGGTTCCGCGCTCGCGGCCGAACTGAGCGACGCGCAATGCCGCACGCTCGCCGCGCTGACGGCGCTGCGCGACCTCGCCGACGGCGAGGTGCTGGTGCACGAGGGCCGGGCCGACAGCCGCCTGTATCTCGTGCTCGCCGGGGCGCTGGGCGTCGTGCGCGGCGCCGGCACACCGGGCGAGGTGCCGCTGTTCGCGCTGGTGCCGGGCGAAACGGCGGGCGAGCTCAGCTTTCTCGACGACAGCGTGCACTACGCGTCCTTCGTCGCGCGCGGCGCGACGCGCGTGCTCGGCCTCGAGCGCGCGCAGCTCGAGTCGCTGATCGAGCGCGAGCCGCACATCGTCTATCGCGTGATGCGCGCCATCGTGCGGCGCGTGCACCAGATCCAGCAGCGCCTGTCGGCGCAGGCCGCCGAGCTGTCCAACTACATCTACAAGCAGCATGGCCGCTATTGAGCGCCGCCGCGCAGACCAGGGGCCGCAGCGATGAATCCGCTGGCGCGCACGTTCGGCTTCCAGAGCGTCGACGAGGCCGAGCGCGAACGCCGCATCCGGCGCGTGTTCGCGGCGGTCGCCGCGCGCTACGACCTGATGAACGACCTCATGAGCCTGGGCATCCACCGCCTGTGGAAGCGCCGGCTCGTGCGCATGGCGGCGCCGGCGCCGGGGCAGGTGATCGTCGACCTCGCGGGCGGCACCGGCGACGTGGCCGCGCGCTTGGCCGCGCCCGACCGCCTGGTGGCGGTGTGCGACCCGAGCGTGCCGATGATGCGCGCCGGCCGTGCGCGCGCCGACGCGCGCCTGGCGCAGGTGCACTGGCTGGCCGGCACCGGCGAGCGGCTGCCGCTGGCCGACGCCAGCGTCGACACCCTCACCATCGCCTTCGGCATCCGCAACGTCACGCGCATCGAGCAGGCGCTGGCCGAGGCGCTGCGCGTGCTCAAGCCGGGCGGGCGCTTCCTGTGCCTGGAGTTCTCGACGCCGCACGCGCTCGTGCGGCCCTTCTACAACCTCTTCTCGTTCACGGTCATTCCGCGCCTGGGTGCCTGGGTGGCGCGCGCACCCGAGGCCTACACCTACCTCGTCGAGTCGATCCGGCGCTTCCCCGACCAGCAGGCCTTCGGCGCGCTCGTCGCGCAGGCCGGCTTCGCCGACGTGATGCATCGCAATCTGAGCTTCGGAATCGCCTGCATCCACGTCGGCACCAAGCGGCGAGCAGCGAGCGCGACGACAATGCACGGCGTGAGCGCAACCTCGCCCTGAACCCGCCCTGAACCCGCCATGAACGTTCGGCAGCAGACCTCCGGCCGCAGCGTGCGCGCCGGTTCCACCGCCGCGTGGCTGGCGGCGGTGCGCCCGAACAGCCTGCTGGTGGCCGTGACCCCGGTGCTGGCCGGCGCCGCGCTCGGCTGGCTGCGCACCGGAACGCTGGACTTCACCGTCGCGCTCATCATCCTGGCGGCGGCGCTGCTGGTGCAGATGGCGAGCAACCTGCAGAACGACGTCGGCTACACCGCGCGCGGCGCCGAGGCGAGCGGCACGCGCATCGGGCTGCCGCGCGCCACCGCGCTGGGCTGGCTGCGCGTGCGCCAGGTGCGCACCGCCGTCGTGCTGGTGTCGGCGCTGGCCGCCGCGCTCGGACTGTGGCTGCTCGCGCTGCGCGGCTGGCCGGTGCTGGCCGTCGGCGCGTCCTCGCTGGCCGCGGCGCTGGCCTACATGGGCGGGCCCAGGCCGATCGCCTATACGCCGCTGGGCGAGCTCACGGTGTTCGTCTTCTTCGGTCTGGTGGCCGTGATGGGCACCGACTGGGTGCTCACCGATTCGATCGGCGCGGCCACGGCGGCCGCCTCGGTCGCGATCGGCAGCCTGGCGGCGGCGGCACTGGCCGTGAACAACCAGCGCGACATCGCGCACGACGCGCTCGTCGGCCGCCGCACCTTCCCGGTGGCCTTCGGCGCCGCGGCGGCCCAGCGCCTGTATGCGGCGCTGCTGTTCGGGCCCTTCGCGCTCACGCCGCTCGTCGCCTGGCTGGCGGGCACGGCCTGGCTGCTGCTGCCCCTGCTGCTGCTGCCCGCGGCCCGCAGCCTCCGGCGCGACTTCCTGCGCTGCCCGCCGGGGCTGGCCTTCAACCAGGTACTGTTTCGCACCTTCCGCCTCGGGCTGGTGTACTCGGCACTGCTCGCCGCGGGCGCGGTGCTCGGGCGGCTGTGGGGCGCGTGACCGACCCGCTCTCGCGCCGCCGCGCCATCGCGGCGGCGGCCGGCGGCCTGGGCTGGCCGGCGGCCCGGGGGCAGCCGGATCGTTTTCCCGCACGGCCGGTGCGCATCGTCGTGCCCTACGGGGTCGGCGTCGGCCCCGACATCGTGGCGCGCGCGCTCGGCGAGATCCTGACCAGGGTCTGGGGCCAGCCGGTGATCATCGAGAACAAGCCCGGCGCGTCGGGCATCGTCGCCTTCTCCGACCTGCGCCGCGTGGCGCCCGACGGCTGCACGCTGTACCTGGCCGACACGGCGACGCTGGCGGTCAACCCGCTCATCAACGACCGCCTGCCCTACGACCCGCAGCGCGACCTGGCGCCGATCACGCTGCTGTTCCGCGCCACCTTCGTGATCCTCGTCGGCGGCGGCAGCCGCTTCGGCACGATCGCGCAGCTGCTCGACGGCGCGCGCCGCGAGCCGGGCCGCGTAAGCTACGCCTCGCTCGGCAACGGCCACGCCAGCCAGATGGCGATCGAGACGCTCGCCTACGCCGCCGACGTGCGGCTGCTGCACGTGCCGTTCAAGGATGCCGGCGCGCTGTTCAGCGCCGTGGCCGCCGGCGACGTCGACTTCACGGCGTTCAGCATGAACACCGTGGCCGGACTGACCGCACGCGGCCGCCTGCGTGCGCTGGCCGTCGCCGCGCGCCGGCGCCTGCCCGAATACCCGCAGCTGCCGACGCTGGCCGAAGCCGGCGCGCCGGCGGTCGAGATGCACCCCTGGGCGGCGCTGGTGGCGCCGGCCGGCGTGCCGCCGGCGATCCTCGGGCAGTTGCACGACGACATCGTGGCCGCGCTCGATTCGCCCGAGCTGCGCCGGCGCGTCGACGCGTTCGGCTTCGAGCTGACGCCGAGCACGCCGCGCGAGCTGCGCCTGCGCGTCGAGGCCGACCTTGCGCTGTATGCGCCGCTGGTGCGCGACGGACGAGTGGCGAAGGTCTGAACGGCTGGCGCGGCAGCGCGCGGGCGCTGCTCCCGCCGCCGGGGCGGGCAGGCGCCGGCCTCACTGCGCGATGCAGTGGCAGTAGACGAACTGCTGCACCTTGCCGGCCGGCGTGCGGTGCGCCTCGGTCGCGTGCTCGACGAGCACGAAGGCGGCGCCGAACTCGGCATGCAGCGCCTCGGGCGCGTAGCGCACCACCGGCAGCCCGCTGCACTGCAGCGGGCCTTCGGGGCCGAAGGCGGCGACGACGACATGCCCGCCCGGGCGCAGCGCGCGGCGCACCTGGCGCACGTAGGCCGCCCGCGCCTGCGGCTCGGTGAGGAAATGGAAGACGGCGCGGTCGTGCCAGATGTCCCAGGCCTGCCCGGGCAGCGCCGCCGTCGTCACGTCGCCCTCGAGCCAGTGCACGCTGGCCGCGCGCGACCCCAGGCGCGCCTGCGCCAGCTGGAGCGCCGCGGCCGAAAGGTCGAGCACGCTGACGTCGAACCGGCCCGCCTCCAGCAAGTCGTCGACCAGGGTCGAGGCGCCGCCGCCGACGTCGATGAGCCGGCAGGGGTCGCCCGCGGCGATGCGCCGAATCAGCTCGAGCGAGCGCTCGGCGTGCGGCTGGAACCAGCTCAGCTCGCCGGCTGCCTTGGTGCGGTACACACGCTCCCAATGCTCCTTGCCGCCTGCGGGGGTCGCCTCGTCCATACCGCCTCCGGGCTCCGCGCCTGTCGAGATGGGAATCGCACCGGCGTGACGCGTTCTTCACGGGCTCGCGCGCCCCGCGCGCCTCGCGTCGCTCGTGCGCGGCCATTGTGCCCGCCCGCGTGGTCGCATGGGCGGCGGCGGGCCGCGCCGCCCGGGCGCGCACCGGGTCGACCAGCCTCACCCGGCGCCGAGCCGGCAAGCCGAGCGCATCGGCCTGCAGTTCGCGCGTGCCGCGCCGCCCGCACAGAGCCGGCGCGTGGCCCGGCGAGCGGCTGACGCCGCTCAATTCCGGGCGCATCGCGGCGCTGCAGCATCGCAGCCGGGAACACCGCTGCGGCGCCGCGAGCGCGGCGCCGCACCGCCCTTTCATTCCCCGACACCAGAGGTTCGACATGTCCGCGCGCAAAGCACCCGCGACGGCCGCCCGCAGGCCGGCCGCCGCGAAGAAGTCAGCCAGGAGCGCCGCGCGGCGCAAGTGGGTCTACCTGCTGCACGAGGGCAACGCCGCGATGCGCGACCTGCTCGGCGGCAAGGGCGCCAACCTGGCCGAGATGACGCGCCTGGCGCTGCCGGTGCCGCCGGGCTTCGTCGTCACCACCGAGGCCTGCAATGCCTACCTCGCCGCCGGCGGCTTTCCCGAAGGCCTGTGGCAGCAGGTGCTGGCGGCGCTGGTCAAGGTCGAGAGGCTGGCCGGCAAGCGCTTCGGCGATGCGGCGAACCCGCTGCTGCTGTCGTGCCGCTCGGGCGCCAAGTTCTCGATGCCGGGCATGATGGACACGGTGCTCAACATCGGCCTCAACGACGAGGTGGCCGCAGGCCTGGCGCGGCTCACCGGCGACGAGCGCTTCGCCCAGGATGCCTACCGGCGCCTGGTGCAGATGTTCGGCACCGTGGTGATGAACCTGCCCGTCGAGCCCTTCGAGGAAGTGCTCGCCGCCTGGCGCGCGCGGCGCGGCGTGGCCAACGACGCCGACCTCGAGGCCGAAGACCTGCGCGCGGTCACTGTCGAGTTCAAGCGCATCTACGCGACGCGCACGCGGCGCGCCTTCCCCACCGACCCGCTCGAACAGCTGCGTCTGGCCGTCGCCGCCGTGTTCGGCAGCTGGAACGGCAAGCGCGCCATCGACTACCGCAACGCCGCCGGCATCGCGCACGACCTGGGCACCGCCGTCAACATCGTGACGATGGTGTTCGGCAACCTGGGCGAGGGCAGCGGCACCGGCGTCGTGACGACGCGCAACGTCACCGACGGCGCACGCGAGATCGAGGGCGACTACCTCACCAACGCGCAGGGCGAGGACGTCGTCGCCGGCATCCGCACCACCAAGCGCATCGCCGCGCTGGCCGACGAGATGCCCAAGATCTACCGCCAGTTCGCGGCCATCTGCCGCAAGCTCGAGCGCCACTACCGCGAAGTGCAGGACGTCGAGTTCACGATCGAGCGGGGCAAGCTCTGGATGCTGCAGACGCGCGACGCCAAGCGCAGCGCGCCGGCAGCGGTGCGCATCGCGGTCGACCTGGCGCGCGAGCGGCTGATCACGCGCGCCGAGGCGGTGCAGCGCGTCCGGCCCGAGCAGGTCGACTACTTCCTGCACCCGCAGTTCGACCCGGCCGAGCGCAAGGCGGCGCAGGCGCGCGGCGACGGCATCGCCGCCGGCCTCAACGTCTCGCCGGGCGCAGCCAGCGGCATCCTCGCCTTCGACGCCGACACCGCCGAGCGCTGGGGCCGCGACGAGAACAAGGCCGTCATCATGGTGCGGCCCGAGACCAGGCCCGACGACGTACACGGCATGCTGGCCGCGCGCGGCATCCTCACCAGCCGCGGCGGGCGCACCAGCCACGCCGCGCTGGTGGCGCGCCAGTTCGGCAAACCGGCGGTGGTGGGCGTGCTGGCGCTGGAGGTCGACGCCGCGCAGCGCCGGCTCACGGTGGGCGGCCGCGTGCTGCGCGAGGGCGACGCGGTGTCGATCGACGGCACCACCGGCGAGGTCTTCGCGGGCGCGCTCGAGACGGTGATCCCCGACTTCGAGGATCCGCACCTGCTGACGCTGCTGGGCTGGGCCGACGGCCTGCGCCGCCTGGGCGTGTGGGCCAACGCCGATCGGCCGCACGACGCCGCGCGCGCGCGCAGCTACGGCGCCGAGGGCATCGGCCTCGTGCGCACCGAGCACATGTTCTTCGAAAGCGAGCGTCTGCCGCTGGTGCAGCGCGTGATCCTGGCGCGCAGCGAGGGCGAGCGCGCCGAGGCGCTGGCCGCGCTGCTGCCGCTGCAGCGCGGCGACTTCGTCGGCCTGTTCGAGGCGATGGACGGCCTGCCGGTGACGATCCGCCTGATCGATCCGCCGATGCACGAGTTCCTGCCCGGCCACGACGAACTGCAGCGCCGCGTCACCGAACTCGACACGCGCGCCGCGCTGCTCGCCGAGCGCGGCGAGGCGCTCGGCGCCGAGGCCGAAGCCGAGCGCGCCGCCAAGCGCGATCTGCTCGGCGCCGTGCAGGCGCTGCGCGAGGACAACCCGATGCTCGGCCTGCGCGGCGTGCGTCTGGGCATCCACATGCCGGCGCTGGTGCGCATGCAGGTGCGCGCCGTCTTCGAGGCCGCCTGCGACTGCGCGCGCCGCGGCGTCAAGGTCAGGCCCAAGATCATGATTCCGCTCACCGCCGTCTCGACCGAGCTGAAGGTCGAGCGCGCGCTGCTCGAGGACGAAGCTAGGAAGGTGCTGAAGGAGCAGCGCCAGCGGCTCGCCTACCAGTTCGGCACGATGATCGAGGTGCCGCGCGCGGCCATCGTCGCCGAGCGCATCGCCGAGTACGCCGAGTTCTTCAGCTTCGGCACCAACGACCTCACGCAGACCACCTTCGGCATCTCGCGCGACGACGCCGAGACGGGCTTCCTGAGCGAATACCTGAGCAAGGGCATCTTGCTGCGCAACCCGTTCGCCACGCTCGACCAGAGCGGCGTCGGCTTCCTGATGCAGCTGGCGGTGGAGCGCGGCCGCAAACGCCGCCCCGCGCTCGAAGTGGGCATTTGCGGCGAGCATGGCGGCGATCCGGCGAGCATCGACTTCTGCCACCGCGCCGGACTCGACTACGTGAGCTGCTCGCCGTTCCGCGTTCCGGTGGCACGGCTGGCGGCGGCGCAGGCCGCGCTGGCGGCGCGCTGACGCGGCAGCGCGCGGGCGCCCCATGGCGCGGGCTTGATCTGCGGCAATCGGCCGCGCGCGCGTCGGGAACAACATAGCGCGCGTCCGCAGCGTTGCCGCGCCGCAGCGCGGGCGGCCCGGTGCGAGGCGGGCGCGAGCGCTCGCCAGGATGCACGAGCGGCGCCCACGGCACGCGGGCCGCGCCGCGCGGGCCGCCGCAGCGCGCGGCGCAGCCAAGGGTGCTCCATGTACGAGATCGTCCGTCGCGAAGCCTTCTCCGACCTCACGTTCCTGTGGGACGTGCACGCGCCCGACGTCGCACGCGCGGCCCAGCCCGGACACTTCGTCATGCTGCGGCTGGACGAAGGCAGCGAACGCATCCCGCTCACCGTGGCCGACTACGACCGCGAGCGCGGCACCGTCACGCTGGTGGTGCAGGCGCTGGGCAAGACGACGCGCCAGATGCGCGACCGCTACAAGGAGGGGGACCATTTCGCCGACTTCGTCGGGCCGCTCGGCCTGCCGCAGCACATTGCCCGGGTCGGGCACGTGGTGCTGGTGGGCGGCGGCCTGGGCGTGGCGCCGGTCTATCCGCAGCTGCGCGCATTCAAGGAGGCGGGCAACCGCACCACCGGCATCATCGGCTTTCGCAACCAGGATCTGGTGTTCTGGGAGCGCAAGTTCGGCGCCTGGTGCGACGAGCTCGTCGTCTGCACCGACGACGGCAGCTACGGCAAGCCGGGCTTCGTGACGGCGGCGCTGCACGAGCTGCTCGAGCGCGACCCGCCCGATCTCGTCGTCGCCATCGGCCCGCTGCCGATGATGCAGGCCTGCGCCGAGACGACGCGGCCGTTCGGCGTCAGGACCATGGTCTCGCTCAACGCGATCATGGTCGACGGCACCGGCATGTGCGGCTCGTGCCGCGTGACGGTGGACGGCGAGATCAAGTTTGCCTGCGTCGAGGGCCCCGACTTCGACGGCCACCAGGTCGACTTCGACGAACTGCTGCTGCGCCAGAAGCGCTTCCGGCGCGAGGAGGAGACGGCCAACGAGGACTACGCCCATGTCTGCCATGTCGACAAGGTGCTGTTCGAGCAGAACAAGACCAACTACAAGAAGTACAAGGACCTGGCGCCGCACGCCACCAAGATGCCCGAGCGCGACGCGGCCGAGCGCGCGCGCAACTTCAAGGAGGTGAACCTCGGCTACTCGATGGCCGACGCGCTGGCCGAAGCCGAACGCTGCATCATGTGCAGCAAGGCCGCCTGCGTCGAGGGCTGCCCGGTGTCGATCGACATCCCGCGCTTCATCAAGCACATCCTGGTGCGCGACATCGACGGCGCGCGCGACGTCATCAACGAGTCCAACCTGCTGCCCTCGATCTGCGGCCGCGTGTGCCCGCAGGAGTCGCAGTGCGAGGCGCAATGCGTGGTCGGGCGCAAGCTCGAGAGCGTGGCCATCGGGCGGCTCGAGCGCTTCGTCGGCGACAACGCCGGAGCGCGCAAGGCCGCGCCGCCGCAGTTCGAGCGCCGTCTGGGCCGCGTCGCGGTGGTGGGCTCGGGGCCCGCGGGCCTGGCGGTCGCCGCCGACCTCGTCAAGTACGGCTGCGAGGTCACCGTCTACGAGGCGCTGCACGTGGTGGGCGGCGTGCTGCAGTACGGCATCCCGGCGTTCCGGCTGCCGCGCGAGATCATCGCGCGCGAGGTGCAGGCGCTGGAAGCGCTGGGCGTGCGCTTCGAGACCAACAAGGTCATCGGCAAGACCTTCTCGGTGCCGCAGCTGCTGGGCGACAAGGGCTACGACGCGGTCTTCGTGGGTGCCGGCGCGGGTGCGCCGGCCTTCCTCGGCATCCCGGGCGAGTTCGCCGGCCAGGTGTACTCGGCCAACGAGTTCCTCACGCGCGTCAACCTGATGGGCGGCGACAAGTTCCCCTACCTCGACACCCCGGTCACGATCGGCAAGAGCGTGGTCGTCATCGGCGCCGGCAACACCGCGATGGACTGCCTGCGCGTGGCCAAGCGCCTCGGCACGCCCACCGTGCGCTGCGTGTACCGGCGCAGCGAGGCCGAGGCGCCGGCGCGCGTCGAGGAACTGCGCCACGCCAGGGAGGAAGGCATCGAGTTCTTCTTCCTGCACGGGCCGCTCGAGATCCTGGTCGACGATGCCGGCAACGTGCGCGGCATGAAGACCCAGAAGATGGAGCTGGGCGAGCCCGACGAGCGCGGCCGGCGCAAGCCGGTGCCGACCGGCGACGTGGTCGAGCTCGAGTGCGACACCGTGATCTACGCGCTCGGCACCAAGGCCAACCCGATCGTCACCAAGTCGACACCGGGCCTGGCGCTCACGAAGTGGGGCTACATCGTCGCCGACGAGACCACCCAGTCGACGAGCGTGCCGGGCGTGTTCGCCGGCGGCGACATCGTCACCGGCGGCGCCACCGTGATCCTGGCCATGGGCGCCGGGCGGCGCGCCGCACGCGCCATCGGCGCCTGGCTGGCAGGCGGCAAGGCGGGCTGGCCGGTCACGCCCGCCGAGGTCGAGGCCTTCCGGCCCCCGGCGCCGCGCGCCGCGCCGGCGTCGCCCGTGCCCAGCGGCGCGCTGCCGCCCCGCGCGCCTGCCGGCGCGGATCCGCTCACCCCGTTCCGCGAGCTTTCGCCATGAGCCTGTGCCCGCGCTGCCAGCGCCCCCTGGACGACGACGAACCCTACATCTGCTGCGCCGGGCGCGAGCTGCGCTGGCGCTGCACGAGCTGCCACAAGGTGAGCGAGGGCTTCGCCTTCCCGTACGGCATGTGCCCGCACTGCAAGGGCCGCCTCGAGCTGCTCGAGCGCGCTGCGCTCGCCGACGACGCGGCGCTGGCCGCGGTGCGCAAGGCCTTCGAGATCGAGCTCGGCGGCCACGCCTTCTATGCGCGCGCCGCGCTGCAGTCGGCGGACGCGACGCTGCGCGACCTGTTCGGCCGCTTCGCCGCGATGGAGCAGGAGCACATGCGCACGCTGGCGCGGCGCTACCACGCCGAGCTGCCGCAGCCGAGCGCGGACTTCGAGCTCGACCGCGCGGCCGTCTTCGCCGGCATCGAGCGCCGGCCCGAGGATCCGGCCAACCTGTTTCGCATCGCCATCGCCTGCGAGGAACGCGCGGTCGCGTTCTTCACGCGCGAGAGCGAGCAGGCGCCGCCCGGCTCGGTCGAGCGCCAGCTCTACCTCGAGCTGGCGGCCGAGGAGCGCGAGCATGTCGAGCTGCTCGGCACCGAACTGCGCCGCTGGCAGGCCGGCCAGGCCGGACTGCTGTGAGCGGCGCGCCGGCAGCGCCGCGCGCAGGAGCACAAGCCATGACCGACCGTTTCCAGGTCCTCGACGGCAACGAAGCCGCAGCCCGCATCGCTCACCTGTGCAGCGAGGTGATCGCGATCTACCCGATCACGCCCAGCTCGACGATGGGCGAGCTGGCCGACGCCTGGTCGGCCGCCGGCCGCACCAACCTCTGGGGCACGGTGCCGCAGGTGATCCAGATGCAGAGCGAGGGCGGCGCCGCCGGCGCCGTGCACGGCGCGCTGCAGGCCGGCGCGATGTCGTCCACCTTCACGGCGTCGCAGGGGCTGCTGCTCAAGCTGCCCAACATGTTCAAGATCGCCGGCGAGCTCACCGCCACCGTGTTCCACGTCGCCGCGCGCACGCTCGCCACGCACGCGCTGTCGATCTTCGGCGACCACAGCGACGTCATGGCGGCGCGCGGCACCGGCTTCGCGCTGCTCGCCTCGGCGAGCGTGCAGGAGGCGCAGGACCTGGCCGCGGTCGCCCACATGGCCACGCTCGCCTCGCGCGTGCCCTTCCTGCACTTCTTCGACGGCTTTCGCACCAGCAGCGAGGTCAACAAGATCGCGCTCGTCGACGCCGCCGACCTGCGCGCGCTGGTCGACGAGGAGCTGGTGCGAGCGCACCGCGCGCGCGCCCTCGACCCCGAGCGGCCGGTGCTGCGCGGCACGGCGCAGAACCCGGACGTGTTCTTCCAGGCGCGCGAGGCCTGCAACCCCTACTACGACGCCGTGCCGGGCCTGGTCGCCGCGGCGATGCAGCGCTTCGCCGAACGCACCGGGCGACGCTATACGCTGTTCTGGTACCACGGCGCGCCCGACGCCGAGCGCGTCGTCGTCCAGATGGGCTCGGGCAGCGGCGCCACGCGCGAGGCGGCGGCGCGGCTCGAGGCGGCGGGCGCCAAGGTGGGCGTCGTCACGGTGCGGCTGTATCGCCCGTTCGACGCCGCCGCCTTCGTCGCCGCGCTGCCGCGCACGGTCAAGTCGATCGCCGTGCTCGACCGCACCAAGGAGCCGGGGGCGCTGGGCGAGCCGCTGTACCAGGACGTGCTGGCGGCGCTGGCCGAGGCCTGGCCCGAGGACGCCGCGCCGCCGCGCGTGATCGGCGGGCGCTACGGCCTCGCGTCCAAGGAGTACACGCCGGCCATGGCCAAGGCGGTGTTCGACGAGCTGGCCGCCGCGCACCCCAAGCGCCACTTCACCGTCGGCATCGTCGACGACGTGACGCGCCTGTCGCTCGCCGTCGACGAGGACTTCGACACCGAACCCGACGACGTCAGGCGCGCCGTGTTCTACGGGCTGGGCGCCGACGGCACGGTGGGCGCGACCAAGAACACGGTCAAGATCATCGGTGAGAACACGCCGCTGCATGCGCAGGGCTATTTCGTCTACGACAGCAAGAAGTCGGGCGCGATCACCGTCTCGCATCTTCGCTTCGGGCCGCGGCGCATCGACTCGAGCTATCTCGTGCGCCGCGCCGACTTCGTGGCCTGCCACCAGTTCGAGTTCATGGAGCGGCTCGACGTGCTCGAGCTCGCGCGCGAAGGCGCCACCTTCCTGCTCAACAGCCCCTACGGCCCCGACGCGGTGTGGGAGCGGCTGCCGCGCGAGGCGCAGCAGACGATCCTCGAACGGCGGCTGCGCATGTTCGTCGTCGACGCGCTCGCCGTGGCGCGCCAGGCGGGCCTTGCCGGCCGCATCAACACGGTGACGCAGGCCTGCTTCTTCGCCCTCTCGGGCGTGCTGCCGCGCGACGAGGCGATCGCCCAGATCAAGGAGGCGATCCGCAAGACCTACGGCAGGCGCGGCCAGACCGTGCTCGCGCGCAACTTCGCCGCGGTCGACGCCTCGCTCGCCGCGCTGCGCGAGGTGCCGCTGCCCGCGCGCGCCGACGCCGGGCACACGCGCCGGCCGATCGTGCCCAGGGCGGCGCCCGATTTCGTGCAGCGCGTGACCGCGGCGATGATGGACGGCAAGGGCGACCGGCTGCCGGTCTCGGCGCTGCCGCCCGACGGCACCTTCCCCACCGGCACCACGCAGTGGGAAAAGCGCAGCATCGCGCACGAGATCCCGATCTGGGACGAGACGATCTGCACCCAGTGCGCGATCTGCCCGCTGGTGTGCCCGCACGCGGCGATCCGCATGAACGTCTTCCCGGCGGCGGCGCTCGCCGGCGCGCCGGCCGGCTTCAAGGCCGTGCCCTGGCGGCGCGACGACGCGCTGGCGGGCATGCTGTACTCGCTTCAGGTGGCGCCCGAGGACTGCACCGGCTGCGGCATCTGCGTCGACATGTGCCCGACGCGCAGCAAGGAGGCGGTCAAGCACAAGGCGATCAACATGGCGCCCAAGGCCGAGCACCTCGAGGCCGAGCGCGCCAGCTACGCCTTCTTCCTCGGCCTGCCCGAGGTGCGGCCGGCCGAGGGGCAGACCGACGGCCTGCGCGCCTCCCAGCTGCGCCTGCCGCTGTTCGAATACTCGGGCGCCTGCTCGGGCTGCGGCGAGACGCCCTACCTCAAGCTGCTGAGCCAGCTCTACGGCGACCACCTCGTCGTCGCCAACGCCACCGGCTGCTCGTCGATCTACGGCGGCAACCTGCCGACCACGCCGTGGAGCCGCAACGCCGCCGGCCAGGGTCCGGTCTGGAGCAACAGCCTGTTCGAGGACAACGCCGAGTTCGGCCTGGGCATGCGGCTGGCGCTGGACGCGCAGCGCGATCTGGCGCTGCATCTGGTGCACGCGCTGCGCGACGCGATCGGCGCCGAGCTGGCCGACGCGCTGGCCCAGGCGCCGCAGGACGACGAGGCGCAGATCGCGGCGCAGCGCGCCCGCGTCGCCGCGCTGCGCTCCATCCTCGCGCGCGTCGACACGCCGCAGGCGCGCCAGCTCGACGCGGTGGCCGCCAGCCTGATCGTGCGCAGCGTGTGGATCGTCGGCGGCGACGGCTGGGCCTACGACATCGGCTACGGCGGCCTCGACCATGTGCTGGCCTCGGGGCGCAACGTCAACATCCTGGTGCTCGACACCGAGGTCTACAGCAACACCGGCGGCCAGGCCAGCAAGTCGACGCCGCGCGGCGCCGTGGCCAAGTTCGCCGCCGCCGGCAAGGCCGCCGGCAAGAAGGACCTGGGCATGATCGCGATGGCCTACGGCAACGTCTACGTCGCGCAGGTGGCGATGGGCGCCAACCCGATGCACACGGTGCGCACCTTCAAGGAGGCGGCGAGCTGGAACGGGCCCTCGCTCATCGTCGCCTACAGCCACTGCATCGCGCACGGCATCGACATGACCACCGGCATGAGCCACCAGAAGGAGGCCGTCAAGAGCGGCTACCTCACCCTGTACCACTACGACCCGCGCCTGGGCATGGGCGGCGCCGACCAGCCGCTGGTGCTCGATTCGCGCAAACCGACGCTGCCGCTCGAGCAGTTCACGATGAAGGAAGGGCGCTTCGCGATGCTGGCCGCGGCCGACCCGGCGCGCGCCAAGGCCTTGGCCAGGACGGCGCAGCAAGAGGCCGACGCGCGCTGGCGCCTGTACGAGCAGATCGCCGGCGTGCACCGCACGGTGGTCGACGCCGGGTCGCCCGCCCCTGCCGCCGCCGGCGCCGCACCTGCCGCCGCCGAGGAGAACCGATGAGCATTGCCCGCCCGAGCCCCGCCCGCGTCGACCTGCGCACGCGCTACCTGGGCCTGGAACTGCGCAACCCGATCGTCGCGTCGGCCTCGCCGCTGACGGGCAGCGTCGACAGTCTCGAGCGGCTCGAGCAGGCGGGCGCCGCCGCCGTCGTGCTGCCCTCGCTGTTCGAGGAGGAGATCGAGCACGACGAGATGTCGACGCACAACCTCTACCTCTACGGCAGCGAGCTGTCGCCCGAGGCGCGCGGCTTCTTCCCCGAGATGACGGCGAGCGCGTCGACGGTGGAGCGCTACCTGCAGCTCGTCGCCGAGGCCAAGCGCGCGCTCGCCATCCCCGTCATCGCCAGCCTGAACGGCCACAGCGCCGGCGGCTGGACGCGCTACGCCAAGCTGTTCGAGGCCGCCGGCGCCGACGCCATCGAGCTCAACGTCTATTTCCTCGCCACCGACCCCGACGACACGAGCGAGGCCGTCGAGCGCCGCTACGTCGAGCTCGTGAGCGCGGTGCGCGCCGAGGTGCGCGTGCCGGTGGCGGTGAAGATCGCGCCATACTTCAGCGCGCTGGCGCACATGGCGCAGCGCCTGGTGCAGGCGGGGGCGGACGGGCTGGTGCTGTTCAACCGTTTCGTGCAGCCCGACATCAGGCTCGACGAGCTCGAGGTGGCGCCGCAGCTGGTGCTGTCGAGTTCCGACGAGCTGCGCCTGGCGCTGCGCTGGATCGCCATCCTGCACGGCCGCGTGCCCACGAGCCTGGCCGCCACCGGCGGCGCGCACACGCCGGACGACGTGCTCAAGCTGCTGCTGGCCGGCGCCGACTGCGTGCTGTGCGCGAGCAGCCTGCTGCAGCACGGCCCCGGGCATGTGGCGCTGCTGCTGAGCGGCCTCGAGCGCTGGCTGGCCGAGCGCGAATACGCGTCGGTGCGCCAGATGAAGGGCTCGCTCAGCCAGCGTGCCTGCCCCGACCCCGAGGCCTTCGAGCGCGCCAACTACATGAAGGCGCTCAGGTCGTACACGAGCCCGTTCGCGTGACCCGCGCGAGCGCGCGAGAATCCCGCCCGTTCCGTTCCGCCACCCTGTCGAGGAGCCCCTCCCATGGCCCTGATCATCAACGACGACTGCACCTGCTGCGATGCCTGCGTCGACCCCTGTCCGAACCAGGCGATCACCGCCGACTCGCCGATCTACGTCATCGATGCGGCCAAGTGCACCGAATGCGTGGGCGCGTTCGACGAGCCGCAGTGCGTGAGCGTGTGCCCGGCCGACTGCATCGTGCCGGACCCGAACCACGCCGAGAGCAAGGACGAACTGCTCGCCAAGTACCAGATGCTGCACTCCTGAGTGCCGGCCCCGGGGCCGGGCCGCGCCCAGCCCGCCCGCCGCGGAAGATCCGGCAAGGCGGCCGAGCCCCCATGGCTCGCGCGCCCCCCCGGGACCCGCGCCCCGCGCCCCGCGCCCCGCGCCCCGCGCCCCGAGCCGCATCTTGCCGCCCCCCTCACCCATGGCTGTCGCCGCACCGGCGCCGGCCGACGCGCCGCCGGTGCTGCAGGCGCTCGACCTCGCCGGCCAGCGTGGCGAGCGCGCGCTGTTCGAGCACCTCGAGCTCGAGCTCGAGCGCGGCAGCGTGGTCTGGCTGCGCGGGCGCAACGGGCGCGGCAAGACCACCTTGCTGCGCCTGCTCGCCGGCCTGGCCACGCCGATGGCCGGCCAGGTGTGCGTGCACGGCGCGCCGCAGCGGCGCAGCCAGCCGGGCTGGCGCAGCACGCTCGTCTACATCGGCCACCAGAACGCGCTCAAGGACGACCTCGGTGCGGCCGAGGCGCTGGCCTTTCTCGAGCGCCTCGGCGGGCGCCGGCCCGAGCCGGCGCGCCTGGACGCGGCGCTCGCCCGCCTGGGCGTGCAGCACAAGCGGCGCGCGCCGGTGCGCACGCTCAGCCAGGGGCAGCGGCGGCGCGTCGCGCTGGCGCGCCTGGCGCTCGCGCTCGACTGCACCTTGTGGCTGCTCGACGAGCCGTTCGACGCGCTCGACGCCGACGGCGTGCACGCACTCAACGAACTGCTCGCCGAGCACGCCGCGCGCGGCGGCGCGACGCTGCTCACCAGCCACCAGGCGCTCAGCCTGGCCGAGCCGGTGCCGCGCATCTTCGACCTCGACCGCCTGGCGGCGGAGTGACGGCGCGTGCGCGACCTCTTCATCGCCGTCCTCCTGCGCGACCTGCGGCTGGCTTCGCGGCGGCGCATCGACTCGCTGCTGCCGCTGGTGTTCTTCCTGGTGGCGATCAGCCTGTTCCCGCTCGGCGTCGGGCCCGAGCCGCAGACGCTGCGCCAGATCGCCCCGGGCATCGTCTGGGTCTGCGCGCTGCTGGCCACGATGCTGTCGGTGAACCAGCTGTTCGCCGGCGATCTGGCCGACGGCTCGCTCGAGCAGATGCTGCTCGCGCCGCAGCCGGCGCTGGCGATGGTGGCCGCCAAGTGCGCGGTGCACTGGCTGGTGACCGGGCTGCCGCTGATCGTGGCCACACCGCTGGTGGGCGTGCTGTTCGACATGTCTGCAGCCGCGCTGACGGCGCTGCTGCTCGGCCTGGCGCTCGGCACGCCCATCCTCAGCCTGCTCGGCGCGCTGGGCGCCGCGCTCACGCTCGGGCTGCGCAGCGGCGGCATGCTGCTCATCCTGATCGTGCTGCCGCTGGCGACGCCGGCGCTGATCTTCGGCGCCGGCGCGGTGGGCAACTACGAGGCGGGGCTGTCGGCGAGCGGCCATTTCTCGCTGCTCGGCGCGCTGCTCATCGCCACCGCGCTCGGCGCGCCGCCGGCCACGGCCGCGGCGCTGCGCATCTCGACCGAATGAACCGGAGTTGACGCCGCTCGCCTGCAGGCCGCGCACCGGCAGCGGACAATCGCGACCATGAATTCCGCCTCCGCCGCCGGTTCCGCGGCGACGTCGCTGCGCCTGTACCGGTTTGCCGCGCCGTCGCGCTTCTATGCGCTCACCGGACGGCTCGTCCCCTGGCTGTGGCTGATCACCGCCGCGTTCGCTCTGGCCGGCCTGTACACGGGCTTCTTCGTCGCGCCCACCGACGCCACGCAGGGCGAGAGCTACCGCATCATCTTCATCCACGTGCCGGCGGCCTGGATGTCGATGCTGCTGTACCTGGTGATGGCCTTCTGGGCCGCCATCGGCTGGGCCTTCAACGCGCGCCTGGCCTCGATGCTCGCGCGCGCGATCGCGCCCACCGGCGCGCTGTTCACCTTCCTGGCGTTGTGGACCGGCGCGTTCTGGGGTCGCCCGGCCTGGGGCGCCTGGTGGGTGTGGGACGCGCGCCTGACCACCGAGCTGATCCTGCTCTTCCTCTACCTCGGCTTCATCGCGCTCGTCAACGCCATCGACGACGTGCGCCGCGCCGACCACGCCGGCGCGCTGCTGGCGCTGGTGGGCAGCGTCAACGTGCCCATCATCTACTTCTCGGTCAAGTGGTGGAACACGCTGCACCAGGGCGCGACGGTGAGCATGACCGCCGCGCCCAAGATGGCCAGCACGATGCTCGGCGCGATGCTGCTGATGACGCTCGCCTGCTGGGCCTACGCCTTCGCGGTGGTGTTCATGCGGGTGCGCGCCGTCATCGTCGAGCGCGAAGCCCATACCGCGTGGGTGGACGAACTCGTCGGCGTGCGGCCCCGGGGAACAATCCGTCCATGAACTGGTCCACTCCTTCCGAATTCCTCGCCATGGGCGGCTACGGCCTCTACGTCTGGGGGTCCTACGCCGCCATGCTGCTGCTGATGGGCGCCGAGCCGCTGCTGGCGCGGCGCCGCCATCGGCAGGCCTTGCAGGACGCGGCCGAGGCGGCCGCCTCCGACCGGAGCCAACCATGAAGACCCGACACAAGCGCCTGGCCATCGTCGGCGGTCTCGTCGTCGCCGTCGGCGCGATCGCCGCCCTCGTGCTCAACGCCTTCCAGAGCAACCTGGTGTTCTTCTACTCGCCCACCCAGGTGGTGGCCAAGGAAGCGCCCAGCGGCCGCACCTTCCGCATCGGCGGCCTGGTGCAGACCGGTTCGGTGAAGGTCGACGGCACCCAGGTGCAGTTCGTCGTCACCGACTCGGCGCAATCGGTGCCGGTGCGCTACACGGGCATCCTTCCCGACCTGTTCAAGGAGGGCAAGGGCGTGGTCGCCCAGGGCCAGCTGCAAGGCGAGGTGTTCGTCGCGCGCGAGGTGCTGGCCAAGCACGACGAGAACTACATGCCGCCCGAGGCCGCCGACGCGCTGGCCAAGGCGCAGCACGGCGACCAGAAGTACGGCAAGACGCTGGCCGGCCAAGGAGCGCCGAAGTGATCCCGGAAGCGGGCCATTTCCTGCTCTGGCTGGCGCTGGGCACCGGGCTCGTGCTGGGCATCGTGCCGCTCGCGGGCGCGGCACGCGGCAACGCCGCCTGGATGGCGCTGGCGCGGCCGGCGGCGCTCGCGCAGTTCGTGTTCGTCGCCGGCGCCTTCGCCTGTCTGACCGCGGCCTTCGTCGGCAACGACTTCTCGGTGCTGTACGTCGCCTCCAACTCCAACAGCGCGCTGCCGCTGCCGTACCGCCTGTCGGCGGTATGGGGCAGCCACGAAGGCTCGATGCTGCTGTGGCAGCTCATGCTGGTGGGCTGGACGCTGGCGGTGGCGCTGTTCTCGCGCCACCTGCCGCTGCCGGTGGTGGCGCGCATCCTCGCGGTGATGGGTTGGCTGGCGGTCGGCTTCACGCTCTTCACGCTCGTCACCTCCAACCCCTTCGAGCGCCTGGTGCCGGCCGTGCCCGACGGCCGCGACCTCAACCCGCTGCTGCAGGACCCGGGCATGGTGCTGCACCCGCCGCTGCTGTACATGGGCTACGTCGGCTTCTCGGTGGCCTTCGCCTTCGCGGTGGCGGCGCTCATCGGCGGCAACCTCGACACCACCTGGGCGCGCTGGACGCGGCCCTGGACGACCGCGGCCTGGATCTTCCTCACGCTGGGCATCGCGATCGGCAGCTGGTGGGCCTACTACGAACTCGGCTGGGGCGGCTGGTGGTTCTGGGATCCGGTCGAGAACGCCTCGTTCATGCCCTGGCTCGTGGGCACGGCGCTGATCCACTCGCTGGCGGTGACCGAGAAGCGCGGCAGTTTCAAGAACTGGACCGTGCTGCTCGCGATCCTCGCCTTCTCGCTGTCGCTGCTGGGCACCTTCCTCGTGCGCTCGGGCGTGCTGAGTTCGGTGCACGCCTTCGCCACCGACCCCCGGCGCGGCCTGTTCATCCTCACCTTCCTGGCCGCGGTGATCGGCATCTCGCTCGGCCTGTATGCCTGGCGCGCACCCAAGGTCGGCCTGGGCGCGCGCTTCGAGCTCGTCTCGCGCGAGACGCTGCTGCTCGTCAACAACGTGCTGCTGCTGGTGGCCGCCGGCGCCGTGCTGCTGGGCACGATGTACCCGCTGCTGCTCGACGCGCTCGGCCTGGGCAAGATCTCGGTCGGTCCGCCCTACTTCGACACCGTGTTCGTGCCGCTGATGACGCCGCTCGTCGTGCTCATCGGCGTCGGCCCGTTGGCGCGCTGGAAGAAGGCCGAGCTGCCCGACCTGGTGCGGCGCCTGCGCTGGGCCGGCGGCGCCGCCGTCGTCGCCACGGCGCTGTCGCTGTGGCAGGCCGGCAAGCTGTCGTGGCTGGCCGCGCTCGGGCTGCTGCTGGCCTTCTGGATCCTCGCCGCGGTGCTCACCGACCTGTGGGAGCGCGTGCGCCCGGCCGGCGGCGTGCGCGGCGCGCCGCTGCAGCGCCTGGGCCAGGTGCCGCGCGCGATCGTGGGCATGATGCTCGCGCACCTGGGCGTCGGCGTCTTCATCTTCGGCGTCACGATGGTCAAGACCTACGAGATCGAGCGCGACGTCAACATGGCCCCCGGCGACACGACGTCGATCGCCGGCTACACGTTCACATTCCAGGGCGTGCGCGACGTGCCCGGGCCCAACTACCAGGCCGCGCAGGGGCTGGTGACGGTCACCCGCAACGGCCGCGAGATCGCGCAGATGCGCCCCGAGAAGCGCATCTACCGCGTGCAGACGATGCCGATGACCGAGGCCGCGATCCGCTCGCGCCCGACCGGCGACCTGTACGTCTCGCTGGGCAACGCCACCGAGCGCGGCGCCTGGGTCGTGCGCATCTACCACAAGCCCTTCGTCACCTGGATCTGGGGCGGCTGCCTGCTGATGGCGTTCGGCGGCCTGGTCGCCGCGAGCGACCGCCGCTACCGGCTCGCGCGGCGCGAGCGCAGCGCGCCGGCCGCCGCTGCCGGAGCTGCGGCATGAAGCGCTGGCAGTTCATCGTGCCGCTGGGCCTCTTCGCCGTGCTGGTCGGCTTTCTCGTCGCCGGCCTCAACCTCAACCCACGCGAGGTGCCCTCGCCGCTGATCGGCAAACCGGCGCCCGAGTTCAGGCTGCCGCGCCTGGACGATCCGGCGCAGAGCATCGGCCGCACCGAGCTGCTCGGCAAGGTCTGGATGCTCAACGTCTGGGCCTCGTGGTGCGTGGCCTGCCGCGAGGAGCACCCGCTGCTGGTGGCGTTCGCGCGCCGCAGGGTGGTGCCGATCTACGGCCTCAACTACAAGGACCAGCCGGCCGCGGCCAAGGGCTGGCTGGCGCGCCTAGGCAACCCCTACGAAGCGTCGATCACCGACAGCGACGGCCGCGTCGGCATCGACTACGGCGTATACGGCGTGCCCGAAACCTTCGTCGTCGACAAGCGCGGCGTCATCCGCTACAAGCAGATCGGCCCGGTCACGCCCGAGGCGCTGCAGGACAAGATCGAACCGCTGCTGAAGAAACTGCAGGCCGAGAATGCCCCAGCCAACCCCGCCAGCCCGGCCTGATCCCGGGCCGCAGCGGCCGCGCCGGACGCGCCGGCGCGGCCTGGCCGCTGCCGCGCTGCTCGCCGTCGTCGCTGCGGCCGGCGCCAAGGAAGCGCCGCCGGTCGCCGCCGACCCGGCGCTCGAGGCGCGCCTGCAGGCCGTCACCGCCGAGCTGCGCTGCCTGGTCTGCCAGAACCAGACTATCGCCGATTCGAACGCCGATCTCGCCGTCGACCTGCGCAACCAGGTGCGCGACATGCTGCGCCAGGGCAGGAGCGAGCGCGAGATCATCGACTACATGACGGCGCGCTACGGCGACTTCGTGCTCTACCGCCCGCCGGTGCGGGGCACGACGGCGCTGCTGTGGTTCGGCCCGGCCGTGCTGCTCGTGGGCGGCGTGCTGGTGCTGGTGCTGGTGCTGCGTCGCCGCAGCCGCATGGCGGCCGAGCACTTCGAACCCGACGAGGACGACGAGGCGGGCGACAGCGCGCAGGCCGCGCCCGGCGTCCCCTCCCCTTCTGCCGCACCCCCTGGCGCACCGTCCCGATGAAAGATCCGATCCCTGCGCTGCGCCGGCAGCTCGAGCAGCTGCGCGAGCGCCACGCGCGCGGCCTGCTCGACGCCGCCTCCTACGAGCGCGAGAAGGGCCGCCTCGAGCGCGAACTGCTCGACCGCGTGCTGGCGCACGATGCGCCGTCCGCCGGCACCGCTGCGGCCCGGCCGCGTCCGTCGCTGCAGCTGGTGGCGCTGCTGAGCGTGGCCGTCGTCGCGCTGGCCGTCGTCGGCTATGCCGGCACCGGCTCGCCCAGCCTGATCTTCGGTCCGCCGCCGCAGGCCGACGCCGGCGCCGGTTCGCCGCACGAGCTGTCGGGCGAGCAGTTCGCCGCGGCCGTCGACAAGCTGGCACGCAAGCTCGAACAGGAGCCCGCCAACTTCGAGGGCTGGGCGATGCTCGGGCGCTCGTACATGCAGCTCGAGCGCTTCGCCGATGCGTCACGGGCCTACGCCAAGGCGGTGGCGCTCAACGGCAACGACGCGCGCGTGCTCGTCGACTACGCCGACGCGCTGGCCGTCGCGAACAACCGCAACCTCGAAGGCGAGCCGATGAAGCTCGTCGAGCGCGCGCTCGCACTCGAGCCCGACAACCAGAAAGCGCTCGCGCTGGCCGGCAGCGCGGCGTTCAACCGCCAGGACTACAAGGGGGCCGTGCGCTGGTGGGAACGGCTGGCCGCGGTGGCGCCGGCCGACAGCCCGTTCCGCCAGCAGCTGCAGGGCAGCATCGACGAGGCGCGTCAGCGCGGCGGGCTGCCGCCGGCCGCGATGCCCGGCGGCGCGGCGGCGGGCGCCGGCACACCGCCGCAGGCGGCCGCCAGCGGCGCGGGCAGCGTCAGCGGCAGCGTGCGCCTGGCGCCGGCGCTGGCCGCGCAGGCCCGGCCCGACGACACGGTGTTCGTGCTGGCGCGCCCGGCCGAGGGCTCGCGCATGCCGCTGGCCATCGTGCGCAAGCAGGTGCGCGACCTGCCGTTCGAGTTCGTGCTCACCGATGCGATGGCGATGGCACCGGACGCGCGCATGTCGCTGTTCCCGAAGATCGTGATCGACGCGCGCGTCAGCAAGAGCGGCCAGGCGCAGCCGAGCGCGGGCGACCTCGCCGGGCACTCGGCCACCGTGGCCAACGACGCTGCCGGCGTGGTCGTCGAGATCAACGAGGTGGTGCGCAACTAAGCCGGCGGCGTGCGCATGTGCCGGCGGCGCACGGCATGCCCCGCACCGCGTTCTGGTGATCGGAGTCAACTCGGCGCCGTGCCGCGGCGACGACACTGCGCCCCACGGTGCGACGAGTCGTCGCACCGGATGCAACGACGAGGGCACACCGAGTGCGAGCGCACGCCGAGATGCCGGTCCGCGCGAGTCCGCTCGCAGTGCCGCGCAAGAGCCGCTGGCCGGCGCGCATGGATCTTGTACAGAGCCTTTCGGGCCTCGTCCTCGCCCTGTTCATGTGGGGCCACATGTTCTTCGTCGCGTCGATCCTGCTCGGCAACGACGCGATGTGGTCGATCACGAAGATGTTCGAGGGCTACTTCGTCTTCGGCCGCAGCCTGCCCGTGCTGGTGTCCTTCGTCGTCGCGGCCGTGGCGGCACTCGTCGTGCTGCACGCCTTCCTCGCGATGCGCAAGTTCCCGGCCAGCTGGCGCCAGTACAGCGCCTTCGTGCAGCACCGCGCCGCGCTCGGCCACGGCGACACCACGCTGTGGTGGGTGCAGGCGATCACCGGCTTCATGCTCTTCTTCCTCGCCTTCCCGCACCTGTACCAGATGCTGATGCATCCGGGCGCGATCGGGCCCTTCGGCTCGGGCGACCGCGTCTGGCGCGGCGCCTGGTGGCCGCTGTACCTGGTACTGCTGTTCGCCGTCGAGCTGCACGGCGGCATCGGCCTGTATCGCCTGGCCGTCAAGTGGGGCTGGCTGCAGGGTACCGACCCGGACGCCGGCCGTGCGCGGCTGAAGACGCTCAAGTGGGCGCTGACCGTGTTCTTCGTCGTGCTCGGCCTGGCCACGCTCGCCGCCTACATGAAGATCGGCATCGAACGCGCCGGCCGCGGCGCGCCCCTGGGCGAAGAGTACGTTCCGGGCTGGGTCCGGCCGGGCGGTGCAGCGGAGCCGGGCCGGTGAAGGTCATCCAGACCGACGTCCTCGTGATCGGCGGCGGACTCGCCGGGTTGCGCCTGGCCGTGGCCGTCAAGCGCCGCGGCCACGACGCCCTCGTGCTGTCGCTGGTGCCGGCCAAGCGCTCGCACAGCAAGGCCGCGCAGGGCGGCATGCAGGCCAGCCTGGGCAATGTCGTCAAGGGCCAGGGCGACAACGAGGACGTGCACTTCGAGGACACCGTGCGCGGCAGCGACTGGGGCGCCGACCAGCAGGTGGTGCGCATGTTCGTCGCCACCGCGCCCAAGGCGGTGCGCGAGCTCGCCGCCTGGGGCGTGCCGTGGAGCCGCGTGCGCAAGGGCGACCGCGAGGTCGTCATCAACGGCCAGAAGGTCACGATCACCGAGCGCGACGAAGCGCATGGCCTGATCGCGCAGCGCGACTTCGGCGGCACCAAGAAGTGGCGCACCTGCCACGTCAGCGACGGCACCGGCCACGCCATGCTGCAGGCGGTGGCCGACCAGGCGATCGCCGACGCCATTCCCGTGCACGAGCGCAGCGAGGCGCTGGCGCTCATCCACGACGGCCGGCGCTGCTGCGGCGCGGTGGTGCGCGACCTCGTCGACGGCTCGCTCGCCGCCTACCTGGCCAAGGCCACCGCCATCGCCACCGGCGGCGCCGGGCGGCTCTATCGCGTCACCACCAACGCCGTCATCTGCGAAGGCATCGGCCACGCGCTCGCGCTCGAGACCGGCGTGGCCGCGCTCGGCAACATGGAGGCCGTGCAGTTCCACCCGACCGGCATCTTCCCGGCCGGCATCCTCGTCACCGAGGGCTGCCGCGGCGACGGCGGCCTGCTCAGGGACGTCGACGGCCACCGCTTCATGCCCGACTACGAGCCCGAGAAGAAGGAACTCGCCTCGCGCGACGTCGTCAGCCGGCGCATGGAGCAGCACATCGCCGGCGGCAAGGGCGTCGGCAGCCGCTGGGGCGAGCACCTCTGGCTCGACATCACGCTGCTCGGCGAGCGCCACATCAAGACCCAGCTGCGCGAGGTCTACGAGATCTGCCGCAGCTTCCTCGGCACCGATCCGGTCAAGGACTTCATCGCCGTGCGGCCGGCGCAGCACTACACGATGGGCGGCGTGCGCACCGACGCCAGCGGCCAGAGCCCGACGCTGGCCGGCCTGTTCGCCGCGGGCGAGGCCGCCTGCTGGGACATGCACGGCTTCAACCGCCTGGGCGGCAACTCGGTGGCCGAGACGGTGGTGGCCGGGCGCATCGTCGGCGAGGCGATCGCCGACTTCTGCGACCGCGCCGACAACGACATCACGGTGCCGATGGGCCTGGTGCGCGAGTTCGTGCAGCGCGAGCAGGCCGAGCTCGACGCGCTGTCCAGCGGCGGCGGCAGCGAGGACGCCTCGGCGCTGCGTGCGCGCATGCAGGAGATCATGACGGCGCAGGTCGGCATCTTCCGCAAGGGCGCGGAGCTGCAGGCCGCCGTCGACGAGCTGCAGCAGCTGCTGCTGCGCAGCCGCCGCATCGGCTTGCGCAACGCCAGCGCCGGGGCCAACCCCGAGCTCGTCACCGCCTACCGCGTGCGCAAGATGCTCAAGGTGGCGCTCAGCGTGGCCTACGGCGCGCTCATGCGCACCGAGAGCCGCGGCGCGCATTTCCGCGAGGACTTCCCGCGCCGCGACGACGCGCGGTGGCTCGTGCGCACGCTGGCGCGCTGGAGCGGCGAGGCCACGCTGCCCACGCTCGAGTACGAGGCACTCGACGTGATGGCGATGGAGCTGCCGCCGGGCTGGCGCGGCTACGGCGCCAAGGACTACATCGACCACCCCGACACGGCGCGCCGCGCCGCCGAGGTCGCCGCGCTGCGCGAACGCATGGCGGCGCAGCCGGGCAGCGAGCGCTTTGCCGTGCAGCAGGCGCTGATGCCCTACGCGCACCTGCTGCCCGCCGCGCTGCGCGGCCGCAACGAGCGCATCGACGAGAGGTTCGGCCCGTGAACGAGGTACCGGTCAGGGTGGTTCCGCGCGCCGGCAGCGGCGGCGCGGCGGCGCCGGGCCGGCGCCTGCAGCTGCAGGTGCTGCGCCACAACCCGCGCGACGCCGCCAGCGTGCCGCACTGGCAGAGCTACGAGCTCGAGGAAGCCGAGGGCATGACCCTCTTCATCGCCCTGGGGGAGATCCGCGAGAAGCTCGACCCCTCGCTGCAGTTCGACTTCGTCTGCCGCGCCGGCATCTGCGGCAGCTGCGCGATGGTGATCGACGGCAAGCCGGGCCTGGCCTGCCGCACGCTCACGCGCGACCACGGCAGCCGCATCACGCTGGCGCCGCTGCCCTTCTTCGAGCTGATCGGCGATCTCTCGGTCGACACCGGCAAGTGGATGCGCTCGATGAGCGAGCGCCTGCGCGGCTGGCTGCACCTGAAGCAGGCCGCGCCCGACATCGACCGCATCGAGCAGCCGATGGATCCGGAGCTGGCCGAGCGCATCTACGAGCTCGACCGCTGCATCGAGTGCGGCTGCTGCGTCGCCGGCTGCGGCACGGCGCGCATGCGCGAGGACTTCGTCGGCGCCGTCGGCCTCGGCCGCGTGGCGCGCTTCCGGCTCGATCCGCGCGACGCCCGCAGCGACGAGGACTGGTACGCCGTCGTCGGCGACGACGACGGCGTGTTCGGCTGCATGTCGCTGCTCGCCTGCCACGACCTGTGCCCGAAGGACCTGCCGCTGGCCACCCAGATCGCCTACCTGCGGCGCGCGATGGCCAGGCAGGGGCTGAAGTGACATGAGCGCGCCGGGCCGCTTCCGGGCACGAATCGCGCGGCGCGCAGCGCGGAGGCTGAACGCGTGAGTCCCTACGCCGCCTTCGGCCTGTGGTTCGCCTTCATCCTCGCCAACGTCGCGTTGATGCTGACGCTGAACCGCTGGCTCGGCCCCAAGCCCAGGCCGACGGCGCTCAAGCTCGAACCCTTCGAGTGCGGCGCCACTCCGGTCGACACGCTCAACGTCAAGGCCGTGCCGATCAAGTACTACGCGGTGGCGATCGTCTTCATCCTGTTCGACCTCGAGACCGTGTTCCTGTTCATCTGGGCGCTGGGCGCGCAGCCGCTCACCGGCTGGCTGCTCGCGACCTTCGGCTTCTTCGTCTTCCTGCTCGTGCTGATGCTGGCCTACGTCTGGAACAGCCGGCTCATCGAAGGAGTCACCGAATGAGCGCCGCGCGCGCGCCCATCCCGATCGCCCCGGCCGGGGGCGTGAAGAAGGAGCCGACCTTCGACTGGTTCACGACGAAGAAGGACGAGATCGTCGGCTGGGCGCGCAAGTTCTCGCTCTTCCCCTACCCCTTCGTCACCGCCTGCTGCGGCATGGAGTTCATGTCGGTCAGCTCGACGATCTACGACACCGACCGCTTCGGCGCCGCGCTGCCGCGCTTCACGCCGCGCCAGAGCGACCTGCTGATGGTGGTGGGCACCATCTCGCACAAGCAGGCACCCGTGCTCGCGCGCATCTACGCCCAGATGTGCGAGCCCAAGTGGGTGCTGGCCTTCGGCGCCTGCGCCACCAGCGGCGGCTTCTACGACAACTACGCCGTCGTGCAGGGCGTCGACAAGATCATCCCGGTGGACATGTACGTGCCCGGCTGCCCGCCGCGGCCCGAGATGGTGATCGACGCGATCATGAAGCTGCAGGACAAGATCGCGGGCCAGCACCACGTCATCCTGAAGGGCGAGTTCTGAGCATGGCTGCCGACGCCGCCTTCCTCGCCGAGCTGAACGCAGCGCTGGCCGCCGCACCGGTGCTCGTGCACGGCATGCCGGTGCTCGTGGTCGAACGCACACGGGTGTTCGAGACGGCGCGCACGCTGCGCGAACGTTTCGCCTTCGACATGCTGCTCGACGTCACTGCCGTCGACTGGCTCGGCTGCGCCGGCCGCGCCGCGCGCTTCGAGGTGGTGTGGCACTTCATGCGCAGCCGCGCGCCGGCGCGGCTGCGCCTGAAGACCGAGGTGCCGGAGGACGCTCCGGCCGTGGCCAGCCTGACCGCGCTGTACGGCTCGGCCGCCTTCATGGAGCGCGAGTGCCACGAGATGTTCGGCATCCGCTTCGAGGGCAACGCCGACCTCAGGCCGATCCTGCTCTACGAGGGCTTCACCGGCCACCCGCTGCGCAAGGACTACGACAAGCGCCGCGAGCAGCCGCTCGTGGCCTACCGCGACGGCACGCCGCCCGGCTAGCGCGAAGGACCGCGCCTTGGACACGCAGATCCCCAACCCGGTGCGCGCCGCGTTCGCGCCCACGCCCGAGCAGGACCGCCGCGTCATCGTCAACATCGGCCCGTCGCACCCGGCGACGCACGGCACGGTGCAGATCATCACCGAGCTCGACGGCGAGCGCGTGCTGCGCGCCGACGTGCACTGCGGCTACCTGCACCGCGGCTTCGAGAAGGAATGCGAGGCCCACACCTGGCACAACCTGATCCCCTACGTCGACCGCCTCAACTACTGCTCGGCGCTGATCAACGACTTCGCCTACTGCGGCGCGGTCGAGCAGCTGATGGGCATCGAGATCCCGCCGCGCGCGCGCTGGCTGCGCACGCTGCTGGGCGAGTATTCGCGCATCGCCGACCACATCACCTGCATCGCCGCCGGCCTGATGGAGCTGGGCGCGATGACGGCGTTCCTGTACCTGATGACGCTGCGCGACTACATCTACGAGCACCTGGCCGACGTCACCGGCGCGCGCGTCACCTACAGCTACGGCCGCATCGGCGGCGTCGCGCGCGACCTGCCCGCGGGCTGGCTCGCGCGGCTCGAGCAGATCCTCGTCGCGTACGAGACCTACGTCGGCCGCATCCACGGCCTGATGGACCGCAACCGCATCTTCATCGACCGCATGCGCGGCGTCGGCGTGCTCACGCAGGCGCAGGCGCTGAGCTACGGCGTCACCGGGCCGATGCTGCGCTCCACCGGCCTGGCGCGCGACATCCGCAAGGACACGCCCTACCTGTGCTACGGCGAGCTCGACTTCGAGGTGCCGACCGGCATCATGGGCGACAACTACGACCGCTACGTCGTGCGCATGCGCGAGATGGACGAGTCGGTGTACATGATCCGCCAGTGCGTGGCGCTGCTGCCGGCGGGCCCGATCGTCGCCGACGACGCGCGCGTCGCCTTCCCCGACAAGCAGCTCGTCTACCGCGAGATCGAGTCGCTGATCAACCACTTCAAGCTCGTGATCGACGGCCCGCGCGTGCCCGCCGGCGAGACCTACTACGCCCAGGAAGGCGCCAACGGCGAGCTCGGCTTCTACATCGTGAGCACCGGCGCGGGCCAGCCCTGGCGCGTGCACTGCCGCGCGCCCAGCTTCGTGCACATGGGCGTCACGCACCGCATGCTCGAAGGCGGCCAGCTCGCCGACGTCGTGCCCACCTTCGGCTCGGTCAACATGATCGGCGGGGAGTGCGACCGATGAGCGCCGCACGGCCGCTCCGAAGGCGCTCGCTCCCCCTCGGGGGGACGGCGCGCAGCGCCCAGGGGGCACGATGAGCGCCGCACGGCCGCTCCGAAGGCGCTCGCTCCCCCTCGGGGGGGACGGCGCGCAGCGCCCAGGGGGCATGATGAGCGCCGCACGGCCGCTCCGAAGGCGCTCGCTCCCCCTCGGGGGGACGGCGCGCAGCGCCCAGGGGGCATGATGAACGCCGCCGTCGCCAACTCCCTGTTCGCCGATCTGCTGCCCGAGTTCGACCGGCTCAGGCGGCGTTTTCCGGCCGACTTCGCTTCGTCGCTGGTGCTGCCCTGCCTGCGCCGCATCCAGGAGCGGCGCGGCTGGATCGCCGACGAGGACATCGGCGCGCTGGCCGCCTGGCTGCCGGTGCCGCGCATCCAGATCGAGGAGGCGCTGAGCTTCTACACCCAGTTCCGGCGCGCGCCGATCGGACGCCACCACCTCGAGGTCTGCCGCAACGTCAGTTGCTCGATGCGCGGCAGCGAACGGCTGCTCGCGCATCTGCGTGCGCGGCTCGGCGTGGCCGAGGGCGGCACCACGGCCGATGGCCGCTTCACGCTGCGCACCTGCGAGTGCCTGGGCTCGTGCGGCACCGCGCCGGTGATGGTGGTCGACGACGAATACCACGAGAACATGAGCGCCGAGAAGGTCGACGCGCTGCTCGGCAGGCTGGACTAAGAGCCCGTAAAGACATGCCCGCCCCCGGACGCGACGCCAAGATCCTGATGACCTTCCCGGTCACCGGCAGCTCGCACCTGCTGGCCGAGGCGCGCGCGCGCGGCCAGTACGGCACGCTCGCCAAGGTGCTCGCGACCATGGCGCCGGCCGACGTCACCAAGGAAGTCGGCGCCTCGGGCCTGCAGGGCCGCGGCGGCGCCGCCTTCCCCACCGGGCGCAAGTGGTCGGTGGTGCGCTACGACGACGGCCAGCCGCACTACCTGTGCGCCAACGCCGACGAGGGCGAACCCGGCACCTTCAAGGACCGCTGGATCCTCGAGAACACGCCGCACCAGCTCATCGAGTCGATGCTGATCTCGGCCTATGCGCTGCAGGTGCGGCACGCCTTCGTCTACATGCGCGGCGAGTTCGCCGGGCCGTACCGGCGGCTGCAAGCGGCGCTCGACGAGGCCTACGCCGCCGGCCTGGTGGGCGAGAACATCCTGGGCAGCGGCTTTTCCTGCGACATCATCGTCTACCGCGGCGCCGGCAGCTACGTCTGCGGCGAGGCCTCGGCGCTCATCACCTCGATCGAGGGCAAGCGCGGCTACCCGCGCAACCGCCCGCCGCGCCTCACCGTCAAGGGCCTGTACCAGCGGCCGACGGTGATCAACAACGTCGAGACGCTCGCCAACGTCGCCTGGATCATGGAGCACGGGGCGGCGGCCTTCAAGGCCATCGGCTGCCCCAAGGCGCCGGGCACGCGCCTCATCTCGATCTCGGGCCACATCGCGCGCCCCGGCGTCTACGAGATCGAGTACGGCTACTCCTGGAAGAAGCTGATCCACGACGACTGCGGCGGCATGCTCGAGGGCGCCGAGCTCAAGTGCGTGATCCCGGGCGGCATCAGCACCAAGGTGCTCACGGCCGCGGAGATCGACCAGCTCGCCCTCGATCCGGCCGAGGTCGAACCGGCCGGCTCGTCGATGGGCTCGGGCGGCATGGTGGCGATCGCCGAGGGCACCTGCATGGTGCGGCTGCTGCAGGTGATGCTGCGCTTCTATCACCACGAATCCTGCGGCCAGTGCACGCCCTGCCGCGAGGGCATGGGCTGGCTGCACCGCATCATCGACCGCATCGTCGCCGGCCAGGGCCGGGCGGCCGACCTCGACCAGATGCTCCTGATCTCCAGGCTGCAGGACGGCAACACGATCTGCGGCATGGGCGACGCCGCCGGCTTCGCCACCATCGGGATCCTCGCCAAGTACCGCCACGAATTCGAGCACTGGATCGGCACCGGCCGCTCGATGTTCGAAGGGAATCTGGAATGCCGCAGATCTTCATAGACGGTCGGCCCTTCGAGGCGCGCGGCGACCAGACCGTGATGCAGGTCGCCGACGCCAACGGCATCCACATCCCGCGTCTGTGCTGGCACCCGCAGCTTTCGATCGCCGGCAACTGCCGACTGTGCGTGGTGCAGGTCGAGGACCGCAGCTGGGTCGAGATCTCCTGCAACATGCCCGTCGCCGAGGGCCTGAGCGTGCGCACCGACAGCGAGCTCGTGCGCGCGCACCGCAAGGCGACGATGCAGTTCCTCACGCTCAACCACCCGGTGGACTGCGGCGTGTGCGACAAGGCCGGCGAGTGCACGCTGCAGGACTACCACGTCGCCTACAACGGCGAAGCCAGCACCTCGCTCGAGCGCAAGGTGCCCGCCGCCAAGTTCTACGCGCTCGGCCGCCGCATCACGCTCGACAACGAGCGCTGCGTGCTGTGCACGCGCTGCGTGCGCTTCACGCGCGAGGTGAGCAAGTCGCATGCGCTGGGCGTGCTCGAGCGCGGCGACCACTCGGTGATCCGCCCTGCCGGCGGCGCGCAGGCGCGGGCGCTCGACGACGACCCCTATTCCGACAACATCGTCGACCTCTGCCCGGTGGGCGCGCTGCTGGCCAAGGACTTCCTCTACCGCGATCGCGTCTGGACTCTCGAGGCCACGCCCTCGGTGTGCCCGGGCTGCGCGCGCGGCTGCAGCATCGACATCTGGCAGCGCAAGCGCGAGTGGGCGTTCCGGTCGCCCGCTGCCCGGCACGCGCGCGCCATCGCCCGCGTCACGCCGCGCGCGAACGCGGCGGTCAACGGCCCCTGGGTGTGCAACTGGGCACGCGACCTCGCCGCGCGGCTCGAGCGCCCGCGCGCGCAGGGGCCGCTGGCCCGGGGCCGCGCCATCGACTTCGACGCCGCCGCGGCCGCGGCCCGTGCGCTCGTCGCCCGCGCGCGCCGTCCGGTGGCGCTGGTATCGAGCGCGGGGTCGGACGAGGAGCTGCGCGCCTGCCGCTCCGCTCTCGACGCGCGCTTCGCCTGCTTCGTCAAGGCCGACCGCCGGCCCGAGGCGGGCGAGGTGGTGCAGGACGACTTGCTCATCCGCGCCGACAAGAATCCCGGCCGCCGCACCGCGCAGGCGCTGTTCGGCGACGCCGAGGCGGCGTTCGCGCCCGACACCGACCTCGTGCTGGTGTGGGGCGAGGGCTGCCACTTCGCCGGCCTGCCGCGCGGCGTGCCGGTGATCCTGCTGGGCGCCTTCGCGGCGCCCGAGAACGCCCAGGCCGAGGTCTTCTTCCCCATCAGCCTGTTCACCGAGCGCAGCGGCCACTTCACCAACTTCGAGGGCGTGACGAGCGCCTTCGAACGCTGCTTTGCGCCGCCGCCCGGCGCGGCCGACGCCGAGCGCGTGTTCGCGGCGCTCGCCGCGCGGCGCACGCCCGACGAGGCGGTGACGCCATGATGCAGGACCTCGCCGTCCATCTCGTGTACATCCTGTACGCGATCTCGGTGCTGATGGGCATGGGCACCCTCCTCACCTGGGTCGAGCGCAAGCAAGGCGCGGTGATGTCCGACCGCATCGGCGCCAACCGCGCCTACATCCGGCTGCCGTTCACGCAGATCAGGCTGGTGTGGATCGGCCTCTTTCACGGCATCGCCGACGGCCTGAAACTGCTGCTCAAGGAGGACTTCCGGCCCGCCGCCTACGACGCCTTCGCCTACGCCATCGCGCCCTGGGTGGTGTTCACGCCGGTGCTGCTGGTGTTCGCCGTCGTGCCCTTCGGCGGCGCGCTGCACCCGGCCGAGCTGCTGTCGGCGGCGCCGGCGCTGGCGGCCTGGTTCGGCGAGCGCAGCTACGCGCTGCAGATCGCCCAGCTCGACGCCGGCTTGCTGATCGTGTTCGCCTTCGGCGGCCTCACCGTCATCGGCGCCATGCTCGCCGGCTGGTCGTCGTCGAACAAGTTCTCGATGTTGGGCGCGCTGCGCGCCGGCTCGCAGATGATCAGCTACGAACTGGTGATGGGACTCACGGTGCTCGGCCTGGTGCTGATCTACGGCACGGTCGACCTGACGCAGATCGTCCAGGCGCAATCGGGCGTCGTGCTCGGCTTCCTGCCGGCCTGGGGCCTGGTGCTGCAGCCCTTCGCCGCCGTCCTCTTCGTCACCGCGGCGATGGCCGAGAACCGGCGCACGCCGTTCGACCTGCCCGAGGCCGAGAGCGAGCTGATCGCCGGCTACTTCACCGAGTACTCGGCGATGAAGATGGGCCTGTTCATGTTCGCCGAGTTCATCGAGATCGCGGTCATCGCGGCGCTGTTCTCGACGCTGTTCCTCGGCGGCTACAACCTGCCCTACATGCACGACGGCGGCTTCACGCTGCCCGGCGGGCGCGAGATCGCGCTCGCGCACGGCACGGTGGTGCTGCTGCAGCTCGTCACCTTCCTCGTCAAGATGATGCTCATGAGCAGCTTCCAGATCCTCGTGCGCTGGAGCCTGCCGCGCCTGCGCTACGACCAGCTGCTGCGCTTCGCCTGGAAGTTCCTGTTCCCGCTGTGCCTGGCCAACCTGGTGGTGACCGCGGTCGCGCTGTGGCTGCTCGGAGGGATGAAATGACGAACCCGCGCACGCCGCAGGTCAGGCGCACGGCGCGCAGCTACTGGAACGAGCCTGCGATGGGCGCCTGGGAGCGCGTCTACCTGCTCGAGGTGGTGCGCGGCCTCACGATCACCGGAGGCGTCTTCCTGCGCAACATGTGGAAGTGGTGCACCGGCCGCAAGGGCGCGGTGACGGTCTACTACCCCGAGGAGACGCGCGCCGACTACGCCCGCGGCAACCGCGGCAAGCATGTGCTCGTGCAGCGCGCCGACGGCAGCCCGCAGTGCGTGGCCTGCAACCTGTGCGCCACCGTCTGCCCGGCCAGGGTGATCGAGATCGAGGCCGCCTTCGACCCCGACGACGCCGCGCACCCCAAGAGCCCGGCAAGCTTCGAGATCGACTACGCGCGCTGCATCTTCTGCGGCCTGTGCGTCGAGGCCTGCCCGGAGGACGCGATCCGCATGGTCAAGGACGTGCCCGACCTGCCCGGTCCCGACCGCGCCCGCATGTGGCTGTCGAAGGACGAGCTGCTCGGCTGGCAGCCGGCGCGCGACGCCGCCAAGCCCTACCCGCCGCGCGCCGCCGGCGCGGGCAGCGCCGCCGCGTCCACCGGGAGCGCGCGATGATCGAGACCCTGCTGCTCGTGCTGTTCGCCCTGGCGGCGGTGGTGGGCGCCGTGCTGATGGTGCTGATGCGCCACCCGATGCGCGTGGCGCTGGCGCTGATCTGCACCATGATCTCGCTGGGCGGCGTCTACGGCCTGCTCGGCGTGCACGTCATCGCCGTCTTCCAGATCATGATCTACGTGAGCGCGGTGATGGTGTTCATGGTCTACGCCATCATGCTGCTCGACGTGCGCGACCCCTCGTTCACCGGGCGCTTCTCGGCGCTGCTGTGGCCCGGGCTGCTGGCCTGCACGGTGCTGGCCGGCGTGCTGATCGGCGCCGCGCTGCAGGGGCCGCCGGCCCCCGTCGCGCACGCCAGCACGGGCGCGCGCTTCGGCCTGCAGCCGTTCTCGGCAGCCTTCGTCGGCGAGTACTGGCTGTACTTCGAGCTGACCTCGGTGCTGCTGGTGGTGGCGGTGCTGTGCGCAGTCGCCGTGGTGCAGATCCGCAGCCGGAGCGAGCGCCATGGATAGGACGCAATTCCTGCTCGGCGTCAGCCTGGTGCTGTTCGCCACCGGGCTGTTCGGCGTCGTCGTGCGCCGCAACCTGCTCGTCATGCTGATGTTCATGGAGCTGATGCTCAACGGCGTCAACCTGGCCCTCGTCACCTTCGCGCAGCGCGGCGGCGCGGCCGAGGGCGCGGTGCTGGTGTTCCTCATCTTCATCGTCGCCGCGGCCGAGATCGCGATCGCGATCCCGCTCGTGCTGCTGCTCGTGCGCGACCGCCACACGCTCGACGTCGGCGCCTACGCCGAGCTGAAGGGATAGACCGTGAGCTCGCTGCTCGGCCTCATCGTGCTGCTGCCGCTGGCCGGCTTCCTGTTCAACGGCGTCTTCGCCACGCGGCTCGGCCGCGGACTGGTGGGCGGGCGCCTGGGCGAGACGGCGGTCAACCTGGTGGCCTGCGCACTGCCGCTGGCGGCCTTCGTGCTCACGGTGGTCTGCTGGCTCGAGCTGCGCAGCAGCGGCCAGCCGCTGATCGAGTTCAGCTGGACCTGGGCGACGATCGGCGGCCGGAGCTTCGACGTCGGCTTCTACTTCGACCGTCTGACCGCGGTCATGACGCTCGTCGTCACCGGCGTGGGCACGCTCATCCACGTCTACTCCACCGGCTACATGCACGGCGACGAGAGCCACGCGCGCTACTTCGCCTACCTGAACCTGTTCCTGTTCTGCATGCTGCTGCTGGTGCTCGGGCGCTCGCTGCTCGTGATGTTCGCCGGCTGGGAGGGCGTGGGGCTGGCCTCGTACCTGCTGATCGGCTTCTGGTTCGACGACCCGGTCAAGGCCGCCGCCGGCAAGAAGGCCTTCGTCACCAACCGCGTCGGCGACGCCGCCTTCCTGCTCGGCATGTTCCTCGTCTGGCACGCCTTCGGCACCTTCGACATGGACCGCGTGAACGCCGCCTTCGCGGGCGGCACGGCGGCGGCGGCGCCGGCCAACCTGATCGGCATCTTGCTGTTCATCGGTGCCTGCGGCAAGTCGGCGCAGATCCCGCTGCACGCCTGGCTGCCCGACGCGATGGCCGGGCCGACGCCGGTGTCGGCGCTGATCCACGCGGCGACGATGGTCACCGCCGGCATCTACCTCGTCGCGCGCATGTCGGGCCTGTATCTGCACGCGCCCGAGGCCTCGGCGGTGATCGCCGCGGTCGGCGTGGCCACCGCCTTCTTCGCCGCCACCATCGCCGTCGTGCAGTACGACATCAAGCGCGTGCTGGCCTACTCCACCGTCTCGCAGCTCGGGCTGATGTTCGTCGCGCTCGGCGTCGGCGCCTACGGCGTGGCGGTGTTCCACGTCGTCACGCACGCCTTCTTCAAGGCCTGCCTCTTCCTCGGCGCGGGCAGCGTCATCCACGCGCTCGGCGGCGAGCAGGACATTCGCCGGATGGGCGGCCTGGCGCGGCGCATCCCCCTCACCTTCGCCACCTTCGCCGTCGCCACCGCGGCCATCGCCGGCATCCCGCCGCTGGCGGGCTTCTTCTCCAAGGACGAGATCCTCTGGTTCGCCTGGGCCAGCCCGAGCGGCGGCGCCGCCTGGCTGTGGCTGGTGGCGTCGGCGGGCTCGCTGCTCACTTCCTTCTACATGTTCAGGCTGCTGTGGCTCACCTTCTTCGGCGCCTCGCGCATGACGCCCGAAGTCGAGCACCACGTGCACGAGTCGCCGCCGTCGATGACCGTCGTGCTGGTGGCGCTGGCGCTGCTGTCGGCCGTGGGCGGCTTCGTGCCGGTCGTGCACTGGCTCGAGCCGATGCTGCCGCTGCCGCCGGTGCCCGAGGCGCTGCGCCCGCTCGAGCACCGCTTCGTCTACGTCGCCGTGGCGCTGGCCGGCGCCGGCCTGGCGCTGGCGGCCTGGCTCTACGCCGGCGACGCGCGCCGCGCCGCCGCATTGAAGGCGCGCCTGCCCGTCGCGCACCGCGTGCTCAGCGACAAGTACTACGTCGACGAGCTGTATGCGGCCGTGCTGGGCCGTCCGCTGCACTGGGTGTCCGAGCGCGTGCTGCTGCACCTGGGCGACCGCCGGCTCATCGACGGCACTCTGCATGCGCTGGCGGCGGCCGCGCGCGGCACCGCCGCGGCGCTCTCGGCGCTGCAGCTCGGGCGGCTGCAGGCGTATCTGTTCTACGCCGTGCTCGGCTTGCTGGCGGCGGTGCTCTGGGGGCTGCGTCATGCCTGAAGCCCTGATGTTGCAGTGGGTGCTGTGGCTGCCGATGGCCGGCCTGGCGGCGCTGCTCGCGCTGCCCGCGGCCAAGGTCGAGGCCATCCGCCACGTCACCTTCTGGGTCATGCTGCTGCAGTTCGTGCTCGCGGCCTGGCTCTACGCCCGCTTCGACCCCGCCGCCGCCGGCCTGCAGTTCGCGACGCGCACGCCCTGGATCGCGAGCTGGGGCGTGTACTTCGCGCTCGGCCTGGACGGCTGCAACGTGCTGCTGGTGCTGCTCACCGCCTTCCTCGGCCCGCTCGTCGTGGCCGGCTCGTTCTCGGCCATCGGCAAGGACGTGAAGCTGTTCCACGCGATGGTGCTGCTGCTGCAGTTCGCGATGATGGGCACCTTCCTGGCGCAGGACCTGTTCGTCTTCTACCTGTTCTGGGAGACGATGCTGATCCCGATGTTCCTCCTCATCGGCATCTGGGGCGGCGAGCGGCGCATCTACGCGACGCTGAAGTTCGTGCTCTACACGGCGGCCGGCTCGATCCTCATGCTGGCGGCGGTGATCTACCTCGTGCTCGCCGCCGCCAAGGCCGGCGGCGCCGCGTCGTTCGCGTTCGCCGACCTGTACCGGCTGCAGCTGCCGGCCGACGCGCAGCTGTGGCTGCTGCTCGCCTTCGGCCTGTCCTTCGCGATCAAGGTGCCGATGGTGCCGCTGCACACCTGGCTGCCCGACGCGCACGTCGAGGCGCCGACCGCGGGCTCGGTGATCCTGGCCGGCGTGCTGCTGAAGATGGGCACCTACGGCTTCATCAAACTCGGCTTCCCGCTCTTCCCCGACGCCACGGCGCAGCTCACGCCGACGATCATGGTGCTGGCCGTCGCCAGCATCGTCATCGGCGCCTGCCTGGCGCTGGTGCAGGACGACATCAAGAAGATCATCGCCTACAGCTCGATCAGCCACCTCGGCTACGTCATGCTGGGCCTGGTGAGCCTCGACCTCATCGGCGTCCAGGGCGCGATCGTGCAGATGGTGAGCCACGGCCTCACGGCCGCCGGCCTGTTCCTGATGATCGGCATGATCTACGAGCGCTGCCACACGCGCGCGCTGGCCGCCTACGGTGGGCTCGCGCGGCTGCTGCCGGTGTACTCGGTGGCCTTCATGATCCTCACGCTGGCCTCGATCGGGCTGCCGACGACGAGCGGCTTCACCGGCGAGTTCCTCGTGCTGCTGGGCGCCTTCGACGCCGCCTGGGCGCAGCACCTCGAGGGCGCGAGCTTCGCGCTCGTGCCGGCCGTGGCCGCGGTGTCGGGCGTCATCCTGGGCGCGCTGTACATGCTGCGCTTCGCCGCGAAGTTCCTGTTCGGCGCGGCGCGCATGCCGCACGGCCACAGCGGTCGGGGCGCGAGCGGCGACGGCCGCGTCGCCGATCTGGTGCCGCGCGAGCAGGCGATCCTGGCCGCCATCGTGGCCGCGATCTTCTGGCTCGGCCTGTTCCCGAACGAGCCGCTGCGCAAGACCGAGCCCGCGGCGCGCGCGTACCGGCAGCTGGTGATGACGAGCCGGCTGCCCGCCACCGCCACCGCCACCGCCACCGCCACCGCCACCGCCACCGCCACCGCCGCCACCGCCGCCGCCGCCGCCGCCGCGCTGCCGCAGCGCAAGCCATGAACTGGAACGCCTTCCTCGTCGGCATGCTGCCCGAGCATTTCCTGCTTGCCGGCCTCGTGCTGCTCATCGTGCACGCGATCGCTCTGCCCTCGGGCCGCGGCATGGCGGCGCTCGCGCTCGTCGTCGTGGCCGCAGCGGCCGCGTCGGCGCTCGTGCTCGGCCTCACGGGCTTCCAGGGCGAGGCCTTCCCGGGGCAGCTCGGCGTCGATCCGACGGTCTCGCTGGGGCGCGCCGTGGCGCTGGCGCTGGCGCTGCCGGTGCTGCTGCTGGCGCGCGACGACCTCGGCGACGGCGGGCCGCTGTACGCGCTGCTCGTCTCGTCGCTGTACGGTCTGACGCTGATGCTCGGCTCGAACAGCTTCCTCACGCTGTTCCTCGGTCTCGAGATGATGTCGCTGCCGGTGTACGTGCTGGTGCTGCTCGGCGTGCGGCGCACGCCCAGCGCCGAGGCGGCGCTCAAGTACGTGATCCTCGGCGGCGCGGCCACGGCCACGCTGCTGATGGGCCTGGCGCTGCTCTACGGCAGCCAGGGCCGGCTGGCGCTGGACATCTTCGCGCGGGCGCTCGCCGGCAACGACGTGATGGCGCAGACCGGCGCCATCCTGGTGCTGCTCGCCTTCTTCCTCAAGGGCGCGATCGTGCCCTTCCACACCTGGGCGCCCGATGCCTACGAAGGCGCCAGCGTCGCCGTCACCGGCTACATGGCGGCCATCGTCAAGGCCGGCGTCGTGCTGGCGGCACTGCGCCTGTTCGGCAGCACCGTGAGCCAGGGCGTGATCGCCCAGCTGCTCGTGCTGCTGCCGCTGGCGTCGATCGCCTGGGGCAACCTGGCGGCGATGCGCCAGCCCAACCTGCGGCGCATGATGGCCTACTCGTCGATCGCGCATGCCGGCTACCTGTACCTCGCCTTCCTCGGCGCGCCGGCCGGGCGCTTCCAGGCGGTGCTGTTCTACCTCATCGCCTACGGCGTGATGACGCTGCTGGCCTTCGCCGCGCTGCCCGGCCACCGCGAAGACGCCGAGCGCGACCGGCTCGAAACGCTCCAGGGCCTGTTCCACCGCTCGCCCTACGCCGCGGTGGTGATCGGGCTGGCGATGCTGTCGCTGGCCGGCATCCCGCCGCTGCCCGGGTTCGTCGCCAAGTTCCTCGTCTTCCGCGAGGTCATGGCGGCCGGCCACACGCTGGCCGCGGTGTTCGGCCTGGTCGGCAGCTACCTCGGCATCTACTTCTATCTGCGCGTCATCCAGTACATGTTCATGAGCCCGCTGGCCGCGGCGAGCGCGGCCGCGACGGCACCGCGCTCGCGCGCCCTGCTCGCCAGCGCGCTGTGCCTGGTGCCTGGCTTCGTGGTCGCGGTGGCGCCCGGTTGGGTGCTGGGGGCGCTGTAGCGCCGCAGCGCCGGCCACTGCGGCCATTGCGGCCGTTGCGGCGATTGCGGCGATTGCGACCATTGCGGCGATTGCGGCGACAATGCGTGCAAAGCGAGGAACCGCCATGCCGATCTACGAATACGCCTGCCGCGACTGCGGCCGCGCGTTCGAAACCCTGGTGCGCTCGGACACCGTGCCCGAATGCCCGGGCTGCCACTCCAGGCAGCTCGAACGCCAGCTCTCGGTGTTCGCCACCGGCCATGCCGCGCCCGATCCGGCGCCGATGCAGATGGGGCCCTGCGGCAGCTGCGGCCACCCCGACGGCCCCGGCAGCTGCGCCTACCACTGACGCTCGTGCCGCTGCGGCGGGCCGCCGCGGCGCGGCCGGCGCCGCGCCCTCAGCGCTGGCGCACGTACTGCCCGGGCGCGCTGCCCAGAACCTTGCACCCGGCGGCCGGCGCGCCCAGCCCCGGCGGCTTGCTGCGCGCGCTCGAGTGCTCGGCCAGCCAGCGCTGCCACGCCGGCCACCACGAGCCTTCGTGCCGCTCGGCGGCCTGCAGCCAGTCGTCGGGCGCGAGGTGCGGATCGGACAGGCGCCGCGTCTTCATGCGGTAGTGGCGCTTGGGATTCACCGGCCCGCTGACGATGCCGGCGTTGTGTCCGCCCGAGGTCAGCAAGAAGGTGAAGTCGTCCGAGCGCACGAGGTTGTCGACCTTGTAGACCGATTTCCACGGCGCCACGTGGTCGGTCTCGGTACCGACGACGAACATCGGCACGCCGATGTCCGACAGCCGCACCGTCCGGCCGTCGACCGGGAAGCGGTTGGCCGCCAGTTCGTTGTCGAGGTACAGGCGGTACAGATACTCCGAGTGCATGCGCCAGGGCATGCGCGTGCCGTCGGCGTTCCAGGCCATGAGGTCGATCATGCCGTCGCGCCGGCCCTCGAGGTACTGCCTGACGAAGGGCTGCCAGATCAGGTCCTGCGAGCGCAGCAGCGCGAACGCACCGCCCATCTGGCGGCTGTCGAGCACGCCCTTCTTGTGCATCGAGGCCTCGAGCAGCGCGAGCTGGCTCGGGTTGATGAAGAAGGCAAGCTCGCCGGGCTCGGAGAAGTCGGTCTGGGCGGCGAACATCGTCACCGAAGCGAGGCGGCGGTCGCCGTCGCGCGCCAGCGCCGCCGCGCCGATCGCCAGCAGCGTACCGCCGATGCAGTAGCCCACGGCATGCACCCGGCGCTTGGGCACGATCGCACTCACGGTGTCGAGCGCGGCCCGCAGGCCCTTGTTCAGATAGTCGTCCATGCCGAGCTCGCGATCGCGCTCGTCGGGGTTCTTCCACGAAATCATGAACACCGTGTGGCCCTGGTCGACGAGGTACTTGACGAGCGAGTTGCGCGCGCTCAGGTCCAGGATGTAGTACTTCATGATCCAGGCCGGCACCACGAGCAGCGGCTCGGCGTGCACGTCCTTGGTGGCGGGCTCGTACTGGATGAGCTCGATCAGCTCGTTGCGCAGCACCACCTTGCCCGGCGTCGCAGCCACCGTCTTGCCGACCTCGAAGGCCTCGGTGCCGGCCGGCGCCCCGCCCGAGAGCGTGCGCTCGAGGTCCTCGACCCAGTGCTGCAGGCCGCGCACCAGGTTCTGCCCCTTCTCGGCCTGGGTGAGCGCCAGCAGTTCGGGGTTCGTGGCCAGGTAGTTCGACGGCGACGACGCGTCGAGCAGCATGCGCACCGCGAACTCGAGCAGCTGCGCGTGGTAGTCGGTGACGCCGGCGACGTCGCGCACCGCCTCCCGCATCAGCGCCACGCTGTTCTGGTAGGCGCGCGCGTAGACGTTGAAAGGGAACTGCGACCAGGCCTCGGCCTCGAAGCGCCGGTCGGCGCTGCCTTCGAAGCCGTCGGCCGCGGCCACCTTCGGGCCGGCGAGCGCACGCAGCGCGAAGGCCCAGGTGTCGCGCGCGCGCTCGAGCGCGAGCTGGCGCAACTCGCTCTGCTTGGCCGGCGCCTGCGCCAGGTGCATCGCCCAGTCGGCCCAGGCGGTACTGAACGCGGTCGGCGCCAGGCCGGCAGTCATCTGCGCGAGCTGGGCGCGGAATTCGCGGTCGAAGTCCTGCGTGCGCGGGGCAGGCTTGCGGGTCGTGGCCATCGATGCACCTCGATGCGGCAGAGGGGGAATGCGGCGCGCGGCGCTGCCGCGCGCGCGGGGTTCAGGCCGGCGCGTGCCAGCCGGCGTCGACCCACAGCTCGCCGCTCACCGCCGAGTTGGCGAGCATGAAGCAGATCGCGTCGGCAATCTCGTCGGGCTCGATCAGGCGGCCGAGTTGCGTGTACGGCAGGATGTTCTTGGCGACGTAGTCCATGCCCATCGCGCGCACCATCGGCGTGTCGGTGAAGCCGGGGTGGATGACGCCGCAGCGCACGCCGTGGAACATCGCTTCCTTGACGATCGTCGCGGCCGCCCCTTCCAGGCCCGCCTTGGTGCTGGCGTACGAGATCTGGCCGCGGTTGCCCTGCGACGAGATCGAGCCGATGAACACCACCGAGCCCTGCATGCCCTCGTCGGGCACCCAGCGCTTCAAGCCCTTGGCGGCGCGCTCCTCGGCGATGCGGCCGATCATCTCGAGCGCCCAGTACACCGGGGCGATCAGGTTCACCTCGACCACGAGGCGGAACTGCTCGAGCGGGTAGATGCGCGCCTTGCCGCTGTTCTTGTCGATGCGCACGGCGAGATCGTCGCGCGTGATGCCGGCCGCCGGCACGCACATCGTCACCGGCCCGAAGCGGCCCTGCATGGCGTCGAAGACCGAGGCGCGGAACCTGGCGTCGGTGGTGTCGCCCTGGAACGGGATCGCGAACGTACGGCCGGCGTCGGCGTTGAGCTTGGCCGTCACGTCCTCGACCGCCTCGCTCATGTCCACCAGGGCCACGGCGCCGACGCCGCGCTTGGCCATCGCGGCGGCCACCGCGCGGCCGATGCCGCTGGCGCCGCCCGTGATCACTGCCACTCTGTTCGCGATGTCCATGATCGATCCTCTTGATGTTGCGCTGCAGCATTCTAGCGCCGAGGCCGGCCCGCGCGACCACCGGCGTGCGCCCGCGCAACAGCGCGCTTGCCGATCCTCGAGGTCGAGGACGGCCGCGTCGGGGCATCGAACGGGCTGACGATGTACCGGCGGCGGCGGCGACGCTCAATGGCGACGCCCCGTCCGCAGCGGCCCGAACCGCCCCACAGTGCCATGGAGCCCGGCCGCCGGCAACCCTTCGAGGAGTAAAGCGCCATGAAACGCAAGCACGATCCGCGGCCGAGCCGGCCGCACAGGTACTTCGGCGTCCGTCTGGCCGGTGCGACCGTCGGCGTCGCGGTGATGGCCGGCGTGGCGGGTTTGTTCGGGAGCGCATCGCGGCAGGACTGGCTCGCGCCCACCGAAGCCAACGCCGCGGCGCTGCGGCGCTGCCACGCCCTGGCCGGCATGACGGCGCGCGCGGCCTGCGTCGAGACCGTGGTGGCGACGGTGAAAGCGGTGGGCGCGACGCCGCGGCTGGCCCAGGCCGACGCGCCGGCCCCGGCGCGCCGACCCCACAGTCCGTGAATCCCGGGATCACGCCCGGCGTGATCCCGGGCCCTTCAGGCCCTCGAGCCGACCGCGCCGCGCGTCACGCCGGCGCGCCAGCGCATACACCGCCGGCACGATGAACAGCGACAGCAGCGGCGCCGTCACCATCCCGCCCAGCATCGGCGCGGCGATGCGGCTCATCACCTCGGAGCCGGTGCCGCTGCCCCAGACGATGGGCACCAGGCCGGCCAGGATCACCGCCACCGTCATCGCCTTGGGCCGCACGCGCAGCACGGCGCCTTCGCGGATGGCGTCGTCCACGAGCGCCGGCGTCGCCGCCTCGCCGGCGGCCACGCGCGCCAGGCGCTCGGCGAGCGCGTGCTTCAGGTACAGCAGCATCACGACGCCGAACTCGGCCGCCACGCCGGCCAGCGCGATGAAGCCCACGCCGGTAGCCACCGAGAGGTGGTAGCCCATCACGTAGAGGAACCACACCCCGCCGGTGAGCGCGAAAGGCAGCGTGGCCATGATGAGCAGCGCCTCGTCGACGCGCTCGAAGGTGAGGTACAGCAGCACGAAGATGATGAGCAGCGTGGCCGGCACGACGATCTTCAGGCGGGCATTGGCGCGCTCGAGGTACTCGAACTGGCCCGAGAAGGCCGCACTCATGCCGGGCTCGAACTGCACCTCGCGCAGCACGGCGGCGCGCAGGTCCTCCGCCACCGAGGCGAGATCGCGCCCGCGCACGTCGACGTACACCCAGCCCGAGGGGCGCGCGTTCTCGCTCTTCAACATCGGCGGGCCGTCGCTCACGCCGATGCGCGCCACCGTGCCCAGCGTGATCTGCTGGCCCGTCGCCGTGACGATGGGCAGCGCGGCCAGCCGCTCGGGCGTGTCGCGCCACTCGCGCGGGTAGCGCAGGTTGATCGGAAAGCGCGCCCGGCCCTCGATCGTCTCGGCGACGTTCTCGCCGCCGATGGCGCCGGCGACGATCTCCTGCACGTCGGCGATCGCCAGCCCGTGGCGCGCCGCCGCGGCGCGGTCGATGTCGATGTCGAGATAGCGCCCGCCGGTGAGCCGCTCGGCCAGCGCCGAGCTCACGCCCGGCACGCCCTTGGCCACATGCTCGATCGCCAGCGCCACGCGGTCGATGGCGGCCAGGTCGCCGCCCGTGACCTTGACGCCGATCGGGCTCTTGATGCCGGTGGCCAGCATGTCGATGCGGTTGCGGATCGGCGGCACCCAGATGTTGGCCAGGCCCGGGATGCGCACCGCGCGGTCGAGCTCCTCGACGATCTTCTCGGGCGTCATGCCCGGGCGCCAGCGCGCCTGCGGCTCGAGCTGGATGGTCGTCTCGAACATCTCGAGCGGCGCCGGGTCGGTGGCGGTGTCGGCGCGGCCGGCCTTGCCGAACGCGCGTGCGACCTCGGGCACCGTCTTGATCAGGCGGTCGCTCTGCTGCAGCAGCTCGGCCGCCTTCTGCGCCGAGAGCCCCGGCAGCGCCGAAGGCATGTAGAGCAGGTCGCCCTCGTCGAGCGCGGGCAGGAACTCGCCCCCCAGCCGTGCCAGCGGCCAGGCGGTGGTGGCGAGCGCCAGCACGGCCAGCGCGAGCGTCGTCTTCGGCCGGGTGAGCACGGCGTCGAGCAGCGGCCGGTACACGGCGATGAGCGCGCGCGTGATCGGGTTGCGCCGCTCGTCGGGGATGCGCCCGCGGATCCAGGCCACCATCAGCACCGGCACCAGCGTCACCGACAGCGCCGCCGCCGCCGCCATCGCGTAGGTCTTGGTGTAGGCCAGCGGCCCGAACAGGCGCCCTTCCTGCGCCTCGAGCGTGAACACCGGCACGAAGCTGAGCGTGATGATGAGCAGCGAGAAGAACAGCGCCGGCCCCACCTCCACCGCCGCCTCGGTGATGACCTCGCGGTGCGCGGTCCCCGCGAGCCGCTCGCCCGGATGCGCGTGCTGCCAGGCCTCGATGCGCTTGTGCGCGTTCTCGATCATCACCACCGCGGCGTCGACCATCGCGCCGACGGCGATCGCGATCCCGCCCAGCGACATGATGTTGGCGTTGATGCCCTGCCAGCGCATCACGAGAAAGGCGCTCGTCACGCCCAGGGGCAGCGCGATGATCGCCACCGCCGAGCTGCGCAGGTGCCACAGGAAGAGCAAGCACACCAGCGCCACGACGACGAACTCCTCGAGCAGCTTGTGCGAGAGGTTCTCGATCGCGCGGCCGATGAGCGCGCTGCGGTCGTAGGTGGTGACGAGCTCGACGCCCTGCGGCAGGCTGCGCTGCAGTTCGGCCAGCCTGGCCTTGACGGCGTGGATCGTCTGCTGCGCGTTCTTGCCCGAGCGCAGGATGACGATGCCTCCCGTCACCTCGCCCTCGCCGTCCAGTTCGGCGATGCCGCGGCGCATCTCGGGGCCGTACTGCAGATCCGCCACCTGCGCCAGCGTCACCGGCACGCCGGCGCGCACGGCCAGCGGGATGGCACGGAAGTCGTCGAGCCGGCGCAGGTAGCCGCTGGCGCGCACCATGTACTCGGTCTCGCCGAGCTCGAGCACCGAGCCGCCCGCCTCCTGGTTGTTCGCCACGAGCGCCTGCCTGACCTGCGCCGGCGTCACGCCGTAGGCGGCCAGTTCGAGCGGGCGCAGCACCACCTGCACCTGGCGCACCATGCCGCCGACCGTGGCCACCTCGGCGACGTTGGGCAGCGCCTTGAGCTCGTACTTGAGAAACCAGTCCTGCAGCGCGCGCAGTTGCGCCAGGTCGTGGCGGCCGCTGCGGTCGACCAGTGCGTACTGGAAGATCCAGCCGACGCCGGTGGCGTCGGGGCCGAGCGCGCTGCGGGCACCGGCCGGCAGCCGCCCCTGCACCTGGTTGAGGTACTCGAGCACGCGCGAGCGCGCCCAGTACAGATCGGTGCCGTCGTCGAACAGCACGTAGACGAAGCTGTCGCCGAAGAAGCTGAAGCCGCGCACGACCTTGGCGCCGGGCACCGACATCAGAGTCGTGGCCAGCGGATAGGTGACCTGGTTCTCGACGATCTGCGGCGCCTGTCCGGGCCAGCTCGTGCGCACGATGACCTGCACGTCGCTCAGGTCGGGCAGCGCGTCGACCGGCGTCGTGCGCAGCCCCCACAGGCCCGCCGCGGCGAGGAAGACGGTTCCCAGCAGCACCAGGAAGCGGTTGCCGATGGACCAGCGGATCAGCGCCGCGATCATCGCCGGGCTCCGGAAGGCGCGGCTGCGGCCGCGGCGGCGGGCGCGGCGCGCTCGATCGCGGTGAGGACCGCGTCGTCGCCTTGCTGCCGGAAGCGAAAGCGCACCCGCTCGCCCGCCTTCAGTCCCTGAGCCAGATCGGGCCGCGCGAGCCGGAAGGGCATCGTCATCGCCGGCCATTTCAGGGCCGGCACCGGTTCGTGCTCGAGCGTGATCATGCCCGCGGCGGCCGGCTCGCTGACGACGCCGGCGACTTCGTGCTCGGGCGGCGGCGGCGCCGACGCCGCGCCCGCCGCGCCCGCCGCGCCCGATGCGCCGGACGCGCCGGACGCGCCGGGCGCCCCGGCGGCCCGCGCGGTGATGCCCTGCAGCGTGGCTTCGGAGTCGATCAGGAACTGCCCCGAGGCCACCACCTGCTGGCCGGCGGCGACGCCGCTGCGCACGACCACCCAGTCACCCTGCTCCGGGCCGAGCTCCACCTCCACCGGGTGGTAGCGGCCGGGTGCGTCGAGCAGGTACACGAGGGCACGCCGCCCGGTGCGGATCACGGCCTCGGCCGGCACCACCACCGCCTCAGCGCCCGCGGCGCCTTGCAGCCGCACCCGGGCGAACATGCCCGCACGCAGCCGGCCCCCCGGGTTGGGCAGCTCGATGCGCACGCGCAGCGTGCGCGTGTCGCGGTTGGCCTCGGGCAGCACCGCATGGATGCGCCCGCGCAGCGGCTGGCCGGGCAACCCGGGCAGCCGCACTTCGGCGCGCTGCCCCGGCGCGACCTCGGCCGCGAGCGCCTCGGGCACGGCGGCTTCGACCCACATCGTGCCGATGCCGTTGAGGCGCGCCAGCGTCGCGCCCATCGCCACCGTCATGCCCTGGCGCACCATCAGCTCGACGATCAGGCCGCCAGCCGGCGCCGTCACCGTCTGCACCGGTTGCGGGCGCCCCGCTGCGCTGATCTGCTCGATCGTCGCCTCGGGCATGCCGAGCAGCACGAGCCGCTGACGCGATGCCGCCGCCAGGGCGGCATCGCCGCTGGCGCGCACCGCCAGGTACTCCTGCTGCGCGGCCAGCCACTCGGGCAGCAGCAGGTCGGCCAGCGGCGCGCCCGCCGTGACCACGTCGCCCGGTGCATGCCCGTACACGCGCTGTACGAAGCCGCCGGCGCGCGCCTGTACCACGACCACGTCGCGCTCGTTGAGCTGCACGGTGCCGACGGCGTCGACGCCGCCGGCGACAACGCGCCGCTCGGCGGCGACAACGCGCAGGCCGAGGCTTTGCTGCGCGGCCGGCGACACGCGCACGCCGGCGCCCTCGCCCTCGGCCTCGTCGGCGTACTTGGGCACGAGCTGCATGTCCATGAAGGGAGACTTGCCGGGTCGGTCGAACTTCTGCGAAGGCACCATCGGGTCGTACCAATAGAGCACCTTGCGCGCGCCCGAGCCGGCCGCGGCCGGCGCTGCGGCCGCCGATGCGCCGCCCTGCGCCGCCTGCGTCGCGGCCGCGCCGGCGCGCCAATGCGACAGCGCGTAGCCTGCGGCCACCCCCAGTGCGAGCAGCGCGCCGGCCGCCGCGGCCGTGCCGAGATTCCTGGTCATGGTGTTCACTCCTGCGCCGCGAGCGCGGCCAGCCGCACGCGCAGCGCGGCGCGGGCGGCGTCGAGTTCGACGAGCTTCATGCGCGCCTCGAGCGCGGCGGCGCGCGCCGCCAGCACGGGGCCGAGGTCGCTGCGCCCCGCCTGGTAGCCGGCCGTGGCCAGCGCGACGCGCTCGGCCGCGAGCTGCATGCCGGCGCCGGCCAGCCGGGCGCGCGTGGCGTCGAGCGCGTCCAGCTCGGCCAGCATGGCCTCGGCTTCGGCTGCGACGCGCGCCGTCGCGTCGTCACGTTCGGCGTCGATGCGCTGCAGCTCGTGGCGTCGCGCCTGGACCTGAGGCTCCTGGCGCAGCGCGCGCTGCCAGGGCAGGTCGAAGCTGACGACGAAGGACACCATGTCGACGTACCTCGGGCGCCAGCTGTAGGCCAGCTCCCAGCTCCAGTCGCCCTGCTTCTCGGCCTCCATCTCGGCCATCTCGCCGGCAGCGACGGCGCGCATCGGCTCGTACACGCGCAGCTCGGGCGCCGTCTCCAGCTGGGTGCGCAACGCGGCGGCATTCACTTCGGGCAGCACCGGCTCGCCGGCCAGCGGCTCGCCGGCGCGCGCGCCGACCCAGCGGCGCAGCTCGGCGCGCGCCTTGGCCGCGGCACGCGCCAGCTCGTCGGCGCGGTCGTCGATGGCCAGCGCTTCCTGGCGCGCCAGCGTCAGGTCGGCCGGCATGGCGCTGGCCGCCGCGATGCGCGCGCCCAGCGTGGTCTGCAGCAGGCGGTTCTCGGCGCGGAACTCGCTCAGCAGCGCGGCGCGGCGTTCGGCGTGGTAGAGCTCGAGCCAGGCGAGCGCCGCGTCGCGCTGCACCGCGGCGCGGCCGGCCGCGAGCTGGGCGCGGTCGCGCTCGATGCGCGCCTGGGCGCTGGCGGCACGCGCCTCGCGCTTGGCGCGGTTGGGCACTTCCTGCGCGAGCGCCAGGCGCTGCATCGTGGCGGTGTCGCGCGTCGTGCTGAAGCGGTCGGCGCCGGCGATCGGCAGGTACTCGATGCCCAGCGCCAGACGCGGATCGGGCAGGCGCTCGACGCCGCTGCGCGCGGCGTTCGAGCCCGCGAGCTGCGCCTGCTGCTGGCGCAGCAGCGGCGCGTGGTCGCGCGCCAGCGCCAGCGCCTCGGCGTAGCTCAGTCCGGCGGCGTGCAGCGCGCCGGCCGGCAGGGCGCATGCGGCGGCGACGGCAAGCCGGCCGGCGCAGCGGTTGATTCGATCGAACAAGGTACAGGTCCTCCTGAGGCAACGTGGAGCGGACGGCACGACGCAGCGGCGCGACGGGGCGTCGCGCCGCCGCGGCGGCCGCGCTAGTTGCGCAGGACCTGCAGCGTGATGAACAAGGGCGGCGTACCCGCGGGCGGCCCGAGGGCGGGGCGCTCGGGTCGCGGCGACGCCAGCGCGCCGGCGCCGGGCGCCCCCTGCAGCGGCCACAGCACGACGGCGATGAGCGCCGCGTGCGGCACGTCGCCGGCCGACGAGCCGCTGTTGACGGACTGCTCGCCCGCCTGGCAATGCGCCTTGCACAGCAGCGCCCGCTCGCCGCCGGCGTTCTGCTCGGCTGCAGCCGCGCGATGCGCCCGGCAGTCCTCGGGCGCCGCCGTCGTCTCGCGGTCGAGCGCGCCGTCGCGAGGCTCGCAGGCGTACACCGCCCCGGCCGTCTGGCCGAACAGCAGCACGGCGGCGACGAGGCCGCACAGCCAGCGATGGGCAAGCACCCAGGCACGCATGGCGCGCAGTCTAGTACTCCGACACAGGAATTCCGAGACATGAAAGCGCGTCTTCGGGCCGATGGCGGCGTTGCCGGTGCTCGCGATACCGCCCGGTATCGCTGCGCTCGGCGCCTTGCCCTCGACCCGAATCCATCGCTTTCATCATGTTCCGAAACCCCTGTGCCGGAGTACTAGGAGCGTGGGCGGCAGAAATCCAGCCCCGCGTCGGCCCCGGCTGAAGGCCCAGGCAAGACGCGGCGCGCGGTGCGATGCGCGACGAGGACGGCCGGGCCTTCCGGTGCGAACGCGCTTCGTCTGCCCAATGCACGCAGTCCGCAGGCGAGAGCCCGAAGCGCGAAGCCGAACGCCGATGAGAGGCGCGCCCCTCCCGAAGCGACCGCACCCTCACCGCCTTCACTCGCCGCGGAACCGCGCCTTGCGCTTTTCCTTGAACGCACGGATGCCTTCCTGATAGTCGGCGCTGTCGTAGACGACCCGGCGCAGGCCCTGGATGCGCTCGAAGCCCTGCGGCGTCATCGGATGCGCACCGCTCAGGATGCGCAGCTGCTCCTTCATCACGGCGATGCTGAGCGGGGCGAGCTCGGCGATGCCGCGCGCCAGATCGTAGGTGAAGGCCTCGATCGCGTCGGCCGGCACGACATAGTTGATGAGTCCGAGCTGCTCGGCGCGCGCCGCGCTCATCGGGCGCGCCGTGAAGGCCAGCTCCTTGACGACGCGGATGCTGCCGGCGTTGAGGAAGGTCAGCATGCCGCTCACGTTGTAGGGCACACCGAGCTTGGCCGGCGTGACCGCGAAGCTGACATCGGGCGCGGCGACGATCAGGTCGCACGCGAACACGGTCTCGGTGGCGCCGCCCCAGACGCTGCCCTCGAGCATGGCGATCACCGGCGCCGGGAAGTTCTCGATGCGGCGCACCAGATGGCGCAACGGATCGTCCCAGCCGAGCGGGTCGCGGCGCGACTCGGGCAGCTCGTCGACGTCGTGCCCGGCCGACCACACACGCACGCCGGGCGCGGCGCGCAGCACGACCGCGCGCGCCCGCGCGGCCTCGAAGCGCTCGAGCGCGCCGACGATGCCTTCGACCATCGCCGCGCCGAGCGCGTTGCGCTTGTCGGCATGGTCCAGCGTGATCGTCGCCACGCCGGCCTCGAGCCGGCTGTGCAGATGTTCCATGGCCAGACCCCGCTCAGGCACCGCTGCGGCGCGCGCGCAGCGAGTACGCGTCGTGCAGCTGCAGCCGCGTCGCCAGCAGCCGCTCGGACACCACGCCGAGCATGCGGTAGATGAAGGCAAAGCCGAATCCGGTGTCGGCGCGGCAGGCCTCGAGCAGGGCCGGGCCGTCGAAGGCCAGCGCCTCGGTCGGCTCGAGCGCGCGCGCCAGAAAGAAGCGTCCGCGGTCGGCGAGCATCGACGACCAGCCGAACTCGTCGCCCGGGCCCAACACCTGCACGCGCAGCGCATGGTCGTCGGGCTCCTGGATCTCGAGCGAGATGCGGCCCTGGGTGATGAGGAAGAACTCATGCGTGGAGTCGCCCTCGCGGAACACGACGTCGCCGCGCCCGAAGGCAACGGCGCGCGCCAGCGCGACCAGCTTGTCGACGTGCGCGGGCGCAAAGCCCGCGACGAAGGGGTGTCGTCTCAGCAGGTCGGGCAGCGTGGCGGCGGACATGGTGGAGCTCCTTGTGACGGGCATCGACGGACGCGGGGTGTGCAGGAACAGAGGCGAAATTCCATGGGTTCGTGGGGCCCCAGCCGCGCCCGGTGCCGGCGCGGCCGCGGCGACCTGGCCTCGGCCCCGGGCACCGAAGCCCATCATGCGGCTTGCCGCCCGATCGGCATCTGCATGCCGGCAACGGCCAGCAACAGATCTGCGGCGCCACGGCGCCGCCGCCCGCGCGCCGCCCGACGCCCCGCCGCATGCCGACGCGGCCGGCCCTGCCTGCGCTGCTCGCGCCCTTGAAGCATCGAGTCGAACCGCCTCGCGTGTGCGACGGGACGCGCCGCAAGGTACGCCGATCGGCCGCCGGTGCGTTGACGCGACTCAACCGCGCAGCCTCCGGACGAACGCGCCCCTGTCGGCGCGGACACGACAGCAAAACTGATTCGGATCAACAGCGGGCGCGATCGTTGTGCGATAGGCCTTGTCGCGACGCGGCCGCGAGCGCAGCATCCGCCGACACGACATTGGGGTATTGCCTCGCGTGCGCTCAGCGCCGCGGGCAGTGCCGGGGAAGAGAAGTCGGGGCCGGGAGCGCAGCTTCGGAGCCCGTGGACGAATTGACGATTCACCCATGAGGGGGTTTTCGATGGCCATCACCAAGCATCGCCCGTGGCACACGATCGCAGCCACGCTCGTCGTCATGGCGTCGCTCGCCGGTTGCGGCGGCGACAACGGAGATCCGGGCCCGGCCGGGCCGGCCGGCGCACCCGGAGCGGCAGGGCCGGCCGGCCCTGCAGGCCCTGCGGGCCCTGCCGGCCCGTCCGGCTCCGCCGGCGGCTCGGCCATGCAGGTGCCGAGCAACACCGTGACCAACGCCGCCGCGGTGGCCGCCAACGCCCAGGCCTGGGCCAAGCTGGAGGCCACGGTCAGCGTCACCGGCGTGAGCATCGCCAGTCCGCCGGTCGTCAGCTTCAAGGTCACCGACGGTTCGGGCCGTCCCGTGGTCGGTCTGGGCAATACATCCAAGGCCGCCACCGCCACCGTCGCCAGCTACCCCAACCTCGCGTTCTCGCTGGCCAAACTGGTGCCGGGCACGAACGGCAGCCCGAGCCGGTGGGTGAGCTACATCGTCACCACGGTGCCCACCACAGCGGCCAATTCGAGCTGCGCCACCGGGCTGGGCTGTCCGGGACGCCCCACCACCGACAACACCGGCACGCTGGTCGACAACGGTGACGGCAGCTACAAGTACACCTTCTACCGCGACGTGCCCGGCATCAAGGCCGCGGTGGCGTCGATGGCCGCTTCGGCCGCCGCGCTGAGCGCCAACAACAAGGTCGTCGACCTCGGCGATCTCGCCTACGACCCGAACGCAACGCACCGACTGACGGCCGTGATCTCGGGCGCAGCGCCGGGCACCGGGACCAACACGCCCAACGGCGTGAGTCAGGGCTATGCGGCGGTGAACCTCATCAAGCCGGTCAACGTCATCTACGACTTCATCCCGGCCACCGGCAAGCCGGTGGCGGCGACCGACTTCCAGCGCGAAATCGCCTCCAACGCCAAGTGCGAGGCCTGCCACGGCACGCTCGGCGGCATCCCCGGACTGAGCCTGGCTGCCGACTCGGCCGCGTTCCACGGCAGCGCGCGCAACGACGTGCGCTACTGCGTCGTCTGCCACACCGAGCAGCGCAAGTACGGCCAGGCCGAAGCCACGTTCACGACGAACGGCGCGGTCAAGACCTACACCGGCAGCACGACGCGCATCGGCGGCATGGCGGTCGGCAACCTGCCGGTCTTCATCCACCGCGCCCACGCGGGCGAACTGCTGCAGAACCGAGGCTACAACTACGCCGGAGTGGGCTTCGTCGAAACGACCTACCCGCAGGACCTGCGCAACTGCGACTCCTGCCACGACGGCTCGCTGAACCAGAAGAACAAGACGGCGCAGGGCGACAACTGGAAGACGCAGCCCAGCGCGGTGGCCTGCGGCTCGTGCCACGACGGCATCAACTTCGCCACAGGCACCGGCGTCACCATGGCCGACGCGGCGGCCGGCAGGACCTCGTCGGTGAACGCGCACCCGGCGGGCGCGCTGCCCGACGACTCGCAGTGCGGCATCTGCCACAAGACCGGCGGCCTGGTCGACACCGACGTCTACCACCTGCCCATCACGCCGCCCGATCCGGGCAACGCGCTGCTCGCGGGCGGAGCCAATCCGTACACGAACTCGGCCTGGCTGGCGTCGAACGCCAAGCGCGTACCGGCCGGTGCGCTCGTTCCCAGCTACGACGTCAAGAGCGTGACGCGCGACGCGGCCAAGCATCCGCAGATCGTGTTCCGTCTGCTGCAGAACGGCGCCCGCAAGGATCTGAACGACTTCGCGACCGCGGCGGTGAACCCCGCCACCGGCGACAAGGAGATCTGGGACGGCTTCATGGGCTCGCCGAGCGCCTACTTCGTGTGGGCGCAAGGGCAGGACGGCATCGCAGCGCCGGCCGACTTCAACGTCGCCGCCTCGGCCTGGCTGAAGATGGTCTGGAAGGCCGGCAAGCCCTCGGCCGCAGCGCCTGCCGGCTCGGCAACGCTCACCGGCCCGGATGCCAACGGCTACTACACGCTGACGATGCTCAACGTCGTGGTGCCCGACACGGCCGTCATGCTCAGCGGCGGCCTCGGCTACGACTACACGGTCACCAGCACGCAGCCGCTCACGCAGACCAACCTGCCCAACTTCCCGGTGTCCAACGCAACCGCCGCAGGCCAGGCCAACAAGGTCGGCGGTCTGGTCGTCGTCGCCCCGAACGTGCAGGTCGTCGCCACCGGCTACACCGGCCGTCGCCCGATCGTCGAGAACGCGCGCTGCAACGCCTGCCACCAGCTGCTGGGGCCCTTCACCGAAGCGGCCTTCCACGCCGGCCAGCGCAACGACGGCACGACCTGCTCGTGGTGCCATACGCCGAACCGCACGAGCAGCGGCTGGTCCGCGGACTCGACGAACTTCGTCCACGCCATCCACGGCTCGGCCAAGCGCACCGTGCCGTACAACTGGCACGCCAGCGCCACGTCGAGCTTCGCCGACGTCACCTATCCCGGCGTGCTGAACCGCTGCGAGACCTGCCACCTGCCGGGCACCTACGACTTCAGCGCCACGGCCTCGGCCAACGCGGCCGGCCTGGGCGCCGACGGGCTCGACAAGCGCCAGAACCGCACGGCGGCCAGCGGCACCTTCGCCGCCCCGGCTGCAGGCGCGGTCAGCACGCTGTCGCCGTACGTGCAGACCGGCGTCGCCTACGGCAGCGGCTACAGCGTGGCCACGGCCACCGGCAACGCGACCGAAGCCGCACCGACCACGCTCGTCATGACACCGACGACCGCGGTGTGCGTGGCCTGCCACGATTCGACGAACGCCGTCTGGCACTACAAGATCAACGGCGGCTCCGTCTACGACGCGCGCTCCGTGGCCGCGACGCAGCGCGAATCGTGCTTCGTCTGCCACGCTCCGGGCCGCGTTGCCGCGATCGCCGAAGCGCACCGCAAGCCCTGAGGCGCAGCGCGTGCAGGGGCAGCGGCAGGCGCCGCTGCCCGGTCCTCCGCACAACCCGGCAGGCACCCCGCCTCCGGGTTGTGCTTTTGCATCACTTCGCCGCGCGCCACGCGACGCGCCGCCGCGCCGGTGGCACCATCGCCGGCGCAAGGATCACGATGAACGCTCCGACAATCCACGGCGCACCCGCCGCACCCGCCGCACTTGCCGCACTTGCGGCGCGGATGGCGCGCGCGGCCTGGCTGACGGCAGCCCTGCTCGCCCTCGGCCCCGTCCATGCGGCCGGCCCGGCTGCCGCGCCCGGCACACCGGGCACACCGGCCGTCCCCGCTGCCCAGGATCCGCGCGTCGCCCCCGTGCCGATGCTGGCCGCCTCACGTGCCTCGCGCGCCGAGCGCCGGCGGGCCGCTGCCGCCGCGGCGGCGCCGGCCAAGCGCATCGACATCAACGGCGCGAGCAAGAAGGAGCTGATGACGCTGCCCGGCATCGGCGAGGCCGAGGCCGACAGGATCGTCGCCAATCGCCCCTACCTTTCCAAGGCCGAACTCGTGCACAAGGGCGTGCTGCCGCTCGGCCCCTACATCTCTCTCAAGAATCGGATCACCGCTTTGCAGAAGGTCAAACCGAAGCCCAGGCGCTGAGCGCAAGATCGATCCCACGTGCCCCGCGCGGCCGGCGCGGCGCACGACCTCCCTCTCCCCGAAGGCCACTCGATGAACATCCGCAACAAGCTGCTCGGCGCGCTCGTCCTGCTGGCCGGCCTGGTCTGGCAGCCGATGGCGGCGGCGCAGGCCGCGCCCCCCGCCGCCGACGCCTACACCAAGAAGGGCGCCGACACCTGTCTGGGCTGCCACGACGACGAGAGCGCCACCTACACCGCCGGCGCGCTGTTCAAGGGCAAGCACGCGCAGCGCGGCGACAAGCGCACCCCGTTCGGCGCGGGCGGCCTGCAGTGCGAGGCCTGCCACGGCCCCGGTGCGGCGCACGCGCGCAGCAAGAAGGCACGCGACATCAACACCTTCCGGCCCGACACCCGGATGTCCCTCGAAGAGCGCAACGGCATGTGCCTCGCCTGCCACGAAGGCACGTCGCGCACCGGCTGGCATGCCGGCGCGCACGAGCGTGCCGGCCTCGCCTGCAACTCCTGCCACAAGATCCACCTCGACCGCGGCGACCCGATGCTGCGCAAGGCCGCCCAGCCCCAGGTCTGCCTGGGCTGCCACAAGGCGCAGCGCACCGATTTCCTGAAGACCTCGGCGCACCCGGTGCGCGAAGGCCGCATGGCCTGCAGCGACTGCCACAGCGCGCACGGCTCGGCGGCGCCGGCGATGCTGGTCAAGCCGACGCTCAACCAGACCTGCTTCAGCTGCCACGCCGACAAGCGCGGCCCGCTGCTTTGGGAACACGAGCCGGTGGCCGAGGACTGCTCGCTGTGCCACACGCCGCACGGCTCGGTGCGCAACGCGCTGCTGACGAAGACGCCCCCGCTGCTGTGCCAGCAGTGCCACAGCACGGCCGGCCACCCGTCGGTGGCGCGCACCGGCGCCGCGCTGCCCGCCAACGGCGGCAACGGCGCGCTGTTCGTCGTCGCCGGCAGCTGCACCAACTGCCACACCCAGGTGCACGGCTCCAACCATCCCTCGGGCGCGAAGCTGATGCGCTGAGGCCGCGCTGCGGCACCGCCCTCGTCCGACCCACGGCCCGGCAACGAACACGGATGCGAACATGAGTACCTGCAACCCCCTCGCCCTTCTCGCCGCACTCGGCGTGCTCGGCCTCACGCTGCCCGCGGCGGCGGTCGACACCTCCGAGTGGAAATGCGAGTCCTGCCCCTACCCGAAGGGCACGAGCGGCACGCTGGACGCGGGCGTCGGCACCGTCGGCGACGCTTCGTCCAAGTTCGGCGACTACACCGGCTTGCAGAAGAAGGGCGGCTACCTCGCGCTCGGCGGCAACCTGAGCTACCGCGGCGACGCCGGCTACTGGGCCGATCTGGCCGCCGCCGACCTCGGCCTGGACACGCGCAGCCTCGCGGCGCGCAGCGGACGCGAGGGCCTGTACGCGTTCGACCTCGCCTATTCCGAGCTGCCGCGCCACTTCGGCGACGGCGCGGTGACGCCCTTCCTCGGCGTCGGCGGCGCCGTGCTCACGCTGCCGGCGGGCTACCCGGTGGCCAGCAGTGCGGCGGCCGGCGGCCTGCAGCCGGTGGCGCTGGGCTTCGAGCGCAAGCGCCTGGACCTCTCGGGCCGCTGGGTCGGCATGGAGCACTGGACCTATCGCGTCGCGCTGCGTCGCGACACGCGTGAAGGTACCCGCGCGGCGAGCGGCACCTTCTTCTCGACCGTGGCGCAGCTGGCCGCGCCGGTGGACCATGTCACCGACCAGCTCGAGGTTTCGGCCGCCTACGCCACGCGCACGCTGCAAGGCCAGCTCGCGTGGACGCTGTCGCAGTTCAGGAACGACCAGCAGAGCCTCGGCTGGACAAGCCCGTTCGGCGCCGTGGTACCCGGCGCCACGCGCGCCCAGCTCGCGCTGGCGCCCGACAACCAGCTGCAGCAGCTGAGCGGCCAGGCCGGCTGGCAGGTCACGCCGATGATCCGCGCCAGCGGCGACTTCTCGATCGGACGGCTGACGCAGAACGAGCCCTACCTCGCTTCGACGCTGACGCCGAGCCTGGCGGCGACGATCGCCGCGCTGCCGCCCGTTCCGGCCGCGCTCGACGGCCATGTCGACCTCTACAACGGCAGCCTGCGCGTGACGGCCACGCCGCTGGCCAACCTGCGCCTGAACGCCAGCTACGCGCGCGACGAGCGCCGCAACAACACCGGCAGCGCGAGCTACCCCGAAGTCGTCACCGATCTGTACATTCCCGCCGCAGCACGCCGCAACACGCCGTTCGGCATCGTCCAGGAGCGCTGGAAGATCGGCGCCGACTACCGCGGCCCGGCCGGGCTGCGTCTGGCCTTCGGCGTCGACGAAGACCAGCGCCAGCGCAGCTACACCGAGGTGGTGAACACGCGCGAGACCACCGTGTGGGGGCGTGTGCGCGCGCGGCCGCTCGAAGAGCTCTGGCTCGTCTTCAAGGCCGCGCACGCCGAGCGGCGCCACTCGGACTACGGCGTCGCCACCTGGTTCAACTCGCAGGAGAACCCGCTGCTGCGCAAGTTCAACCTCGCCAAGCGCAAGCGCGCGAGCGCCGGCGTGCGCGGCGACTACGCCGTCAGCGACAGCGTCAACGTCGGTCTGGGCGCCGATTACGCCGACGACGACTACGGCGAATCTCTCGTGGGCCTGGCGCGGGCACGCAGCGCCAACCTCGCGGCCGATCTCGCCGTCGCCTTCGGCGAGCAGACCCAGCTCACGCTGTTCGCGCAGGGCGAGCGGGTCGATTCGCGCCAGGCCGGCAGCCAGGCCTTTGCCGCGCCCGACTGGTCGGCGCGCACGCGCGACCGCTTCGAGGTCTTCGGCCTCACGCTCAAGCACGCGGCCATCCCCGACAAGCTCGACATCGGCGCCGAGCTCAGCACGTCGCGCGCGCGCAGCGAAGTGACGATGGCGACGCTGGCCGCCGACCCGCAGTTTCCCGACGCCAAGACCGCGCAGGACAGCGTGCGCCTGTGGGCGAGCTACAAGCTGCAGGACAACCTGTCGCTCACCGGCCAGCTGCGCTACGAGAGCCTGACCACGCAGGACTGGCGGCTCGACGGCGTGCTGCCGGGCACGATCGCCAACCTGCTCGCCTTCGGCACGCAGGCGCCGCGCTACCACCTCGGCGTGCTGCAGCTGGGCCTGCGCTACCGCTTCTGACGCGCGCCGCGCCGGCCGCCCGCTGCGGCAGGCCGCAGCGGGCGGCGGTGCGTCGCGGCGGGCCGCTGCGCGGGCCGGCTCAAGCAGCGGGTGGCGCCGGCAGCGCCTGCGCGAACGCGCGGCCGAAGGCCTCGACACGCGACCAGTCGGTGAACTCCACCACCGCACGCGGGTCGGTCGGACCCTTGGTCATCCACATGATGAAGCGGATCATCGTGCGGTCGAGGATACCCAGGCTGGGATAGTCGATGCGGCCGGCGAACACCTCCAGCCGGCGCGGCTTCCAGTCGATCGTGCGCAGGAACTTCTGCAGGTACGGATTGCCCTCGGGCCGGTCCTTGCCCGGCTTGCGCGCCACCACGTTCACCGAAAACAGCGCGTTGGGCCGCGCCTCGAGCGCCTGCCGGTGGCGTGCGACGAACGCCGCCACCTCGGGCTTGTGCTTGCCGTAGCGGATGCTGGCGCCGAGGACGACGGCATCGGCCGCCTCGAGCGCGGCGGCGTCGGTCTGGGCGATCGGCCGCACCTGCACGCGGTGGCCCTGCGCCTCGATCACCTGGCGCAGCCGCTCGCAGATCTGGCGCGTGTGGCCGTCGGTGGTGGAGTAGGCAATGAGCAGCGCGGCCATGGTGTGTCCTCGGCGATGGGCGTCTTCACGGGTTCGTGGATCGCGTCGGCGCCGCCAGCGCCTCGGCCACGAGCTCGGCGATATCCTTGGCGACGACCTCGCCCGCGCGGTCCAGGCTCTTCAGGCCGTCGTCGATCATCAGTGCGCAATAGGGGCAGGCGGTGGCGATCACCCGAGGCGAGCGCGCCAGTGCCTGCTCGGTGCGCAGCACGTTGATGCGCGTGCCGATCGACTCCTCCAGCCACATGCGGCCGCCGCCGGCGCCGCAGCACATCGCCTTCGCGCCGTGCAGTTCGGCCTCGAGCGGCGCGTCCTTGGCGAGGGCGCGCAGCACGGCGCGCGGCGCGGCGTATTCCTCGTTGTGCCGGCCGAGGTAGCAGGGGTCGTGGAAGAGCACGCGCTCGAGCAGGGGCGCAGGCGCGAGCCGCCCCTCGCGCAGCCAGCGCGCGATGGCCTGGCTGTGGTGCTCCACCTGCCAGCGGCCGCCGAAGGCCGGGTACTCGTTCGCGAGCGTGTTGAAGGCGTGCGGGTCGCAAGTCACGATGCGCGTGACGCCCAGGCCGTCGAGCGTCGCCGTTAGCGTGCCGGCGAGCGTCTGGAACAGCATCTCGTTGCCGGCGCGGCGTGCGCATTCGCCGGTGCTGCCCTCGGCCTCGCCGAGGATGGCGAAGCGCACGCCCGCGGCGCGCATCACGGCGACGAAGGCACGCGCGATCTTCTGGCCGCGCGGATCGAAGCTCGCCGCCGAGCCGACGTAGAAGAGGACGTCGAAGTCGGCGGCCTGCGCGGCGTCGCTCCAGCGCGGCACGTCCAGATCCCGGGCCCAGTCGGCGCGCGTCTGCGCCGGCAGGCCCCAGGGGTTGCCCTGCGACTCCCAGGCCTCGAACACCGGCTTGAACTCGTGCGGGAACTCGCCCTCCATCAGCACGCGGTGCTGGCGCAGGCGGAAGAACTTGGGCAGATGCTCGAGCTCGATCGGGCAGGCCGCCTCGCAGTATCCGCAGGTGGTGCAGGCCCAGAGCGCGTCTTCGGAGATCACGCCGCCCACCAGCGAAGGCAGCGGATCCTCGGCAGCGGCCCCGGGCGGCGGCGCCAGCAGCGTCGCGCGCTGCTCGAGCAGGTGGTGCTTGACGGCGTCGTGCACCCATTTCAGCGCCAGCGGCTTGCCGGTGAGGAAGGTCGGGCAGGCGTCCTTGCAGCGGCCGCATTCGGTGCAGGTGAAGGCGTCGAAGCCGTCCTTCCAGGTGAGGTCGCGCGCCGTGCGCGCGCCGACCTTCAGCGTGGCCGGATCGGCATCGTCCGCCATCAGCGCCTCGAGATCGACCGTCGGCACCTGGTTGGCCGGACCACCGCGGTGCAGGTACAGCGCCGGCAGCGCGGTGGCGATGTGGAAATGCTCACCCGTGGGCAGGATGACGAGGAAGGCGAACACCGTCGCCAGCTGCAGCCAGTAGGCGGCCTGGTAGCCGGCCTGCAGCGCCGCCGGCGAGGCACCGGCGAACCAGCCCGACAGGGCACGCCCGGCGAAGGCGAAGTCGCGCTCGTGCGCGATGCCCGGCACGGTGTCGGCGAAGAGCGCGAAGCGAAAGCCGTCGTACGCCAGATCGGTGAGCATGATCACCGTGATCAGCGACAGCACGAGCAGCGCCTCGCGGTTGGGTTCGAGGCGCCGCGGCCTGAGCACGTAACGGCGGTGAAGGGCGTACGCCAGGGCGGCCAGCACGGCGAGCTCGACCGCGTCCTTGGCGGCGGCGAACAGGCCGCCGGCCAGCCCGGGGTAGACGAAGGGCTCGTGGTAGCCGATCGCGATGAGCTGCAGCTTGCGCGCCAGCAGCGTCATGAAGCCGAGGAAGATCACCGCGTGCATGACGCCGGCCTTGGGCTCGCGCGCGATCATGCGCTGCTGCAGCAGGCCGTTGACGAGCACGGCGCGCAGCCGCTCGCCGGGGCGGCGCCAGCGCGGCTCGGGCTGCAGCGCGGCGACGAGGGCGAGCTTGCGCCAGGCCAGCCAGGCGAAGCCGCCGAAGCCGGCCAGCATCAGCAGCGTGATCCCGATCGGACTCACCGGACGCCCCTGTGCACCGCGTGCTGCCGGAGGCGCGCCGGCCGGCGGCCGGTTGCGCCCGCGACGCAGCGCGCGGCGCCGGGGGGGCCGCAGGCGCGGCGCGCGGCCCCGGGCTTCAAGCCGTTGCCATGCCTACTGCGTCAGCATCCACTTGATGACCGCCTTGGTGTCCTCGGGCTTGGCCTTGAACTCCGGGTGATCGCCGCTCGGGTCGATCGTCGCCTTGAGCGCCGCGGCCTCGGCGTCGGGCTTGCCCTTGTACTTGGCGGCGATCGTCTTCCACGACGGGCCTTTCTTCTTCTTGTCCATCTCGTGGCACTTGCCGCAGTTGGCCTGCGCGAGGTCGGCATTGGCCGAGGCGACGCCGGCGGCAAACACGCCGGCGGCCAGCAGGACGCAGAGCCAGAACGATTTCATGATGGGACGCTCCTCTGGGTTGAAGGGGGGACGGGAAAGCACGGACTCGTGCCCGCTCAGGGTCTGAGCTGCTTGAGGATTTCGGGGTCGGCCTCGTCCTCGGCGAGCACGGTGTGGCAGGTCTTGCAGTTGCGGCCGATCTTGTTGCCCTCGGCGGTGCTGTGCTTCTTGTCGTGGCAGCGGTAGCAGCCCGGCGCCTCGTCGCTGTGGCCGAGGTTGTTGAGGTAGGTGCCCCAGGTGACCTTCATCGCCGGGAACACGTTCCACGCGTAGATGTCGCCCAGCGCCTTGGCGGCGGCCGCCACCGCGCCCGCCTTGCCCGCGGCGACGTCGGCGTAGCGGGCCTGGTAGAAGGCCTCGATCTCCTTGGCGATGCCGGCGCGCGCCGCTTCGTGCGAGCCGTAGGCCGTCTGCAGCACGCGCACCGCCTCGCGTTTGACGAAGGGCAGCGTCTTGTCGATGCGGCCGTCGGCCAGCGCCGCGTCGACCTCGACGGCGGGCATCTTGTAGGTGTGCGAGGGCCGGTTGTGGCAGTCGACGCAGTCCATCTGCCGCCACTCGGTGGCGCCGTCGGGCTTGTCGCCGGTCTTGTAGAGGCGCACCTTGCCGTCCGGCGCGGTGTACTCGACGTCGTAGATCTTCTGGCGGCTCGGGTCGCTCTGGTAGCGGATCTTCACGCCCGGGTCGACGTGCCAGTGGATGCCGGTGGAAGCGCCGCCCTGCCGGCCGCCGACCTTCATCAGCATCACGGTCTGCGTGGGCGAGTTGGCCTCGTCGTCGCCGAACTTGGTCCTGACCTGGAGCTTCTCGCCGACATGCCGCGTCGGCCAGTGGCATTGCTCGCAGGTCTCGCGGGCCGGGCGCAGGTTGTGCACGGGCTGCGGGATCGGCGTCGGGTACAGGTTGAACGCCACGGCGATGAGCTGCCACGAGCCCGAGATCTTGGACTTGACGAACCAGTCGGCGCCGGCGCCGATGTGGCAGTCGGCGCAGGTCAGGCGGCTGTGCGGCGAGCGCTGGAACGCGGTGTACTCGGGCTGCATCACGGTGTGGCAGACGGTGCCGCAGAAGGCCACCGTCTCCATCTCGTGCACGCCGCGGTAGGTGGCCGCGGCCAGCACGACGGCGGCGACGATGCCGATCACGACGCTCGCCAGCACGATGCCGCGCGTGCGCTCGTTGTTGAGGTCGATCACCGGCAGCCGCGGCGGCGCGCCGGCGCCGGAGCGCGCCTCGGCACGCCGGCGCAGCAGCGCGCCGATCGGGATCAGCACCAGGCCGGCGGCGAGCAGCATCGGCAGCACCATGTAGGTGAGGATGCCCAGGTACGGCCCGCCCTGGAAGCCCGACAGCTCGATCGCCACCAGCATCACCATCAGCACGAAGGCGAGCAGCGCGATCGTGGCGCCCACCAGGCTCAGCCAGTGGCGGGTCACGACACCGAAGAAGTTGCGCATCATGCGACGGGCTCCTGTGGTGGCCGCGTCCGCGCTGCGGACGCGGCGAGGGTCAGTGCATCAGCGAGGCGGCCAGGCCCCAGAAGATGAACACGGCGAGCACCACGCCGATGGCCACCGCGGCGAAGCCGAAGATGTAGGCGAAGCGCAGCTCGCCCGCCGTGGGCGCAGGCGCCATGATCTGCTCGAGCCTGCCCTCGGCCGTCAGGCGCTCGAACTCGAGCGGGCGGTCGTGCTTGAAGGTCTCGAGCGGCATGCGGCCGGTGAACACCACGGTGTCCATCGGGAAGGATTCGGGCCGCAGGTGCGTGTGGAAGAAGTGGAACAGGAAGATGAAGCCGGTGGCCAGCAACGCCTCGTCGCTGTGGATCACGTAGGCGGCGTTGAGCGCCCAGCCCGGCAGCACGGTGGTGGCCGCGGTCGGGAACCACAGCACCAGGCCCGAGATGCCGATGATCGCCACGCCCCAGAAGACCGCCAGGTAGTCGAACTTCTCCCAGTAGGTGAAGCGGTCGAACTTGGGCCGCGGGCCCAGGTACAGGAAATACCTGAACATCGCGACGAGCTCGCGCACGTCGCGCGGCTGCGGCACCATCGAGCGCGGACCCCAGAAGAAGCCGCGCTCCTTCTTCACGACGACGTCGGTGAACAGCATCCCCAGGTGCCAGGCGAAATAGCCGAAGGTCACCACGGCGGCGAAGCGGTGCAGCCAGCCCGCCACCTGCTGGCCGCCGAGCAGGTCGACGAGTCCGGGCGCCCAGGGCGCCGAGGCAAACTTCAGCGGCAAGCCGGTGGCGGCCAGCAGCAAGAAGCTGGTGACGATCGTGATGTGCACGCCGATCTGCATGCCGCCGAAGCGCCGCACATGCGGCCCGCTGCGGTCGTGCAGGGCCGGGAACTCGCCGCGCAGGCGCCCGACGAACGCCCGCTGCAGCCACAGCAGCCCGTGCAGGCCGAAGAAGCCGAACACGCCGAGCAGCAGCGCCGTCATGCCGACCCAGATCCAGTGCACCCAGGGGTTGCGCGAGGGATCGGCCGGATTGGCGTGCGGGTCGAAGCTCAGGAACGATGCGTTGACGTTGGCGTGGCAGGCGCCGCAGGTCTTGGCCAGGTTGGCGGGGTTGACGCTCGACTTCGGGTTCGACTTGGGCAGGTTGGCGTGCGGCGTGTGGCAGTCGGCACAGACCGCGGCCTGGGCGTTCTTCAGCGCGCTCGCCTTGCCGTGGAAGCTGTCGCGGAACGACGCCACCACGTCGTCGTGGCAGTTGCCGCAGCGGCCGGCCACCTCGTGGCGCACGGTGGCCGTGTCGGGCCGCTTGATGGCATGCGGCTCGTGGCAGCTCGAGCACACCGGCCCGTCCTTGCCGGCCGCGAGCAGCGCGCCGTGTGCGCTCGACGTCCACTCGGCCAGGATGGTCTTGTGGCAGGCGCCGCAGGTCTGGGGGATGTGGGCGTGGTTCGTCGTCGCCTGCGGGTCGTCCTTGGCGTGCACGTCGTGCTTGCCGTGGCAGCTCGAGCACGAAGGCGAGCCCTCGACCAGGCCCGATTTGAGCAGCCCGCGCGCGTGCTCGCTCTTCTCGTAGTTGGCCAGCACGTCCTCGTGGCACGCGCCGCAGGTCTTGATCTGGTTCACCGGCGACAGCGGTGAGCGCGCATCGCCGCTCTTGAACACCGTGTGCAGGCTGCCGTGGCAGCCGGCGCAGTCCTTGATGGCGCGCTCGCCCTTGGCGCGCCGGCCGTGGATGCTGCCGGCCACGGCCTTGAATTCGTCCTCGTGGCAATCCTGGCAGACCTGCGGCTTGACGGCGCCGAGCGCGAACTTCGGGTGCTTGACGCCGAGCGCCGCGTCGTGGCATTCGGCGCAGTCGAGCTTGCGGTGCGCCGAGCGGCCGTACTCGTCGGCCAGCACCGCCATCGACTTGCCGTCGTCGCTCTTCAGATCCTTGTCGTCGTGGCACTCGAGGCAGCGCGCCCGCGTGTCGGGCTTGGCCTCGACCTTGGCTTCGCTCCGGACCTCGACCTTGGACGCGGTGGCGGCATGGGCCGGCAGCGCGAGCGCGCAGGCGAGCACCAGCCCGAGCATCAGGCCGAAGGCCTTGCCGACACCGGCCAGGTGCGAGCCCGCACGCCGCTTGTGGGCAGGGCAGCTTGAATCGCCAGGGCGCATGATCAGGGCCTTCCGCGAACCGGGGCCCGCGGCGCGGGACCGCGCCCGACCTCCAGCCTCCAGACCCCGGCGAATTTAGCGGCCTAGGCAGCGCACGCAGTTGATATCGGACAACGTGGCGCCGCACGCCAGGCGGCCCGCACGGAGCAGAGAGCAGGCGGCGGGCCGGCCCGGAAGTTCAGAAGGCCGGCGCTGGCCGGCCCGGGTAATGCAGAAGGCCGGCGCTGGCCGGCCTTCGTGCGCCGAGGATCACCGCGCGCTACAGCGTCAGGATCCACTTGATGACGGTCTTGATGTCGTCGTCCTTGGCCTTGATCTCGGGATGGTCGCCGTCCTTGTCCTTGACCAGCTTGAACATCTCGGCCTCGGCGTTGGCCTTGCCCTTCCACTTCGCGGCCGTCGTCTTGTACGACGGGCCCTTCTTCTTCTTGTCCATCTCGTGGCACTTGCCGCAGTTGGCTTCGGCCAGCTGCGGGTTGGCATGGGCAACGCCGGCGAACAGCACGCTCGCGGTGACGGCGGAGGCGATCAGCACGGTCCTCATGGGCTCTCCAGTGGTTGGGCGGGGTTAAGCGGGTGCGGCGCCGGCGGCGCCGCATGCCACGCGCGGCATGCTACGCGCGTCGCGTGCGGCGCACGCCGCAGGGCGCGCCGGCGCGGTACGCCGGCTACGCGTCGGGCACGATCATGAACTGGTCCTTGGTGGCCGAGCAGTTGGGGCAGCTCCAGTGCCGCGGCAAGGCGTCGAACGGCGTGCCGGCGGGAATCTGCCAGTGCGCGTCGCCTTCGGCCGGGTCGTAGACGTACCAGCAGATCTTGCACTCGAGCCGCGTGCCCGGCCCGATGGCGCAGGCGCTGCCGAAGCCCTGGTGGCGCAGCTCGGTCACGGCGCGCCCTCCGCAGCCGCTTCGGCCAGCCACTGCACGAGCTCGGCCAGGCGGGTGCGCGTGTCGGCCAGGTCGTCGGCCGAGGCCAGAGCCACCTCGGGCATGGCGACCAGTTCGATCGTGTTCAGGATCAGCGTCTTCATCGTGTTGAAGTACTGCACGCGCCAGACGTCGCGCGTGCGCGTCGACGTGATGTGGCAGTTGCCGAAACCGCGCGAGATCATCGCCACCGGCCCTACCGGCAGCGCGCGCTCGAGCGCGGCGTGGTCCTCGGGCGTCATCGGCAGCAGCGTGAGATTGATCTGGCGCCCGGGCGGCGTCGGCGGCAGGCCGGCGCCGATCTCGGCCAGCAGCGCCGGCGAGTTCATCGCGCCGGGCTGCGGCTGCAACGCCGGCAAGGCCGGCTCGGCCGCCTTGTGCGCGGCGGCGCGCACCACGGGCGGGATGTCGCACGCCTCGAGCCAGTCGCGCACGAGGCCGCCTTCGGCGTCGAGCTCGCAGCAGCGCCACAGTCCGGCGAACACCGTTTCCTGGATGCGCAGCGCCGGCGTCGCGTCGATGCGGATGGCGACCTCGCCTTCGCCGAGCACCTGGTTGAGCAGCTCGACGATGGCCGGCGCGAGGCCCGTGAGCTCGAGCTGCGGACGCGCCGCCTCGGCGCCTTGCAGCGCGGCGACGAGGCCGCCGAGCAGTTCACCCACCTGCGCCAGCGCCGCCGGATCCACGCGCTCGGGCACGCGCGGCATCTCGAAGGTATTCATGGCATGCGGCATCGGCATGAAGTCGAGCTCGGCATCGTCGGCCGGCTGTGAACCGGGGCCCAGCAGCGGCGCTGCGCGCACTGGAATCGGGAACGTCGGGATGGGGGGCATGGAGTCTCCTCGCCGTTGCGGCGCGCGTCCGTGCACCTGCACGCGCACGCCCGGGGCCGAGCATCGAAGGCTAGCGGCGCATCACGCTCGCGGCTTGTGGCAGGTCAAGGCGCCGCCGCGCCGGGTGCCGCGCGCGGCACCGCGGCCGCCTGCCAGCGGCCGAGCAGCGCGGCCAGCGCCAGCGGTTCGTCGGTGCGCACCGTGAGCGTCCACGCGCGTTCGGCCTCGTCCAGCGGCTGCTCGAGCGCGGCCAGCCTCTCGAGCACCGCCTCGTCGGCTTCGGAGGCGTCGCCGCCGGCAGCCTGGCGCCGGCGCACGCGCTCGTGCAGCACCGCCAGCGGCGCCTGGCAGTCGAGGATGGCGAACGGCACCTGCAGTCGGGCGGCCAGCGCGCGCATGCGCTCGCGCTGCGCGCGCTGCAGGAAGGCTGCGTCGACGATGACCGGGAAGCCCGCGCGCAGCGCATCGCCCGCGAGCAGCTCCAGCCGCGCATAGGTGGCGTCGCTGGCCTGAGCCCGGTAGAGGTCGCCCGCGGCACGCGAGTCGGCCAGCGCCGGCAGACCGGCCAGGCGCTTGCGCTCGACGTCCGAGCGCAGCCGCACCGCGCCGGCGCGCTCGAGCAACTGCCGCGCCACCTGCGTCTTGCCGGCACCGGGCAGCCCGTGCGTGACGAGCAGCCGCGCCGTGCCCGGCTCGGCCAGGCGCTGCGCGAGGCGCAGGTAGTCGGCCGCCGTCAGCCCGGCTCCCGGCACATGCGCGGCGCTGCGCAGCGCGTGCACGAGCGCGCGCACGACGGCGCGGTAGACGAGGAACAGCGGCAGCACGTGCAGGCCGTCGAAGTCGCCGCTCGCCTCGAGGTAGGCGTCGAGCACGCCGTAGGCGAGATCGCGCCGACCGTGCGCGAGCAGGTCCATCATGAGGTAGCCCAGATCGTTCATCGTGTCGATCCAGCGCAGGGCCGGGTCGAACTCGATGCAGTCGAAGGCCGTGACCTCGCCGCGCGCGACGAGCACGTTGTCCAGGTGCAGATCGCCGTGGCCCTCGCGCACGCGGCCGGCGGCGCGCCGCGCGGCCAAGTGCGGCGCCAGCGCCGCCACGCGCGCCTCGAACCAGCGGCCGAGCACCGCACAGGCTTCGCGCTCGGCCGGCGGGGCCAGCGGCGCCAGCCCGGCGAGCGCACGCTCGGCGTCGCCGCGCACGGTTTCCGGCGTACCCCAGTCGGTGTCTGGCGGCGCCGCCGGCACTTCCTCGTGGAACCGCGCCAGCCGGCGCGCGAACGCGGCCAGCTGTTCGCCGTCGAGGCGGCCGCGCTCGAGCCGCTCGCTGGCCAGCGCGTGCGGCGGCAGCCGATGCATCTTCAGCGCGTACTCGACGACCGGCCCGCTGCCGCCGAACGCCGGCAGGCCGGGCGTCGCGCGCACCGGCACCACGCCGATGTAGAGCCAGGCGGCGAGCCGGCGGTTCAGGCGCAGCTCCTCCTCGCAGAAGCGGCGTCGCGCCTCGAGCGTGCCGAAGTCGAGGAAACCGAAGCGCACCGGCTTCTTGATCTTGTAGGCGAAGGCGCCGGCCAGCAGCACCCACGAAATATGCGTCTCGATCACGCTCACCGGCACGCCGCGCGACTCGAAGCGGCGCCGCAGGCCCGCCACCACGTCGAGCGGATCGCATCCGCTGGGCTGCGCGGCGAGCTTGGACAGCATGGCGGCGAGCTTGCCGCTGCACTTCGCGGGCGAACTTGACTACGCTCACGCGGGCCGACGATCGCCGCGCGCTGCGCCGCCGCGCCGCGCCGCGCGGCTTCAGGCCACGAACATGCGCGGCTCGGGCGCGAGGCCGGCGCGCGTGGCTCCGCGCGTGACGCGCTGCATGCGGTGCAGCCCGTCGGCGTCGACGATCTCGATGTCGCGGTGCGACACGGCGATGCAGCCGCTTTGCGCCAGGCCGGTGAGCGCGCGGCTGACCGTCTCGTGGGCGACGCCCAGGCAGCTGGCGATGTCGCGCCGCGTCATGCGCAGGCGCAGGCGACGGCCCGACTGCCCGAGCGCGGCCTGACGCCGCGCCAGATGCAGCAAGAAGCGCGCGACGCGCACCTCCGAACTCGGCGCAGCCATCAGGTACTGCGTGTCGCCGCGCTGGCGCAACTCGGCGCCGGTGGCACGCAGCAGCAGCCGCTCGAGCGCCGGCACCTGCCGGCTGGCGGCGAGCAACTCGGCGAAGGGCAGCACGACCACCGACGAATCCTCCAGCGCCACCGCGCTGCTCGCGTGCTGGTGGTCGCACAGGGCGTCGAGCCCCAGCATGTCGCCGTGCAGCGCGAAACCCAGCACCTGCTCGTAGCCCTCGACGTCGTTCTGGATGCACTTGAAGCTGCCCGACGCGACGCAGTACAGGTTGTGCAGCGGCTGGCCTTCGACGTAGAGCATCGCCAGCGCCGGCACGCGGCGCAGCGGATAGACGATGCGATCGGTGTCGGGGCCGGCGCACTCGCCGATCCCGGCCCAGCGCAGCAACTCGCTGGCACGGAACTGCGCCGGTCCCCGGCGGCGTTCGTCGATGCGGGTGATGCAGGCGGCTGGCGCGTTCATACGAGGCTCCTCTGCTGGCGGGGCGTCTGGACGGACCTGCACCCCTGGGCCAAGCATCGCCCCCGGCGTCGTTGAGCGCCATCAGCGCCGACAGCCGCGCGGCGTGGGAAGAGCAGCAAGTTGCGGCGGGCATGTCCTACCGCGTCGTAGGAAAATTCCGACTCGCGGTCAGGTGCCGGCCGCGTCCTCGAACAGGCGGTTCTCGAGCCCGTAGCGGATCAGCGCCGCCGTGCCGTCCAGGCCCATCTTCTCGAGCACGCGCGATTTATGCGTGCTCACCGTCTTCACCGAGAGGTGCAGCTGCTCGGCGATCTCGGTGAGGCGCTGTCCGGCGACGATGCGGCGGAAGACCTCGAACTCGCGGTCGCTGAGGCTGGCGTGGCGCGGCGCCTCGCGCAGCGTGCTCAGGCCCATCGCCAGCCGCTCGGCCAGCGCCGAGGTGACGTAGCCGCCGCCGCGGGCGACCTTGCGGATGGCCTGCACGAGCTCGTCGCCGGCGCTGTCCTTCGTCAGGTAGCCGCTGGCGCCGCAGCGGAACGCCCGCAGCGCGTACTGCTCCTCGGCGTGCATCGTGAGCACCAGCACCGCGACCTGCGGGTACTCGGTCTTGACGCGCCGGATGAGGTCCATGCCGGTCATCCCCGGCATCGACAGATCGAGCACCGCGACGTCGACCGGAACGCGGCGCAGCAGCTCGAGCGCCTCGTGGCCGTTGGCGGCCTCGCCCGCCACGTGCATGCCCGGCGTCGCCTCGAGCAGCCGGCGCAGCCCTTCGCGCATGAGCTGGTGGTCGTCGGCGAGCGCGACGCTGATGTCGAACGACGGCGCCTGGCTCACCGGGCTGCGCTCCACGTCGGCTCCTGCGGCAATCGGGACGCGGCATTGTCGCGCATGGCGGGCGCACCGCCGCGGCACGCGGGGTAGGATCGCGCTGCAGTGGCGCCGCGCCGGATGTCCATCCGCCGGCCGGCGCCGCACGCGAGGAGGAATGGTCATGTACCGCAAGATCCTGGTGCCGCTCGACGGCAGCGCCACCGCCGCGCGCGGCATGGAAGAAGCCGTCGGCCTGGCCCGCGCCACCGGCGCGAGCCTGGTCTTCGTGCATGTGATCGACGCCTTCCCGTTCACCTTCGACATGGCCAGCCCGCAGGCCTGGGAGCTGCTTGCCGACGGCCTGCGCAGACACGGCCAGGGGTTGCTCGAGCAGGCGCGCGGCGTGGCGCGCGACCACGGCGTGGCCGCAAGCGACAAGCTGATCGAGTTCCCCGCCGGCCGCGTGGCCGACGTCATCGTCGCCGAGGCCAAGGCGCAGGACTGCGATCTCATCGTGATGGGCACCCACGGCCGGCGCGGCTTCAGCCACGCCATGCTCGGCAGCGACGCCGAGCGCGTGCTGCACACGAGCACGGTGCCGGTGCTCGTGGTGCGGCACGCCGAGGCGCGGCGCACCTGAGCCGGAGCAGCCCGGCGCCGCGCCCGGCCTCGCCGGCGCGCCCCGGGCGCCCGTTCGCCGGACTGGGCCCCAAGCCCCGCCGCGCACGCCGCGAACGCCCCGCACGCCGCGCCGGTCGCGCCGGCGCCGAGCCTTGCGGGCCGCGGCCCAGGATGCTGCGCGGAGCATCCCGTGCAATCGACAGCAAGGCGTGCCCGATTCAGGCGCGTGCGGTAGCGGTTCCTTACCCTGACCAGGCTGTCGTCATCAGCACCGCAAAGTCGCGCCGCGACAGCACCGCCGTGCAATCGCGCCAGTCCTTGTCGGGCGGTGCCATGGTGGCGGTGTAGCGAAGGTCGAAGCCCGTGGCCTCGCGCTGCGCGTCGATGTACTCGTCCATCTTCACGCCCAGCGCTTCGATGTCGTCGATCCACTCGTCCTTGATCGTGTCCGGGACCGAGCCGAACAGGTCATAGCGGTCGCGCATGCGGTCGGACAGGCGGTCGTAGATCTTCTCGTCGACGGTCTGCTCGTTGACCAGGTTGAGCATGTCCACGGTGTCGCGCTTCTGGCCGAAGCGCTTGATGCGGCCGATGCGCTGCTCCAGCCGTGTCGGGTTCCAGGGCAGGTCGACGTTCACCAGTGTGCCCAGGGTCTGCAGGTTCAGGCCTTCGCAGGCCGCATCCGTGGCCACCATGATCCGGATCTGGTGCTCTGCCACCATCTTCTTCAGCGTCTCTCGCTCGCACGACACGCTGTCGCCGCGCTGGTACAGCCGGCTGCGGCCGGCGCCGGCATACAGGCCGATGGCCTCAATCGGGTAGCGCTGCGCCAGCTGCTCCGCCACCCAGCGCGCCGTGTCGTAGTACTGGCTGAAGACGATCACGCCGAGGCCCAGCCACTTCTCGCGGTCCAGGTAGTACAGCAGCGCCGCCAGCTTGGGGTCGGACTCGATGCGCTCCAACCGGTTCAGCAGCCGTTCCAGGGCCTCGCGTTCGTCGCCGGTTTCCACGGCCAGCTCGGCATCGTCTTCGTCCTCCTCCTCGCGCAGCGTCTGGCCTTCCAGCAGCGCCCGCACCGTGTTCAGGCCCGCGTGGATGGTCGAGCAGATGCGCTGCTCGACCAGGTTCTTCATGAACCCGCCGCCGCCCCCGCGCCCCTGGCCACGCGCGCTCAAGGCCTTGCCGAAGGCGCGTGCTTCCCGGTAGGCCTCGCGGAAGTCTTCGCTGGTGCGCAAGGCTTTGGCTTCGAACAGGGCGTCGAAGCCCTGCGGCTCGCGGACCAGCTGGCGATCGGGGTGCACGTCCACGCCCACCCGTGCCAGCAGGCCGGCATCCTCCAGGCTCACGCGCTTGCGCAGCACAACGTGCCGCACCAGGGGGTTCTCACGCTGGAAAAACGTGGCGCCGGACACCTGCCGGTGCAGCTCGTCTTCCAGGATCTCGCGCGTGTCCTCGCTCAGGTCGGCCAGCGACTTGGCTGTCTGGGTTTCGCCGTTCACCAGGCCCAGGTCCTGGCGGATCGCACTGAACAGCCGCCGGGCGCGCGGCTCGCGCGTGGAGTCCACCAGCGGCAACGGGGAGCGCAGCAACTCCCACGCGTGCTCGGCCGACGTCACCTCCTGCCGGCCCGCCAGGATCTCCAGCACCTCGCCGGCCCGATGCCAGGCCGCGAAGTCGTTGCCCAGCACGAAGTTGCCGCGCCCCTGGTGCAGGATGCCGATCAGGTCCCACAAGTCCTGCGGCTGGGTCTGGATCGGCGTCGCTGTCAGGAGTCGGCGTAATCCGGCCAGCCGGAGTCGGCGTATACCGGCCACTCGGGGCGGTGCCGAAGAGCATCTCGAAGCACCCTGTGGACGGCGCTATCTTGCCGTGCTGACGGAGCCCTTCGGGGGTGCTTTCTTGGACGCCGGCGCGACCTTGGGATCGCGGTATGACGGCCCGTCGAGTTCCAGGCAGTAGGCGTTGTGGCGCAGCCGGTCCAATGTCGCCGAGGCCAGCAGCCGGTTGGTGGCGAAGGCCTGATCCCACTCGTCGAAGTCCAGGTTGCTGGTGACGATGGTGGCGGCCTGTTCGTAGCGCTCGGCGATCAGGTCGTGCAGATCCTCGTCGGCCGGCGCGCGCAGCGGCTTTCCGCCGCCAAAGCGAGGCATCCGGCGCCCTGCAACGTGCACAAACACGGCAGCGACTGGCCCATCTTCGGCCTGCAGTACGGTGAGGCGCTGGCGCTGCTATCCGACTGTCTGAAGCTCAGAAAGGGCGTCATGTCCAGCGCTCAGGAGGCCGAGATCGCGCGCTGGCCGGCTTCGCAATCGCCAGAGGAGTCGACCGCGGCTCGCCTTGCTGCTGAGCGGGAAGCGCTGAGGCCCCGACACTCGCACGCGGTGATTGACCTGGTGCGTCGGGCCGGCGTCTCTGTCGATCGGTGGTTCGTGAGAGCAAACGGGACACCGGCGGTGAGCCCGAGAAGCAACCCAGCCTATTGCTACAACTGGTCCTTCGGGGGCGGGCAGGAGCCGGCGGTGGCATGCCTGTGGCACGCATCGATGAGGGTGCTCGACGGACGCATTCAGTTCCAGAGCAACCTGCGCGCACTGGCGACCAAGCTCGAAGAGATTGCGGTGGACCCCGCTCGGCCCGTGGAGCACCGCGAACGCGCCCGCCCCCAAGCGGCGCGGGCCAGGCAGCTGGACGACTTGATCCGGGGCTGCGCGAATGCTGGCCGAGATGTCAGAGTCATCGTCAACGAAGGTTGCCGTCCTTTGCATTGCGAGGCTGACTCGATTGATGCTCAACGAGCGAGCGGCACCTTGCGGTCCGGCCATAATGCGAGTCATGTCTGCGATCCGTCCGATCACCGCAGCGCGCTCCGGTTGGCGTTGGCGCAAGCCATCGGCCTGACCACCCCTACGCGCCCCCGGCGGGCGCCTTCCGTCCCCACCCAGCACGGCGCGCCGGCCTCGCCAGCGCCGCAAGCAGCGGGTATCAAAGCGGGTACCGAATCAGGATGCCCTTGCGAACATCCCATGAAGTCCGAGGGTTGGAGCGCCCATGCTGCTGATGATCGACAACTACGACTCGTTCACCTACAACCTCGTGCAGTACTTCGGCGAGCTCGGCGAGGAGGTGCGCGTCGTGCGCAACGACGAGATCACGCTCGAAGGCATCGCCGCGCTCGGCCCCGCGCGGCTGGTGCTGTCGCCCGGCCCCTGCACGCCGGCCGAGGCCGGCATCTGCCTGCCGGCGATCCGGCACTTCGCCGGCAAGCTGCCGCTGCTCGGCGTGTGCCTGGGGCACCAGGCGATCGGCGCGGCGTTCGGCGGCCGCGTGGTGCGCGCGCGCGTGCAGATGCACGGCAAGACGAGCATCGTGCGCTGCGACGGGCGCGGCGTCTACGCCGGGCTGCCCGAGCGCTTCTCGGTCGTGCGCTACCACTCGCTGGCGGTCGAGCGCGCCTCGCTGCCCGCCGAACTCGTCGTCAGCGCCGAGAGCGACGACGGCGAGATCATGGGCCTGCGCCACCGTGAACTGGCGGCTACGCGCACGCCGCTCGAAGGCGTGCAGTTCCACCCCGAAAGCATCCTCGGCGAGCACGGCCACGCGCTGCTGCGCAACTTCCTGCGCATGTCGGCCCCGAGCCTGTGAAGCCGGGGATCACGCCCGCCCCCCCGCGCCCCGAAAGCACGACGATGAGCATCACCAACACCGACGCGCTGGTGCGCGTCATCGAGCACCGCGAGATCTTCCACGACGAGATGCTGGCGCTGATGCGCCGCATCATGGGCGGCGAGATGAGCCCGGTAATGATCGCCGCGCTCACGATGGGCCTGCGCGTGAAGAAGGAGACGATCGGCGAGATCGCCGCCGCCGCGCAGGTGATGCGCGAGTTCGCGCTGCCGGTGCCGGTGGCCGAGCGCCGGCATCTGGTGGACATCGTCGGCACCGGCGGCGACAGCTCGCACACCTTCAACATCAGCACGGCGGCGATGTTCGTCGCCGCCGCCGCCGGAGCGCGCGTGGCCAAGCACGGCGGGCGCGCAGTCTCGTCCACCTCGGGCAGCGCCGACGTGCTCGAGGCGCTGGGCGCCTACATCATGCTCACGCCCGAGCAGGTGGCGGCCTGCCTGGCCGAGACCGGCATCGGCTTCATGTTCGCGCCCAGCCACCACAGCGCGATGAAGCACGCCGCGCCGGTGCGCAAGGAGCTGGGCGTGCGCACCATCTTCAACATCCTCGGCCCGCTCACCAACCCGGCCGGCGCGCCCAACCAGCTGCTCGGCGTCTTCCACCCCGACCTCGTCGGCATCCAGGTGCGCGTGCTGCAGCGCCTGGGCAGCGAGCATGTGATGGTGGTCTACGGCATGAACGGCATGGACGAGGTGTCGCTGTCGGGCGAGACGCTGGTGGGCGAGCTCGTCGCCGGCGAGGTGCGCGAATACACCGTGCACCCGAGCGACTTCGGGCTGCCGGTGTACGACGCGCGCGTGCTGCGCGTGGCCGACAAGGAGGAGTCGGTGGCCTGCATCCAGCGCGCGCTGGCCGACGAGGACGGGCCGGTGCGCGACGTCGTGCTGCTCAACGCCGGCGCGGCGCTGTACTGCGCGGGCGTGGCCGCGTCGGTGGGCGAAGGCGTCAAGCGCGCGCGCGAGGCGGTGGCCTCGGGCGCGGCACTGGCCAAGCTCAGCCAGTGGGTGGCGCTGACGCAGAAGTTCCGGCCGGCCGCGGGCTGAGCCGGTCACGAGCGCCGCGTCGCCACCCGCCATGGACGACATCCTGGAGCGCATCGTCGCCGTCAAGCGCGCGGAGGTCGCTGCGGGCCGTGCCGTGCGCAGCCTGCAGAGCTGGCGCGCCGAGGCCGAAGCGCGCACGCGCGCGGGCGACCTGCGCGACTTCGTCGCCGCGCTGCGCGCAGCCGTCGCCGCGGGCCGCGCCGGCGTCATCGCCGAGGTGAAGAAGGCCAGTCCGAGCAAGGGCGTGCTGCGCGCGCAGTTCGAGCCGGCCCGGATCGCGGCCGGCTACGAGCGCGGCGGCGCGGCCTGCCTGAGCGTGCTCACCGACCGGCGCTTCTTCCAGGGCGCCGACACGCATCTGATCGAGGCGCGCGCGGCCTGCGCGCTGCCGGTGCTGCGCAAGGACTTCGTCGTCGACGAGTACCAGCTGGCCGAGGCGCGCGCCATCGGCGCCGACGCCGTCCTGCTGATCGCCGCCTGCCTAGACGACGCGCAGCTGGCCGACCTCGAGGCCGCGGCGCACGCGCTCGGCCTGGCCGTTCTGGTCGAGGTGCACGACGCGGCGGAACTCGAGCGCGCGCTGGCGCTGAAGACGCCGCTCGTGGGCATCAACAACCGCAATCTGCGCAGCTTCGAGGTGTCGCTCGACACCACGCTGGCGCTGCGCCATCGGGTCGGCCCGGAGCGCCTGCTCGTCACCGAGTCGGGCATCCGCGAGCGCGCCGACGTCCGGCGCATGCGCGCGGCCGGCATCGGCGCCTTCCTCGTCGGCGAAGCCTTCATGCGCGCGCCCGACCCGGGCGCGGCGCTGGCCGCGCTGTTCGCTTGAGCCGGCTGCGCGCGCCGCTCGACGCGCTGCTCGACGCGCCGCACGGCGACTGGCAGCCGCTGCTCGCGGCCTGGCGCGCCGGCGCCGCGGGCCGGCACTGCGTGGCGGCCGTCGACGCGCGCGTGCGCGCCGGCACACCGGTCCATCCGCAGCGGGTGTTCCGCGCCTTCGAACTCACGCCGCGCGCGGCTGCGCGCGTCGTGATCCTCGGACAGGATCCCTACCACGGGCCGGGTCAGGCCGAGGGGCTGGCCTTCTCGGTACCCGACGGCGTGGCGCCGCCGCCCAGCCTGCGCAACATCTTCAGGGAACTGCAGCGCGACCTCGGCCAGGCGCCGCCGCATTCGGGCTCGCTTGCGCGCTGGGCCGAACGCGGCGTGCTGCTGCTCAACACCGTGCTGACGGTCGAGGAAGGCCGAGCGGCGAGCCATGCCGGCCTGGGTTGGGAGGCCTTGAGCGACGCCGTGGTGGCCGCCCTCGCGGCCGAGCCGCAGCCCAAGGTCTTCATGCTCTGGGGTGCGCAGGCCCAGCGCCGCGCAGCCGCCATCGACGCGGCCTGGAGCGCCGCCGGGCACCCCGGCGGCCGCGCGCTGCCGCATCTGCTGCTGCGCTGCAATCACCCTTCCCCGCTCGCGGCGATGCGCCCGCCGCTGCCTTTCATCGGCTGCGGGCACTTCGGGCTGGCGGCGCGGTTTCTGGCGCGCGCGGGGCGAGGGGAACTCGATTGGACACTCTGAGCATTCCGAGCCCGCCAGCGGGCCCGCTGCTCTTGAAGGAACCGCTGCTTTCCGCCATGCCGTGAGCGTTCGGTATTCCTGTTCCTCGAGAGCCGCTGGACGCGCCGGACTCGCGCGCATGGCGCCAAACAATGCAAGTGTGCGCCCACAAGACTCAACCGATGGCGGCAGCGGCACCGCCTCGCCATCGCGCACGAAACGCAGGGCCGGCGCGCCCGATCGACCGTGCTAGAATGCCCGGCTCTCTGGAGGGGTGCCCGAGTGGCTAAAGGGGGCAGACTGTAAATCTGTTGGCTTACGCCTACGTTGGTTCGAATCCAACCTCCTCCACCAGAGACACCGCCGCTGCCCGTGCCGACAGCGGCGGCGCGACCCGCGGGAGTAGTTCAATGGCAGAACCTTAGCCTTCCAAGCTAATGACGCGGGTTCGATTCCCGTCTCCCGCTCCAGCCTGGAGGCCCAGGCGCAGGCATCGTCGCTACCGGTCTGTCGAGGGCGCAACGTCGCCAGACCCGTATCGACGCCCATGTGGCTCAGTGGTAGAGCACTCCCTTGGTAAGGGAGAGGTCGCGCGTTCGATCCGCGCCATGGGCACCAGCACCACAACGCAGAGCATTCATCGGTTGCAGCCAGGAGTTTCGAGATGGCAAAGGGCAAGTTCGAGCGCACCAAGCCGCACGTCAACGTCGGCACGATCGGTCACGTCGACCACGGCAAGACCACGCTGACCGCGGCGATCACCACCATCCTGGCCACCAAGTTCGGCGGCCAGGCGCGCAA
>JADYZZ010000055.1 GCA_020852865.1 Rubrivivax sp.
GCACGTTGAGCATGCGCAGCGTCTGCGACACGACCTGGCTGAACACGGGGGCCGCCACGTCGCCGCCGTAGAAGACACCCTTGCCGGGCTCGTCAACCATCACGGCACCGATGATGCGCGGGTTGGCGGCGGGTGCGATGCCCACGAACCAGGCGCGGTATTTGTCGGTGTACGTGCGACCGACCTGCTTGCGCGCGGTGCCGGTCTTGCCGCCCACCGAGTAGCCGAGCGCCTGCGCCTTGGGCGCGGTGCCACCGGGGCCGGCGGCCAGGCGCAGCATCTCGCGCACCTGGCGCGCGGTCTCGGGCTTCATCACCGCCTGGCCGTGCACGGCCCCTTCGGCCGGGTCGCGCCTGAGCATGGTCACCGGGATCACCTCGCCGTCCCGCGCGAACGCGGTGTACGCACGGGCGAGCTGCAGCAGGCTCACCGAGAGGCCGTAGCCGTAGCTCATCGTCGCCTGCTCGATCGGGCGCCAGCTCTTCCAGGGCCGGAGCCGGCCCGTGACCGCGCCGGGGAAGTCGATGCGCGGACGCTGGCCGATGCCCACCGAGGTGAACATCTCCCACATCTCGCGGCGCTCCATCGCCATCGCCATCTTCACGGTGCCCACGTTGCTCGACTTCTGGATGACCTCGGCCACGGTGAGCACGCCGTGCGCATGCGAATCGCTGATGGTGGAACCGGTGATCGTCAGGCGGCCGGGCGCCGTCTGGATCGGCGTGGCGGGCGTGACCCGGCCGGTGTCGAGCGCGAGCGCGGCGATGAAGGGCTTCATCGTCGAGCCGGGCTCGAAGGTGTCGGTGAGCGCGCGGTTGCGCAACTGCTCGCCCGAGAGGTTGCGCCGCTGCCCCGGATCGAAGCTCGGATAGTTGGCCAGCGCCAGCAGCTCGCCGGTGGTGACGTCGAGCACGACGACGCTGCCGCCGCGCGCGTTGTGCTCGCGTACGGCGTCGCGCACGCGCTGCCAGGCGAAGAACTGGACCTTGCTGTCGATCGCCAGCTGGACGTCGGCGCCGTTGACCGGGTCGAGCTGGTCGCCGACGTCCTCGACGACACGGCCGAGGCGGTCGCGCACGACGCTGCGCTGGCCGGCATGGCCGACGAGCTGCCGGTCGAAGCCGAGCTCGATGCCTTCCTGCCCCCTGTCGTCGACGTCGGTGAAGCCCACGACATGCGCTGCCGCCTCGCCCTCGGGGTAGCGGCGGCGGTACTCGCGCAGCTCGCTCACGCCCTTGAGCTCGAGCGCCTTCACCGCCTGCCACACCGGCTCCTCGACATGGCGGCGCAGCAGCACGCTGCCGCTCGTGCCCTCGAGCCGTTCGGCGATCTCGGCGGCAGGCGCGCCGAGCGCGCGCGCCAGCGCGGCGATGCGTGCCTTGCGCGCGCTGCCCTCGGCGGCGAAGGTCTTGAGGTCGACCTGCACCGAGGGCATCGCCACGCTGGTGGCGAGCACCAGGCCGTTGCGATCGAGGATGCGCCCGCGGCTGGCCGGCAGCGGCTCGCGGTGCACGAAGCGCTTCTCGCCCTGCGCCTGGTAGAACGGCGCGGCCACGATCTGCACGTAGACGGCGCGACCCAGCAGCAGCGCGAAAGCCCCCGCCACCAGCAGCACCACGAAGCGCGAGCGCCAAGGCGGCGTGCGGCTGGCCAGCAGCGGGCTGGTGGCGTAGTTGACGCTGCGCACGCCGGCGCCGCGCGTGCTGCCGGCGCCGCGCATGCTGCCCGCGCTGCGCGCGCTGCCGCTCATCGCGTCGCCCCGGCGCCGGCCGGCTCGTCGACGTAGGTGGTGATGCCGGGCGTGGCCGGCCGCATCGCGAGCTTGTCGCGCGCGACGCGCTCGACGCGCAGGTGCGTGCCCTGCGCCTGGCGCTCGGCATCGAGCCGCTTGTACTCGGCGTCGAGCCGGCGCTGCTCGGCGCGTGCGCGGTCCAGTTCGGCGAACAGGCGCCGCGCCTCGTACGAGGTGCGCACGAGCACGAGCGCGCTGCCCAGCAGCACGAGCACGAGCAGCCCGTCGAGCCTGGTCATGCCGGCGCCCCGGTGCGCTCGGCCACGCGCATCACGGCCGAGCGGGCGCGCGGATTGGCCGCCGTTTCCTCGGCCCCGGGCCGCGTGCGCCCGAGTGCGACGAGCGCCAGCGCACGCGGCGGCGCGAACGGCGCGCGCCGATCGGGCACGTCGCGGCTGTGCCTGACGATGAAGCGCTTGACGATGCGGTCCTCCAACGAATGGAAGGAGATCACCACCAGCCGTCCCCCCGGGGCGAGCAGCGCGAGCGCAGCCTTCAGCCCCTGCTCGAGCGCTTCAAGCTCGGCATTGACGTGAATCCGTAGAGCCTGAAACGTGCGCGTTGCAGGGTCCTGGCCCGGCTCGCGGGACTTGACGGCGCGAGCCACGAGCGCGGCCAGTTCCCCGGTGCGCCGCACGGGGGCGCCGCCTTCGCGGCGAGCGACAAGCGCCTTTGCAATCGGTACAGCAGCCCGTTCTTCGCCATGCTCACGCAGCACCTCCACGATTTCGCGCGCGCTGGCGCGGGCCAGGAAATCGGCCGCCGTCTCGCCGCGCGTGGTGTCCATGCGCATGTCCAGCGGGGCGTCGAAGCGGAAGCTGAAGCCGCGCTCCGGGTCGTCGAGCTGCGGCGAGCTCACGCCCAGATCGAGCAGTACGCCCTGCACGTGCGCCACGCCGTGCGCCGCGAGCTGCGTGCGCATCTCGGCAAAGCTGGCGTGCAGCACGGCCAGGCGCGGATCGGCGACGGCGCGCGCCGCGGCCACCGCCTGCGGATCGCGGTCGAAGGCGAACAGGCGCCCCGCCGGCGCCAGCCGCGCGAGGATTTCGCGCGCGTGCCCACCGCGGCCAAAGGTGCCGTCGACGTAAACGCCCTCGGGCTGCGTCACGAGCGCCGTCACGGCCTCGCTGTGCAGCACGGTGCGGTGCAGCCATGGGCGGTCGTCGCTCACGCCAGCTTGAGGTTGCGCAGGGCCTCGGGCCTACCCTTGGCGATGGCCTGCGCCTCGTGGACTTCGTAGCGGCCGAGGTCCCACAATTCGAAATAGGTGCCCAGGCCCATGAACTTCACTTCGCGCTCGAGTCCGGCCCAGCGGCGCAGGTCGGGCGGGATCAGCACGCGCGAGGCGCTGTCGATCTCCACCTCCTCCGAGTTGCCGGCCAGGATGCGCCGCCAGGGGTCGTCGTCGGCGGTCAGCTCGAGCACGATGCGCTCGAGCTGCTCCCACACCGGCGGCGGATACAGCGCAAGGCCGCCGTCGGCGTTCTTCGTGATGATCAGCTTGCCGCCGACGCTTGCCATCAACTGCTCGCGCCAGCGCGCGGGCACGGTGATGCGGCCCTTCTGGTCGAGGGTCAGCACCGGGCCTCCGCGATAGGGCGCTTGAGACACTATTCCACACTCATCTGCACGAATCCCCACTCTAATCGACCGCTGTGGCCGCAGTCAATCCAGAGCGGTCCGAAAAATCAAGAAAATCAAGCACTTACAATCCGATCCGAAAGTTGGTTCGGCGCTCGGAAAGACGATAAGAATGAAGCACTTGGCTACGTCACTGAAAGTGCTGCTTGAAGTGGCGACTCCGGCGCGCCCGCGCGTTTGTCCCGATCGACGCCGGCCACGGTGGACGGCGTAGACGTCCTCGTCGTCGGCGCCGGCGTGGTCGGGCTGGCCGTCGCGCGCGCCCTGGCGCTGGCCGGCCGCGAAGTGATCGTTGCCGAGCGCGAGGCGCGGCACGGTACGGGCATCTCGTCGCGCAACAGCGAGGTCGTGCATGCGGGCCTGTACTACGAACCCGGCGGCCTGAAGGCCCGGCTGTGCGTGCGCGGCCGCGCGCTGCTGTACGCCTTGTGCGCCGCGCGCGGCGTGGCACACGCCCGCTGCGGCAAGCTGGTGGTGGCCACGCGCGCAGGCGACGAAGCCCGTTTGCACCGCATCGCCGAGCGCGCCCGCGCCAACGGCGTCGACGACCTCGGCTGGCTGTCGCGCCGCGAGGCGCGCGCGCTCGAGCCGGCACTCGAATGCACGGCGGCGCTGCACTCGCCGTCCAGCGGCATCGTCTCGGCGCACGAGTTCATGGCCGCGCTGCTCGGCGACGCCGAGCACGCCGGCGCCGCCCTTGCTCCGGGCAGCCGCGTGGTCGGCGCCGAACGCCGCGGCAGCGGCTGGCGCGTGCGCACGCTGGATGCGCAGGGCCGGCACTTCGAGCTCGACGCCGGCTGGATCGTCAATGCCGCCGGCCTGGACGCCCAGGCGCTGGCGGATTCGCTCGAGGGGTTCGCGGGCGCTGCGGTGCCGCGGCGCCACCTCGCCAAGGGCAACTACTTCGCGCTCGCCACGGCCGGCGGGCGCGCGCCGTTTGCCCGGTTGATCTACCCGACGCCGGTGGACGGCGGCCTCGGCGTACATCTGACGCTCGACCTCGCGGGCCAGGCGCGCTTCGGCCCCGACGTCGAATGGATCGAAAGCGACGCCGAAGGCGCGCGGCTCGACTACCGCGTTGCACCGACACGCGCCGACGCCTTCTACGCCGCGGTGCGGCGCTACTGGCCGGCACTGCCCGACGGCGCGCTCGTGCCCGCCTACAGCGGCGTGCGCCCCAAGCTCGGCGGCGCGGGTGCCGCGGCAGCCGACTTCCGCATCGACGGCCCGCAGGAGCACGGCGTGCCCGGCGTCGTGCATCTGTTCGGCATCGAGTCGCCGGGGCTCACGGCCTCGCTGGCAATCGCCGAGAGCGTCGCGGCGATCGTGCGCGGCTGACGCGGCCGATGCACAACGATCCGCTGTGGAACCTGCGCCATGCGATCGCCGGTGTCGCGCTGGCGCTGCTGCTCGCGGTGCTGCTGGCGGCGCTGGCCGGGCGCGTGGTCGGTGACCTGCTCGCGCTCGGCTACGGCGCGCGCGTGGCGATCTACGGCGCTCTGCTGCTGTACGTCGTGGCCGGTGCTGCCGTGCTCCTGGTCAGGCTCGCGCAGCACGAGAAGCGGCCTCTGTCGGCCGGCCGCGTGGCGCTGTGGCTGGCCAGCCTGTGGCTGTGGCCGCTGCTGCTGCTGGCGGCGCGGCGCAGCGGCTGACGGTTCGGTCCTGCGCGCGCTGCCCCGGGCCGATCGCCGCGACGACCGTCAGTTCGACTGCAGGATGCGGCGCCCGCCGGCCGACTGCAGCGGCCTTGCGTTCATCGGGTACAGCCGCCCGAACAGCTCGAGCTGCTCGGGCGCTGCCGTCACCGGCGCGCGCATCACGATCCATTGCACGCCCTCGCTGCACGGCGGCGTCGTGAGCGAGCCCATGTAGGTGTAGTAGCGGCGGTCGGCGGGCAGCAAGCCGGCGGGGTCGATGGTGGTGCGCGCCGTCGATTCCTCGTGCTTTTCCAGCGGCAGGTTGTTCCACACCGCCTGCACCACGGGCTGCGCCGGCCCCTTCTCGAGCAGCAGGCCGACCACCGCCAGCCGGCCCTGCGCGTCACGGTGCACGAGGTGCACGGACATCTCGAACTGGCGTCCGTCGATGCGCTCCTCCGAGGGCCGGTGGAAGTGGAACTGCACGAGTTCGTAGCGCCGACCACCGATGTCGATCGAGCTGCCCGGCGCCAGGTTCACCTGCACCGTATGGCCGTTGTCGACGACGCCGAAGCGGCCCGGCTGGTAGTCGAAGCGCACCGGCTCGAGGTCGACCGCGAGGCCGTCGCGGATGTCGATCGGGCTTTGCCGCTCGCCGCGCGCGCACAGCGCGAACTCGGGCTGCAGGCTGCCCCAGGCGGCCGGTCCGCCGGCCCCCTCGTAGGCCCAGTGCGGCGCCTCGGCGTGCACGGGGCCGGCGGCGGCCGGCGCGTCGGCCGCAGCGCGGCGCGGTGTGGCCGGTGCGCCGCCGCCCTGCGCGGCCGCCAGCCGGGCGCTCGGACGCGGCGCCGGGCGCTCCCTGGCGCTGTCGCCGGCGGCCACGGCTCCGGGCGAGCTGTTGCGCAGGTCGAGCTTGCCTGAGAGGTTGTCGGACTGGCCCGCGGCGAGCCGCTCGGCCAGGCGCTGGCGCAGCCGCTCCATCGGATCGACGATCGGCGAGGCCACGACCGGCTGGCGCCCCGGGGCAGCCGCCGCGGCCGCCTCGCCGGCCCGGGCCGACGACACGCCGCAGGGCAAGAGCATGCACAAGGCGGCGAGGCTCGGGACGAGGGATCGGCGCGCGGTCATGGCTGGGCTCCACGCCCGATATCGGCCGGCCGCGGCAGCCCTTGAGGCCGCGCCGGCCCTCGAGGCGGCGCGGCCGCGGGACCTCCGGGGCCGTACCTTCGCGCTCAGGTCACCTGCCGCTTGACCCAGGTCCAGGCGACCAGCCCGACCATCATCAATCCCAGCGCGGCGAGCGCCAGGCCGCGCGGCGAGTGCATCACCAGCGGCGACAGCGCCCCGGCCACGAGCGCGTTGGCCGCGCTCGAGATGCTGGCGTGCACCGACGCGGCCATGCCGCGGCGCTCGGGCATCTGCTCGAGCACGAGCAGCGTGACCACCGGCGTCATCAGCGACCAGCCCAGCGCATACAGCCCGACCGGCCACATCGCCCAGGCCGGATGCGGCACGAACAGGTAGTTCAGCACGACGTTGGCGATCGACACCACGCTCATGACGGCGAAGCCCCAGCGGATCTGCAGTCGCCAGGACACGCGTCCGGCCAGCCGCCCGGACAGCCAGGCCCCGCTCATGATGCCGGCGACGTTGATCGCGAAGAACCAGAAGAACTGGGTCGGTGCCAGGCCGAGGTGCTCGCCGACGAAGGCCGGCGCCGACAGCACGTACAGGAACATGCCGTTGAACGGGATGCCGCTGGCCACCACCAGGGCCAGGAAGCGCGGACTGCGCACGAGCTGCGCGTAGCCGTGCAGCAGATGCAGCGGATGGAAGGGCTGGCGCGCCGTCGCGTGCAGCGTCTCGGGCAGCCGGCGCCAGATCACGAAGCCGAGCAGCGCGCCCAGCAGCGCCAGCATCCAGAAGATGGCGTGCCAGCCCAGGCCCGCGAACACCCAGCCGCCGAGCAGCGGCGCCACCGCCGGAGCGACGGCGAAGTACAGGGTCACCTGCGACATCGCACGCTGAGCGTCGGCCGGAGCGAACAGGTCGCGGATGATGGCGCGCGAGACCACCATGCCGGCGCCCGCCGACAAGCCCTGCAGCGCGCGGAAGGCCACCAGCGCCGAGATCGATCCGGCAAGCGCACAGCCGATCGACGCCAGCACGAACACCGCGACGCCGACGATGATCACCGGCCGGCGCCCGAAACTGTCGGACAGCGCGCCGTGGAACAGGTTCATCAGCGCGAAGCCGAGCAGATAGCTCGACAGCGTCTGCTGCATCTCGCCCGGCGTGGCGCCGATCGACGCGGCAATGCCGGCGAAGGCCGGCAGGTAGGTGTCGACCGAGAACGGCCCGAGCATGCTCAGGCACGCGATCAGCAGGGTCAGGGTCCAGCGCGGGCCGCGCCAGGCCGATAGGACGTCGGGAGTCATCGTGCAGGCGAGCCGCGCAGTCTACGGGCTGCGCCGATGCACGCGCACCGCCGGGCGCCGCGCGCGAATGTGTGAAGCAGGCCGATAGGCCGGATTCTGTGCGTCGCCGGCCTTGCGGGCCGACGCCGTGACCGCCATTCCTCTGGGCCGGGGGTCGCCCGCCCGGCTCGGTGCCACCTACCCGCCGGCTCCGCGGGCCGCATCAAAGCCGGCCTACTTGGTGTTGCTGCGCGTAGAGATTGCCCGTTTCACCCGTTGCGAGGCCATGCCCCGCAACGACTCGTCTCTGTTGCTCTGATCCTCGGCTCACGCCGGACAGGTGTTGCCTGCTACGCTGCCCTGTGCAGTCCGGACCTTCCTCCAGTGCCGGGTTTCCCCGCTCGCACCAGCGGCGGTCTGGCCTGCTTCACGCCGCGCATTATCGGGCCTCGCGGCGGCGCGCGCCGGGCCGCGGCAGAATCCGCCCGGCACCGACCACACAGGCAGCGCACGCATGGACTTGACGCCGCGCGAGAGGGACCAGTTGCTCGTCTTCACCGCTGCGCTGCTGGCCGAGCGCCGGCGCGCGCGCGGCCTCAAGCTCAACGTGCCCGAGGCGCGCGCGCTCGTCGCCGCCGCCATCTTCGAAGGCGCGCGCGAGGGCAGGTCCGCCGCCGAGGCGGCGGCCGAGGCCGCGCGCGTGCTCGTGCGCGGCGACGTCATGGACGGCGTGGCCGAGATGCTGGGCGAGGTCCGCGTCGAGGCGACTTTCGCCGACGGCCTGCATCTCGTGACCGTGCCGCGGCCGATTGCCTGAAGCCGGGCGCGCGGCGATGATCCCCGGCGAGATCCTCTGCGGCGACGGCGCGCTCGCGCTCGAGCCCGGGCGCACGCCGTTGCGCCTCGTCGTCGCCAACACCGGCCGCCAGCCGATCGAGGTCGGCTCGCACTGCCACTTCGCCGAGACCAACCCGGCGCTGCATTTCGACCGCCAGGCCGCGCGCGGCATGCGGCTGGCGATCGCCAGCGGTTCCACGCTCGGCTTCGCGCCCGGCGAGGAGCGCGTCGTGCCGCTCGTGCCCTACGCCGGCATGCGCCAGGTGCAGGGCTTTCGCGGCCTCGTCAACGGTCCGCTGTGAGCACGCCGCGGATGAACGGACTCTCGCGCCGCGCCTACGCCGAGCGGTACGGCCCGACCCGGGGCGACCGCGTGCGCCTGGCCGACACCGCGCTCGTCGTCGAAGTCGAGGACGACGCCACGCTGCGCGCCGGCGGCTGCGGCGAGGAGGCCAGCTTCGGACGCGGCGGCAGCCTGCGCGACGGCATGGGTCAGAGCCAGGCCGTCAACGGCCCGGGCCGCCACGAGGCGCACGACCTGGTCGTGACGAACGCGCTCGTCGTCGACCACTGGGGCATCGTGAAGGCCGACATCGGCGTCAAGGGCAGCCGCATCGCCGCCATCGGCAAGGCCGGCAACCCCGACACGCAGGCCGGAGTCGACATCGTCGTCGGGCCGGGTACCGAGATCGTCTCGGGCGCAGGTCTGATCGTCACGGCCGGCGGCGTCGACACCGGCGTGCGCTTCGGCGGCCCGCAGCAGATCGTCGATGCGCTGCTGGCGGGCACCACGACGATGATCGGCGGCGGCACCGGGCCGACCAGCGGCTCGCTCGAAACCGGCTGCACACCCGGGCCGCTGAACCTCCAGCGCATGCTGCGCGCGGCCGAGGGCCTGCCGATGAATCTCGGCTTCGTCGGCAAGGGCAATGCCAGCCGCCCGGAGCCGCTGACGCAGCAGCTGGCCGCCGGCGCCATCGGCCTGGCGCTGCACGAGGACTGGGGCAGCACGCCGGCGGCGATCGACAACTGCCTGACCTTGGCCGAGGTCACCGACACCCAGGTGCTGCTGCATGCCGACACGCTGCACGAGAGCGGGTTCTTCACCGACACGCTGGCTGCGCTGTGCGGCCGCACGGTCCAGGTGCTGCCCGATGCCGGTGCGCCCGACGCCCCGCGCTGGGCCGGCGTGGACCACGTCCTGGCCGGCAGCGCCACCGGGCTGCACGCGACCGGCGCGGCGGCCGGCGCGCGCGGCACGACGCGCGCCGCGGTCGCACTGCTGCACGAGCTCGGCGCGATCGGCATCGTCGGCTCGGGCGCGCCGGCGCCGGGCAGCGGCATCGTCGTGCGCGCCTGGCAGATGGCGCATGCGATGAAGATCCTGCGCGGTACCCTGCCCGGCGACAGCGCGCGCGCCGACAATCTGCGCGTCAAGCGCTACCTCGCCAAGTTCACCATCAATCCGGCGCTGGCCTGGGGCATCGCGCACGAGGTCGGCTCGATCGAGGTCGGCAAGTGGGCCGATCTGGTGCTGTGGCGGCCCGCGTATTTCGGCGTGCGGCCCAGCCTGGTGCTCAAGGGCGGCGTCGTCGCCGCGGCGCCGATGGTCGACGCGGCGCTGCCGGGGCCGCGGAGCGCGGCCCCGCTGTTTGCCGGCTGCGGTCGCCTCGCGCCGGCCGCGAGCCTGAGCTTCGTCAGCCGCAGCGCGCTCGATGCCGGCATCGGCGAGCGCCTCGGCCTGGCCAGACGGCTGGCGGCCGCAGGCGGCGCGCGCACCCTGCACCGGCGCGACATGGTGCACAACGCCTACACGCCGCATGTCGAGATCGACGAGCGCAGCGGCGCCGTACGCGCCGACGGGAGGCTGCTGGTCTGCGAAGGCGCCGTCGACGCGCTGCCGCTGACGCAGCGCTACGCCCTGTTCTGAACGGCAGGGTTCCTGGCCGCCGCCGCGTCGCGCACGACAATCGACCCATGCCGAACATCGACAAGCTCATCGTTCAGGGTCGCGGCCTGGCCGCTGCCCTGCTCAGGCGCGCTGCCGCTGTCGAACTCGACTGGGCGCAGCGCCGCCTGGGCCGCTTCGAAGCCACCGACTCCGCCGGCCGCAAGCTCACGGTCGCGTTGCCGTCGGGCCAGGCCCTGCGCGGCGGCGACGTGCTGGTGGGCGACGACGGATCGCTCGTCGTCGTCGTGGCCGCCGCGCAGCCGGTGCTGGTGGCGCGACCCCGCGCCACGCAAGGCAGGCCCGACGATCTGCTGCGGGCCGCCTACCGGCTCGGGACACACCGCGCGGCGGTGGCGCTGCACGCCGATCGCCTCGAGCTCGAACCCGATGCCCGACTGCGGGCGCTGCTCGAGCAGATGCACCTCGTCGTCAGCGAAGAGACCGTGCCCTTCGAGCCCGTGGACGACGGCGACGGGGCCGCCGCCGCAGACGAGCATCGGCACACCCATGGACACGGGCATGGACGAGGCCATCGGCACGACCATGCCCATGCCTGCGGCCACGATCACACGCACGATCACACGCACGATCACACGCACGATCACGCGCACGATCACACGCACGGCAGCCACGACCCGCGCCGTCCGCGCTGAGCCGCTTTCGCCTTTGCCGGGAGCCCTGCGGCCCCGCGGTACTCACATATAGGTCACCCAGCCGGCGCGCTCGGGTCGATCGAGGTGCGGCAGCGCGTTGTAGCCGGTGAGCGCGTGGCGCTTGGGGGTGTAGACGAACTCGCTGACGGCGCTGTTGTGCATGCGCAGGTTCAGCTCGATCATCGCCGCGCCGGGTGCCTGCAGCACCTGCGCGATCGCCGTGGCGATCGGTCCGCCGCTGGCCACCAGCAGCACATCGCCCGTGAAGCGCTCGCGCACGAGGTCGAGCGCGCTGCCGACGCCGGCTGCGAACGCGCGCCAGCTCGGCATGCCCTCGGGCTGCACACGGCCGTCGATCCACGCCTGCAGCCCGGCGCGCAGCAGCCGGAAGTGCTGCCGGTAGGCCTCGCGATCCGCGCTCGCCGGCGGCGCGTCGGCCGCCAGCGCGCGCACCACCGCCTCGGCGTCGTACTCGGCGAGGCCGGGCCACTCGATGGCAGCGGGCAGCCCGGGCAACGCGCCGGCGATGGCCGCAAGCGACTGTCGATGGCGCTCGAGCGGCCCGCGCATCACGCCTTCGAAGCGCCGGCCGCGCGCCTGCAGCCACTCGCCGAGCGCGGCGCACTGGCGCCGGCCGAGCTCGCTCAGCCGGTCATAGTCTTCGGTGCCGAAGGAGGCCTGACCGTGGCGCACGAGGTAGAGGGTTCCCATGCGCGTATTGTCCCGCCCCGGGCGCGCCGGACCGCGCCGGCGCGGCCGATCCCGCACGCGCGTCAGGCATTGGCCGGCGGCGCCGGCCGCGTCGCCAGCCAGATGCTCGGCAGGATCAGCGCGCCGCCGGCCAGGTGGTACCAGCCCGGCGCCTCGCCCAGCACGGCCCAGGCGCCGAAGGCCGCGTACACCGGGCCGAGGTACAGCAGCAGCGCGGTGCGCGCGGCGCCCAGCGCGCGCTGCAGGTAGGCGTAGGCGCCGTAGCTCAGCACACCCGGCAGCACCGCCGCCAGCAGCACCAGCGTCCAGGCGCGTGCGCCCAGCGGCAGCGGCGGCGCGCTGCACGCCTCGTGCACGACGAAGGGCAGCAGCACGACGAGGCCGGCGGCGATGGTCATCGCCAGGCGCGCAGCCGGCGACAGCACCGACGGCCAGCGCTGCTGCAGTACCGAGTACGCCGTCCACGACAGCGCGGCGGCGACGATCCAGCCGTCGCCCGCCGTGAAGCGCACGGCGCCCAGGCGGCCGACCTGGCCCTTGGCGATCACGAACAGCACGCCGGCGACGGCCGCCGCCACCGCCCAGCGCTGCGCGCCGCTCATGCGCTCGTGCAGCAGCTTCACGCCGGCCACGGCGATCGCCACCGGAGTGGCCGCGTAGATGAGCGCGATGTTGGTCGCGCTCGTGCTCTGCCCGCCGATGTAGACCCAGGCGCCGCAGATCCACATGCCGAGCGCGCCCAGCACCAGCAGATCGCGCCACTCGCGACGCCAGCGCCTGCGCTCGCGCCACAGCTCGGCGCCGACCCAGGGCAGCATCAGCGCCAGCGCGATCGCCCAGCGGCCGAAGGCGAGCGCGTGCGGGTGGATGACGCCGTTGGCCAGGCGCGCGATCAGGTAGTTGGACGACCAGAACGCGGGCACGACGAACAGCAGCGCCTGCGGCCACAGCGGTGCCGGCCGCGCGGCCGGCGCACTCAAGGCCGGCCCGCCGCGCGCCGCGCCATCGCCTCGCCCATGCGGATCGGGCGGCCCGGCGCCCAGGCCGCGTTCCATTCGAGCGGCCCGCGCGGCAGCAGCAGCACCACCGTGCTGCCGAGCAGGAAGCGGCCCATCTCCTCGCCCTGCGCGAGATGCCGACGCGGCTCGTCGTAGGTCCACTCGCGCAGCTGACCGGGGCGCGGCGGCGTCACCACGCCGTGCCAGGCCGTGGCCATGCTGCCGACGACGGTCGCGCCCACCAGCACCAGGGCCCAGGGTCCGACGATCCCTTGTGCAGCGGTGCCGGCGCCGTCGAACACGCAGACCACGCGCTCGTTGCGCGCGAACAGGCCCGGCACGCCGCGCGCGGTGGCCGGGTTCACCGAGAACAGCGCGCCCGGCACGTGGATCATGCGCAGCAGCGTTCCGGCCGCCGGCATGTGGATGCGGTGATAGTCCTTCGGGCTCAGGTACAGCGTGGCGAAGTGGCCGCCCTCGAAGTGCGCTGCGAGCGCGCCGTCGCCGCCCAGCAGCGCGCGCGTCGTGTAGTGGTGCCCCTTGGCCTGGAGGATGCGGTCGCCCTCGATCGCACCGAACCGGCTGACCGTGCCGTCCACCGGCGCGACAAGGTCGGCTGCGGCCAGCGGCCGCACGCCGGGAGCGAGCGCGCGCGTGAAGAACGCGTTGAAGCTCGCGTAGGCCGCCGCGTCGCGCTCGGCCGCCTCGGCCATGTCGACGCCGTAGCGGCGGATGAACCAGCGGATCACCGCCGTCGTCGCCGCGCCGGCCTCGGCACGCGCCAGCCGCCCCATCAGGGCGGTGAGCGCCTGCTTGGGCAGCAGGTACTGTGCCGCCACGGCCAGGCGCTCGCCGAGCGGCGCGCGCCCGGTCTCGGCCACGCGCGCGCTCACCGCAGCGGCGCCAGCTCGCGCAGCGCCCGCGCCGCGCCCTGGCCGACGCCGGCGCCGAAGCGCTTGGCCAGCCGCTCGGCGACATTCTCGCGCTGCGTGTAGTCGACCACCTCCTCGGCATGGACCACGTCGCGCGCGACGAGGTCGAGCGTGCCGAAGCGGTCGGCCAGTCCCATGCGCACCGCGTCCTCGCCGCTCCAGTACAGGCCGGAGAAGGTCTCGGGCGTCTCCTTGAGCCGCGTGCCGCGGCCCTGGCGCACGGCGCGGATGAACTGCGCGTGGATCTCGTCGATCATCGCCTGCGCGTAGCCGCGCTGGCGCTCGTTCTGCGGGCTGAACGGGTCGAGCATGCCCTTGTTGGCACCCGCGGTGAGCAGCCGGCGCTCGATGCCGAGCTTGTCCATCAGGCCGACGAAGCCGAAGCCGTCCATCAGCACGCCGATGCTTCCTACCAGGCTCGCCTTGTCGACGAAGATCTCGTCGGCCGCCACCGCGACGTAGTAGGCGCCCGACGCGCACATCTCGTCGACGACGGCGTAGACCTTCTTCCTGTGCAGCGCCTTCAGACGCCGGATCTCGTCGTTCACGATGCCCGCCTGCACCGGGCTGCCGCCGGGCGAGTTGATGCGCAGCACGACCGCCTGCGCGCTCGCTTCCTCGAAAGCCGAGCGCAGCGCGGCCAGCAGCGCCTCGGCGCTGGCCTCGGCGTCGGGAGCGATCTCGCCGCGCAGTTCGATGAGCGCGGTGTGCGGCAGCTTGCTGCCGCCGGGGCCCAGGCGCTGCGCCATCAAGCCCCAGGCGATGGCCACGGCCAGCGCGAGCCAGGCCAGGCGGAAGAACACGCGCCAGCGGCGCTCCGAGCGCTGCTGGCGCAGCAGCTCGCGTGCGAACTGCTCGAGCGTGGACTCGAGCGCCGGACGCGCGGCGGCGCCGGCCGCGCCGGGGGCCGGCCCATCCTGCGGCGGCAGCGGCGGTTGGAGGTCGTCGTTCATCGGGTGCTCGCTCCCGCGGCGCCGGCCGGCGGATCTGCCGCGCCGCACGCCGCAGGCCGGGTGTCGCGGGAAGGATACCAATAGACCTGTCCGTCGCGTTCCTCGACATGCAAGACGTGCAGCCGGGCGCCGGCGCAGGGCCCGCCGACGCAATGGCCGTCGGCCGGCTCGTAGACGGCGCCGTGCAGCGAACACAGGATGTAGCGGCGCTCGAGGTCGAGGAACTCGCCGGGCTGCCAGTCCATCTCGGCGCGCACATGCCCGCAGCGGTTCAGGTAGGCGACGACGCGGCCTTCGAAGCGCAGCGCGAAGCCGCGCGCCGGCCGACCCGAGTGCCGCAGGTCCCAGACATGGGCGCGGCCGCGCTCGACGAGATCGGCGCTCGCGCACAGCCGCTCGGGCCGGCCCTGCGCGTCGCCGCTCGGTCGGCGCGCGCCGTCCGCGGCATTCACGCGTTGTCCACCAGCCAGCGGTGCAGCGCGGCGGTGTCGTCGGCGACGTACAGCGGCGCGAAGGGCGCGAAGGCGGCACCCTCGTGCGCGCCGTAGCTCACGCCGACGCAGGCCGCTCCGGCGTTGACCGCGAGCTGCAGGTCGTGCGTGGTGTCGCCGATCATCAGCGTGCGCTCGGGCTCGACACCGAACTCGCGCATCAGCTCCAGCAGCATCAGCGGGCTGGGCTTGCTCGCCGTCTCGTCGGCGGTGCGGGTGCCGTCGAAGAGCGCGCCCAGGCGTGCCTGCGCCAGCGCTTCGTCGAGCCCGCGCCGTGTCTTGCCGGTGGCCACCGCGAGCCAGTGGTTGCGCGCCCTGAGCTCGTGCAGCATCGCCAGCGCGCCGGCGAACAGCAGCGGCTCGTGCTGGCGCGCGACGTAGTGCCGACGGTAGCGCAGGGCGAGCTCGGGGTAGCGCTCGGGCGGCAGATCGGGCACGGCGTGACGCAGCGCGTCCTGCAGGCCCAGGCCGATGACGTAGGCCGCGCGCTCGTCGCTCGGCACCGCGAGCGCCAGGTCGCGGCACGCCGCCTGCATGCACTGCACGATGAGCGCGGTGCTGTCGATCAGCGTGCCGTCCCAGTCGAAGGCGATGAGGTCGAAGCGGCGGAGCCTGTTCATGCGAGCGCGGCCAGCAGTGTCGCGCAGTCGGCGGGCAAAGGCGCGCGCAGGGTGATGCGCTCGCCGCTGGCCGGGTGCGCGAAGGCCAGCTCGCGTGCGTGCAGGAACATGCGCGCGAAGTGGTGCGCCCTGGCGAAGGCCTTGTTGCGCGCGAAGTCGCCGTACTTGGGGTCGCCGACGATCGGATGCCCGGCGTGCGCCAGGTGCACGCGGATCTGGTGCGTGCGGCCGGTCTTGATCGCGACGTCGAGCAGCGACGCATCGGCCAGCGCGCGCACCAGCGTGACGAGCGTGATCGCGCGCCGACCCTCGTCGCTCGCCTTGCTCACCACGCGCACATGCCGCTCGCCGGCGGCGCCGAGCGTCTTGTGCAGCGGCTCGTCGATGACCTTGATCCGGGCCGGCCAGGCGCCGAACACGAGCGCCGCGTAGACCTTGCCGGTGCCGCGCGCCCGGAACTGCTCCTGCAGCGCAGTGAGCGCGCTGCGCTTCTTGGCCAGCAGCAGCACGCCCGAGGTGTCCTTGTCGAGCCGGTGCACGAGCTCGAGGAAGCGCGCCGCCGGCCGGGCGCGGCGCAACTGCTCGATGACGCCCGAACTCACGCCGCTTCCGCCATGCACGGCCACGCCGGCCGGCTTGTCGATCGCCAGCAGCCACTCGTCCTCGAACAGCAGCGGGAACTCGCGCGCCGGCGCCGCCATGTCCGCGCGCCGCTCGGGCAGGCGCAGGGGCGGCAGGCGTACGACCTCACCCGGCTCGAGCCGCGTGTCGGCCGCGGCGCGCGCGCCGTCGACGCGCACCTCGCCCGAGCGGATGATGCGGTAGACATGCGTCTTGGGCACGCCCTTGAGTTCGCGCAGCAGCCAGTTGTCCAGCCGCTGCCCGGCGCTTTCCGGCCGCACCGTCACCTGCCGCACCCGGGGCGCCGCCGCCGGGGACTCGTGCGCACCCCGCGCGCGCGTCGGCGCGCCGGGGTCGCTCTGCGGCCGTATACTCCGCCGTTCCACGTTCGCGCCGTAAGTGCTTGATTCGACGGAGTTTACCCGGGCACGCGGGCGAGGAACGGGAGCGCCGCCCGCAGTCGGGTCCGGGAAAGGGACCAGGCGCGCGGCGCAGCAAGAGGTGATGCAACGCCCGGCAGCGCGGTCGGGCCCGCACCCGATGTGTGCGGGCAGTCCGTCGGCCGGTCGGCAGAGATTCGCAACAGAACCCGCCTCGATCGGAGGCCTCGAAAGATCTGCGTTGCCAGCCGCGGCCGCCCGCACCCCGGAACGGCCTTGCTGGCAACCGTGCCCCCGCCAAGCTCCTGCAGCCATGCACGCCCCCAATCCCGATCTCCCGCGGCCCCGGCATTGCGCCCGTGCGGTGCGCGGGCGCATCGCGCACCGCGCTGCGCGACGCGCCGGGGCGGGCATGCCCGCTGCTGCAACCACGCGGGCACCAGCGCCAACGCTGCCCGGCTGAGGGCGCCGCCGCCGCGGCGGCGCTCCGATCCGGCAGTCCAGGGCATTCGCGCCGAAGGTTCTCGCGCGCTTCTCGTGCATCCGTGAAGCCGAACGGCAGCCGCCTGCGGGCAGCAGCCGCACTGGAGTGCACATGAAAAGGATGCTCATCAACGCCACGCAGCCCGAGGAGCGGCGGTTGGCGATCGTCGACGGCCAGAAGCTGCTCGACTTCGAAACCGAGATCGAGGGGCGCGAGCAGCGCAAGGGCAACATCTACAAGGCCGTCATCACGCGCGTCGAGCCCAGCCTGGAGGCCTGCTTCGTCGACTACGGCGAGGACCGCCACGGCTTCCTGCCGTTCAAGGAGATCAGCAAGCAGTACTTCCGCGAGGGCGTCGCGGCGCGCGACGCCAAGATCGGCGACGCCGTCAAGGAAGGCCAGGAACTGCTGGTGCAAGTCGAGAAGGAGGAGCGCGGCAACAAGGGCGCGGCGCTCACCACCTTCGTCAGCCTGGCCGGCCGCTGCCTGGTGCTGATGCCCAACAACCCGCGCGGCGGCGGCGTCAGCCGGCGCATCGAGGGCGAGGAGCGCGAGGAGCTCAAGGACAACCTCGAGCAGCTCGAGTACCCCAAGGGCATGAGCCTGATCGCACGCACCGCCGGCATCGGCCGCAGCGCCGCCGAGCTGCAGTGGGACCTCAACTACATGCTCAAGCTGTGGGAGGCGATCGAGGCCGCGGGCAAGGCCGGCAAGGGTGCCTTCCTCATCTACCAGGAGTCGAGTCTCGTCATCCGCGCGATCCGCGACTACTTCACCGCCGACATCGGCGAGATCCTGATCGACACCGACGACATCTACGATCAGGC
>JADYZZ010000056.1 GCA_020852865.1 Rubrivivax sp.
AGAAGTAGCCGATCCAGGTGGTGGCCCACAGCACCGACTTGCGCGCCTCCTTGGCGTTGGGCACGGTGAAGAAGCGCATCAGGATGTGCGGCAGCCCGGCGGTACCGAACATCAGCGCCATGCCGAAGCTGATCGCGCTGATCGGATCCTTGACGAAGCCGCCGGGGCCCATGATCGAGAAGCCGAGCTTGCTCGCCTCCTCGGCCGTCTTGCCGCCCTTGGCGGCGAGGCCGGTCTTGATCTCGACCGCCTTCGCGAACATCGCCTCCGGGCTGAAGCCGAACTGCATCATCACCATGAAGGCCATGAAGGTGGCGCCGCCGAGCAGCATGATCGCCTTGATGATCTGCACCCAGGTGGTGGCCGTCATGCCGCCGAACAGCACGTAGACCATCATCAGCACGCCGACGATGATCACGGCGTAGATGTAGTCCAGGCCGAACAGCAGCTTGATCAGCTGGCCGGCACCGACCATCTGCGCGATCAGGTAGAAGGCCACCACCACCAGCGTGCCGCTGGCGGCGAACACGCGCACCGGGGTCTGCGAGAAGCGGAACGCGGCGACGTCGGCGAAGGTGAACTTGCCGAGGTTGCGCAGCCGCTCGGCGAGCAGGAAGGTGACCACCGGCCAGCCGACCAGGAAGCCGATCGAGTAGATCAGGCCGTCGAAGCCCGAGGCCATCACCGCGGCCGAGATGCCGAGGAAGGACGCCGCCGACATGTAGTCGCCGGCGATCGCCAGGCCGTTCTGGAAGCCCGTGATGCCGCCGCCCGCGGTGTAGAAGTCGGCCGCGCTCTTGGTGCGCAGCGCGGCCCACTTGGTGATCCACAGCGTGAAGGCGACGAACACCACGAACATGCCGATCGCGGTCCAGTTGGTGGCCTGCTTCTCGGCCTGGCCGAGGTCGGCGCCGGCGGCGATCGCCGCCCCCGCGCCGACGAGCGCCGCCAGCGGCAGCGCGAACTTGGTGGTCGGCTTCACTTCAGCACCGCCTTGTTGATCTGATCGGAGAGTTGGTCGAATTCGCGGTTCGCGCGGCGCACGTAGATGGCCGTGATGACGATCGTGAACACGATGACGAACAGCCCGATCGGCATGCCGAGCGTCGTCACGCCTTCGCCCAGGCGCTGCGCGAGCAGTTCCTTGTCGAAGGCGATCAGCAGGATGAAGCCGTAGTACACGACCAGCATCGCCACCGTCAGCCAGGCCCCGAAGCGGGTCCGTTTCGCCTTCAGCTCCTGGTACTTGGGGTGGCTGGCGATCCGGGTCACCAACGAGTCGTCCATCGCATGTCTCCTCTTGCTTGGCAGCCACCGGCCGGTGGCGCAGGCCGGCACTTTGCCCGCCGGCCCTGATAGGGGTCTGACGCCAGGCAAACAGGGGCTGACGCGGCGCTGAGCCGGGGCTTACACGATCCGCGCAGACCCTAAGTTCCACTTTCGCATGACGAGAACAAGAGCCGCCGCGGGTTTTCCCGGGGGATTCGCCGCGACCTTCCGAGGTCGACACTCGGATGCCTTTGCCCTGCCCTGATTCGCCATGATCGACACCACTCTGCGCGACGCCGAGGCCTTCCGCGCCGCCCGCGACCACCTGCTCGCCCAGCGCGGCCGGCCCGAGGCCGTTGCCGCGGGCTTTCGCTGGCCCGCGCTCGAGCACTTCAACTGGGCGCTCGATCACTTCGACCGTCTGGCGCGCGAGCAGCCCACGGCACGCGCCCTCGTCATCGTCGACGACGCCGGCCGCGAGACCGTGCGCAGCTGGGCCGCGCTGGCCGAGCGCAGCAGCCGCGCCGCGAACTGGCTCGCGCGCCTGGGCCTGCGGCGCGGCGAGCGCGTGCTGCTGATGCTCGGCAACGAGGCGGCGCTGTGGGAGCTGATGCTCGGCTGCATGAAGCTGGGCGCGGTGCTGATCCCGGCCACGACGCTGCTCGGCCGCGACGACCTGGCCGACCGCCTGCAGCGCGGCCGCGTGCGCGCGGTGGTGGCGGCCGCCGCCGACGCGCCGCGCTTCGACGGACTGGACGCGCAGGCCGCCGCGCCGCTCCTGCGCATCGCTGTAGGCGGCGGCGCGCCCGCGCCCTGGCACGACTTCGCCGCCGCCGACGCCGCCGACGCGGTCTTCGTGCCCGAGCGGCCGACACGTGCCGACGAGCTGCTGCTGCTGTACTTCACGAGCGGCACGACGAGCCGGCCCAAGCTCGTGCAGCATACCCACGCCAGCTACCCGGCCGGCCACCTGAGCACGATGTTCTGGAGCGGCCTCGAGCCGGGCGACCTGCACTGGAACATCTCGTCTCCGGGCTGGGCCAAGCATGCCTGGAGCTGCTTCTTCGCGCCGTTCAATGCCGGTGCCTGCGTCTTCATCGACAACCCGGCGCGCTTCGACGCGCGGCGCGTGCTCGACACCCTGGCGGCGCGCGGCATCACCAGCCTGTGTGCGCCGCCCACCGTCTGGCGCATGCTGATCCAGCAGCCGCTCGCGCAGTGGCGCGTGGCGCTGCGCTCGGCGCTGGCCGCCGGCGAGCCGCTCAACCCCGAGGTCATCGAGCAGGTCAGGGCCGCCTGGGGCGTGACGATCCGCGACGGCTACGGCCAGACCGAGACCACCGCCATCGTCGGCAACCCGCCGGGCGCGCCGGTGAAGGCCGGCTCGATGGGGCGGCCGCTGCCCGGCTGGCGCGTCGTGCTGCTCGACGCCGACGAGCAGCCGGCCGACGAGGGCGAGATCGCCCTCGAGCTGGCCGACCCCGAACTGGGCCGACCGCTCGGCCTGATGCCCGGCTACGCCGACGCCCCCGACCGCAACGCCGAGGTCATGCGCGACGGCCGCTACCGCACCGGCGACATGGCGCGGCGCGATGCCGACGGCAGCATCACCTACGTCGGCCGCGCCGACGACGTGTTCAAGGCGAGCGACTACCGCATCAGCCCGTTCGAGCTCGAGAGCGTGCTCATCGAGCACCCGGCCGTGGCCGAGGCGGCGGTGGTGCCCAGCCCCGACGCGCTCAAGCTCGCGGTGCCCAAGGCCTTCGTCGTCCTGGCGGCCGGCACCCGCGCCGACGCGCAGACCGCGTTCAGCATTCTCGCCTTCTGCCGCGAGCGGCTGGCGCCGTACCAGCGCATCCGCCGTCTCGAGTTCGCCGAGCTGCCCAAGACCATCAGCGGCAAGATCCGGCGCGTCGAGCTGCGCCGGCGCGAGGCGGGGCGCGCCTTGCCCGCGGTGCCCGGCACGGACGAGTACTTCGACGACGCGCTGCGCGGCCGCTGAGCGCGCGCCCGCGGGCCCGTTGGTCGAGCCGGCGCTCGCGGCGCCCTGTGTCGGCGGGCATCCGCAGCACGGCAGGATCGTGCGCACCAGGCAGCGGGAGCATCGAGGGGCTTTCCGGGCCCTTACGCGATAGCCGCTCGCGCCGCATTGCCAGGACGGACCGCCCAGCCGCGATGGCGTGCGTGCGGTGCAACGCCGGGGGTCCAGCCCCCAGGATCGCGGGGGGTCGCCTCAGGATTTGATCCAGATCAAAGCCGCCCGCCGCCGACCGCGGCTCCATTGCCACGCTGAGGAGCAGGAGTGTGCCCGTCGTGAGCGAGATGAGCCGCGCCAAGCCTGGGGCAACGCCAGTGCCGCGGCAGACGCTTGCATGCCTGCGTCCTGCCGCGTACTGCGCGCTCGTCTTCGGCCTGGGCCTCATCACAGCCTGCGGCGGCGGCGGTTCGGGCAGCGCGGCCGGCAGCGCGCCCGCGGCGCCGGGTCCTCCACCCGCGACCGCGCCCGCGCCGACGGTGTCGATCGCCGACGCGGCGGCGCGCGAAGGCGCGGGACGCACGCTCGTCTTCGCCGTCACGCTGAGCGCACCTGCGATGCAGGCGGTGCGCGTCGGCTACGCCACACGCGACGGCACCGCCAGGGCCGGACGGGACTACATCGTAGCGAGGGGGACGCTGGAAGTCCCCGCCGGCCAGACCAGGGCGGACATCGCCGTGCCGCTCGTCGACGATCCGCTGCTCGAAGGCGACGAGACGCTGCGCGTCGAGTTCACCGACCTGCCGGCCGAAGTGCAGCCCGGCAGGTCGGCCGCCACCGGGACGATCACCGACGACGAGGTGGCACGTCGCCACGAGCGCGTCGAGATCGAGGTCGACCCCGGCGCCACCTACAACAACCCCTTCGACCCCGACGAGGTCGAGATCGACGTGCAGCTCACGCGCCCGGACGGCAGCGTGCTCGTCGTCCCCGCCTTCCATCACCGCGACTTCGAGATCACCGGCAGCGCGCCCGAGCGCTACGGCAACGGCGGCGCGCCCTCGTGGCGCGTGCGCTTCACGCCCGCGGCGAGCGGCGCGCACCACTGGCGCGCCGTCGTCAAGGACGCCGCCGGCACGCGCGCGCTCGCCGAGGCGGCCTTCACGGTGGCCGACGGCACGCGCCGCGGCTTCGTGCGCATCGACAGGCGCGACGGCCGCTTCCTGCGTCACGACGACGGCACGCCCTTCGTGCCCGTCGGCCACAACGTGGCGTGGGAGGACGGCACGGGCCTGGGCACCTTGTTCTGGGAGCGCACCTTCTCGCGCATGGCCGCCGCGGGCGAGAACTGGACGCGCGTGCACCACGTGCACTACCACGACGGCCAGTCGCTCGAATGGACGCCCAACCACACCGGCTACTACCAGGGCCTGGGCCGCTACAGCCTGGAGCTGGCGTGGAAGCTGGACCGCATCGTCGAGGCCGCCGAGCGCCACGGCATCGCGATGCAGTTCGTGATCCTCAACAACGTCGTGCTCAACACGCAGCTCACGCCGCAGTGGGACGGCAACCCCTACAACGCGCGCCACCCCGGCGGCTTTCTCGACCGGCCCGAGCAGTTCTTCGCCGACGCGCGCGCGCGCAGGATGTTCAAGCGGCTGCTGCGCTACCTGGTGGCGCGCTACTCGCACTCGCCGGCGATCCTGGCGTGGGAGCTGGTCAACGAGGCCTACCTCGTCGACGGCTTCGCCACCTCGGCGCAGGTGCGCGCCGACGTCATCGACTGGCACCGCGAGATGAGCGAGTACCTGCGCGCGATCGACCCGGCGCGCCACCTCGTCACCACCGGCTCGGCCGAACAGCCGCAGCTCGATGCGCTGTGGAGCCTGCCGGCAATCGACCTCGTGCAGTTCCACAACTACCGGCCGCAGCAGATCACTGCCTTCGCGAGCGACATCGCGCGGCTGCGTTCGCTCGGCAAGCCCGTCCTGATCGGCGAATTCGGCGTCGATGACCAGGTGGCCGAGACGCGCGTGGCGAGCCTGCCCGAGCCCGAGCGCACGCAGCTGCGCGACGCGCTGCCGCTGCACAACGGCATCTGGGCTGCGTCGATGCTGAACTCGGGCGCGATGCTGTGGTGGTGGGACCGCTACATCGACGCGCTGGACCTGTACGGCCGCTTCACGCCGCTTGCGCGCTTCTGGGCCGGCGAAGACCCGGCGGCGCACGCGCTCGCCCCGGCCGCAGTGGCGGTGCGCGGCGGGCCGCGCGCCACCACCACCTCGGCCCGCCCGGGCATCGGCGACTTCTGGGCCGCCTCCGCGCAGCGCAGCTTCACCGTCGCCGCCGACGGCACGGTGCCCGGCATCGAGGGGCTGTCGGTGTGGCTGCAGGGCGCGGGGCACGCGGCCCGTCGCACCGACCCGGCCTTCACGCTGACGCTGGCCACGCCCGGGCGCTTCCGCGTCGCGGTGCAGGAAGTCTCGCCCTACTCGGCCGCGGTCGAGGTGCGCTTGGACGGCGCCCCGGTCTTCGCCGCCAGCTACGCCGGCGGCGAGCCGCCGTTCGAGATCTCGGCGCCGCTGCCGGCGGGCACGCACACCGTGCAGCTCGTCAACACCGGCAACGACTGGCTGAAGATCGACCGCTTCCACTTCGACGGCGTGGACATCCCCGTGCTCACCACGATCGGCCAGCTGGGTACGGGTGGCGGCTACCTCTGGGTGTGGGACCGCGACAGCGACTACCACCGCACGCACCACGGCGTCGTCTCCGGCGCGTCGCTGGCCCTCAACGGCCTCGCCGACGGCGCGTACACGATCGAGGTCTGGCCCACGTGGGCCGGCACCGGCCCGCTCGAAACGCGGCGCGCCGCATCGAGCGGCGGCTTGCTCGAGCTCGCGTTGCCCACGTTCGAGCGCGACCTCGCGCTCAAGGTGCGCCGCGCGCCCCCGTAGCCCGGCACCGCTGCTCACGGAGTTCGTCAGTCAGGAGAACGTCATGCTGAAGTCCGCGCTCAGACTCGCCACCTGCACCCTCGCCCTCGCCGCCGGCACGGCGATGGCGACACCCGCCTTGCTCAGCACCTTCGACACCGGCGCCGAAGGCTGGTCCGTGGGCTCGAGCCAGGGCGCGCAGGGCGTCACCGACTTCTTCTGGGACGCCAGCGGCGGCCACCCCGGTGGCCACGTGCGCGCCCGCGACATCGGCGACCAGGGCGGCTGGTGGTTCCTGTCGCCGCTGGCCTGGGGCGGTGACTGGAGCGGCTACCTCGGCGGCTCGGTGCGCTTCGACGTCTACGCGATCGGCGGCCAGAGTCAGGAGCTGAACCCGCCGTTCGAAGCCTTCGTTCTCGTGCTGGAAGACGGCGGACGCCTGCGGGCAAGGGCCGGCGCCGGCGCGTTGCTCGACCAGTGGATTGCGGTCGACATGCCGCTCGTCGCCGAGAACTTCAACCTCACCAACAGCCAGTACGCGAGCTTCGACGAAGCGCTGGCGCATGTCGTGCAGCTGGTCATCCCGGGCGACTTCGTGTACCGGCAGAACGACCTCACTCGGCTGGACAACGTGCGCGTGAGCGCCGCGCCCGTGCCGGGCACGCTGGCGCTGCTGGCTGCGGCCGCCGTTGCGGGCCTGGCTTCACGTCGGCGCCAACGAGCGGTGCGGCCGTGACACCTCGAACTCTCGCGCGCCGCGTGCGCGCCGAAGCGGCGGCAGGCGTCGTGACGCAGCGCGCGACGACGTTGGACGCCCCGGACCGCGTGCGGCGCTCGCTGTGCACGGCCGCGCTGCTCGCGCCGAGCCTGATAGGGCTCGGCGGCTGCGGCGGCAGCGGCGGTGGCAGCGGCGACGCACCTGCCGACTCGGGCGGCAGCTGGACCATCCCCAGCGGCCCCGGCACACGCTGGCGCGCCGTGCACATGGGCGGCAACTGGGGCACCAACGTCGAAGCGGTGAAGACGCTGCCCGCCGAGTACTTCGAGTACCTGCGCGATCTCAACGTCAACTGGGTCGGCATCAACGTCGCGCTGCACCTGGCCGACAGCATGGATCCCTCGGTCGCCCGACGGTACGACGGGGTGCGCTTCCCCACCTTCACCGACGACGTGCTGGCCAGCCTGATTCGCAGGTTTCGCAGACATGGGTTCAACGTCTACGTCACGCTGGCGTTCGAGCTGGCCGAGGCCGAGGCGGCGGCACGTCCGCTCCGGCGCTGGCAGCTCGGCGATCCGTTCGCGCCGGCAGAAGATGCGCGCATCGCTCCTGCCGACTGGCCCTGGGCGCTCGAGCACCCGCAGCATGCACGCTTCATCGCCGACTTCTGGGCCGCGTACACCGAGCAGGCTGTGCACTTCGGCCGCATCGCCCAGGCCGAGGGTGTGGGCCTGTACTCCCTGGGCGGCGAAACCGACCGCCTGTTCCGTTCACGGGCCGGCGGGCGCTGGCCGAACGCCTTCGGCAACGAGCTGGGTGCGATGGTGCGCGCCGTGCGCGCCGTCTATGGCGGCCGGCTGACCTACAACATGCACTACGACGCGGTGAAGACGCGCTCGTACTTCGGCGCCGGCTCCGACCACCTGTGGGAGGACCTGGCGCTCGATGTCGTTGGCGTCAGCGCGTACTTCCCGCTCCTCGACACGCCGCCTGCGGCTCCCGCGTCACTGCTGGCGATGGAGAGCGCGTGGGGGCAGGTCTTCGACGAGCACCTTGCGCCGTTGAAGGCCCGCAACCCTGGCCGACCGATCCTCTTCACCGAGTGCGGCTACGTCGATTCGGTGCGCGCGCCGTTCGAGCCGGCGGCCGAGGAGTTCGCACTCCGGGTGGCCGTTGACACGGACGGCAACGGCATCGAGGATGGCGCCCAGACGCAGGCCAGCGTCTACCAGGCCCTGTTCAACCTGATGAACCGACGCCCCGGCGTGGTCGAAGGCGCCTTCCTTTGGGGAATGATGATGAGCGACGCCAGGACCTGGGCCGATGGCTTCGGCAAGCTGCGCGGGTTCGACTTTCGCGGCAAGCCGGCCGAGGCGGTGGTGCGCAGCACGTATGCCGCGTGGCGCGGCTGACCGAAACGCGGCGGCGGCATCGTCGCGCCGGCCCCGCGCGCTGCGTGCTCGCCCCCCTGCCGAGGCAGACGGCCCGAGACGCCCCGCGCCGGCACCATCGTTGGTTGCGCCCGGGTTCTCCCGGCGCGCATCCCTGGCCTCTTGCCACGGTCGGTCCGACCCGTGCCGCTGTGGTGTCCTGGATTTCCGGCTCGTCCGGAGTCGGCAAGCCCGGCCGAGTGCCCGGCCTCGCGGCGCGATGCTGCCGGGCAAGGGGGGCCGTTCGTCGCGGGATCATCGAATGGCGAGGACCGCAGCATGCGAACGCTGGCGCGGACCTCGGGCCGCGCCTGCGCGCTGATGCACGCGGCGACGCGTGGTCGCTATCCCGATCCTGCCGCGCGGGTGGTGCCGGCGGTCCCGAACGCGAGGAGGGTGCCGAGCAACCCGGCGGCCATCATCAGCGCCGTGGCGGGCTCAGGCACCGGGGTTCCGAAGATCGCGCCGTTCTCCGACGTGATCCACACGCCGGCGGGCAGATCGAACGAGACGACGCCGGTGTTGCGCAGGTCGATATCGCCAACCTGTCCTTCCGAGTTCACGCCGAAGCCGAGCTCGAATATGTCGCCGACCTGCACCGACTTCGTGTAGGAGGTCGAGACCGCGATCGCGTGTGAGACGTACGGGCCGATCGTGATGATCGGCGGGATGCCCCAGGTAGCCGTGTTGGCCGGCGCGAACGGAATGACCCGGAACTGCTCCAGCACGGCGCCCGAGGTCGAGGCGTCGAAGCTGCCGATCTTGACGGTGACGCTCGGCGCGTAGAGCCAGTACTTGCCGACCCACCATACCGAACTGGCAAGGCCCTCGGCGGCGAGGTGGACGGTGAGATCGAACGATCCGGCAGACGCGCCATGCACCGTGTACGTGTCGCGCATCGAGATGTACAGGGAGCCGGGGTCTTGTCCGCCGACGAAACTGTGCACCCTGTCGGCCGAAGCCTGAGCGAAGCTCGTCGACCACGAGCCCGAGGGCTTGCTGTAGGTGTGCAACGCGATACCGCCGCCGGCGCCGAACTGATCGCTGGTTGCACAGGTGCTCGAATGCCCGGCCACGCCGTCCCAGCAGGTGTTGCTGTCGTGCACGATCCAGAGCCGGGCGTTCGCGGGCATCGCGTCGGCCCGGGCCTGAGCAATCCCGAGTACCGCCAATGCGCCCACGAGGCCGCGCATGCACGCGACGCGAGCGCGGCCGCGCACTGAGATCATGTGATTCATGAGAGCCTCCTTCCCGGTGAAATCGGATCGATCGTTGCCGCGCTGACCGGCAGACGGCCCCTGGCAGAGCGAATCGGGTGACGCACAAGGGCGCGTGCACCAAGCGCGACGAGGCCGAGCGCAAACAGCGCAGCCATGGTCGGCTCGGGGACCGGCACCAGCGGCAGCAGGTGCGCATCGAGATTCGCCGCATCGAACGCCTCGGCGCCCGGGAGCACGAATCCACCCGCCGCCGAGCGCAAGTACGCGGCAGCCGGCGCACCCGCCGCGGCGGCGAAGCTCGCGGCGGGCGTCACGGTGGTTGCGAAGAAGACGGCGGCCGTGCCCGCCGTGTCCGCCTGCCCCGGGACGTAGCGGTGGCTGTCGGGGTCCCAGGCCGCGACCGCCGAAGCCCAGGACTCGATGCGGAATTGCAGACGGAGCCAGAACTGCTCGCCCACGAACGCTTGCACCCGATAGGGGTCGAAGCGCAACTCGATCGGATCGCCGTCGATGCCGCCGGCGAGGATCCCGGGCCAATCCATCCCCGGGCTGTAAGGCAGGCCCCCGCCTCCCAGCCCTTGGCCCCTGAAGGCGACGTCGTAGGTGCTGGCAACCCAACAGCAACTTCCCTGCCCGGTCGCGCCTGCCGACCCGCGGAAGCGGATCCGCAGGTCGACCGTGACGTCGACGAGCGTGCCTTGCGGGAGCGTGTCCGACAGCACGTCGAAGATGTCCTCGTATTCGACCCTGGCGCCGGCGAAGACCTTCGGGTCGGAGCCACCCGCGTTGGGGGTTTCGTTGCGCACGAAGGTGGAGATCGCTCCATACACCGCGCCGTCGGGGATGTCGATGCCCGCGATCGCACGGCCCGTGCCACGGTAGAAAGGCGGCTGGTTCGGGAAGCCGAACACCCGCGCAAGCTGCACGGCGGACGTCTCGAACTCGGTGGCGAAGGCCGGGATGGGATGCTGCAGCCCGGACCCCGTGCCCGACCCCACCCGTACCGTTGCGGCGCCACGATCCGCGGCCGCCGCCTCCGGCGCGCAAAGCCCAGCGATGAGCCCGACCAGTGCTGCGACGGCCAGCCGGGCGCCGGCGTGCCGCGTGCGCGGATGCACGGGCGGTCGCATGGCCGCGTCCTGCGGTCCTGCCCCAGGTGGCGAATGGCAACGAACCGTTGCTCGGCCAAGCGCAGTGCGGCAGCGATGGACCCACCCGGAGAGGCTGCAGCAAGCCGTCGACGATACATCCCTGACGGCGGCGCAGCCGTCGGTCTCGCTCGGCGGGCGGCTCGCGCCGTGCGACGCGCGCACCACACCGGCATCGCGGCGGCCCACCGGTCTGCCTGGGGCCGTGACGGCCGCGGTTGGCGCCGCCGCAGCGGAACTTGTCTTGCACGCAGCTGCGGGCGATGAACCGGCCGCGACATCGGCGGCCCAGCCCGGGTACCTCGCGCGTTGCGGCAGCAGCATGCCGCAGTCGACCCGCCAGCCGATTGCCGCCTCGCCTGCCGCAGGTGCAGGTCTTGCCGGGCCGAAACGCCGCGCTCCGCACGCCGCCCACGGCCTCCTCGGCGCCGCCCGCAGCGCTGGCAGAACACCCTCGGGCAGTAGGCGATCCATCATCGTCGTACCCTCCTGTCCGCCCGCGACGCAATGAGACGATTACTCGCAGTTCACGAAGGCAGCAACTGGTGCAAACCCCGATGTCCGGTCTCTCTCTCCCCGGGAATCGCCCGGCGTCGTCAGGCGCCGAACGCCGTGCACCAAGGCGCCGGCGACCTGCCCGTCGGTGCTGCGGTGCTTCCCGCCACAGCGACAAGGCGCCGCTGGCGCCCCGGTTCGTGCTGCGCCAGATCCCGCCGCGGCACGCGAACCTGGCCAGGCGCCCGGTACGGCGCCCGAGGTCTGCCTCCGCGACAGCGGCCTGCTGCACCCGGCGCGGGCATCGTCGACGCGGCTGCGCTGCGCCTGCAGGGCCGCGTCGGCGCCTCGCGGGAGGGCCCCATCATCGCCATGGCTTGGCTCACTCTGCCTTCGCCGTCGTTCGCGCGGCAGACCGGGGCGTCGCGGCCGGCGCGCGCCATGCGCGCGGCTCAGCGCCGGCGCTGCACCGAGGCCGCGGGCGGCGCGCCGGCTTGCGCCCAGGTCGGTCCGTCGAACCAGGCGTCGCCGCGCAGCGCATCGGCCAGCATCGGCAGCGCGTCCAGGCCCCAGAACAGCCGCCCTTCGAGCTCGCAGCTCGGCACGCCGAAGACGCCGCGCGCGACGGCATCATCGGTGGCTGTGCGCAACTCGGCCTTGACCTCGGCGCCGGCCGGGTCGCGCGCCGGCGCGAGCGCGGCAGCCAGCGCGGCCAGCCGCTGCGGGTCGCACGGATCGCCTCCGCCCTTCCAGACATGGTCGAACAGCGCCTCGACGACGCGCCGGTTCGGCCCGCAGGCCAGCGCCAGGCGCAGCAGCGGCAGCGGGTTGAACGGGTGCACGGCCGGCGGCTGCAGCGCGATGCCCTGCTGCTGCGCCAGCCAGGCGACGTGGCGGAAGGTCCAGGCGCGCTTGGGTTCGATCTCGGCCGGCCCCTTCTGGCCCCAATGCTGCAGCAAGCCGGCGAACAGCACCGGCCGGTACGCGACCTCGTAGCTCAGGCCCTCGAGCGCCTGCGGCAGCCGGTGGAAAGCCAGGCAGGCGAAGGGCGAGATGGGATCGAACCAGAAGGTGATGCGCTTCATCGCGGCGGCCGCGCCGTACTCCGGCCAGGTGCAGGCTGTGGACGGTCGAACCAGAAGCTGATGCGCTTCATCGCGGCGGCTCCGTTTCCTGCGGGTGCAGCCGTTGCCACGCCGGCCGCCTGCGCTCGAGCTCGGCGCACAGCGCACGCCGGGCCGCGTCGTCCAGCGCAGGCCAGGCGGCGATCTCGTCGAGCGTACGCAGGCAGCCCGCGCACCAGCCGCTGGCCGCGTCGATGCGGCAGAGGTCGACGCAGGGCGATGGCACGGTGCCGGCGCTCACCGGTACCCCCGCGGCGCCGCGCGCGCGATGAGCGCCTGCCGACGCGTCGGCGCGCTCATCGGACGCCGCTGCGCGCTGCGCGCTGCGAAATTCGCCCCCGGGGGCAGCCCGCGCTCATGGCGTGGGCGGCCGCGTCACGTCGGCCACCGCCGCGCCGGTGAGCGCCCCGAGCTGATCGGGCGTGAGCCTGAACACGCCGTTCGGATGGCCGGCCGCGGCCCAGATCTCGGCGAAACGGAACAGCTCGCGGTCGATGAGAGTCACGGGCGGCGCGCTGTGCGCCAGCGGCGCCACGCCGCCGATCGAGAAACCGGTGCGCGCCTTGACGAACTCGGCGTCGGCACGCGCCAGCGCGCCGGTGATCGACGCCACCCGTTTCTCGTCGACGCGGCGGTCGCCCGAGGCGATCACCAGCACCACGGCGTCGTCGGCCTTGCGCCGGAAGATCACGCTCTTGGCGATCTGGCCGAGCGCGACGCCCAGCGCATCCGCCGCTTCCTGCGAGGTGCGCGCGCTCTCGGTGAGCCACAGCGGCGCGTGCGGGTGGCCGCGTGCGGCCAGCGCCTGGCGCACGCGCTCGAAACCCTCGGAACCGGGCGGCGTGCTCATGCCCCTACCGTGGCTTGGCGTCCGGCCAGCAACGCACGCGCCGCCCGTGAGGCCGGCGCGCGGCCGAGCAGACCCGAGATCCAGGCGCCGGCGTCGACGAGCCGATCGAGGTCGATGCCGGTCTCGATGCCCATGCCGTCGAGCATGAACACCAGGTCCTCGCTGGCCAGGTTGCCGGTCGCGCCGCGGGCGTAGGGGCAGCCGCCGAGGCCTGCGACGCTGGCGTCGAAGCTGTGCACGCCCATCTCGAGGCAGGCATGGACATTGGCCAGCGCCTGACCGTAGGTGTCGTGGAAATGCCCGCTCACCTCGGCCAGCGGGAAATGCGCGAGCGCGCGCTCCATCACCGCCTGCACCCGGCGCGGCGTGCCGACGCCGATGGTGTCGGCGATGCCGCAATGGTCGACGCCGATCGACTTCATCAGCCGCACCACCTGCTCCACCGCGTCGGCGCCGACCTCGCCCTGATAGGGGCAGCCGAGCGCGCAGGAGATGGCGGCGCGCACCTTCAGGCCGGCCGCGTGCGCCGCGGCCACCACCGGCGCGAACCGCTCGACGCTTTCGGCGATCGAGCAGTTGATGTTGCGGCGGCTGAATGCCTCGCTGGCCGCGCCGAACACGACGATCTCGTCGGGGCGGATCGCCGGCCGCGCCAGCGCCGACTCCAGGCCCTTCAGGTTCGGCACGAGCACCGAGCAGCGCAAGCCGGGCGCGCGCACGATGCCGGCCATCACCTCGGCGTTGTCGGCCATCTGCGGCACCCACCGCGGGCTGACATAGCTGGTGACCTCGATCGCGCGGCAACCCGCCGCCTGCAGCCGCTGCACGAGCTCGATCTTGTGCGCCGCATCGACCGGCTGCGCTTCGTTCTGCAGGCCGTCGCGCGGGCCGACTTCGACGAGGGTGACGCGGGTGGGGAGCATGACGACCCGGCAACTTGACGATTGCCCACTATAGCGGTCGCGTCGACCCCCGGTGCGACGCCCGGGCGCCGCGCTGACCGCACGGGGCAGCGGCCGACGCACGGCGGCACGGGCGGCGCGCCGGCGCCGCGCAGAGGCAGGGGCCAGGGGCTGGCGCACACCCCCGCGATCGCCGACACTCCGCACTCGGGAGACTCCGACTTGGACACGCGCCGCTGCCTGCAGATCGCCGACCGCATCGATGTGCTGCTGCAGGCTCGGCTCGGCCGCGGCATCGACCTGCAGCGCATGGTGGCCGAGCCGCTGTACGCGCGCGACGTGCTGCTGGTGTGCGATGCACACCGCGGCGAGGAACTGGCGGAACTGGCACAGCGCTACCGCGCGGCCGCGATCGAGGAGCCCGCCGAACCGCCTGCCGCTGCGTCGGGCGCGGATCGCGGCAGTTCCGGCTTCCTGTCGTCGCTGTTCGACGCCCTCAGGCCGGCGCGGCCGGAATCGAGCTCGCTGCCTCCCGACGATCACGACGCCGCCGCGCGCGACGAACTGCAGCGCCGCGCCCAGAACCGCAGCGCGCCGCCGGGCTGGCGGCGCTGAAGGCGCCGTCGCCGGCGCGCTGCGGCCTGGTCGGCCTTGCGACGCCGCAGGCGTCAGGCCGCACGCGCCCCTGGGCCGCAGTCAGCTTGCGGCCGAGGCATCCAGCGCGGCTCGTGTCGCGGCATGGGCGCCGGCCGCACCGTCGGCCCCGGCCACAGCGGCCCCGCTGCGCGCCTCGAGCGAGGCGAGGAAGCGCCACACGAACAGCAGCGTCACCGCAAGCAGCCCGGGATAGCCGATGCCGGCCAGCACATGCGGCAGGTACGAGGTACCGGCGCGCACCGTCGGCAGGTTGAAGCTGAGCAGGCCCAGCGTGATGAGCGCGCCGAAGATCCACATGGCCAGCAGCCAGATGCCCGCCTCGAAGCCGCCGAGCGTGCGCGACCAGCCGCGGGCGGGAATGGCTCCGGCATCCGACCGCTGCCGGGCTGCCGCATGCGCCGCGGCGCCGGCGGCCTGCATCTGCGGCGCGGCGGCGCTGCGCGCGCCGAGCGTGAGCAGGTCGTAGACGACGACGATCGCGCCGATCGCGAACACGAGGCCGAACACCGGCACCAGGATCTGGTAGGGCAGCATCGCGCGGCGCAGGTCGCCGCCGTACCAGTCGAGCCCGAGGATGCGCAATTCGTACACCTGCACCGTGCCGCCCAGGGCGAAGACGAGCGACATGCCGAGCATGCCGAGGAACAGCAGCCAGAAGCCGAGCTTGCCCAGACGCTGGTCGAAGCGCTCGATGCCGCGCACGGCCGGAATGGCGAAATAGGCCGCCGCCAGCCCGAGCATGCCGAAGGTGCCGAACAGCGCCAGGTGGGCGTGGCTCGGCGTGACCCAGGTGCCGTGCGACCAGGCATTGGTGAGCGCGAAGGTCATCGTGAAGCCGAGGATGCCCGCGCCGACCTGCTCGAGCACCACCGAGCCGAGGATGAAGTAGAAGGCCGGCGCATTGGCCAGCGGGCGCCGATCGTGGTGCGCGTCGAGGTAGATGTGCCAGAAGCAGAACACCAGCGGCAGCGGCTCGAGCGCGCTGAACAGCGAGCCCCAGAACTGCCAGAACGCCGGCGTGCCGATCCAGAAGTAGTGGTGCGCGTTGCCCAGCAGGCCGGACAGCCACACCAGCGTGACGCCCCAGAACACCGCGAAGCCGACGCTGCGCACGTCGGCGCCGAACATCAGCACGATCAGGAAGCCGATCAGGCTGATGTGGATCACCTCCCACACGCCTTCGACCCAGTAGTGCACGACGAACCAGCGCAGGTACTCCTGGCCGTCGAGCCGCCCGACGAAGAACATCCCGAACACCCACACCAGCGTGAGCGCGCTCACGCCGAGCGCCAGCCCCCAGTGGATCTCGTTCCACTGCCGGCGCGGCGGGAAGGTGCGCAGCACGATCGTGGCCAGGATGGCGAAGCCGATCAGGATGAGGATGTCGGCCGCGCGCCCGGCGTCGATGTATTCGAGCCCCTCCTGCAGCCAGGGCTGTCCGGCCCACCAGCCGGCAATGCCGCGCTGGGCCAGCGACAGCGTGCCGATGTTCCACAGCACGACGACGATGAGCGCGTACAGCAGTAGCTTGATGAGCGCAGGCGCCGCGAGTTCGCGCCGCGACAGCAGCGGGCCGACGTACAGGATGGTGCCGATGAAGCCCGAGAGAATCCACAGGATGCCCAGGTTGGTGTGCTCGCTGCGCGCGACGTTGAAGTTGAGCCAGCCGGCGAGCAGGCTCGGATCGACGCGCTGCACGCCCACCAGCAGCCCGAAGCCGACCTGCAGCGCGAACAGCACGAGCATGAGCACGAAGAACGGGTGGCTCAGCCGCTGGGTCTGGTACTCGATGCGCATCAACGCCCCCCGAGGCTGCGGATGTAGGCCACGATCGCCTGGCGCTGCTCGGGCGTGGTGAGTCCGGCGAAACTGGGCATCACCCCGGCAGCGAAGCCCGCCACGGTGTGCGCCTGCGGCTGCACGATCTTGCTCTCCAGATAGCCGTCGTCGGCCTTGACGGTGCTGCCGTCGGCGAGCTTGACCTCGCGGCCGTAGAGACCGCCCCAGCCGGGGCCGACCTTGCGCGCGCGATCGACGGCGTGGCAGGCCAGGCAGCCCAGGTCCTGCACCAGCTTGGCGCCCTGCGTCGCGGCATCGACGGCAGGCGCCGCGGCCACCGTGGCTGCCGCTGCCGCCGGCGCAGCCGCTGCGGCCGTGGTCGTGGCGACGCCGCCAGCCGGTGCCTGCGCCCGCATCGCCCGCGCCTCGGGCCAGGGCACCGGCGGCCAGCCCTCGGTGTTGAGCTCGGAGGCGTAGCGCAGGAAGGCGACGAGCTGGCCGACTTCGTCGCGCGTGAAAGGCAGATTCGGCATGAACGAGGCATGGCCGCCGCGCAGCTCGATGCGCTCGCGCGCGGCCGGGTAGCGCTCGAGGTAGGCGTCGATCGCCTCGGTGCCGGCCGCGGCGGCGACGGCGGCGTCCTGCAGCTGCACGCGCACCGCCGCCGCGGTGGGCCAGGCACCGGCCGATGGCAGGAAGGCCGACAGCCAGGCCGGGCCGACGCGCCGGTAGACATCGGTGAGGTCGGGCCCGAAATAGGCGCCGTTGCCGACGATCGTGTGGCAGCCCATGCAGTTGTAGCCCTGGAACACGCGCCGCCCGTCGAGCGCCGAGTAGCGGCCGAACGTCACCGCCTCGGGCAGCGCCTGCTTGCGCGCGCCGGTGAACGAGAACACCGACAGGACCGCGAACAGCAGCAGCATCACACCAAGCACCGCCAGCGCGGTGCGTCGCTTGCGGGGCTCGTCCTCGCACACGATCAGGGCTCCGTGTCGTGCGCGTGCGCCGACGCCTCGTGACCGAAGAGCTCGCGCAGCCGGCCGATGAAGACCTGGAACACATAGACCGCGAGCACGAATCCGAGCGCGAAATACAGGTACCAGGCCAGCGGCGATTCGGGCGCGTACTCGAAGGCGCGCCAGTAGGGCCAGGACAGCGCGATGCTCACCACGCTGGCCAGCACCGAGATCACGAGGTCGGCGGTACGTTGCGACATGGCAGGGCCTGCTGTGCTTGCGACGCCCGTGCACGAGACGCGCCGGCGCGACACGGTCGGCACCGTAGGCCGCCGAAGCGATGATTGCAAGAGTGTGGACATAGGCCGGCGCTGCGCCGCGGCGCGGCCTGCTGCGAGCGCATGCGGCCCCGAGCGTCGCCGGGCAAGCCGAGGCGTGAAGCCGGGCCGCCAAACCGCGCGCCGACGCACATGGCTGGCGTCGACCGCGTGCTGATCCGCGACGCGCCGTATGCGCGCCGCTAAGTCGCGCGCCGACGCACATGGCTGCGCATTGCAGCGGTTGGCGGCTGATGGCGGCGCATGACGGCGCATGGCCGCGCATGGCCGCGAGTGCGGCGGCGGCGCGCGCGCTTCAGCCCGCCTGTGCCGCCTCCAGCCGCAGCAGCTCGCCGCCCTCGACCACCTGATCGCCGGCCGCGCAGAGCAGCTCGGCGACGACGCCGTCGCGCGGCGCGTACAGCGTGTGCTCCATCTTCATCGCCTCGATCACCGCCAGCGCCTGGCCGCGGCGCACCGGCTCGCCGGCCTGCACGGCGAAGCTCAAGACCTTGCCGGGCATCGGCGCGGTCAGGCCGCCGGCCTCGGCCGCATGCTCGCCGGCCTGGGCGTAGGCGTCGACCACGGCGGCGAAGGCGCGGCCGTCCTGCGTGTACACCGCATAGCGTTCGCCGTCGCGGTACACACTGAGCATGAGGCGCCGCTCGCCCAGTTGCACGTCGTGCCGACCATCGCCCAGGGCGCGCGCCGCGAAAACCCATTGCTGCGCGCCGATGGCGAGCCTGGTCTCGCCGTCGTGGCGCCGTTGCAGCTCGACGGCGGCCGCCTCGTCGCCGAGGCGCAGCTCGATGCGGCGGCAGGCCACACCGTACAGGCGCCAGCCATCGCGCCGCGACCAGGGGTCGGCACCTTCGTGCGCGCCCTGCATCGCGAGCCCATGCGCGACGACGCCGGCGGCCACCACTTCGGCGGCCAGCGGCGGCGCATCGAACAGCACGCCGCGCTCGCGCTCGATGAGGCCGGTGTCGAGGTCGGCGGTGGCGAAGGCGCGGCACTGCACGACACGGCGCAAAAAGGCGATGTTGGTGTGCAGGCCGACGATGTGCGTGTCGCGCAGGGCGGCGTCGAGCCGCGCCAGCGCCGTCGCGCGGTTCTCGCCCCAGACGATGAGCTTGGCGATCATCGAGTCGTAGTACGGCGTGACGGCGTTGCCCTCACCGAAGCCGCTGTCGACGCGCGGCAGCGGCGCGTCTTCGCGCGCACGCTCGAAGGCCACATGCTCGGGCCAGCGCACCACCGCCAGCCGGCCGGTGGCCGGCAGGAAGCCGGCGTCGGGGTTCTCGGCGCAGATGCGCGCTTCGATGGCGTGGCCGCGCAGCGCCACCTGCTCCTGCGTCAGCGGCAGCCGTTCGCCGTCGGCGATGCGCAGCTGCCACTCGACGAGATCGAGCCCGGTCACCGCCTCGGTCACCGGATGCTCGACCTGCAGCCGGGTGTTCATCTCCATGAAGTAGGCGCGGATGTCGCCATCGTCGCGCTCCTCGGCGACGAACTCCACCGTGCCGGCGCCGACATAGCCCACGGCCCTGGCCGCCGCCACCGCCGCCGCCCCCAGCTCGGCGCGGCGCGCCGCGCTCAGTCCGGGCGCGGGCGATTCCTCGAGCACCTTCTGGTGGCGCCGCTGCACCGAGCAGTCGCGCTCGTTGAGATGGATGACGTTGCCCAGGGCGTCGCCGAACACCTGGATCTCGATATGGCGCGGCCGCGTCACGTAGCGCTCGACGAGCACGCGGTCGTCGCCGAAACTCGCCTTGGCCTCGCGCTGGCACGAGGCGAGCGCGGCGGCGAAGTCCTCGGGCCGGTCGACGCGGCGCATGCCGCGGCCGCCGCCGCCGGCGCTGGCCTTGATCAGCACCGGATAGCCGATGCGCCCGGCTTCGTGCGCGAGGAAGGCAGGCTCGTTGTTCTCGCCGTGGTAGCCGGGCACCAGCGGCACGCCGGCCTGGGCCATCAGCGCCTTGGCCGCGGCCTTGCTGCCCATCGCCGCGATCGCCGCCGGCGGCGGGCCGATGAACACCAGGCCGGCAGCGGCGCAGGCCTGGGCGAACTCGGCGTTCTCGGCGAGGAAGCCGTAGCCGGGGTGGATGGCCTGCGCGCCGGTGCTCTGCGCCGCGGCGATGATGCGCCGCCACAGCAGATAGCTCTCGCGCGCGGTGTTGCCGCCCAGGTGCACCGCCTCGTCCGCGGCATGCACGTGGCGCGCCTGCGCGTCGGCGTCCGAATACACCGCCACGGTGCGCACGGCGAGCCGGCGCGCGGTGGCGATCACGCGGCAGGCGATCTCGCCGCGATTGGCAACCAGGATCTTCCTAAACATCGCTCACCTCGATCGCGGCAAGATCGCCTGCGCGCGCTGCGCGCGCCATGCGCTTTGGCTTCGCCGCGCCGGCCTCGCGGCCGGCGTCGCCG
>JADYZZ010000057.1 GCA_020852865.1 Rubrivivax sp.
CAGGTGCAGAACATCGAATAGCGGGCCGGCGACGATGGAAACTCCGGGCAACCTCTTCTGCGTGGCCGCGCCCAGCGGCGCGGGCAAGTCCAGCCTCGTCAAGGCCTTGCTCGAGCTGGACTCGCGGCTGGCGGTCTCGGTGTCGCACACGACGCGCGCGCCGCGCGGGCAGGAGACCGACGGGCGCGAATACTGGTTCGTCGACGAGCCCGGCTTCCGCGCCATGGTCGCGCGCGGCGAGTTCTTCGAGTGGGCGCAGGTGCACGGCAACCTGTACGGCACATCGCGCCGCGCGATCGAGCAGCGGCTGGCCGGCGGCGAGGACGTGGTGCTCGAGATCGACTGGCAGGGTGCACTGCAGATCAAGCAGCGGTTCGCGCACGCCGTGCTGATCTTCGTGCTGCCGCCGAGCTGGGAGGAGCTGCGCCAGCGCCTGATGCGCCGCGGCGAAGACGAGCCCGGCGTCATCGCGCAGCGCCTGGACAATGCGCGCGCGGAAGTGGCGCAGGCGCGCCATTTCGACTTCGTTATAATCAACAGCTTGTTCGAGACGGCGCTGTTCGATCTGAAGACGATCGTGCACTCGCAGCGCCTTCGCTACGCCGCCCAGCGCCGCGCCCGTTCGCAGGTGTTCGCCGCACTGGGCCTGACCTGAACCCCACCGCGCGCGGCAGCGCCGCCCACCGACATGGCCCGCATCACCGTCGAAGACTGCCTCGCCAAGGTGCCCAACCGCTTCCAGCTCGTGCTCGCCGCCACCTACCGCGCGCGCATGCTGAGCCAGGGCCACACGCCCAAGGTCGAGGCGCGCAACAAGCCCGGCGTGACCGCGCTGCGCGAGATCGCGGCCGGCGAAGTCGGCCTGGAGATGCTACGCAAGGTCCCGGTCTGAGCGCACGCGGCGCGCCGGCGCCGCGCCCGGTCCGAACCTGCCGGGGCGCCTTCCTTCGGGATGGCGCCCCGTTTCGCTGGGGCGCGGGCCGCTGGGCGCGCGGCAACGCAGGGCGCGGGGTTCTGCGCTAGATTCCGCGCATGGGCCTGCGCTCCCTTGCCGCCGAACTGCTCCCCGCCGCGCTGCACGGCCTGCAGCGCTCGGCGCCGCCGGCCGCGAGCAAGCCGCCGGCCGAGGCCGCGTCGTTCCAGGCGCTGGCCGACAAGCTGGGCTACCTCGCCAAGGCCGACGTCAAACGCGTGCGCGAGGCCTACAAGTTCGCCGACGAGGCGCATCTGGGCCAGTTCCGCGTCGACGGCCACCCCTACATCACGCACCCGATCGCGGTCGCCGGCCTGGTGGCCGACTGGAAGCTCGACGTGCAGGCCGTCATGGCCGCGCTGCTGCACGACACCATGGAGGACCAGGGCGTCACCAAGGCCGCGCTGGTCGAGAAGTTCGGCGCGGCGACGGCCGAGCTGGTCGACGGCCTGACCAAGCTCGACAAGCTGCAGTTCGGCACGCGCGAGCAGGGCCAGGCGGAGAGCTTCCGCAAGATGCTGCTGGCGATGGCGCGCGACATGCGCGTCATCCTGGTCAAGCTGGCGGATCGCCTGCACAACATGCGCACGCTGCACGCGCTCGGGCCCGAGCGGCGCGAGCGCATCGCACGCGAGACGCTCGACATCTACGCGCCGATCGCGCACCGCCTCGGCCTCAACCAGATGTACCGCGAGCTGCAGGAGCTCGCCTTCGAGCTGCTCCACCCCTGGCGCCACGCCGCGCTGGCCAAGGCGCTCGAGCGCGCGCGCGGCACGCGGCGCGACATCGTCGAGCGCGTGCGCCGCGACGTCGAGCGCGCCTTCGCGCGGCACAAGATGAAGGTGCGCATCAGCGGCCGCGAGAAGACCATCTTCTCCATCTACAACAAGATGCGCGACAAGCACGCCGCGTTCGCCGAGGTCAACGACCTGTTCGGCTTTCGCATCGTCGTGCCGACGCCGAGCGACTGCTACGTCGCGCTGGGCGTGCTGCACCAGCTGTACAAGCCGGTGCCGGGCCGCTTCAAGGACTACATCGCGATCCCCAAGGTCAACGGCTACCAGAGCCTGCACACGACGCTGGTGAGCCCGCTGGGCACCGCGGTGGAGTTCCAGATCCGCACCGAGCTGATGAACGCGGTGGCCGACAAGGGCATCGCCGCGCACTGGCTGTACAAGAGCAACGGCGACAAGACGAGCGCCGCGGCCGACGCGCAGCGCCTGTCGGCGATCTGGCTGCAGAGCCTGCTCGACATCCAGGACGAGACGCGCGACTCGGCCGAATTCCTCGAGCACGTCAAGATCGACCTGCACCCCGACGCGGTGTACGTCTTCACGCCGATGAACAAGATCCTCGCGCTGCCGCGCGGCGCCACGCCGGTGGACTTCGCCTATGCGATCCACTCCGATGTCGGCCAGAGCATGGTGGCGGCCAAGGTCAACGGCGAGCCGGTGCCGCCGCGCACCGAGCTGAGGAGCGGCGACGTCGTCGAGATCGTCACCGCGCCTGGCGCGCACCCCAACCCGGCCTGGCTCGCGCTCGCGCGCACCGGCCGCGCGCGCTCCAAGATCCGCCACTACCTGAAGAACATGGCGGCCGAGGAGTCGCGCGCGCTGGGCGAGAAGATGCTCGCGCAGGCGCTGCGCGCCGAGGGGCTGCAGCTGCCCGCCGCCGATCCGGCCGACGCCGCGGCCAGCGCGCTGTGGCAGCAGCTCACGCGCTGGAGCGGCAACCGCAACCGCGGCGAGCTGCTCACCGACATCGGACTCGGACGCAAGATCGCGACCATCGTCGCCAAGCGGCTGGCGCGCATGATGGGCGAGCGCGGCATCCGCCCCGACCCGCTGACGCTCACGCTCGGCCGCTACGGCAGCGACGAGCAGCTGCCCGCGCAGAGCGTCGTCTTCGTCGACGGCAGCGAAGGCGCCTCGGTGCAGTTCGCCGCCTGCTGCCGCCCGATTCCGGGCGACCAGATCGCCGGCTACCTGGGCCGCGGCGAGGGCCTGATCGTGCACACCGTCGATTGCCCCACGGGCAAGCGTCTGTTCGAGCGCGACCGCGAACGCTGGATGCAGGTCGAATGGGCCGACGAGCTGGCGCGTGCGTTCGAGACCTCGCTGCACGTGCTGGTGCACGACGGCAAGGGCGTGCTCGCGCAGGTGGCCACGGCCATCAGCGCGGCCGAGGCCGACATCACGCACCTGGCGATGGACCCGGAGCCCGCCGCCGAGGATGTGGAGCTGCGCGTGCTGGTCGGCGTGCGCGACCGCGTGCATCTGGCCGAGGTGCTGCGCGCGCTGCGCCGCCTGCCGATGGTGCGGCGCGTGTCGCGTTACCGCAGCGCCTGATCCGGCGGCGGGTACGCCACCGCCAGCACTTCGATCACCTCGACGCCGCCCGGCGTCACCAGGCTCACCTCGTCGCCGGGGCGCGCCTTGAGCAGCGCGCGCGCGATCGGCGCCACCCAGCTCACCTCGCCGCGCAGCGCGTCGGCCTCGTCGATGCCCAGGATGCGGATGCGCCGCTGCTCGCCGCGCGCATTGGCGTAGGTCACGGTGGCGCCGAAGAAGACCTGGTCGCTGCCGTGGTGCGCCGAGGGGTCGGCCACCTCGGCGAGATCCAGCCGTCGCGTGAGCCAGCGGATGCGGCGGTCGATCTCGCGCAGCCGCTTCTTGCCGTAGAGGTAGTCGCCGTTCTCGGAGCGGTCGCCGTTGGACGCGGCCCAGGCGACGGCCTCCACGACCCTGGGCCGTTCGACATCGAGCAGCGTCATCAACTCCTCGCGCAGCCGGCGCCAGCCCTGCGGCGTGATGTAGTTGCGCGCTCCGGCAGGCAACGGCGGCAGGGCACCGCTGCCCTCTTCGTCGTCGTCGCCGGCGGCGCCGTCGGCTTCCTTGACGAAGGCCTTGTTCACGGCTGCGCTCAATGCACGGTGTCGTAGCGCAGCAGCGCCGCGCCGTAGTCGTCGGGGCAGGCGGGGGCGCCGCTGCACTGGGCGCGGCCGGCCAGCGGCGGCGCCTGCGTGCCCTGCTGCGCCGCCCGCGCCGCCCGCGCCGCGAGGGCATCGCGCGGCGGAAACACCTGCACCGGCCCCGAGGTCTCGGGCCCGAGCGCGTCGAAATTGCGCGGGCTGGCCGAGACGATGAGAAGAAGCTGCGTCGGCCCGGGCGGATCCTGGGTGTCGAGCACGAAACCGTCGCCGGCCGGAAAGCGCCAGACCTGCCCCTTCTTCAGCCGCACGACGCCCGAGCGCTGGTTCGGCACGAGGCGCGCGAGCGTGCCTTCCGGCGCGAGCCCGAGCACGGTGAGATAGCCGTCGCGCTCGGCGGTGACGCTGAACCTGAACTCGTCCTTGCCGATGCGCAGCACGGTCTTGGGGGCCTCGGCGCGCACGACGAAGCCCGGCGTCTGCGCGGCGACGACGCGCTCGAGCTCACGCAGGCTGTCGAAGGCGGGCGACGCGACCGGCGCGGCGGGCGGCGCCGCAGCCGGCGCCGATGCCGCGTCGGCGGCACCTGTCGGCGCCGATGCGGCCGCAGCGGCCGCCACGACGGCCGCCGCCGAGGCCGGCAGCGCCGGCGCGACCGCCGGCGCCGACGCCGCGACATCCGGCGCCTTGCCGCCGGAGGCCATGAAGCTGTAGATGCCGACGCCGGCCGCACCCAGCACCACGGCGCCGATGCCGATGCCGAGCAGCGCACCGCGCCTGCCCGGCGCGGCGGCCGGCTGCGCGGCCGGCGCCGGTGCCGCGCCGCGCGCGGGTGCGCCCTGAGCCGCCGCACCCGGCGCGGCACTCGCCGGGCGCGCGGCTGCAGCGACCGCGGCCTCGGCGAGCGGCGAAGCAGGCGGCAGCGCGGCGCCGGTCAAGGTTGGCGGCGCGGCCAGCGGATCGAGCGCGACCTCACCCAGGCCGAGTTGCTGGCGCAGCTCGCCGATGGTCTGCGTGCGCTCGTCGGGCCGCACGGCCAGCGCGCGGTCGATCGCCTGCAGGAAGGGCTCGCTGTAGCGCCCGGCCGCCGCCTGCGCCAGCGGCACGTAGTTGTCGTTGAGCATGCGGCTCACCGAAGGCGGCGGCGTGCGGCCCATGATCGCGAAGTACACGACGGCGGCCAGTGCGTAGACGTCGGTCCAGGCGCCCTGCTTCATGCCCGGGATCTCGGCGTACTGCTCGATCGGCGCGTAGCCGGGCTTGAGGATCACCGTCAGCGCCTGCGTCATGTCGCCGATCACGCGGCGCGCGGCGCCGAAGTCGAGCAGCAGCCAGCGGCCGTTGGCCAGCTGCATCACGTTGTCGGGCGCGATGTCGCGGTGGTAGCACTGCTCGGCGTGGATGACGAGCAGCGCCTCGGTGAGCGGCCCCAGCACCGAGCGCAGCCAGGATTCGTCGGGCGGCGGCAGGCCGGCCTGGCGCTGCTCGCGCAGGATGTCGCGCAGCGTGCGGCCTTCGAGGAACTGCATCACCATGTAGGCGGTGCCGTTGCCCTCCCAGAAGCGGTACACCTTGACCAGCGCCGGATGGTCGAAGCTCGCCAGCAGCCGCGCCTCGTTGACGAAGCTCTTGCGTCCGGCCTCGAAGGTCTCGCGGTGACGCTCGCTCTTGACCTGCACCTGGCTGTTGGCATTGCGCGCGGCCAGCGCCGAGGGCATGTATTCCTTGAGCGCGACGTGGCGGCCCAGCGAGTGGTCGACCGCCTCGTAGACGATGCCGAAGCCGCCCTCGCCCACGAGCCGGGTGATCTCGAACTCGCCCAGGCGCGTGCCCACCGGCAGGCCGTTGCCCATGTCGTCCTCGGGCGCGGGGCGCGGCGGCGGTCCGCCCGCCGCGAGCGTGGGCTGCATGTCCAGGCTCGTCGCCTGGAAGGCGGTCGGCGCCGGGCGCGCCGCGGTGGGGCGCACCACGGTGCGGTCGTCGTCGGACGCTTCGTCGGTCATGGTGCGGCGCCGGATCCAGGGTGGGACGCCATTGTCGGCGCAGCGCCGCCGGCCCGGCCGAACAGGCGCGCGAAGTCGTTCGCAGCCGGCAGCCCGTGCGAGACGAGCAGCCGGCGCGGGGCAGCGTCGGGCACCGCCTGCCACCAGGCGCGCGCGCGCGCACGCCCGGCCCAGGCGCGTTGTGCCTGGACGTCGATGACCTCGGCCGCATCGAGGCCGGGCGGCAACTCGACCAGCGCGGCCGCATCGGGCAGCGCCGCGGCCAGATCGGGCAAGGCCGCGGCGGCGTCGACCCGGGCCGCCTCGGGCCGCGCCGCACGCGCCAGCTCGGCCTCGAGCCGCTCGGCACTCCAGTCGTCGAACAGGGCGTCGCGCGCCAGTTCGTCGAGACGCCCCAGCCAATGCCACAGCGCCTGCAGCTGCACGCCGCTAGCCGGGGTGTCGACCAGCGGCAGCGCCAGCGTGAGCGGGTAGTAGCGGCCGACGCGGTCGACCGAAGGCATCAGCACGCCGGCCCAGCCCTGCCGTCCGGCCGGCCCGGGCAGCACGGCGGGCAGCAGCCAGAAGCGCCAGCTCGGGCTGGCGAGGTAGGCCGCGAGCCAGCCTGCGGCATCGGCCTCGCGCAGCGCCAGCATGCCCTGCGCGAGCCAGCCGTCCCAGACCTCGATGAAGGCCGGCTCCAGGCGACGCGAGGCGAAGTCGCCGAGCGACGGGAGCTTGCCGTGCCAGCCCGCAGCATCCATCGCCGGCCCGCTACAGCGCCGCCGGGCAGCGGAACTGCTTGATCTCGCGCAGCTGGAACGGGTTGTAGACGCTCGCCGCGATGACCTCCAGGCGCGCGCGCTTGCCCTCCAGGTTCATCACGACGCCGAAGCGCTCGGGCACGGCGCCGGGCTGCACCTCGAAGCGGTCGAACAGGCGAAACAGTGCCCACGGCCCCTCGAACAGCAGCAGCGGGCCGGCCTGCCCCAGGCCGGTCGACAGCTTGATCACCGAGGCCACGCGGGCGCTCGGCCAGTTCAGCGTGACCGACGGCCCGCCGGTGGTGAGGCGGCTCAGCTGGCCGTCGACATCGAGGTCGAGTTCCTTGAGACTGGGCTCGAGCTCGACCAGGCGCAGCTCGATGCGCAGCGCCGGCTGGCGGCCGCCGCCGCGGAAGAACACCTCCTTGATGCGCTGTGCGCGCTGGAATTCGGCCAGCGCCGCCGGCGCCACCGGGCGCGAGCCGTCGGCCAGCGGCCGGTAGCTCCAGTTCGGCGTCGACATGTCGACCAGAGCCGCCAGGCGGCGCTGGAAGAAGTCGTCGAGCATGCCGCCGGGGCCGAAGAGCTGACCGAAGTCCTCGGGCAGCACATCGGCTCTCGAACCCGAAGCGAACGGGTAGCGCCCGGTGATGGCGCGGTTGCAGAAGTCGGCGATCGGCTTGAGCTCCGCGCTCAGCCCCTGCAGCTCGGCGCCGCGGCCCTGGTTGAGCGTGGCGTCGGCGAGCTGGTCGAGCATGCCGCGGACAGCCTCGGGCTGTTGCGCCGCGGCCACCTTCACCTGCTCGACGCCAGCCGCAGGCGGCGGCGGCGACTTGCTCTTGCGCGCCGCGTCCACGGCCATGAGCTGCGCGTTGAGCGCGCCGAACAGCTTGAGCGTCTCGGCCAGCGGCGGCGGGTCTCCCGTCACCATGCGCTGGTAGGCGGCGAAATGGTCGTCGACCATCTTCTCGAGCGGGCCGCCGCCGCTGCTGCTGTCGGCGGGCGCGGCGCCGGCCAGGCGCGCGGCATCGGCCTTGGCCTGCTCGGCCGCCTTGCCCAGGGCTCCTGCGGCGGCCGGCGGCGCCACCAGATGCGTCTCGGCGGCGACGCCGCGGATCCATCCGGCCAGCGGCGAGTCCACCGCCGCCAGCAGGCGCGAGACTGCCAGCGCGCGCTCGGGGTCGGCCAGACGCACCAGGCGCACGTCGGCAAGGTAGGCATCCCAGACCTTGATGTAGTCCTCGTAGTAGCGGCGCCGCACCTTGTCGGCGAGTGCCGTGCCGAGTGCGGCGTCGCGCAGCCGGACCCCATCGGTGCGCGCGCCGAGCACCCAGCTCTCCTCGGCCGCCAGCAGCGGCGCGGTGCTGCGCACGGCCGGCAGCAGCACGCGGCGATGGCCCTCGCGCGTGAACAGGCCCGAGATGCCCCGGGTGAGCGGCTCGCCGCTGGTGCGCGCGAACACCTGCGCTGCGTTCGGTCCGGCGGCTGCGGCCACGCTGAAGTCGGGCACGGTGCCGGGCCGGTACTGGCGCTTGATGCGGCTCCAGACGCGGTACTCGAGCGGATAGGCGGCGAGCATCTCGCGCACGCTGGCCACGAGCGCGTCGTCGCGCGCCCCGTTCGCGCGCGGCGCGCCGAGCGCGAGCAGCGCGTCGAGGTGCGCGTCGAGCGCGGCGCGCTGCTCGGGCGCCAGGCGCGCGTAGTTCACGTCCCAGTCGGCGCCGATCCACGCGCGCAGCGCCTCGGCGTCGAAGTGCGCCGGGTCGTACAGCATCACATAGGCCTTGAGCGCCTCGTAGGCGTTCTCGAGGTTGTCCTTCGTCGCGGCGCGCAGCCGCTCCTCGAGGCGCGCGGCCACGCGCGGCTCGAGCGTCTTGCGCAGCACGCGCTGGTAGGCGATGCGCGCGCCCGCGTCGAGCTTGTCGCCCTGGTACAGGCCGAGGCCGCTGAGCAGCGGCGGGTGCGCGAGATCCAGGCCCTCGAGCTGCGCGGCGTCGCGCAGCCGTGCCAGCGGCAGCGCCAGCGGCGCGACGTCGGCGCTGGTGGCCGGCGGCAGCGCGGCGATGCCCTCCTTGATCGCGGGCAGCGCGGCGGCCACGCGCGCCGCGTGATCGAGGTTGCGCGAACGGCTGATGGCCCAGCCGGCCACGAGCGCGAGGGACGCCAGCGCCATCGCGCCGAGGGCCGCCAGCCGCAGCGTGCGCCGGCGCCGCTCGGCCGCCGGGTTCAGCGCGCCCAGGCCGCGCTCGGCGAACACCACCTCGGTGAGCAGGCGATGCAGGAAGAAGCTCTTGCCGCGGCCGGGCTGCACGGCCGCCGAGCGCGCATCGATGCCGAACGAGCGGCCGAGCGCGCCCATCACGCGGTCGATCGGCGTGCCCTCCTGCGTGCCGCTGGTGAAGTACACGCCGCGCACGCGCGGCACGACCTCGAGCCCGGCGCCGCCGGCGAAGACGGCGCGCAGGAACTCGCCCAGCACACCCTGCAGCGCGGCGAACTCCTGCGGGAAGGCGAAGATCGCGGCGCGGCGCAGCACGTCGCGCTCGCCCTCGAGGCGCTCGAGAAGCTGCTCGACCAGGCGCTGCTGCAACTGGCCGTACAGCGCCTCGAATCCGGCCAGCGGCTCGGCCCGCCCGCCGGGGTCGTCGGCGAAGGTGAAGCCCCAGACCTGGTCGCGCTCGTCCTTGGCCAGCGCCTCGAAGCTCTCGTTGAAGCCGCCGATCAGGTCGGCCTTGGTCACGAGCACGTAGACCGGTGCGCGCACGCCGAGCTTGGCGTGCAGTTCGTGCAGCCGCGCGCGCAGCTGCACGGCGTGCTCGGCGCGCTCGGGCGCGCCGCGCTGCAGCAGGTCCTGCACGCTCACCGTGAGCAGCACGCCGTTGACCGGCTGGCGCGGCCGCGTCTTCCTGAGCAGCGCGAGAAAGCGGTCCCAGGCGGCGGCGTCGACGTCGCGGTCGCTGTCTTGCGTCGCGTAGCGGCCGGCGGTGTCGATCAGCACGGCGTCGCGCGTGAACCACCATTCGCAGTTGCGCGTGCCGCCGACGCCCTGCACCGAGCTCTTGCCGCCCTCGCCTTCGGTGAGCAGGAACTGCAGTCCGGCATTGACCAGCGCCGTCGTCTTGCCCGAGCCGGGCGCGCCGACGAACATGTACCAGGGCAGGTCGTACAGGTATTGCGTGCCGCCGCCCCAGGAGCGGCCGCGCGCGGCCTTCAGGCGCCGCGTGGCCTCGTCGAAGCGCGCCGTGAGCAGCGCGGCCTCCTTGCCCGCCGCCGAGGGCCCGGCGGCCAGGCCCTGCACCAGCGCGGCGTTGGCGCGCCGCCGCTGCCAGGCGCGCCAGCCGATGCCGCCCAGCCAGGCCAGCCACAGCAAGGCCAGCACGACCACGCGCACCCCGACCGCGGCCAGCGGCACGCGCGAGCCGATCGCCACCAGCGGCCCGACCCACCAGACGAGCGCCGAGAGCATCACCAGCCCGAGCGTGCCGAGCACGAGCGGCGAGATCAGGATGCGCAGGGCCTTGTTCATCGCCGCCTCAAGCGCCGCCGGCCATCAGCGTGATCTCGACGCGGCGGTTGCGCGCGCGGCCCTCGGCGCTGGCATTGGAGGCCACCGGCTCGCTGTCGGCGCGGCCTTCGGCCTTCAGGCGCGCGGCCGGCAAGGCCTGCGCGAGCAGCGCCTTCACCGCTTCGGCGCGCGCCTGCGACAGGTGCCAGTTCGATGGAAAGCGCAGCGAGCGGATCGGCTGGTTGTCGGTGTGCCCGGTGACGGTCACCGGCCCGGGCAGCCGGGCCAGCGCCGCGCCGATGCGCTGCAACAGCGGCAGTGCGCGCGTCTCGACCTCGGCGCTGCCCGAGGCGAACAGACCGTCGCCGAGCAGCGTGACCACCGAGCGGTCGGCCTGGTCGAGCACCTGCACCGCGCCGGCCCTGATGTCGGGCTCGAGCAGCCCGGCCAGGCGCGGCGGCACGGGTGCGGCCACCGCCGGCGCGGGCGGCGGCGCTGCGGCCGGTACGTCGATGGCCTGCAGCGCCGCGAAGGTGGCGTCGGTCTGGGCGTTGAGCGTCAGGCGCAGCACGACGAACAGGCCGAGCAGCACGCAGGCGAGCACGGCACCGATCACCCACAGCGCGATGCCGTCGGCGAGCCGCGCCGGCGGCATCGCCACGCCCTGCCACTGCACCGACAGCGCCTTGTCGACCGGGCCGGCCAGATCGCGCAGCTTCAGCGCGAGGCGCTCGCGCAGGCTGGCGAGCTGCGCCCGACCGTCGGTCTGCACACGGTAGCGCCCCTCGAAGCCGAGCGCGAGCGCGACGTACACGAGCTCGAGCAGGTTGCGGTGCTGAGCCGGGTTCTCGGCCAGACGTGCGAGCAGCTGGAACACCTTCTCGCCGCCCCAGGTCTCGTTGTGGAAGTGCACGAGCAGGCTCTGCGCCGACCAGGCGCCCGAGCCGCCCCAGGGCGTGCTCGAAGCCGCTTCGTCGAGCAGCGTGCACAGCACGTAGCGTGCAGCCACCACCTGCTCGTTGGGCAGGCCCTGCGTGCGTGCCGCGGTCTCGAAGCGCTGCACCGCGGCCAGCAGCGAAGCGCGCAGCGCGGCCGGGTCGGGGTGGCGCAGCATCGCGCGCAGGCGCGGCGCGGCAGCGAGCAGCGGCGCCGCGGCCTGCACCAGGGGATTGAGGCTGGCCGGGCCCTGCAGCGCGATCGCCGGCGCGGCGGCGGGCGGCAGCGGCGCGGCCGCCGGCGAAGCCGCCTGCGCCGCCGCCGGGCCGGCCGCGCGCCCGGCGCTGGGCTTGATGACGGTGCGCTCGCCGTCGAACGCCGCGAACGGGTCGGGAGCCTGCGGATCGCTCATGACGGGGCCTGGGCGTTGCTGCGCGCGCCGCCTAGCTGCGGATGGCCCAGAACTCGAGCGCGAGCCCGGGGAAGTCGCCCGCGACATGCAGCGCCAGGCCGCCGCTGGTCTCGAGCTGGCGCCACAGGTCGCTCGCGCGCGTCTCGAGCTCGAAGTAGGTGAAGCCGGCGTGATACGGGATCTGCCGCGGCGCCACCGGCAGCGGCCGCAGCGCCACACCGGGCAGCTGCAGGTTCACCAGGTCGCGGATGCGCTCGGCCGGCCCGATCTTCACCTGCGTCGGGAAGCGCAGCCGCAGCGCCTCGCCCGGCATCTGCGCGCTCACCGCGAGCACGAAGGCCGCGTGGCGCAGCAGTTCGACGTCGGCGATGATGGCCACGCGCACGCCGTGCTTGCGCTCTTGCAGCTCGATCGGGATCGCGGTCTGCTCGAGCACCATCGACAGCGACTGGCGCAGGTCGTTCATCACGACGCGGAAGCACCCAGCGAGGTCGTCGTGACGGTACTCGGGGTAGGCGATCGGCCGGCGCGCCTCGCGGAAGGTGGACAGCTCGCCGGCCAGCGCCAGGCAAAGCTCGTACAGGCGCTCGGGGTGCAGCAGCGGCAGGCGCTGGGCGTGCGCGAACAGCGGCTGAAAGCGGTTGACGAGCTGCAGCAGCAGGAAGTCGGCGATCTCGCCGACGCCGGCGCGGCCGGGCTGCGCCAGGCGCGCCGCCAGCGCCTCGCCGCGCTGGTGCAGCATGCCGTGGATCTCGCGCAGGTGGCTGTCCAGCACGGCGTGCGCCGAGGCGTGCAGCAGCGGCGGCACGTAGGCGCTGTCGAGCACGACGCGGCCGTCGGCACGGCGTTCGACGATGCGTGCCACGCCGAGCTTGACGTAGCCGTCGTGCGCGTCGGCGTCGAGCATCAGGCGCAGGTTGAGCCGGCCGAGCTGCAGCGGCGCCTCGCGCAGGCTGGCCGCGTGCACGTCGGCGGTGTCGACGGTGAGGGCGCGCCAGCGCGGCGGCATCGCGCTCGCGCCGCCTTCCGGGCCTGCTTCGGCATCGCTCTCGGGCACGCCGCCGCGCGCCATCGGCAGCGCCAGCACGACGAGCGCGTCGCGCGCGTCGGCAGGCACCTCGAAGGCCGGCGGCGCCGGGTCGTCCCCGGGGATCGAGAACGCCAGCCCGTCGGGCAGCACGCCGCGCGCTCCGGCGAGCATGACGCGGCCAAGCAGCAGCGCGGCGTCGTCGAGTTGCTGCTCGGCAAAGCCCCAGGGCCAGGCCTGCGCGGCGGCGATGCGCGCGTCGCGCTGGCGCGTCGCGTGGCGATCCTGCTGCTGGAAATGCTGCGGCTGGAGGAACATGCCCTCCGTCCACAGGACCTTGTCGTGCCAAGTCATGTCGGGTTCGGGTATGCACGCGCCCGGGTGCGACGGCAGCGCACCCGGCCCGTGGCGGAGTCGGTCGAGGCCGCGCAACGATACACGCGCACCCGCACGGCGTCACCCCGGGCGACGCCCTCGGCCGACCGGATGCGGCGCAGCCACGGCGTCGATCGCCCCGTCACGGGATCAGCTGCGTCATCTGGCCGGGCATCGTGATGCTGATCGTGCCGGCCCACAGGCACATCAGCGTCGAGCTGTTGTTCAGTGCCGGTGCGCCGCACAGCAGCACCGTCGGCGCCCCCGGCATCCAGGGCGCCGGCGTGGCCGGGATGCAGGGCATCGGCGTCAGCACGCCCATCGCCGCGGCGGTGGCGGCGGCCACCATCGGGTTGGCCGGACTGCGGCACATGCCGAACGGCGGGATGTTGACGAGCGGGATGTGGTCGAGGATGTTGGCCGCGACCATGCTGCTCGTCAGCACGGTCTTGGGCGTGGGCACCAGCGTGCTCGGCGCCAGCCCCTGCGTGCACATCATCGTCGCGCCCATGCAGGCCTGCATTGCCATCGTGCGGCTCCCGGATCTCGGTGTTCGCGCTGCGGCCGGGCTCGCCGCCTGTGAAGCTATGAATCCCGCCCGCGATTCGTCTCGTCACAGGCCGCTGCCGGCCGCGCGGGCCCAGGCGGCGAGCGCCGTGAAATTGTCGTGGCTCGGGCGCGACGCCGAGTTGCCGCGCACGAGCGCCTCGAGCTGGCGCAGCCAGGCCGCAGGCGATGGCGACGCCGCGAGCGTGCGCTCGAGTTCACCGTCCTCGACGTACTCCCACAGGCCGTCGGTGCACAGCAAGAAGACGTCGCCCGGCTGCACGCGGCCGGCGCCGACGCTCAGTTCGAGCGACTCGTCGGCCACGCCGAGCGCCGAGCGCAGCTCGCTGCGCTGCGGGTGCCGGCGCACCTGCGCTTCGGTGATCGCGCCGGCGTCGACCAGCGCCTGCACCACGCTGTGGTCGCAGGTGCGCTCGAGCAGCCGGCCGCCGCGGAACCAGTACATGCGCGAATCGCCCGCGTGCGCCCAATGCGCGTCCTGCGCGACGAAATCGATAACGAGGCAGACCGCAGTGCTGTGCATGTCCTCGCGCGGCGTGCCGGGCACGCGCTGCGCGATCAGCGCGCGGTTGGTGGCGCGCAGCAGCGCCGCCAGATCGGCGCCGCCGGCGCTCGGCTGCTGCGCGAAGCGGCCGATCAGCTCGCTCACCACCAGGCGCGCCGCGATGTCGCCGCCGCCATGGCCGCCGGCGCCGTCGGCCAGCGCACAGCACAGGTGGCGCTCGCTGTGCCAGTGGCCGCAGGCGTCTTCGTTGTACTTGCGGCCGCCCCGGTCGGACAGCAGCGCGACTTCGAGGGCCAGCATCGCCGTGGCCTGCGCGCCGCCGCTCATCGGCCGCGCTCCGCGGCGAGCCGCGCCAGCTGGTCCTCGTAGGCCTCGAGGAAGGCCTGGCCGAACAGCTCGTCGAAGTCGTCCTGCGCTTCGGCCTGCAGCTGCGCGAACAGCTCCTGGAACAGCTCCCACAGGCGCGCCTTGCGCGCCGCCGGAATGAGTTGCGCCAGGCGCGAGCGCTCGCCGAGCTTGGCCTCGAGCTGTGCCGGCTCGAAGCGCGCGAGCACGCCCGCGAGCGCGGCGCGCATGCCGGCCATCACGCCGAGTTCGTGTGCGCGCAGGTCGTCGAAGGCGTCGCGCATCGCCGCCGCCGGGCCCATGAAGCCGGGCGTGCGTTCGCCCAGCAGGTGCTGCAGCGCCACGTCGGCGTCGGGCGAAAACTTGAGCGGGTTGTTCTGGCGCGCGACGATCATCGTCATGCGCGCACGCAGCTCGCGCTTGAGGGCGGCGCGCGCCGCGAGCAGTTCGACGGCGCCGCGCGCCGACTCGCGCAGCATGGCGCCGATCAGGCGCATGCGCTCGGGCGTCAGCTCATCCAGGCGCAGCTCGGGTGCCTGCAGGCCCTCGAGCAACGCGGCACGCAGCGAAGCCTCGTCGGCGGCCGTGGCGGCGCCCATGCCCGCGCCCGCGCCCGCGCCCGCGCCCGCGCCTGCGGGCGCCCGCGCCGGCAACGCCGCCGACCGCGCGGCCGGCGCGGCCTCGCGCGGCGCCGGCGTCGTGCGTGCGACGGTGGGCAGCACCTGGGTGCGCGCGTCCGCCGCCTCGTCGTCGAGCGCGATGTCGGCCTGCGGCCCGGCCCCGCCGCGGTGCACGCCGGGCAGCGTGACCACGCGGCCTTCGCGCGGCGGATCGTCCCAGGAGAAGACCGCACCGCGCGGCTGCGGCACGGACGGCAGGGCGGTCGGCACCGTCGGCGGCAAGGGCATCGGCGTGTACAGGTCCGACGCGTGGTCGGCGACGCTGGCCGGCGCGGCCGCGGGTGCCTGCGCCAGCGCCCGCAGCGGATCGAGGGCCGCTGCCGTGTTCGGCCGGCTCGCCGCCGCTGCGGCGCCGAGCGGATCGTCGCCTCCGGGCAAGGCAGCCAGGCCGAACAGGTCGTCGAGCGAGTCGGCAGCGCCCAGCGCCACCGCGCCGCCGGACCGGGGCGCGTCGAACAGGGGTGCGTCGAGCGTGATCGCGGGCGCGTCGGCGGGCGGTGCAGGCGCGGCGGGCACGGCGGCCGACGGCTCGGGCGCGAACGGATCCCAGTCCTCGGGGATCACCGCCGGCGCGGCTGCCGGGAGCGCGGCTGCCGACGGCGCCGCAGCGGTGTGCGGCATGGACGGCGGCCGGCCGGCCGGCAAGGCCGCGGTGGGCGGCACGGCCGACCCGGGAGGCGCGGGCCGAGGGGTGGAAGCCGCGGAAGCGAGGGAAGCGAGGGAAGCGGTGGAAGCGCTCGAAGCGGCCGTGGCGAGCCCGAGCGCGCCCGCGCCGAACAAGTCCGCGAACGGGTCGCTGCTCGCCGCCGGCGCCGCGGCGCCGGCCACCAGCACGTAGCCGCCGATCTCGATGCGGTCGCCCGGCTGCAGCGGGCATTCGGTGCCGGCACCCAGTTGCCGGCCGTTGACGGCGATCGGATTGCTGCCGTTGTCGACGATGACGAAGCCGCCGGCGCGGAACACCACCCGCGCGTGCACGCGCGAGACGGTGCGTTCGGGGTCGCTCAGCACGAGCTGGTTGCTCTCGGCGCGGCCGATCGTGCCGCCGAGCTCGTCGAAGGTGGCACTCGGCGCGTCGACGGCCGGCAGGCCGTTCAGGCTGTGTACGCTGAGCGTGATCATGCTTCCGGAAGACGGGCGTGGCTGCGCTTCAGGCGCGCAGCATAGCGGCGCGACGGCGTGCCCGCGCGGCGCCGGCGCGACGCGGGCGTGCGCCGGGCGTCAACGCAGCACATACAAGCGCCCTTCGATCGCGGCCAGGCGCATGGGCCAGGCGATGCGCCCGCCTTCGGCCAGCATGCTGGCCAACGCCGGGCTGCCGTCGGCGGCCAGGCATTCGAGCAGACGGCCGCCGGCCAGCGGGCGCAGGCGCAGCGTCTGGGCGCCGGGCAGCGTCGGCACGAGCGGCTGCCGCGCGTGCCAGCGCTGTACGGCGGCACGAAAGCGCCCGACCTCGTCGGCCAGCGGCTGCTGGTAGGCCGCGGCCAGTTCCTCGAAGCGCAGCCGCGTGGCCTGCACGAAGGGCTCCGGATCGCCATGCGCCAGGCCGAGCGCGATGGTCTGCAGGTACTGCGCGGCCGCCGGCAGCAGCGCCGTCGCGTCGGCCACCGCGGGTACGTCCAGCCAGCGCCAGCGCGGGAAGTTGATCGGCAGCGCGACCGACTGACGCAGCCGCGTCGGCGCCTGGTAGATCTCGGCGCGCGGCGCGGCCCACTCGAGCTGGGCCAGCGTGCGCGCGAACTCGGGGTGGGCGCGCTGGCCCAGGCGAGGCAGCAGCAGCCGCGCGCTGGCGGCGCCGGCGCCATCGCCCAGCCGCGGCTGCGGCGGCTGCTCCTCGCCGCCCGGCGCGGGCGGCTCGACGACGAGCTCGAGCTCGTTGTCGCCGGCCAGCGTGTACTCGTGCACCGGCACGGTGCGCACCGCCGGCAGGCGCGGCGCGGCCGCGGCCGCAGGCGCCACGCGCGCGACCGGCACGCCGTTCAGGCGCGCCTCGGCGGCCACGCCCAGCGTTTCGAGGCGGACCACGAGCAGGCGATCCATCAGCCCGGACTCCAGTCGACGAGCGTGCGCGCCGGCAGCAGCTCGCAGGTGCGCCGCTCGCAGCCGAGCAGCGGATCGACGAGCTCGAGCGTCAGCGTGGGCGGCTCCACGCGCAGCGTGGCAAACCACTCGAAGCCGCTGCCGCCGCGGGTGCGCGGTCTCAGTCCGGCTTCGCCGACCAGCGCGCCGCTGCACGGTCCGACCAGGACGGCGACGGTCCCGCCGGCCGAGCCCAGCGGCACCAGTTCGGCCTCGAAGGGCAGGCGGAAGGTGGTGCGTGCCGGCAACAGGGCGGCCAGCAGCGGCGGCTCGGCCGCCTCGCGCGCCAGCGCCATGGCCAGCGGCGCCGAGCCGCGACAGCGCAGGCTCAGGCGCGAGGTGGACGCGGCGAGTGCGAATTCGCCTTCGCAGCGCAGATCGGCCGCCGCGGCCTGCAGCGCGAGCCGTCCGAGCACGCGCATCAGCGCGCGGCCGTCGAGCCCCTGCGGCCCGGGGTGCCAGCCCCACGTGAGCGCGGCCTGGCCGACGAGCAGCGCCAGGCTGCCTTCGAGCTGCGGCTGCGTCAGGCCGGGCAAGGCCGACCAGTCCTCGCGCAGAGTCTGCAGCGCGTGCCCCACAGCGACATCCAGACCCTGCTCGAAGCCCTGCTGCAGCGCGGCCGCGTCCTGCGCCTCGCCGTCGCGCTCGACGCGGCAGCGCGTCGCGCCGCAGGCCGGCGCCCGACCGGGCTGCACCGGCTGCTCGGGCGCTGCGCTGCGCTCGATCTGCAGCCACCACTGCTCGGCCGGCCAAGCCCAGACCTGGGTCGCGAGCGGCCCGAGCGGATCGCCCTCGTCGCGCAGGCCGCAGACTTCGACGGTGAGCCGATGGATCTGCGGCGAGGTCTCCTCGGCGATGGCGCAGCCCGGCGGCGCGAGCGGCTGCTCGAGCGTCGACACCGGCCAGCTCACGTTGCCTGCCTCGTGCCCGGCCCAGCGCCACAGGCCGTGGCTGCCGGCGAAGGCAAGTGCGGGATGGCGCTCGCCTTCGCACTGCGCGTGCGCGCGCAAACGCGCCTGCAGCCGGGCCATCCGTCCGAGCCCGGCGCGGTGCGACAGCAGGCCGACGAGGCGCGGCAGCGGCCGCGCGGCATCGACGCGCAGCGGCGCGGGTGGCGGCAGATCGACACGCTGCCAGGCCTCGCCTTCGAGCCGGTAGAGCTGCGGCGGCACGGCGTCGGTCAGCCGCAGCTCGAGCGCCTGGACGTCGCAGGCCGCGCGCGGCCGCGGCGCGGGCTCGGCGTCGGCGCCCAGCGCGCCGCGGCAGCCGAGCGCGCCGAAGGCGGCGACCAGCCGCGCGTCGGCCGCCGCCAGCGCATCCGGTGCGATGCGGGTCTCGGGCAGACGCGCCAGCTCGGCGCACGAGCGCGCCTGCAGCCGGTGCACGAGCGCCCACTGCTGCGCGGCGCTCGCGCGCGGTGCCGCGAGCAGGCCCTGCGCCCACTCGAAGCCGGGCTTGTCGTGGAAGGCCGGACCCCAGACGAAGCACAGCTGGACGTAACGCGCCAGCGCCGGCGCCAGCGTGAGGCCGCGCCGCAGCGCCTGCTGCACGGCGTGCTCGACGAAGGCCGGGTAGCGCTCGCCCAGCCGCTCGGGCATCGCCGGCCACTGCGCGGCCAGGTGCTCGCCCAGCTGCTGCACGAAACCCGACCAGCGGGCCTCCTCGAGCGCAACGGTGTCCTCGGGCTGCACGGACGGCGCGGGCGCTGGGGCTAGGGTGCGGTCGCGCAAAGGCCGGCACGGACAAGCGCGCCTTGCCGCTCACGGCGGCGCTGCAGATCGTCGCGAACCGCCTCGGCGTCGCTGCGCTCTGCGCCTTGCTCTGGGCCCGAATGCATCGAGTCTGCAGCCAGTTGCCGGACGACCCGTCAGCGGTGCTTGCCGGCGAGCGGGTCTTCGGGCTTGGCCGGCTTTTTTGCCTTGTCCGGCTTGGCCGGCTTCTTGGCATTGGCCGAGCTGCCGCTGCCGGCGGCGCCGCCCGAGTTCACCTTGACCAGCGCGCCGGTGATCGACACGCCGTCGGGCCCCAGCACCACCGAGGAGGCGCCGGCCTTGATCGTGAGCTGCACGCCCGCTTCGACGACGACGTTCACGCCGCCCTTGAGGCTCAGGTTGGTGCCGGCCTCGCCGGCGAAGTTCATGCCGGCCTTCTGATCGATGTTCTGCCCGGCGTTGACGCCCCAGTTCCGAGCGGCGTCGGTGGACGCGTCCTGGCCGACGCTCAGGCCGTGGTTCTGGCCCGTGGCCAGCAGCAGCGACTCGCCGACGTCCAGCTCGACGGAGCCGCCGAACGCGACCGAGCCGTTCTTGCCGACGGCGAGCCTGAGGTTCTCGCCGACGCCGTGCGCGCCGTTGCGCGCGACGCTGCACTCCAGGTCACGGCCGACGTCGGTCTTGAAGTCGTTGCCCACGGTGTCCAGGCGATCCTTCTGCGCGCGCAGCATCAGGTACTCGCTGCCTTGGGCGTCGTCGAAGCGCAACTCGTTGTAATCGGCCGCGCCGCCCTTGAACGAGCGGCTCTTGAGCGACATCACGGTCTTGTTGGCGGGCAGCTCGTAGGGCGGCATGTTGGCGGCGTTGTAGACGCTGCCCACCACCAGCGGCTGGTCCGGGTCGCCCTCGAGGAAGGCCACCACCACCTCCTGCCCGATGCGCGGCAGCACGAGCATGCCGAAACCGGCGCCGGCCCAGCCGCTGGCCACGCGCAGCCAGCATGAGCTGCCGGCATCCTTCTTGCCCTCGCGGTCCCAGTGGAACTGCACCTTGATGCGGCCGTACTTGTCGGTGTGCACGTCGCCCGCCGCGCCGCTGCCGACGACGAGCGCCGTCTGCGGCCCGGCCGCCGTGGGCTTGGGCGTGCGGCGCGTCGGCCGCACCGGGTCGGCCAGACGCTGGGCGACGAAGCGGCACTCGAACTTCGTGTCCTCGCCCACGCCCGACTCGTAGGCCGCGAGTTCGGCACGGATGTCGGTGCGCAGCACGAGGTAGTCGGTGTTCTGGTCGGCGCGCGGGTGCTGCTGCAGCTTGAAGCGGCAACCCGTCGTCATGTCGGGGTGGTTGGCGACGCCGGTGCAGCGCGTGAAGCCGCCGCTGAGCTCCTCGAGCCGCCGTTCGGCGATGGCCTTGCCCGCGGCCTTGTCGACGTAGCCGCCCGGGTAGTCGTAGACCTCGAAGTCCGCGTGCTCATGGCCGCGCCCCGACGAGACGGCTTCGGTGCGCAGGCTCGTGCCCGGCTTCTCGAAGTCGTAGTCGGCCAGCATCAGGCGGCCGGTGCGGATGCGTTGCTGCATCTGCCACGAGCCGATGCCGCCCCACTGCTGCGTCGCGTCGACATGGCGGACGTAGGACAGGCGCTCGGCGCGCGGCGCCGCAGCCAGCACGTCGGGCGAATCGGCGAGCACGAGTTCGTGCCTGTCGCGCCCGTGGCGGAAGAAGTAGAAGATGCCCTCCTCCTCGAGCAGCCGGCTGACGAAGGCGAAATCGCTCTCGCGGTACTGCACGCAGTAGCTGCGCGGCGGGTGCTGCCCGGAGAGCTCGAAGGCGGCCGCGCCCGGGTACTTGGCGAGAACCTGCTTGACGATGTCGGGCACGCTCTTGCCCTGGAAGATGCGCAGATCGGCCGAGCGCGTGAGCAGCCACAGCGCCGGCCGCGCGACGATGCGGTAGCGATGGTGGCGCCCCAGCACGCCGTCGATGCCGAACGAGGCCACGAGCCCGTGCCACCAGCGCTGCGCGCCCGCCGCCGCCTCGATCGACACCGCCACCGGCGTGCCGAGCAGCTTGTCGGCACCGATGTCCGGATCGGCCGAGACCGCCTCGATCTCGAGCTCGAACGGATGCGAGAGTTCCTCGCGTGCGGACAGCGACTTGAAGTGCAGCGACGGGGCGGCGCGGCACTCGAGCTTCATCGTCGGTCGCGGGCGGTCGGCCATGCCGTGATCCTAAGCGGGTGTGACGGGTCGGGTCAGGCGCGCGCGGCCAGCAGCAGCCCCTGGACCGGGACGCCGGCTTCGGAGCGCAGCACGCTGCGCGTCGCCTCCAGCGGCGTGAAGCCGGCGCCGCGCAGCACGGCGTCGACATAGCCGGCCCGATGGCTGTAGCGGGCGTTGGCCTGCAGGCGGCAGTCGGGCTGCCCGGCCTCGTCGGCATGCGCTTCGACGGTGAACACGAGCAGCCCGCCCGGGCGCAGGGCCTGGTGCGCCGCCGCGGCGAAGGCCTCGAGCGGCCCGAAGTAGCACAGCGTGTCGGCCGAGGCGACGAGGTCCCAGGCGCCGGCATGCGCGCGCAGATGCGCAACCAGTTCGCCGACTTCCAGCGCCTGGTACACGCCGCGCTCGCGCGCCTGCTGCAGCATGCCCTGCGACAGGTCGACGCCTTCGAGCCGGCGCGCCCAGGGCGCGAGCAGCGGCCCGCACAGACCGGTGCCGCAGCCCGCGTCGAGCAGCTCCAGCGTGCCCGCCGGCGGGCCGGCGTGGCGCGCTACCGCCTCGGCCACCAGCGCCGGAGCGCGGTAGCCGAGCTGCGCCAGCTTGGCGTCGAACGAGTGCGCGAAGCGGTCGAACACGCGCGTGACGTAGTCGTCGGGCGCGCGCTCGGGCATGCGCTCGCCGGTGCAGGCGAGCAGATGGAAGCGCGGCAGCGGGTTGTCGGGCTCGACGGCGAGCCAGGCGCGCCAGACGGCGATGGCTTCGTCGCGCAGGCCGAGCGAGGTGTACGCCATGCCGAGCACGCGGCGCAGCATCGGGTCGCGCGGCGACAGGATCAGCCCGTCGATGCATTGCTGCACGGCGTCGCCGACGCGGCCCATGCGCAGGTACAGGTTGGCGAGGTTCTGGCGCGCGTCGGCATAGCCGGGCGCCAGTTCGACCACCTTGGCCAGCACCTTCTCGGAGTCTTCGAGCTTGCCGCGCCGGCCCAGCAGGATGCCCAGGTTGTTGAGCGCATCGAGCCGCGCCGGGTCGAGTTCGATCGCGCGCAGATAGCTGGCCTCGGCCGCGTCGAGCTGCCCGCGCTCGAGGCAGATGTTGCCGTAGTTGTTGTGGAACATCGCCTCGTGCGGCTGCGCGCCGATGGCCGCGGCGATCAGCTCGGCGGCGCGCTCGAGGCGGCCGCGCTGGGCCTGCAGCACGCCCAGCAGATGCAGCGCGTCGGCTTGCTGCGGGGCGCGCTGCAGCAGCTGCGCGTAGGCCTGCTCGGCCTCGTCGAAGCGGCCGGCCGCGTGCGCATCCATCGCGCGCTGGAGCGTGCGCGCGCCGTCGGCGGCTGCGAGGTCGGTGTCGGCTGGCATGGCGCTCGGGATTGCCCGGAGCCCCGACTCTGAAGCAAAGTACGCAGCGCGGCAAGACGCGCCGCGGCCCGAACCGGCGCGCGGCTTCCTTCACGTGCAGGAGTTCCCGATGCCCGGACGCCTCGAAATCATCCTCGGCGCACAGCGCCCGCCGCCCGCGCGCCGCGGCAGCGGGCCGACGCGCATGCTGCTGGTCGGCGACTTCAGCGGCGCGTCGCTCGCCGTCCGCGTGCCGCTGGCCGAGCGGCCGACGCATCGCGTCGATCCCGATCGCCTCGATGCGCTCGTGCAACGGCTGCGCCCGCGCGTGCTCACCGCGGTCGGCGCGGTGGACTTCGAGCAGTTCGACGACTTCCACCCCGATGCCTTGTTCACGCGCCTGGCCGCCTTCGACGACCTGCGCCTGGCCCGCGCCGAGCCGCCCGTCTCGGGCGGCGCGCTGCTCGGACAGCTCCTCGGCATGCCGGCGGCTGCGGCGGCACCCGCGGCACCCGCGGCACCTGCGGCACCGCAAAGCGGCCTCGATGCGCTGCTGCAGCGGGTGACGGCAGCGCATGTCGTCGCCGACCGCAGCGCCGAGGCGGCGGCGCATCGGGCCGCCGTCGACGCCGCGATCGCCGAGCGCATGCGCGCGCTGCTGCGCGCGCCGGACCTGCAGCGCCTCGAGGCGGCCTGGCGCGGCGTGCAATGGCTGCTCGAGCGCCTCGAACTCGACGAGACGCTCGAGCTGCACCTGTTCGACGCCACGCGCGACGAGCTGCTGGCCGACATCGTCGCCGCGCAGGGCCGGCTGGCCGAGACCGGCCTGCACCGCGCGCTCGCCGACCGCTGGCGCGGCGTGCCGGGCGCCCCCGGCTGGACCCTGCTCGTCGGCCTCTACGCCTTCGGCCCGTCGGACACCGACATCGGCCTGCTCGCCGCGCTCGGCCTCGTCGCCAGCCAGGCCGGCGGACCGTGGCTGGCCGAAGCCGACGCCGCGCTCGCCGCTGCCGACGACACGGCGCGCGCCGGCTGGAACACGCTGCGCGCGAGCGAGGCCGCGCCCTGGATCGGCCTGGCCATGCCGCGCCTGCTGCTGCGGCGGCCCTACGGCAAGGCGAGCGATCCGGTCGCCGCATTCACGTTCGAGGAGATCGCCGGGGTGCCGCGCAGCGACGAGCTGCTCTGGGGCAGCCCGGCACTGGCCGTCGCGCTGCTCGCCGCACGCGCGCACGGCGAGGTCGGCGAGGGCAACGCAGCCGGCGCGCAGCACAGGATCGACGACCTGCCCGCCTATGTCTTCACGCGCGACGGCGAACGCGAGCTTCAGCCCTGCACCGAGCGCCTGCTCGGCGAGCGCGAGGCGCTGGCCCTGCTGCAAGGCGGCCTCATGCCGCTGCTCGCACACCGCGACCGCAACGCGCTCACGCTGCTGCGGCTGCAGTCGATCGCGCAGCCGCCGCGCGCGCTCGCCGGGTACTGACACGCGCCGCGCGCCGGCCCGGCGCGTGGCCGGCCAGCCGCCGCGTCAGAAGCCGTAGACGAAGGCGCCGTCGGCCACCGACACCGAAGCGCGCTCGACCGGCCGTCCCTCCATCATGCGCTCGAGGAACTCGCGGCTGATGTCGGGCAGCATCGTGTTGGTGAGGATGGCGTCGATCATGCGTCCGCCCGACTCGCTCTCGGTGCAGCGCGAGACGACGAGGTCGACCACGTCCTGCCCGTACGTGAACGGGATCTTGTAGCGCGCCTCGACGCGCTTCTTGATGCGCCCGAGCTGCAGCCGCACGATGCTCCCCAGCATCTCGTCGGACAGCGGGTAGTAGGGAATCGTCACCAGGCGCCCGAGCAGCGCCGGCGGAAACACCTTCAAGAGCGGCTCGCGCAGCGCCTTGGCCATGCCCTCGGGGTCGGGCATCAGCTCGGGATCCTTGCACAGGCTGGCGATGAGTTCGGTGCCGGCATTGGTGGTGAGCAGGATGAGCGTGTTCTTGAAGTCGATGAAGCGCCCTTCGCCGTCTTCCATGAAGCCCTTGTCGAAGACCTGGAAGAAGATCTCGTGCACGTCGGGGTGGGCTTTCTCGACCTCGTCGAGCAGCACCACGCTGTAGGGCTTGCGCCGCACCGCCTCGGTGAGCACGCCGCCTTCGCCGTAGCCGACGTAACCGGGCGGCGCGCCCTTGAGCGTGGAGACGGTGTGCGCCTCCTGGTACTCGCTCATGTTGATCGTGATGAGGTTCTGCTCGCCGCCGTACAGCGCCTCGGCCAGCGCCAGCGCCGTCTCGGTCTTGCCCACGCCCGAGGTTCCGGCGAGCATGAACACGCCGATCGGCTTGCTCGGGTTGTCCAGGCCGGCGCGCGAGGTCTGGATGCGCTTGGCGATCATCTCCATCGCGTGGTCCTGGCCGATCACGCGCTCGCCCAGGCGCTGCGCCAGGTTGAGCACCATCTCGATCTCGTTGCGCGCCATGCGGCCCACCGGAATGCCGGTCCAGTCGCCGACGACCGCGGCCACCGCCTGGTAGTCGACCGTGGGCAGGATGAGCGGATGCTCGCCCTGCAGCGCCGCCAGCTCGGCCTGCACCTGCTGCAGCCGCGCGAGCGTGGTCTCGCGGTCCGGCGCCGCCGCAGGCGGTGCATCACCGTCGCCGGCGGCGGGTGCCGGCGGCGCCGCTGGTTGCTCCGCGGGCTGCGCCGCAGGTTGCGCCGCAGCCGCGGCCTCGAGCGCGCTGCCGGTGCCTTCCACCGGCCGCAGCCCGGCGCGCAGCTGCGCGCGCAGCGCCAGCAGCTCGTCGACCAGCCGGCGCTCGTCGGTCCAGCGCGCCTCGAGCTCGGCCAGGCGCGCGCGTTCCTCGTGCAGCGCCTGCGCGGCAGCGCTCTCGCGCTCGCCGACGGCGACGCCGATCGCCTTTTCGCGCCCGATGATCTCCAGCTCGGTCGTGAGCGCGTCGATGCGCTTGCGGCTGTCGTCGACCTCGGGCGGCACGGCGTGCAGGCTGACGGCGACGCGCGCGCAGGCGGTGTCGAGCAGACTCACCGACTTGTCGGGCAGCTGGCGCGCCGGGATGTAGCGATGGCTGAGCTTGACCGCCGCCTCGAGCGCCTCGTCGAGGATCTGCACCTGATGGTGCTTTTCCATCGTGCTGGCCACGCCCCGCATCATCAGGATGGCCTTGGGCTCGTCGGGCTCGTCGACTTGCACCGTCTGGAAGCGGCGCGTGAGCGCCGGATCCTTCTCGATGTGTTTCTTGTACTCGGCGAAGGTGGTCGCGCCCACGGTGCGCAGCGTGCCGCGCGCCAGCGCCGGCTTGAGCAGGTTGGCCGCGTCGCCGGTGCCGGCCGCGCCGCCCGCGCCCACCAGCGTATGCGTCTCGTCGATGTAGAGGATGATCGGCCGGGGGCTGGCCTGCACCTCGTCGATCACCGAGCGCAGGCGCTGCTCGAACTCGCCCTTCATGCTGGCGCCGGCCTGCAGCAGCCCGACGTCGAGCGCGAGCAGGCGCACGTCCTTCAGGCTCGGCGGCACGTCGCCGCGCGCGATGCGCTGCGCGAAGCCCTCCACGACCGCCGTCTTGCCGACGCCGGCCTCGCCGACGAGGATCGGGTTGTTCTGGCGTCGGCGCATCAGGATGTCGATCACCTGGCGGATCTCGTCGTCGCGGCCGACGATCGGATCCATCCTGCCGCTGCGGGCCTGCTCGGTGAGGTCGAGCGTGAACTTCTTCAGCGCCTCCTGCTTGCCCATCGCGGCGGGCGCGATGGCGCCGCTCGCCTCGCCCGGAGCGGCGCCGCCGGCCGCACCCGAGGAGCCGTCGCTCGCGCCCAGGCCCTCCTCGGGCGAGCCGGCGACCACCTTGGCCAGTTCCTCGGACAGCTCGTCGGCCTTCAGACGCTCGAACTGGCGGCTGATCGCCACGAGCGCGTTGCGCAGGTTCTTCGTCTTGAGCATGCCCACCAGCACATGGCCGCTGCGCACCGCCGCCTCGCCGTAGAGCAGCGAGCCGTAGACCCAGCCGCGCTCGATGGCGTCGGCGATGTGCTCCGAGATGTCGCTGATGCGGCTGGCGCCGCGCGGCAGGCGATCGAGCGCGCTCGTGAGGTCGCGCGCGAGCGCTGAGGCGTCGAGCTGGTAATGCTTGACGATGCGGTGCCAGTCCGAATCGGGGCTTTGCAGCAGCTGCGCCAGCCAGTGCTCGAGCTCGACGTAGGGGTTGCCGCGCAGCTTGCAGAAGACGGTCGCGCCTTCGATCGTCTTGTAGGTGGGCGCATTGAGCTTGCCGAAGAGCTTGACGCGATTGATCTCGGCCATGACGGTCCTTTCAGGGCGAAGCGGGACGGGGAGCGAAGGTCAGCACGCCGGTGCGCCCGCGATGCGCCGCCGCCAGCCAGCTCGTCCAGCCCAGGCGGGCACCGCGGCCGAGGCGGCAGGGCGGCTGCTGGTCGGGCTGGAGTTCGAGCCTGAGATCCCAGCCGAATTCGAGCCCGACGTACTGGCGCACGAGCGCCTCGAGCGCGGCCAGCCGGCTGCCCACCGGCAACAGCGATTCGAACTCGGCGAGCGTGAGCGGCCCGACATGCAGCCTGAAGTGGTGCTGGCGGTCGAACACGGCTCGCCCGAGCACCGCACTGGCGCCGAGCCGGGCACTGGGCTGGCGCCCGCTGCGACCGGCGCGTCCGATGCGAGTGCGCTCCTCGGCCGGCAGCGGCATCCAGCGGCCGACAAAGCTCTCGACGCGCACCGCCATGCCCAGATAGCGGCCCAGCACGCGCGCCAGGCCGTCGCCATGGCGCACCTGGCACGCGAACAGCCCGGCGAACGCGAGCCGGGCGTGATCGGGCAAGGCATCGCGCCCACGCCATGGCGGCCCGCCGACCCCGAGCAGGGACCCCACGTAGTCGGCGAAGCGATCCTCGGCCGGCCGGTCGAGCGAAACGGTGGGCCTTGCCTGCGCCCAGGCGCGATAAAAAAGCAGCAGCAAGCGGTGGTGGAACAGGTCGGCGAAGCGCACCAGCGTCTCGTCGCCGCGGTTCAGCGCACGGTCGCGCGCATAGGCGCTCAGGTGCAGCGGCAGCGGCCCGTTGGGGCCGAACAGCCCGAAGAAACGCACCTCGATGCGCGGCCGGCCCAGGCGGTCGGTCATCGTCGCCGAGGCCAGACTGGCCGGCGCGAACGACAGGTCGGCCGCCTGCCCGAGACGCACCGCTTCGTCGGCCGGCCGCCGCGCCCGGCCCAGGCGCGGCTTGTCCGCCGCCCAGGCCTCGATCAGGCGCAGCGCCTGGAAGAAGTCGTAGCGGTAGGGCGCCGCCGCGATGTCGTGCACCGGGTGCGGCGGGCGCGCGGCGCCGGGGTCCTTGCTCACAGCATCGGGCGCGCGCCGCTGCGCGGCCGGCCGTCGACGATGTCGCCGCGCGCGGCCGAGTGCATGCGCAACTGGGTGAAGCCGTTGATCGACACGTGCCGTGCGACGAAACGCTCGAGCACGCTGCCGAGCAAGAAGGCGCTGGCTCCCTCGAAGGCGAGTTCGTCGACCTCGACGTCGAGCAGCACGCCGCGGCCGAAGGTGATGGGCCCGGCCATCGGCAGCCGGCGCACGACCTGGCGCGCGCGCACCGAGCGCAGGCCCTCGACCTGGCGCAGCGCGGCGGCGTCGCCGGGCGGCAGGTACAGGCGCAGAATCTCGCGCAGCGCCGCCGCGCCCTGTTCGGCGTCGGTGTCGGTGAGCGACAGGTGGTTGAGCGAGAGCTGGTTGATCAGCTTCCACGCCATGCTGCCGTCGGCCAGCGGCGAGCGCGGCCGCGACGGCCCCTTGATCACCGACACGCGCCTGACGGGCGCGGTCAGCGCCAGCGTCAGGTCGCCGCCGGCCTGGCCGACGGGCATGAGCAGCGGCAGATCACGGTTGCTGCAAAGCGCGCGCACGCCGACCTGGCGCAGGCCGGGCGGGAAAGGCGCCTCCCGCGCGTCGACCAGCGACAGGTAGACCTCGGTGCCGATGTACGCGGTGCGCGGGCCGTCGCGCTGCTGTGCCTGCGACAGCAGGCGCGGCTCGCGCAGCGTCGAGAAATAGGCCGCGTGCGCCTGGCCCTCGGCGTGGAAGGCGTTGTAGAAGGGCAGGAACTCGAGCTCCTTGTCGGCGCCCGCGCCGTAGCCGAGCACCTGCAGGATCGAGTGCACCTCGAAGTCCATCGGCCGCGTGCGATCGGGCACGATGTGGTATTCGTGCACCCCCGGATCGACCTGGATGCGGTCGCAGCGCCGCTCGAGCAGGTTGATCGCCGGGACGCAGTGCAGCGCCACGCTCGCGGCGTCGACCGACTGCAGCAGCGCGTTGTCGACGCGCCCGAACAGCAGCACGACGTCGACCTCGGTTTCGGCGTGGCGGCGCAGCGCTGCGCCCAGCCCGCACAGATCGGCGAACAGGAAGCGCGGCGCGAAGGCGAAGTACTCCTGCAGCAGGCGGTAGCCCTGCAGACCGGCGAGCGTGGGCGGCAGCAGGGCTTCGGCGTCGTCGTAGCCCGCCGGTTCGACCGCCGCGGCCTCCAGCGCCTCGTACCAGGCCGCCGGGCGCCGCGTCGGCAGCACGAGCAAGCCCAGCGTGTGGCCGCACACCAGCTCGTGCAGCCGGTGCGCCAGCTCGTCGATGCCGGCGAAGTGCAGCCGCAGGTCGGCCAGCGCGATCTTCGAGAAATCGAGCCCGGCCGTCGCGCGCAGGCGCAGGCGCAGGCCCGAACGCGGCCTGGCCCAGTCGCGCAGCGCCGTCGGCGGCAGGTCGGCCGCATGCGTGAAGTACTCGACCTGCGTGATCTCGAGCGGCCACAGCGTGAGCTCGGCCGCGCTGCGGAACTCGCAGGCCGTGGCGCCGGCCTTGCCGGGCTGGCCGTGCATCGCCGTGCCGCGCGGCAGCCGCACGCCCTCGCCCAGACCGGGGTCGCCGAGCTCGGGCTGCACCTGCGCGATCAGCATCGAAGGCGTCGGCGCTAGGAACTGCGGGCAGACGATCTCGAGCAGGCGCTGCGTGAACTGCGGAAACTCGGCGTCGAGCTTGAGCTGGATGCGCCCGGCGAGGAAGGCGAAGCCCTCGAGCAGGCGTTCGACATAGGGGTCGGTGACCTCGAGGCCTTCGATGCCCAGCCGCGCCGCCACCTTCGGGAAGGCCTGCGCGAACTCGGCGCCCATCTCGCGCAGATGGCGCAGTTCCTCGTTGTAGTGGCGCAGCAGGCGCGGATCCATCGCGCGTGGCGCCTCTAGCGCTTGAGCTCGCGCACCGCGACGTGACCGGTCTCGAGGTCGATGTCGGTGTGCAGCAGCAGCTCGAGCGGCACCGGCTGCGCCCACAACTGGCCGTTGATGCGGCAGCCGATCTGGTTGTGGCGGTCGAGCTCGTCGTCCGAGACGACGATCTCGACGCTCAGCGTGTCGGCGAGGATGCGCGGCTCGTAGGCAAGGATCGCCTGGCGGATGCGCTGCTGCAGCAGCAGCGGGTCGAGCGTCGAGGCCGTCTCGCCGGCCAGCGGCGGCAGCCCGTAGCCCAGCACCGAGGCCCGGGCGTATATCAGGCCCGAGTCGTCGAGCGCCCGGCCCGGCGCACTCGTGTTGAACAGCCAGCTCAGGTCGCGCAGCACGGACTCGCGCAGGCGACTGCGGTTGATCACGCGCGCCTCGGCCGTCTCGGCGGCCGCGGCCGGATCGTCGTCGGTGAGGCGGTCGAGCAGCGCGGGTTGCAGGCGATCCTGGGCGCGCAGCGTGACCATGTCGATCAGGCGGCCGCGGCGTCGAGCACCACGCCGCGCAGGTCCATCAGCCCGAACTCGGCCAAGTCGGTGGCGAGCAGCCGCTGGCCCAGGCCCGTGTAGACGCCCGGCTCCTGTTCGTGCCACTCGGTGCGGCGCGCCAGCGCCAGCGCATCGCCGCGCGCCAGATCGGTGCCGGGGTAGCGCGTCGGGACCAGGGCGACGGCCTCGCCGCCGTTGGCGAGCTGCAGTTGCGCCGGCATCCAGACCGCGTCGCGCAGATCCCGCGGCGGCTCGAACGTGATGCGCGCGAGCCGGTTCCACGGCAGCCAGAAGTAGCGGCCGTTGATCACCGCCTCGAGCGTGGGCCCGAGCCGCGCGTCGGCGTCGGCGATCCAGGCGAAGGGCTGGGCGGCGTCGTCGCCGAGCGTGATCTGCCCGGCCGAGGGCGGCGCCTGCTCGAGCGCCTGCGCGCGCAGAGCGCGCGCCGCCGCGGCATCGCCGCTGCCCTCGCGCGACAGCGCCTCGATCAGCAGCGCCACCCAGGCCTGCGGCTCGCCGAAGAGCATCGGCGCGCGCCTGCCGGCGAAGACCTCCAGGCGCAGCGTCTCGCAGGCGATGGCCTCGCGATAGGTCTGCACCATCGGCAGCATGCCGGCGTCGAGCTCGAGCGCCACCTGCAGCTGGTTCAGCGCGCGCTCCCACTGGCCGAGCACGGCCAGCAGCTGGAACATGAACACGCGCAGGCGGGCGTCCTGCGGGCGGCCGCGCACCTGCTCGGTGAGCAGCCTGAGCGCCTGCAGGGCGTCGCCTTGCTTCAGGGCCAGCTCGGCCGCACCGGGTGTGGACATGATGCCTCCTTGCCGCAACCCGGGCCGGCCGACTAGACCATCCCCGGGCCGAGGTCGTCCATGAAGCTCGACTGCCCGAGCCCGGTGCCGGTGGCGTTCTGCTGCGTGTAGTCGACCTGGATCGACTCGAAGCCCAGCGCCAGATGCTCGGTCAGCACCGGCGCACCGTCGGCCGACCGCTCGGACTCGACGCTGTAGGACACGATGCGCGCGCTGCGCAGCGTCACCACGAGATACGGCAGCGGATCCTGCCCGCCGGCCTTGCGCACCGACAGCACCGCCTCCTTGAGCAGTTCGTTGGCGCTCAGGACGGACATCAGTGCGGTCGACGCGCGGTCGACGCGCTTGACGAGCTTGAGGTACTCGAGCCTGCGCCTGCCGGTCGCGCCGCCGGTGGCCACGTCGCGCAGGCTCGACATGCCCCAGCTCCAGTCGACGATCTCGATCTGCTTGGCGAAGCGCTTGTCCGACGACTCGCCGACGATCTCGCCGCTCTTCTGGCCCCTGGCCTTGAGGAACATGTCGAAGCGGGCCATGACGCGCTCGTGCGATGGAAGGGCGATGCGGATGCGGGAACTTCAGGACCGGTACGGCGCGCGCCTCACGCCGCCGCCGTGCCGCGGCGGCGTGGTGCCTCAGGCATTGGTGTTCTTCGCGATGTCGTAGACCATCTCCTTGGTCTTGTCGGCGGTGCCGTCGGCCTTTTGCGGCGTGTACTCGTACTTCACGTGCGCGAAGTTGAGCGTCACGTTCTCGGTCAGGCGGTCCTCGCCGCCCGAGCCGCCCGTGCTCACCGAAACAATCATCACCTCCTTCATCTCGATCTTGATGTACTCGACCGTCGCGTTCTTGCCGCCGGCCTTGCGCACGTACAGGTTGGCCTGCTTGTGGTGGTGGCCGTTGGAGCAGGCCAGCAGCAGCGCGTGCGAGGCGGCATCGACGTACTTGGTGACCGACAGATCCTGCACGTTGCACTTGCCCGAGCCGCCGCCGCCGCCCATGTGCGTGGTGCCGGAGTTCGACATGCCCCAGCTCCAGGACAGCACGTCGATCTGATCCTTGTGCACCTTGTCGAGCGATTCGCCCTTGATGTCGTCCAACTTGAGGAACATGTCCACTGCCATGATTGCGCTCCTGGTGGCCCGGCGGGCGGGCCGAAGACACTGCGTTCAACGCCCGCTGCGGGCGCCCGCGCCGCGCAGCTGCGGCGAGGGGATGGGCTCCGTGTCGACCCGGCCCTATGCTGCCTTGGCCGAGGGCAGCTTGGAAACGAGCCTAAGGGATACCGTCAGGCCCTCGAGCTGGTAATGCGGCCGCAGGAAGAACTTGGAGCTGTAGTAGCCGGGGTTGGCCGGATCCTCCTCGACCACGACCTCGGCGTCGGCCAGCGGCTTGCGCGCCTTGGTGGTCTCGGACGAATGCGCCGGATCGCCGTCGACGTACTGCATGATCCAGGTCGAGAGCCAGCGCTGCACCTCGTCGCGCTCCTTGAACGAGCCGATCTTGTCGCGCACGATGCACTTGAGGTAGTGCGCGAAGCGCGTGGTGGCGAACAGATAGGGCAGGTTGGCCGCCAGCTTGGCGTTGGCGGTGGCGTCGGCGTCGTCGTACTCGGCCGGCTTGTGCAGCGACTGCGCGCCGATGAAGGCGGCGAAGTCGCTGTTCTTGCGGTGCACGAGCGGCATGAAGCCGTTGCGCGCGAGCTCGGCCTCGCGCCGATCTTCGATCGCGATCTCGGTCGGGCACTTCATGTCGACGCCGCCGTCGTCGGTGGGGAAGGTGTGCGTGGGCAGGTTGGTCACCGCGCCGCCGGACTCGATGCCGCGGATGCGCGAACACCAGCCGTACTCCTTGAACGAGCGGTTGATGTTGGTCGCCATCGCGTAGGCCGCGTTGGCCCAGGTGTACTTGGAGTGGTCGGCCGAGCCGGTGTCCTCTTCGAAGTCGAAGGCCTCGACCGGGTTGGTCTTGGCGCCGTAGGGCAGGCGCGAGAGGAAGCGCGGCATCGCCAGACCGAGGTACTTGGAGTCCTCGGAGTCGCGCAGCGAGCGCCAGGCGGCGTACTCGGGCGTGGTGAAGATCTTGGTCAGGTCGCGCGGGTTGGCCAGCTCCTGCCACGAGTCCATCTGCATCAGCGTGGGCGAGGCGCCGGTGACGAAGGGCGCGTGCGCGGCCGCCGCGACCTTCGCCATCTCGCCCAGCAGTTCGACGTCGGGCGCGCTCTGGTCGAAGTGATAGTCGCCCACCAGGCAGCCGTAGGGCTCGCCGCCGAACTGGCTGTATTCCTCCGAGTAGATCTTCTTGAAGATCGGGCTTTGGTCCCAGTTCGTGCCCTTGTAGCGCTTGAGCGTCTTGCCCAGCTCCTGCTTGGAGACGTTGAACACGCGGATCTTGAGCATCTCGTCGGTTTCGGTGTTGTTGACGAGGTAATGCAGGCCGCGCCAGGCGCCTTCGAGCTTCTGGAAGTCCTCGTGGTGCATGATGCGGTTGATCTGCTCCGAGAGCTTGCGGTCGATGGCGGCGATCATCGCCTCGATCGAGGCGACGACGTCGCTGCCGATCAGCTGCGTCTGCGCCAGCGCCTGCTGCGCCAGCGTCTGCACCGCCTCCTCGACGGCACTTCTGGCGTCGGCGCTCTTGGGCTTGAACTCCTTTTGCAGCAGCGCAGCGAGGTCGCTGCCTTCCATCTGGACGCCGGTCAGCGCCGACGCGGATTGGGCTTGGGCCATGGCGGATCTCCTCGGAAACGGGGCTCGGGACGGGCGGCGGTTCAGGCTTCGGACGGCTTGGCCGAGGCGGCCAGCGCGCCCAGCAGCGCCGGGTCGTTCATCAGCTTGCCGATCAGTTCTTCGGCGCCGCCCTTGCCGTCCATGTAGGTGACGAGGTTCTGCAGTTGCTGGCGCGCCTCGAGCAGCTTGCCGAGCGCGTCGACCTTGCGCGCGACGGCGTCGGGCGTGAAGTCGGCCATGCTCTCGAAAGTGATGTCGACGCTCATGTTGCCCTCGCCGGTGAGCGTGTTGGGCACCTGGAAGGCCACGCGCGGCTTCATCGCCTTCATGCGCGCGTCGAAGTTGTCGACGTCGATCTCGAGGAACTTGCGGTCGGCTACCGGCGCCAGCGGCTCGGCCGGCTTGCCCGACAGATCGGCCAGCACACCCATCACGAACGGCAGCTGGATATTCTTCTCCGCGCCGTAGACCTCGACGTCGTATTCGATCTGCACGCGCGGGGCGCGGTTGCGTGCGATGAACTTCTGGCTGCTGCTCATGACGGTTTCTCCGTGGGTGACGTCAAGCGAAGGTGCGGTTTTGCGGCACGCGGCCGGTTTCGTCAAGGGGGTGCAGGGCGACGCCGCGGCGCGCTCACGGCCGCGGCGGCGTCTCGACCGACTCCGGATCGACGCCGACGATGCGCGCCACCTCGGGCAAGGCATCGGGCGCCAGCTCCTTCATCAGCTGCAGGAAGTTGTGGTTGACGAGCTGGCGCGCGCGGCGCAGGAACAGCGGAGCCGGATTGGTGGGCTCGTGGCGCTCGAGGTAGGCACACACCATGTCGATCGCGCGCAGCGCGTCGTCGCGCGTCGTCACCGCCCCCGAAAGGCCGCGCCGGCCGCCCTCGGCGGCCTCGGCGCCGGCGCCCGCGGCATCGCCCGCCTCCTCGGCAGGCTGGGCGTCGGGCGCGAGCGCGGCGACCGCGCGCACGAGCGCAACGAGGCGCGCGAAATCGGGCGCCGCCGAGCCGAGCCGCTCGTCGGCCAGCGCGACCAGCCGTTGCAGCCGTTCGGCCGCCGCGCCCAGCGCAACGCCCAGCGCCGGCGCGCGCTCGGCCGCGTCGGCCACCATCTGCCGCAGCGATTCGCGCGGCAGCACGGCCTCGTCGCCGGCCGGCTCGGCGAGATCGGCCGCCAGTTCGACGGCGCGGCCGGTGACCAGGCCCACGGCGCGATCCTGCACGACGAAGGACTCGCGCAGATCACCGAGCAGCCCCTCGCCCGCCGGCAGCACGGCCAGCGCGTTGACGCGCGCAAAGGGGTCGCCGTCTTCGGGATCGGGCAACGGATGTACCTGCTCCCACATCGACTCGAGCAGGCCGTTCAGCAGCTCGAGGCCCGGCACGAGCGCCGCGTAGCCCTGCAGCCGCACGAGCGCGCGCAGCCAGAAGATGGCCAGCCTCAGGTCGCGGCTGCGCTCGAGCAGGCTCTCGGCCAGTTCGCGCGCGCCGCGCCAGTCGGGCGGCTCGGCCGGGCCGAACTGGGACTCGGGCTTGCCGGCAGCCGCCTGCGTCAGCGCGAGGAAGTCGTTGTCGTACTCGAGGTCGGGGCCGCAGGGCGCGGATGCGTCGGCCAGAGGCTGCAGCCAGCTGCCGATCCGGCCGAGGGCGTCTTCGAGTTCACTCATCTGGAGGCGGCGCGGGCGGCGCTGCTCTGGTCGAGGTGGGGCATTGTGACGCGTTGCACGGCCGTGCAGTGTGGCAACTTCGGCGCTTCCGGTGAATCCCCAACAACGCTCGCAGGCGCATCGGTACCGTGCGCCAGGCCGGCCGCTCCGGTGGGCGGCTCAAGGCTGCCGCCCGGCGGCCGATACCCACACGCTCAGGCCTGCCGGGCGCGCGGCGCCACGGCCGCCGCCGCCCGCCCTGCGTCCATGTCCGCACCCGCCCACCCGATCGTCGCGCGCCTGCAGCGCTGGCTGCGTCTGCCCACACTGCACACGCGCCACAAGTTCGCGCTGCTCGGCGTGCTGGGCATGCTGATGGTGGCCACCCCGCTCGTCGACGTCGTGCGCCGCCAGAGCCAGGACCTGCAACTGCTGCTGGGCGCACGCTCGGGCCTGGACGCGATGACGCGCGCGCTCGACGTGCAGCGCGCGCTGCTCGCGCACGCAGCCGCGGCGGCGCTCGTCCTCGGCGGGCGCGGCGCGCTGGAGGGCGAGCAGCGCAGCGCGCTGGAGGCCGAGCGGCGCGCGCGCCAGGACGAGGTCGATGCGCGCATGGCCGGCCTCACCGCCGCCCTGGTGCAGGGACGCCAGGCACCGGCGCTCGAGGAAGACGGCGCACTGCGCGAGGACTGGGCGGCACTGGTCGAGCGCATCGCGGCGCGGCGCATCGCGGTCGCAGGCAGCGAAGCGGCGCACCGGCTGCTGATCGAGCAGGTGCTGCAGATCATGGACTTCCTCGCCGACGCCGGCGGCGCCGCGGTCGCGACCGCCGGCGCGCCGGGGCTGGCCGAGCCGCGGCATGCCGCGCGGCTGCTGCTGGCCTTCGCGCAATTCGAGGCGGCGCGTGCCGGCACGCCGCCTGGCGATCTTGCCGGTGTTGCCGGCGAGCGCCAGCGGCTGCAGGCCGCGGCGCGCCGGTCGTTCGTGCTGCCGGCCGGGCCCGGCACATCGGGCGCCGCGCTGGCACGGGCGCGCGCCGCCGCACGCGCCGCGCTGCGCGCCTACCTGGCCGCGCTCGACGGCGGCGATGCCGCGCACACCGCGGGCGCGCGCACGCGGCTGTCCGAAGCGCTCGCCGCGTGGCCGGCGCAGGCAGCGGCGGCGACCGACGCCGCGCTCGCCGAGGCCGAGGCCTCGCTCGGGCGCGACCGCGCCGCGCTGCTCGGCGTACTGCTGTTGCTCGCGCTCGCGCAGGGCCTGCTGCTGGCTTCGCTGCGCACCGGCGCCCGCTGCGCGCCGGCAAGGGCGCCGAGCGGCGCCGCAAGCGGGCTTGGCAAAGAGCCCGGCAGCGAAAGCCGGCAGCCGACCGAAACCCTGATGCGCCGGCTGCGCGACGGCCGCCGCGCGCCAAGCGAGGAAGCGCCGCCCAGCCGGCTGTGAAGCGCTCCCGGGCCGGGCCGCTGCGCAGCGTGTGCAACGGGTGCCGTCGATGCGCGCCCGCGGCGCTGCCGGCCGCTCCCCAGCCGCTCCCCAGCCGCTCCTCCGCCCGTCCTCAGCGGCTCCTCAGCGGCCCCCCAGCCGCCCCCAACCGCTCCTCAGCGGCTCCTCAGCGGCGCGCTGGCCGCAGCGGGCAGCGCGCCACGCCCGAGCACCGTGAAGCTGCTGTCGCTGCCGGCCTCGCAGACGTCGGGGCGCAGGAGCCCGAAATCGATCGGCTGCGCCAGCAGCGCGGCCAGGCTGCCCGAGAGCCTGAGCTCGGGCCGCGTCACGTCGAGCCGCCCGGCGACGCCGTCGGGCGCGGCCGCCTGGATGACGTTGTGGCCGGGCGCGTCGGGGCGGAAGTCGACGATGCGATCGCCGCCGATGTAGACGTGGTTGCCGTCGGGCACCAGCACCGCGGCGTCGATCGTCACCGTGCCGCCGCTGGCGCGCGCGGCCGCGGTGTTGGCCTGAACGAAGCCCGAAGCCAGCGCCAGTGCGGCCGTGGTGATGCGGATGTCGCCGCCGTCGCCGCCGTCGCGCGCGAGCACCGAAGTCGTCACCAGGCTGTCGCGCAGCACCAGTGCGCCGCCGGCCTCGATGCGGATCGGACCGCCGCGGCCGCTCGCCGCCGAGGTCTGCAGGCCCGAGTCGTCGAGCCGGATGGCGCCGGCACTCGCGAGTTCGATCGCGCCGGCGTCGGCCGCGGCACTGGCCGCCGCGGTGATCTGCGCGCCTTCGAGCACGATGCGCCCACCTTGCACGCGGATGCGCGAATCGCCCTGCGCCGCGACCGGGCTGTGCGCGTCGTTGGCGATGCTCAGCAGTGCATCGCGGCCGAGCACGATCTCGCCGTCGACGACGATCGTGATGCGCCCGGCGCGGCCGGCGGAATCAGGCAGCGCGCGGCTGGCGATGCGGCTGCGCTGGCCGCTCGCGTCGCTGCCGTCGACGGCCAGGCGCGCGCTGCGGATCTCGATGTCGCCGGAGGCGCCGCCGCCGCCGCTGTTGGCGACGATGCGGCCGCCCTCGTGCAGCTCGACGCTCTCGCTGGCCTGCACGACGATGCGCCCGGCATCGCCGCGATCGGCCGCCACCGAGAACAGCCCGCCCGCGCCCGAGAGCAAGACGCGCGCGGCGTGCACGTCGAGCGTGCCGCCGCGGCCGGCGCCCAGCGTGCTGGTCGAGACCATGCCTTCGTCGACCACCTGCAAGTCGCCGACTTCGAGACGCATGGCACCGGCATGGCCGCTGCCCTGGGTGTCGGCGAAGATGCCTGTCGAGGCGCGCGGATTGGCGCCGCCGTCGATGCGCAGCGTATCGGCAGCCAGGCGCAGCGGCTGGCCGTCGCGCGCCGAGGCGGTGGACGTCGCGATGAAGCCGCCTTCGCGGATGTCGATGCGCGTGGCCTGCACGTCGACGCCGGCACCGGCCCCGCTGTAGAGCGCATCGCCGGCGATGCAGCTCAGGCTCTGGCCGCCGCCGCGCCCGTCGATGACGATCGTTGCCGCGCGCACCTTCACCGAGCCCGTGCTGCCGCTGCCGAAGGTGCCCGCGGCGATCGCGCCGCCGCTTTGCAGCGTCAGCGCGCCGCGCACCTGCAGCTCGACGCTGCCGGCGTTGCCGGCCGCGCCGTAGGCGTACGAGTCGATGCCGGTGGCCGCGCCGTGGCCTTCGATGCGCAGCTGCCCGGCATCGATGCCGATGCGGCCGGCCGAACCCTGCTCGTGGTTGGTCGAGGTCGAGATGCGCGCGCCGTCCAGCAGCGTGAGCGCTTCGGCCTCGATCACGAGCGCGCCGCCGCGGCCGGCGCCGAGCGCGTTGGCATAGATGCCGGTGACGACGCCATTGCCGCCGCCTTGCATCTCGATGCGCGGGCTGCGCACGGTCACGCTGCCCGCGTCGACGCCGCCCAGCGTGGCGCCGGCGATCTGGCCGCCGTCGCGCAGCGTGAGCTGCTCGCCGGCCTGGACCTCGACGCTGGCTGCCGGGCCGCCGCCGCCGGACAGACCGCTGATCGTGGTCGGCGCACCCTGCCCGTCGATGAACACGCGCCGCGCCTGCACCGACAGCGGTCCCGGCACGGCGCCGCTGCGGTTGGACGAGCCGATGCTGGCGCCGCCGAGGATCTGGAGCGCGTCGGCCACGCGCACGGCGAGCTCCCCCGGCGCACCGGCCTGCCCCATCGTGAGCAGCCCCGTCGGGCCGTTCGCGCCGCGGCCCGACAGCGTAAGCGAGCCGGCGTTCACGCGCAGCGGGCCGGCCATGCCGTCGGCCATCGTGTAGCTGGCCAGGTTCGCGCCCTCGCTCAGCACCAGGGCGCCGCTCACGTCGACCTGCAGTCCCGAGCCAGGGCGGCTGCCGTAGTTCCAGGCCGACGCCGTCGCGCCTTGCATCGCGCTCGCCTGCCCCGCCTCGAGGCGCAGCAGCGCACCGGGGCCGACACCGCTGGCCGCCAACTCCGCGCCCGCGCCGAGCACCAGCGCGCCCTGGGCCTGCAGGTGCAGCGGTGCGGCAAGCGTGGCGAGCTGTGCGCGCTCGATGCGCAGCTCGCCGCCGGCCACAGTGAGCGGCGCCCCGAAGGCCGGCAGCAGCGCCGCGTCGCGCACCACCAGCGGCCCGGCCGGCGCGGCGGGTGCCGCGAGGAAGCCGAACGACTCGGGAGCGGCCACGCTCAGGCTGCTGGCGTCGCCCGCGCTCGCGTCGAGCCGGCTGCCGTCGGCGAAGCGGATCGTGTTCGCGGCGCCCAGGTGCAGCCCGGCCGGCACGTCGAAGTGCGCGCCTGCGCCGACGACCACGCCGCTCGGATTGAGGAGCCAGAAATCGGGGCTCGCGCCGCCCGCGGCCTGCAGCTGCAGCGGGCCTTCGAGCACGCTGGCCTGTCCGCCGGTGACGCGCGCGATGACGTGGCGCAGCCCCGGATCCTGCGTCGTGAAGGTCGCGGCCTCGCCCTTGTCGATGCCGAAACGGGCGAAGCTGTGCAGCAGATTGGCACCGCGCACCGTGCCCAGCGTCTGCGGCACCGTGAAGCGGCCCGCGAGCGTCTGCACCGCGCCGGCGCTGCCGTCGGTGACGGCAGCGGCGCGCGCAGGCTGCGGCGTCGCCGCGAGCGTCGCCAGGAACGCGAGCACGGCAGCGCCGATCGCCGTGGTGCCGGCGGCCGGTGCGGGCGGCGGATGCCTCATTGCCAGTCTCCGATCAGGATGAACGGGGCCCAGTGGAAGGGGTGGGCGTGTTCGGGCTGCAGCAGCAGCGCCAGCTGCGCCTGGCGCAGCGCCTGCGCGCGCGCGAGCTCGCCGCGCGCCAGGCGCCGGTAGAAACCGTCCATCACCAGGCGCGCCGACTCGTCGGCCACCGGCCAGAGCGTGCCCAGCGCGCTGCGCGCGCGCGCCTTGAGCGCGCTGCCGCTCATGCCCAGCGGCGCGCGGTCGTCGCCCTCGGCGGTCTCGCAGGCCGAGAGCGTGAGCAGCTCGATCGCCTCGCCGCGCGGCGCGGCGTTGCGCAGCAGCGCCTGCAGGCCATCGAGCGTGAGCAGCTCGTCGTAGGTCATGATGAAAGTCGAGTCGATGTCGTGTCCGAACAGGCCGTGCGAGGCGATGTGCACGACGGCGTAGGTCTGGCCGCGCAACTGCCCTTGCAGCGCGTGCAGCGTGAACTGGTCGTCGAGCAGCACCGTCCCCGGCAGCAGCGCGGCGAGCGCGTCGATCTCGGCCTTCACGCCGGGCAGCGCCAGCGCCTCGCGCAGCGCGCTGCGCTGCTGGGCGTTCATCGGCGCGCCGCGCGCGGCCGCCGGGCGCGGCCCGCGCACCGTGCCCTCGGGTTCGAGCACGGCCTCGACCAGGTCCGGCGGCAGCCTGTCGACCACCGGGCCCGGATTGCTCAAGCCGGCCAGCAGCGCGCGCAGAGGCCGGCGCTCGCTGCGCGGCGCCGCCGTCAGGCTGAGCGCCGGCACGGTGGCCACGGCCATGCGCTGCAGCAGCCAGGCGCGGCCGTCGTACAGGGCAGCCAAGGGCAGCAGGCGCAGCACGCCGTCGGGGACGACGACCAGGGTCTCGATCTGCGCCTGCGCCAGCAGATCGTCCAGCGGCGCGATGAGCCGTCGGTAGAGCCCCTGCGCCTGCCCCAGCAGCGGCTGTCCGTCGCGCAGCGCGGCCACGAAGGCCAGCACCTCGTCGCGCAGCGCCTTCTCGGCGATCGGCACGCTGCGCCGCTCGAGTCCGGCCTGGGTTTCGAGCAGCAGCTCGAGGCGATCGGGCAGCACGATCGGGTAGTAGATCGCGGTGCCGGCGCTCGGCGGCGCCGCGACGGTGCGCGCGGCGGTCTCGACGCTGCAGCGCTCGCGCAGGAAGTCGGCCAGTTCGGTCTGCTTGATCAGCTCGACCGTCTCGCGCGCCTGTCTCAGCAGCGTCTGGCGCTCGACCGCGGGCGCGCCGTCGGCACGGCGCAGCAGCTCGTCGGTGAGACCGAGGTACAGCGGCGCCAGCGTCTCGCGGAACGACGAGCGCCCGTCCTGATAGCGCACCGGGATGTCGCTGCGCACCGCCTGCGCATGCTCGACCGCGCGCCGGTAGGCCGCGAGCGCGCGCGCGTGGTCGCCTGCGGCCGCGCTCAACCGCGCGGCGCGCCCTTCGAGCGTCATCAGCTGCTCGCGCGCATCGACGCGCCGCGCGTGCGCGATGCCCTGCTCGGCCAGCGCGAGCGCGTCGGCGCCGCGCTGCTGGGCCTCGTAGAGCGCGGCCAGGCCGTCGAGCGCCTCGGCCACGAGGCGCTCGTCGCCGCCGGCCAGCGCCTGCGTGCGCCCGCGCTCGAGCGCGCGCCAGGCGAGCGCTGCGGCGGCGCCGTCGGCTCCGGCTGCACCGCCGGCGCCGTCGCGCGCCAGCGCTGCGGCCTGTGCGGCCAGGTTGAGCGCTAGGCGCGCCTGAGCCGCGGGCTCGGGCAGGGTCGCCACGCGCGTGAGCGCCTGCTGCAACGCCTCCAGCCGCCGGTCAGGCGGGCGCACGCGCAGCTCGTTGAGCAGGGCGCGCAGCGCGAGTTCGGCGTCGCCCGGCACGAGCGCCGCCGCCGCGGCCCAGTGCGCCGCCGCATCGGCGCCCCGGCCGCGCGTGTAGAGCAGGTTGCCGAGGTCCATTTCGGCCGTGGCGCGCTCGGGCGCGGGCAGCGGCGCGGCGGCCGCTTCACGCAGCAGCGCTTCGGCCTCGTCGCCGCGGCCGAGCGCGAGCCAGGCGGCGCCCAGCTTACCCGCGCTGCGTGCGCGCTCGAGCGCGTCGGTGATGCGTGCATGCGCGGCCTGCATCGCCTGCACGCGCAGGCGCAGCGGCCCCTGGTCGGCGGCACAGGCGTCGTCGGCGGCCTGCGCGCCGCCGGCCAGCAGCAGCGCCAGCGCTGCGGCGACGGCGGCGCCGGCGCGGCGCCGCACGCGTCCGTCAGAACGCAGGCCGCCAGCGCAGCATGAGGTGGATGCCATGGTCCTGCAGGTTTCCATGGTTGGCGACGGGCCGGCTCTCGAGGCGCCGGGCGAAGTTCAGCTCGCCTTCGAGCTCGGCGAAGCTCCAGGCCAGGCCCAGGCCCAGCGACGCCAGGCGCGCACGGGGCTCGTCGCGGTTCCACGCCTGTCCGCCTTCGACGAAGGGGACGAGCGCCAGGCTGGCGCGCCGCGCCTCGTCGCGCCAGATCGGCCAGTGCCACTCGGCGCCGAGCGCCAGACCGTTGTCGCGCACGGCCTGGTTCTCGCGGTAGCCGCGCACGGTGTTGCGCCCGCCGAGCGCCATCTGCTCGAGCGGCACCAGATGCTGGTCGGCATGCTGCGCCTGTGTGCGCAGCACGATGCGGCGCCCGCCTTCGCCGTGCACGAGCACCGCCTGCCCCTGCAGTTGCCACAGCCGGTAGCGGCGCGGCGCGATCCCCGGCAGCCCGGGGTCGTCGTGCAGGTTGTTGCGGCCCTGCACGAGCCCGGCGCGCAGCGCGTAGACATGGCGCCCCCGGCGCAGCGTGAGTTCCTGGAACAGCCGCCAGGACTCGACGCGCGTCGTGCCGCTGTCTTCGCCGGTGACGAAGGAGAAGGGTTCGCCGGCCAGCGTCGTGCGGTTGCTGCGCCGCGCATGCGTGAGGCCCAGCAGCCAGCGCCGGCGCGGCTCGTCCAGCAACGGATGCGAGAGCGTGGCTTCGCGCGTGTCGATGCGGCTGCCGATGTCCAGCGCCGCCACCGGCTCCTCGATCACCGAGGAGCTGCCGCGCGCCAGTCGCAGCGCCAGCACGGTGCGCGTGCCGCCCAGCGGCAGCTGCCAGCTCGCGTCGGCGTTCGTGCTGCCTTCGCTGCGGGTGAGCGTGCCGGCCAGCAGGTCGCCCCAGCCCAGCAGGTTCTGCGCGCTGGCCTCGACGCCGGCCTGCGCCGCACCGACCGCGGGTGCGAGGTAGTTGTTGGCAAAGAGCGAAACCTGCCAGGGCCGCGCGCGCGTGACATCGAGCTCCAGCAGCGCGCGGCCGGGTGCGTCGTCGGGCAGCAGCCGCGCCTGGATGCGTGTGAACAGCGGATCGGCGAGCTGCAGCTCGAAGCGCTCCTGCAGCCGCTGCAGGTCCAGCACCTCGTCGCCGTGCACGAGGCGCGAAGCGAGGTAGGTCGCGCTGAGGCCTTGCAGCCCCGACTGGCGCACCTGCGCGATGCGGCCTTCGACGATGCGCAGCGTCAGCGTCGCGCCCTGCAGCGCGTCGTCGTCGAGCACGGCGCCCGAGTTGATGCGGCCGCGCGCGACGTAGGCGCGCGTGATCGTCTGGCGCAGATCCTCCAGGTCCAAAGCGCGCAGCGGCCGTCCGAGCCAGGGCGCGGCGAGCTGCTGCAGCTCGGCGTCGTCGATCACGGTCGCGCCGCGAAAGCGCACTTCGCGCAGCACCACCGGCGCAGGCGGGTGCGCGGCGACCGGCGGCAGCGCAAAGGCCTCGCCGGCCGCGCCGGCCGCGCCCGACGCGGCGCTCGGGCCGGCAGGTCCCTCGGCCCGGGCAGCGCCCGCCGCGGTCAGCGCGAGGGCGACGATCATCAGCACGCGCGCAGCGCCGGCAGCGCAGGACATCGGGTTTCCGGATCTTCCTGGGGCAGGCGCGATTCTCGCCACAGCGCAGGCGCCGAGTCCATCCCGCGTCCTCGCCGCGCGCGCGGCGCCCATCGCGCTGCCGCGCAAGGCGGCGCGGAGCGCCGGCCGCACGCCGCCTTCGACGATCGGGCCGAGCCGGTACGCGGTCGACGCGCGGGCCGGCGCTGCCGCGGCGGGGTTCGGCACAGCCTGGGCTCGGCGATGCCGTCCCGAGTCGGCGGCGCCCGGGCGCCGTGCGGCGCTACTCTGCCGTAATCCGTGCTGCCGCGATCACCTTGGCCCAGCGTTCGACTTCCGTGTTCAGGAAGGGCGCGAAGGCCTCGGCGGCGCGCGCGTCGACCCGGAAGCCCTGCGCGCCCGCGCGCTCGGCCATCGCCGGCGTCTGCATGATCGCCACCGCCTCACGGCCCAGCAAGGCCACTGCGGCGTCGGGGGTGCGCGCCGGGGCCATGATCGCCGTCCAGTTCTCGACGTTGAGCTCGGGCAGGCCGGCCTCGGCCGTGGTCGGCACGTCGGGCACGGCCGGGTGGCGCGCCGAGCTGGTGATGGCCAGCGCGCGCAGTTTGCCGGCCTTCACATGCGCGATGCTTTCCGGGAAGTTGGAGAAGATCACGTCGAGCTGGCCGCCGATCAGGTCGGTCATCGACGGCGCGCCGCCCTTGTACGGCACATGCTGGATGGCGTTGCCCGTCACCTGGTTGAACAGCGCCAGCGTCAGGTGCGGCGGCGTCCCGTTGCCGCTCGAGCCGGCGTTGAGCAAGCGCGCCTTGGCCGCGGCGATGAGCCCCTTCAGATCCTTGATCGGGCTGGCCGCGGGCACCACCACCAGCATCGGGCTGCCGGCCAGCAGCGCCACCGGTTTGAGGTCGCGCAGCAGATCGTAGGGCGAGCGGCCCTTGAACAGCGTCGCGTTGACGGCATGGCTCATCGTGATCGCGAGGATGGTGTTGCCGTCGGGCGCGGCCTTGGCCACCGCGTCGGCGCCGATGATGCCGCCGCTGCCCGGCTTGTTCTCGATCACGACGTTGATCTTCAGGCGCTTGCCCAGCTCCTCGCCGACCAGGCGCGCCATCACGTCGGTCAGGCCGCCGGGCGGAAACGGCACCACGTAGCGCATCGTCGTGCCGCCTCCGGGCGCCTGCGCCCAGGCCACAGCGGGCAGCAGGCCGGCGGCCAGCAGGGTTCGTCTCTTCATCGTCGTCTCCTTGTTGGTGGGGACAGCAGGAATTCAGGCGCCGGCCAGCGCGCGCAGCGTTGCCCACAACGCCTCGGGCACTGCCGCGCCCTCGGTCTGGGCGCGGCGGCGCAGCGCCTCGCGCCGCGCGCCGGGCAGGCGCACGCCGGCGTCGACCTGCATCTCGCGCACCAGCTGCTCGAGCCGCTCGAGGTAGCTCGCCCGACCGGCCAGCGCATCCGGGTCGATGAAGAGGAAGGCCTGGCCGATGCCGGGCCGGTTGCCCTCGTCGACGAAGAAGCTCGACGCCTCGAAGCCGAAGTTGGCGCCGATCAGCGCCGTGACGAGCAGTTCGACCACGAGCGCGAGCATCGCGCCCTTGGGCGAGCTGACCGCGCCGATCGGCAGCATCACGCCGTCGAGCGCGGCCTTGGCGTCGGTGGTCGGCTGGCCGTCGCGGTCCAGGGCCCAGCCGGGCGGGATCGGCCGGCCCTCCTTGGCCGCCAGCATGACCTTGCCGCGCGCCACCTCCGACAGGCTGAGGTCGATCAGCAGCGGATCGGCCGCGCGGCGCGGGAACGCCGCAGCCAGCGGGTTGGTGCCGAAGATCGCGTGCCGGCCACCGGCCGCCGGCATCGCCGCCGGTGAATTGGCGAAGCCCAGCGCCGCCAGCCCGGCGGCCGCCGCCGGGCGCAGGTGGTCGACCAGCACGCCGGCGTGGTGGCTGCGCCGCACGCCGGCAAAGGCCACCCCCTGCGCCAGCGCGCGCTGCACGCCCTCGGCGACGGCCAGTTCGCAGGCTTCGAAGGCCAACCCCTCGCCGGCGTCGACGAGCACCGCGCCGCCGCGCGCCTGCTGCACGCGCGGCCGTGCGTTGCCGTCGACGCGGCCGATGCGCAGATGCGTGCAGTACTGCGCCACCCGCGCCAGGCCGTGCGAGCCGATGCCCTGGGCCTCGGCCAGCACGAGCGCGCGCGCGGCGGCAGCGGCCATCTCCGGGCCGGCGCCGGCGCGGCGCAGCGCCGCGTCGACCAGCCGCTCGAGTTCGGCCAGCGCAACGGCAACCATCAGCGTGCGGCCGCCGCCTGCAGCGCCTGCGCCACGCGATCGGCGATCAGGAACGAGACGCGCTCATTGGCTTCGCGCGTGACGCCGGCCACGTGCGGCGTGAGGATCAGGTTCGGGCAGTCCTGGAAATGCGCGGCCGCGGGCAGCGGCTCCTGCGCGAACACGTCGAGCGCGGCGCCGGCGAGCGCGCCGCTGCGCAGCGCGGCGGCCAGCGCCTGCTCGTCGACGATGCCGCCGCGCGCGGTGTTGATCAGCACCGCGCCGCGCTTCATGCGCGCCAGCCGCGCGGCGTCGAACAGGCCTCGGGTCGTCTCGAGCAGCGGCAGGTGCAGGCTGACGGCATCGGCCTGCGCGAGAAGTTCGTCGAGGTCGCAGCCGCGTACGCCGGCCGCCGCATAGGCGGGATCGGCGGCCGGGCGCAGCGCGTCGTGCGCGATCACCTGCATGCCCAGCGCCTGCGCCAGACGGGCCGTGGTCTGCCCGATCGAGCCGAAGCCGACCACCCCGAGCACCTTGCCCGCGCTCTCGCGCCCCTCGGACAGCGCCGCACGCGGCCACCTGCCGCCGGCCAGCGCCGCGCTCGCCCCATACACGCCGCGCAGCAAGACGAGCGCCGCCGCGATCACATACTCGGCCACCGCGAGCGCATTGGCGCCGGTGGCCGGGATCACCGCGACGCCCTGCACCCTGCATCCTTCGAGGTCGATGTTGTCGAGTCCGACGCCGAGTCGGCCGACGACCTTGCAGCGCGGCGCGAGCGCGCCCAGCAGCGCACCGCGCACCTGGGTGCGGTTGCGCACGACGAGCGCGTCGCAGCACGCGGCCTCGGCCCGAAGCCGAGCGCCGTCGTCGACCAGGGCCGGGTCGTACAGCACCTCGTGCGCGGCGCGCAGCGCAGCGACGGCGCGCTCGTCCATGAACTCGCAGACGACGACACGCGCCATCTTCACGCCCGGATCGGGGTGCCCGGCCACCGCCGCGCCGCGGCCGCGCCGCTCATGCCGACTCGTACAGCCGCGTGAGCACGAACTCGCGGTGCCCCAGCGCCTCGGCTGCCGTGAGGCGCCCGTTGGCGGTGCGCAGCATGCATTCGAGCAGGCGGTCGCCGGCCTGGTCGAGCGTGAGCTCGCGCTGCAGCAGGCCCGAGCTGTCGACGTCGATGTGCTCGCTCATCAGGCGCACCGTGCGCGGGTTGGCGCAGATCTTGATCACCGGCAGGATCGGGTTGCCGATCACGTTGCCCTGGCCGGTGGGGAAGAAGTGCACCGCGAAGCCGCTGGCCGCGCACAGCGTCACCATCTCGGCGGCCGCGCTCGAGCTGTCCATGAACCACAGCCCCGGATGCGTCGGCGGCTCGGCCTTGTCGATGACGCCGTCGACCGTGCACTTCTTGCCGATCTTCTGGATGTTGCCCAGCGCCTTCTCCTCGATGGTGGTGAGGCCGCCGGCGATGTTGCCCTTGGTCGGCTGGCTGTCGGACAGGTCGCTCGTCTTGTGGCGCTCGATCACCTGCTGATAGCGCTCGAACATGAACAGGAAGCGTTCGCGCACCGCGTCGCTCGCGCAGCGCGCGGCGACGATCTGCTCGCCGCCGGTGAGCTCGGTGGTCTCGCCGAAGCACAGCGTGGTGCCCAGCGCGTGCAGCTTGTCGAAGGCGTTGCCCACGGTCGGGTTGGAACCGCAGCCGCTGGTGGTGTCGCTCTCGCCGCACTTGGTGCTGACCCACAGCTCGCCGATCGGACAGGCCTCGCGCTGCTTCTCGCTGGCCCACTGCACGTACTCGCGCGCCGCCTTGCTCGCACGCATGATGGTGTCGTGGTCGCCGTGGCCCTCGATGCCGAAGCCCACCACCGGCTTGCCGGTGGCGGCGATGCCGTCGACCACCTTCTTCGTCCAGCTCTCCTCGATGCCGACGACGACGACGGCGGCAACGTTGGGGTTGCAGCCGGTGCCGATCAGGGTGCGGAAATGCAGCTCGAGGTCGGCGCCGAACTGCAGCCGCCCGTACGGGTGCGGGATCGCGAGGCAGCCCTTGATGTTGTGCGCCACGGCCTCGGCGGCGGCGTTGGACAGATCGTCGAGCGGCAGCACGATGACGTGGTTGCGCACGCCGACGCGGCCGTTCTCGCGGCGGTAGCCGAGGAAGGAGGTGTCCCTGGAGATGACGCTCATGACGGAGGCCCCCTGCTTACCAGCGCTTGGTCTTGATGTTGTGGACATGGGCGTGCTCGCCGGCCTTGATCGGCGCCACCACCCGGCCCATGTCGATGCCGTACTTCAGCACGGTGTCGCCGGGCTGCAGGTCGACCAGCGCGACCTTGTGGCCGATCGGGATGTCCTGGCGCGCGCGCACGCTCGTGCGGCGGTCCTCGTCCATGATCCAGCCCTCGAGCTCCATACCGGCCCTCACGCCCTCGACCACCACGACCGCCACGCTGTCGCGCGCGTCGTGCAAAACGAAATGAATCATCGTCACGGCTCCTGTGCGCAGCACAACGGCCGCAATGGTCGGGAAGCGGGCTGCGACTGTCAAACAAGTCATATAAATGACCTGATCGGCGCGCCGGCGTGCCCGCACAATGCCGCGCATGCGCAGCGTCGGCCTGCAGCTCGAAGCCATCGCGCCCGGCGGCAGCGGCATGCCGCTGTACCGCGCGGTCAAGCGTGCGTTGCTGGCGGCGCTCGAATCGGGGCGCGTCGCGCCGGGCCAGGCGCTGCCGGCCGAGAAACGGCTCGCCGCTCTGCTGGGCGTGTCGATCGGCACGCTGCGCCACGCCGTCGACGAACTCGTCGCCGAGCATCTCCTGGTGCGCCGCCACGGACGCGGCACCTTCGTCGCTACGCACGACAGCACGCGCTTCCTGTTCCAGTTCTTCCACGTCGAGCGGCGCGACGGACGGCGCGAGCTGCCGCGCGTCGAGCTGCTCGCCTTCGGCCGCGAGCTGGCCGACGACGAGACCGCCGAGGCGCTGCACGTCGCGCCCGGCAGCGCCGTCTACGCCGTCGAGAACCGCCTGTCGCTGCAGGGCCGCGCCGTCGTCTTCGACCGGCTGTGGATTCCCTGCGCGCTGTTTCGCGGGCTGAGCGAGAAGCGCTGGCGCGAGCGGCCGGCGACGATCTACCACTTCTACCAGGCCGAATACGGCATCACCGTGGTGCGCGCACACGAGCGGGCGCAGGCCGTGGCCGCCGACCGCCCGTCCGCGCGCGTGCTCGGCCTGGCGGTCGGCACCCCGGTGATGCGCGTGCGCCGCACCGCCCTGGGTTTCGGTGAGCGTCCCATCGAGTACCGCATCTCGACGATCCACACCGCCGTGCACGACTACGTGCACATGCTGTCGCGGCCCGCGCGCGCTGGCTGAGCCGGGCGCCGGTACGCGGCGGCGCCGGCGTGTCGGGCCCCGCCGATACGCCGATACGCCGATACGCCGATGCGCCGATGCGCCGATGCGCCGATGCGCCGATACGCCGGGAGCGTCGCGCGCGCCGCGTCAATCGATCGTCATCAGGCTGGCGTTGCCGCCGGCAGCGGCGGTGTTGATCGACAACGAGCGCTCGACGACGAGCCGCTCCAGCGCGATCGCTTCGTCGCCCGCGTCGTACGCGTGCAGCAGCACCAGCGGGCCGGCGCGCTCGGCCAGTCGCGCCAGCACCTCGAGCCGGCGCGCCGCGTCGCCGTGCAGCAGCACCGCGTCGAAGCGCGCTTCGTCGCGCGACCAGTCGGCTGCGGTGTCGACGCGCGCGCGCAGTGCCGGCGGCAGCCGCGCGAGCACGGCGCCGTCGGCGGCGGGCCACAGCGCGTGCCCGCCGAGGGCCAGCACCGCGGCCAGCTGCAGCAGCCGGTCGTCTGCGCGCTCGGCCAGACACAGCACGGTGGCGCGCGGCTCCAGCGCGTAGAGGTTGCTCTCGCCGGTGGGGCCGGGCAGCGCGCGCAGGCCGCACAGCGGCGCCTGGCGCGCGTAGCGCGCACAGGCGGCGGCCAGGGCCGCGCGCCCGTTCGTGCCGGCCCATTCGCGCAGCAGCGCAAGCCCCTGGCCGCCGTCGGCCGGCTCGCCCAGGCGCAGGCCGGGCAGCGGCGGGGCCGCCGGTCTCGCCTCGAGCGCCTGGCGCGCGGCCTCGGGCGGGTGGCCGCGCGTGAGCCGGCGCAGGTACAGCGGACCGCCCGCCTTCGGGCCGGTGCCCGAGAGCCCCTCGCCGCCGAAAGGCTGCACGCCGACGACGGCACCGACGATGTTGCGGTTGACGTAGACGTTGCCGGCGCGCGCCGTGGACAGCACCTGCGCCACGGTCTCGTCGATGCGCGTGTGCACGCCCAGCGTGAGCGCGTAGCCGGTGGCATTGATCTGCGCGACGAGCGCACCGAGCTCGGCGCGCGCGTAGCGCAGCAGGTGCAGCACCGGCCCGAAGACCTCGCGCTGCAGTTCGCCCAGCGAGGCGATCTCGACCAGCGTCGGCGCGACGAAGCAGCCCGCTGCGCTCGCCGCCGGCAGCGCCGCACGCGCGACGCGATGCCCGCGCGCGCGCATCGACTCGACATGGGCCTCGATGCCGGCACGCGCCTCGTCGTCGATCACCGGGCCGACGTCGCTGGCCAGCGCACGCGGGTCGCCCACGCGCAGCTCGGCCAGCGCGCCCTCGAGCATCTCGAAGATCCGCCCGGCCGCTTCCTCCTGCACGCACAGCACGCGCAGCGCCGAGCAACGCTGGCCGGCCGAATCGAAGGCCGAAGCAAGCGCATCGGCCACCGCCTGCTCGGGCAGCGCCGACGAATCGACCACCATCGCGTTCTGACCGCCGGTCTCGGCGATGAGCGGCACCGGGCGGCCGTCGGCGCCGAGCCGGCGCGCCAGGCTGCGCTGCAGCAGCCGCGCCACTTCGGTGGAGCCGGTGAAGACAACCCCCATCACGCGCGCATCGGCCACGAGCGCGGCGCCCACCGTCTCGCCGCGGCCGGGCAGCAGTTGCAGCGCGCCGCGCGGTACGCCCGCGGCGTGCAGCGCGCGCACGGCGGCGGCGGCCACCAGCGGCGTCTGCTCGGCCGGCTTGGCCAGCACGGTGTTGCCCGCGGCCAGCGCCGAAGCCACCTGCCCGGTGAAGATGGCCAGCGGGAAGTTCCACGGGCTGATGCAGACCACGGGGCCGAGCGGCGAATGCGTCGCGTCGTCCCAGTCACTGCGCAGTTGCTCCGCGCCGTAGCGCAGGAAGTCGATCGCCTCGCGCACCTCGGCCAGGGCGTTGCCCATCGTCTTGCCCGCTTCGCGCACCACGAGCGCCATCAGCGACAGGCGCTCGGCGTCGAGCCGCTCGGCGGCCCGCTCGAGGACGGCCGCGCGCTCGCGCGCCGGCACGGCCGCCCAGGCGGCCGCCGCGGCAACGGCGGCCGCCAGCGCCGACTGCACATCGGCCGCCGACGCATCGGCGACATGACCGACCCGATCGCGCCGATCCGCCGGGTTCGTGACGGCCTGCATCGCTTCGGGCTCGGCGGCGCCGGCCACGAGCGGCTCGGCGACATGCGCCGGGCGCTCGGCGAGCGCGGCCTGCAGCGCGGCGAGCGTCGCTTCGTCGGCGAAATCGAGGCCGCGCGAATTGCGCCGCGCGCCCCCGTACAGCGCCTCGGGCAGCGCAATCGCCGGATGCGCGCGCCCGATGCCGCCTTCGCGGGCGCCGAGCTGCTCGACGGTGTGCACCGGGTCCTCGAGCAGCCGCTCCAGCGGCACCGAGTCGTCGGCGATGCGGTGCACGAAGGAGGTGTTGGCGCCGTTTTCCAGCAGCCGCCGCACGAGGTAGGCCAGCAGCGTCTCGTGCGTGCCCACCGGCGCATAGATGCGGCAACGCCGGCCCAGGCCGCCTGCGGACGCGGGCGCCACCACCTGCTCGTACAGCGGCTCGCCCATGCCGTGCAGGCACTGGAACTCGTAGCGCTCGGGCGCGGCGTCGGCGCCGGCCAGCGCGTGCACCGCCGCCAGCGTGTGCGCGTTGTGCGTGGCGAACTGCGGGAACACCGCATCGGGCGCGGCCAGCAGCCGTGCGGCGCAGGCCAGATAGGCGACGTCGGTGTAGGCCTTGCGCGTGTAGACCGGATAGCCGGCCTGGCCCTCGATCTGCGCGCGCTTGATCTCGCTGTCCCAGTAGGCGCCCTTGACCAGCCGCACCATCAGGCGGTGGCCGCTGCGTCGGGCCAGGTCGATCAGCCAGTCGACGAGCGCCGGGCAGCGCTTCTGGTAGGCCTGGATCACGAAGCCGATGCCGTGCCAGCCGGCCAGGCCGCGCTCGTGGCAAAGCCGTTCGAGCAGCTCGAGCGAGAGGTCGAGCCGCTCGGACTCCTCGGCGTCGATGTTGAGCCCGATGTCGTGCGCGCGCGCGCGCAGCGCCAGCGCCCGCAGCCGCGGGTACAGCTCGGCGCGCACGCGCTCGAGCTGCGCCCGGGCATAGCGCGGGTGCAGCGCCGAGAGCTTGATCGAGATGCCCGGTCCGGCCAGGATCCCGCGGTCCGCGGCCGCCGTGCCGATGGCGTCGATCGCCTGCTCGTACGCCGCCAGATAGCGCTGCGCGTCGGCCTCGGTGAGCGCGGCCTCGCCCAGCATGTCGTACGAATGCGTGAAGCCCTGCGCCTCGCGCCGGCGTGCCGTGGCCAGGGCCTCGTCGATGCTCTGGCCGATGACGAACTGCTCGCCCATCAGTCGCAGCGTCAGGTCCACGCCCTTGCGGATCAGCGGCTCGCCGCCGCGGCCCACGGCCCGCAGCAGTGCCGCGCCCAGCCCCGCGTCGCTGTGCGTGGCGACGAGCCGCCCGGTCAGCAGCAGCCCCCAGGCAGCGGCGTTGACGAACAGCGAGGGGCTCGTGCCCAGATGCGCGCCCCAGTCGCCGCGCGCGACCTTGTCGCGGATCAGCGCATCGCGCGTGGCGGCATCCGGAATGCGCAGCATCGCCTCGGCCAGGCACATGAGCGCCACGCCTTCCTGCGAGCTGAGCGCGAACTCCTGCAGCAGCGCCTGCACCAGGCCGCTGCGCCCGAGCGCGCTCTTGCGCTCGCGCAGCGCCCGCGCCAGCCGCAGCGCGAGCGCCTGCGTCGCCTCGAGCTGCGCCGGCGTGCGCTGCGCGGCGTGCAGCAAGCCGGACAGCAGTTCGGGCTCTGGGCGGCGCGCGGCTGCGCGAATGGCCTCGCGCAGCGGCGTGGAAGCCAGCGGCGCGGTGAACGCCGGAACATCGCTCCCGGATGAATGCGGTGCAAGGGCGGGCGACATCGGCGTGGAGGGAAAGGACGATGCGAGGGAATCAGAGCCGAAGCGAGCGCGCCGTCCGCGCGCGATCAAGTCCTGGCCCGGCGCACGCGCGTCGCGCTCGGCCGTGGCGCGTTCGGCGGCGTCGAAGGCCAGGCGGTGCATGCCTTCGTCCTGCACGGCGAGAAAACAGGCGCTGCGGGCGGCCGAGCACGGAGGGCTGGCGCGGATGGATCGGGAGGCTGTCGAGATCGACGCATGGGTCGCGCGTCGGCTTCGACGCAACCGCAATCGGTGCCCGGAATGTACTCCTGCGACTGCAGCGACTTCGCGCGCCGCAGCGCGACGGCGAGCAGGCGGAAGCGGCAGCGCAGGCACACACATCGAAGGTAGGATACGCGCCGTGGCCCGCTATGCAAGACGCATGAGTGCAGCCGCCGTCGTCCGGCGCGCGGCCTGCGGGCATCGAACCCGGGATGCGTGCCCCCGCACCGGCGCGCTCGCGCGGTGCAGCGACCAGGGGGTCGGGATCGTGTTCAGCGACCTGAGGCACGCCGTCGCGCGCGCCCAAGCGCCTGCCGGCGCACCCGAGACACCGGCCGTGAAAACATGTCCCCGCGCCGCCGCCAGGCGCTGGCGGTTCACGCCGCAGCGCGGCGCGCCATGCCGGGGCGTGCTCGCACGCCTGGGGCCAAACTGGCTGGCAGTCCTTGAAGACATGGATCGCGCCCGCGTGATCCATGTCTTCACTGGCTCCGGGTCGCGATGACGCAGCCCGCCGGCGCCGCTGCGCCGGCCGCCGGCATCGCGATCGCCGCGATGCTGAGTTCGACGGTCGGCTTCGCACTGTCGGACCTGTTCGCCAAGCGGCTCGCGGCCGGCGGCGCCGGCACACCCGAGCTGGTGGGGCTGCGACTGCTGTGCCTGGGCCTGTGGCTGGGCTGGCTGCTGCTGCGCGGCGCGCGCCTGCGGCGTTCGCGGCACGCCGGCCTGCAATTGCTGCGCGGCCTGGGCATCACCGGCAGCAGCCTGGTCTTCGTCCTCGGTCTGAGCTTCCTGCCGCTGGCCGCCGCCACCGCGATCGGCTTCTCGTCGCCGATCTACATCACGCTGCTCTCGGCCTGGCTGCTGCGCGAGCGCGTGCAGCCCGCGCGCTGGGCTTGGGTGGTGGTGGGATTCGCCGGCGTCGTCGCCGTCGCCGGCCCGTCGCCGGCCACCTTCGACGTTGCCGCGCTGCTGCCGCTCACCTCGGCGCTGCTGTGGTCGGCGGCGATGATCTGCACGCGCCTCATCGGCAACGACGACGACGCCTTCACGACCCAGATCTGGACCTGTGCGGTCGGCCTGGCCTGTGTCGGGCTGGTGCTGGCCGCAGCGGCACCGGGCACGCCGCGGCCGGCCGCCGCCTGGAGCGCCAGCCAATGGATCGAGGGGCTGGCGATGGGCCTGGCCTGGAGCTTCGCGCAGTGGCAGGTGGCGCGCGCCTACGCGCGGGCACAGGCCTCGGCGCTGGCGCCGCTGGCCTACATCCAGATGCTGTGGGCCGGGTTCCTGGCCTGGGGCGTGCTCGGGCAGCCGCCGACGCTGCGCACGATGGTCGGCAGCGCCCTCATCGCGCTGGCCGGGCTGGGCATGCTGCGCACGCGCTGAGCTTCAATCCGCGCGCGGCCGCTGGGTCGTCGCCTGCGCGGCATCGCCGAGAAGATCGCGCAGCATCGGCGCCGCCCCCGCGACATGGCCGATGCACCACAGCGTGATGAAGCGCTGCAGCTCGAGCCGGTCGAAGTTCCCGGTCGTGGCCACCTCGCCCACCAGGAAATCGAACTCCTCGCAGTCGGCCCGGTGCGCCTCGAGCTCGGCGCAGCCGCGCTCGGCCAGCAGCGCCAACTCGGCCTCGAAGTGGGCGCGGGCCAGCACCTCGAGCTCGGCGAAGGCCGCGTCGAAGCTGCGCTCGCGCTCGGCCGCGTCGGCGACGCGGCAGCATTCGCCGAGCCGCTCGCACTGCGCGAGCATCGCTTGGTGCTGCCGGTCGAGCGGCTCGTGCCCGATGCGGTACTCGGGCCTCCAGGGTGCGTGATGGGGCATCGGCCGATGCTAACGGCATGCCGAAGATGCCCGGCGGCAGATGCCCGGCGGCAGCGCCGGGCGGGCGACAATCGACGCCGTCCGAACCCCCTCACCGCGTGCGAGGTCCGTGCCGATGAAGCGCCTCACGATGTCCCTGGACGACCCGCTGGCCGACGCGTTCGAGGCGCTGGTACGGGCGCGCGGCTACGGCAACCGCTCCGAGGCCTTTCGCGACTTGCTGCGCGAGGATCTGGGCAGCGTGCGGCTGCACGACCGTCCCGACGAGCCTTGCGTGGCAGTCCTGTCCTACGTCTACAACCACCACCAGCGCAAGCTGGCGCTGCGTCTGACCGACCTGCAGCACGCGCACCACGAGCTGACGGTATCGACGACGCATGCGCACCTCGACCACGACCACTGCATCGAAACCGTGATCCTGCGCGGCCGCACGGCCCAGGTGCGTGCCTTCGCCGCCTCGGTGATTGCCCAGCCGGGCGTGAGCCATGGCCATCTGCATCTGGTGCCGATGGCGCTGCACCATTCGCACGGCCACGCGCACCTGGCGCCGGCAACCGCGCCGCAGGCCGCGCGCAGCCGGCGTGCCGGGCGCCGGGGCGGCGGCGCCTGACGCAGGCGGCCACCGCGCGCACGCACCGGCGCGGCTCCCGAAGCGCTCGCGCACGGCCGCTGCCCCGGAGGTGGCGCCGAGGCCGCGCAGCGACGCTGCGCGCGCTCCCGGCTCGGCCGTACGTCGAGCCGTTGTATGATGTTTCGAAATTTATTCACACATGTTGCCGGACCGACCGATGCACGATCCTGTTGCGGCCCGCGGCCGCGCCGCGCGTGCCGGTCACGGCCACGCATGCCGCGACGGGTGCGCCGACCGGCCCGATGGCGCCGGGCGGGATCGACAGCCTGCCCTTGGCGGCACGAGCCGGGCTGACCGTCGGCCCGGCGTCCATCCCGAGTTTCTGCCCGCCGCACATCCGGGAGTCAGCATGAGGTTCCTGCCGATCGCGCTGCGTCAGCCGCACCCAGCGACAGCGATGCTGCTGACCATCGCGCTGGCCGGCCCTGCCGCCTACGCACAGGCACCCGTGGCACCCGGGGACGCCGCTGCGGCGAGTGCCGTCGCCGGCCAGCCCGACCGCCTGGAGATCACCGGGCGCCATTACGACAACGCCGTGGGCAGCTCGGACGCCGCATCGCAGGGCACGATCCGCGCCGACTTGCTGAGGAGCCGCCCTGCCCTGCGCCCCGGCGAGGTGCTCGAATTCGTGCCGGGCGCCATCGTCACGCAGCACTCCGGCGACGGCAAGGCCAAGGGGCCGCGAACTACTCGGGCAGCACGGCGGTAAGCAACAGCGTGCGTTCGCGCATCTTCATGTTCAACGACGAAGCGGCGGCGATGATCACGCTGCGCCACGAGAAGGCGAACAAGGGACCGAAGGCGCCGCCGCTTCACTTGCACTGGGCGAAAGACGACATCCCCCGGCGAGCGGACCCGGCCGAAGAACGGCGCCGGCAGGCCGACCCGTCGCGCTTCCTGCCGCTGCTGCACGAGCTGGCCGACGTGACCCGGCGCGACGGCGTGGTCCGCGTCGGCAACGGCGTCCCGGAGTCGGTGCGCAACGTACTCGGCCGAGCGCTGGTGCAGGCCGGCGCTATCGAGTCCGACACCGAAGCGCTCCGCCTCGTGCATGGCGCCGCCGCTGCGGGCCTGGTGGCGAAGAAGCCGTACAGCGACCCCGCGGCAAGGAAGGAACGGGAGCGCTTGGAACTGACGCCAGCGGGGCGCGCGCTGAGCGATTCGGCGGCCGACCTGGGCGGCGCGCAGGATTCGGCCGGCGAGCTGTCCTTGTGGGAAACCGCAGGTGCAGGTGTGGCGTGCGCCCGTTGCGCCAGTTGCGCCAGTAGTGCGCCAGTAGACGCTACTGGCGCAACCCCGGCGGCGGCGCACCCCGTGCGCCAGTAGCCGGGGGTACGGGGGGCGACTGGCGCAACTGGCGCACTGGCGCACCGGCCGCCCGAAGGGCCTTCCTGCAATCCGCTGCAGATTGGACAAGCCCGTTCCAACCTGCAACAATCCGCACATGAGTTCATGACATCGCGCAGAGCCGTGGCAACCGCCGTTCAGGGGGACAAGTCCGTCCGCCCGGCGCGCGCCGAAGGAGTTCGCGATGCGAGTGAACCAGTCGGGCAGGCCGAGCGCCCTGCCCCGCGGCCTGAGGGCCGCCACCCCTGGCCGGGACTTCCCCGCCCCCACCGAAGCCCGCCGCCGCCGCGGCGCGGCGCCACCGCCGATCCGGTGGGCCCGTCGGCCCCTCGTCACCGGCTCCGGCCGGCGCCTGCTGGCGGTGCGCCTGACCGCTGAAGGCGTCGACGTACTGGTGGCGAAGACCGGGGCGCCGATCTGGGTTCCCGCCGACTCGGTGCTGAGCCCGGAGCGCGCCGCCGAGTGGGCGCGGTCCTTCTTCTTCGCCTGACGGGAGGGCCGCCATGCACAAGCTGCACTGCCGGCCCGGCGACCTGGCCGTCGCGGTCGACGCGGTCAACGCCGAGAACGTCGGCGCCATGGTCGAGGTTCTTCGACTCGCCGATGCGACGACGCACCCGCTGGCCGGCGAACCCGGCGCCTTGTGGTGGGTGCGCGCGGTCGGCCGGCCGATGGCGTACCGCTTCCCGAACGGCGCCGTCCTGCACCTGGCCGAGGGTCCGGTGCCGGACCGCTGCCTGCGCCCGATCCGCGGGCGCGATGACGACGCGCCCGCCGCCGTGCCCGCGGCGCGCACCCTTCACCCTCAACCGGAGTACGCGCGATGATCCCCGTCTTCTATCGCCCCGAGATGGTCGCACCGGCGACCGGCTACAGCCCCAGTGCAGCCAAGCCCGCGCAGGTGATCGCCGACTGGCGCGCCGACTTCGACATCGCGCCCGATGTCGAGTTCGTGGAATTCGATCCGGCCACGCGCGCCGAGATCGCACGCGCGCACGACCCCGCCTACGTCGACGGCATCCTCGCCTGCCGCATCCCGAACGGCTTCGGCGACTGCGACCCGCGCATCGCCGCTTCGCTGCCCTACACGTCGGGCTCGCTGCTGGCCGCTGCACGGCACGTGACGACCGACCCGGCCGACTGGCACGCGCGCGAGCGCATCGCGTGCAGCCCGAGCAGCGGGTTCCACCACGCGCACCACGCCGAGAGCGGGGGCTACTGCACCTTCAACGGCTTGATGGTCGCGGCACTGGCGCTGAAGGCCGAGGGCCTGGCCGACCGCGTGCTGATCGTGGACTGCGACGAGCACTACGGCAACGGCACCCAGGACATCATCGCCACGCTCGGCGTCGACTGGATCGCGCACGTGACGCACGGCGGCCGGCTGCCCGGCAGCTACCACGACAAGCCGGGCATGCTCGGGATGATCGAATGGCAGGTACCGGAGTTCGGCGCCGACCGCTGCCGAGGCGTGGTGCTCTATCAAGCCGGCGCCGACTGCCACGTCGACGACCCGCTGGGCGGGTTCCTCACCACGGCGGACATGCGCGAGCGCGACCGGCTGGTCTTTCGGCTGGCGGTGCAGCATCGCGCGCCGCTGGTGTGGAACCTGGCCGGCGGTTATCAGCGCGACCGCAAGGGCAGAATCGAGCCTGTACTGAAGCTGCACCGGCAGACGATGGCCGAGTGCATCGCGGCCGGCGTGGGGTGACGCCGTGCCCGCGGCAGTGATTTCGCCCGAGAAGGAACGCGGCATTCCCGCAGAAGGCAGACTACGACTATGTCGACGTACAAAGCGACCCCGGAGGAAACGAGGGCCATCTTCGGCAACGGGCTCGTGCTCTTCGGGGTGAAGCCTCCGCAGCGCTCGCGGCCGAACTCGCCCAGTGAGGCGCCTTCAGTCTCCCAGGAGACGACGCCGCAAGCCCCGCCGGTGCTGGATCTGCAGAACCTGCCGTTCGATCCGGCAGTGGTGACGGATCAGCAGACCCAAGAGGCGCACCGCAAGAGAACCGGCGAGGCGTAAGCGCCGCCGGCTGGCACTACGGGCGGGGCCTGCGGGGCGCCGAAGGCGGGAAAGCCCCCTTGGGCCCTGCCCCGCCCCCGATCGGCGCCTGTAGGCCATCCTGGCGCGTTGCAGAGGTATTGCCGGCCGGCGCCGCGTGGCGACAATGCGGCGCCATGCCGCCCGTGCGGATCATCCCCCCGGGCGTGATTGCCCCGCCCGTCTTGCGCAATGCCCTGGCCGCAGGCTTGGCGCTGCACCCGGCTGCCGTGCGCGCGGCCCGGCGCCGAGAGCCCGATCGACCGCGCTGGGCGCCGGACCCGCTCGCGCCCGTGGCGCGCGTCGATCGCGCGCTGGCCGCGCTGCAGGTGCAAGGCACGCGCTACACACCCGACGAGCAGGCGCGCCACCCGCGCCCGACCGGCGGCGCCGCGGCGCGCGAGCTGCTGCGCAGCGACCCCGACGCCGCGCTGGCCGAGCTGGTTGACGTGATCCATGAGTGCGGCACGCTGGCCGACTGGGCACGCCTGCGCGGGCTGGCCTACACCACGGCGCGCGCGTGGGTCGCTGCCGACGCGCACCGCGCGGCAGAGTACGAAGCGGCGCGCGACGACCGGCTGCTGCGACTGGCCGATGACGTCGTTCGCATCGCCGATGAATCCACCGCCCGCACCGGCGCCGAGTTCGCCCGCGACCGCGCTCGCATGCGCTCGCGCATGATCCTTGCCGAGCGCACGATGCCCGGCAGGTTCGGGCGGCGGATGACCGAAGTCCACGAGCGCGCCGCTGCTGCTGCGCGCGCGCGCAAGGCGCACGCTGAGACGCTGGCCCGCCCTGGGTACCCCGGCCGAAACCGGGGAACGAACCGGGGAACCAAGCGCCGACTGCACGCAAGTTCCTGCGCGAACCGCCCCCCCCCCCCGCTGGCCCGAGAAGAGACTTCGCGGCGAGGCAGCCGTGCGCGAATCGGCACCGAGTCGGCACCAGCGGCCCGTTTTCGACCTGCAAAGCACAACGGGCTACGGCGCATTGCACGTAACCCGTTGATGTGATTGGCGCGGCTGGCAGGATTCGAACCCACGACCCCTTGGTTCGTAGCCCGCCGATAAACGAATGGGGTTCAATGAAATCAACGACTTAGCGGCGCCCTCGCCCCGCTTTTCCCCAGAGAAGTGCACAGGGGCGCCTTGGAAAGTCGCGCAAAAGTCGCGCAGCCATGGATGCATGTCAGAGCCCTTCGGCGCCGTCCAAGAACCGCTCGGCCTCGGCCATCATGCCCTTCGAGATGGCATCCCAGGATCTGCCGTGGAAGTCCTTGGGCAAGCGCGCCTCGACCGCCGCCAGCGCGGGCCCGACCTGCTCGACCAGGCCCACCATCGCGTCCCAGACTGCGGGGCCGCCGTTCTTCATGGCCAGCTGGTGCCAATGGCGGCTCTGGATGGTGTCGAAGCGGTAGTGGACGTTCTTGGAACGCATCGCCATGGCCAAGCCCGCCTGCCGGCGGTTGTACTGGTTCGGGCCTTTGCCGAAGTAGGGCCACATGGACAGGATGTCGTAGAGCGGCGTCATGACGTAGGTGTCGCCAGGCTGCAGAAAGATCGAGTAGTTCTTGGCGTGGCCATCGGTGGCCGCCATCAACCAGAAGGCGAGCTGCGTCAGCTGAAACGCCAGCGCGTCCTGCTGCGGGTCGGCGCCGCCGGTGAGCAACTGCAGGCACTTCGCCATGCCAGGCCCGCCGTCGTGTTCGTACTTCTGCTTCGGCGAGAACCCCAGCGCCTGGCAGAAGTCTTCCTGCGGCAGCCGCGCGATCCAGGC
>JADYZZ010000058.1 GCA_020852865.1 Rubrivivax sp.
CCGGCCGCTGGGAGCCCTTGCCCGCCCCTGCGGCCGACCTGAAGCAATGCGCCAAACTCGTCACCACTCTCCTGGCTCCCTACCTGGAGCCTTGATATGTAAACCTATTTACGGGATGTTGTACTAGAAGACTGCCGTGGCCCCGAACTTCGGAAGTTGGCAACACTGTCGCCTCGGTTCGCGACCCACCAGGACAAGGTGCCGGTGATGCTGGCGTGGATACGTGCCTCGCCCAATCAGTCCAACCAGACTACCTTCGCTGAAGCAGCTGGGCTCATCGAACCACCAGAACCCGCGGACACGATACATGCCCCAGCGCCGCTGCCTCGATGCGGCGCAGCAGGGGTTCGTCTGGCTCCCAGGAACCACCTCGGGAGACGAAGTGCCTGGCCGCATCGACGATGACGCCGCGTTTATCCTGAGCCGGTCTTGCAGGTTCGAACGGGTCGTCCACACGGGCGAATTGCTGGGCGCTCAGGCGTTCGACATCGAGCAAACCGTCAGCATCGATGTCGAGAATGGAAAAGGTCCAATGCACCATGCGCGACGGCGTTCCGTTCACCAATTCCGCGACGATGCTGGCTTGGCGAACGCGCTGTCCGGCAAAGTCGGGAACACGGGCGACGTCTTCGCGCCGGAGCATTCTCATGAAGGCCGTACTGGCGAGCGCGTGCAGCGTATCGTCAGCGGTGAGCAGAAACAACCTCGACGACAGTCTCATCGCGTTCGCCTTCAGGGTCAACCGGGAGCCGATGGACGGTCGCGCAGATCCCAGAGGCTCCCCTGCCAGTTCGAAATTCGCCCCTCGGTGTGGCATATCGGGCAGACCCACACGATGGCGTCGTCATGAGCCCGGACAGCCTCGACTGCGCCCTTCTTGCACTTGAAGCACCTCGGCGCAGGAAGAACGTTTGACGTGGCATCGGACGCATGAGCGACCACGTCGACATGGAACCTCGCCATGGCGAGCGCGGGACCCTTGACCGGGCCGATGGCTCCGGACCTGTCGAGGAAATGGGTGAGGTCGGAGACGTACATCGGGCGCAGGTCAGCTATTTCTTCAGTGCTCGGCGTTGGGGCCCTACCTCAACCATCATCGCGTACGCACCCGGCAGATCGCAGCATATCGAACCGGCACTCGAGATCGGCCACGGCTGCCGCGCAACTGGGTCCAGATGACGTCGCGATCTCGGTCGCAGGGCGGAACTGAACATCGCGTGCAGAGCAAGCCCTCCCTCGACCCCGTTCCACCAAACGCCTCGAGGACCAACGCCCACGAAGTCGGGTTGCTGGGTCACTGGTGCGGGCACCCGGGCCGACACCCGCTTTTTGGTACTTTTTTGGTACCGCCGAGAAAAAAGCACCTGACGCTGCCGCCAAGTGCTTGATTCCACTACCGAATTTGGTAGGCGCGATTGGACTCGAACCAACGACCCCCACCATGTCAAGGTGGTGCTCTAACCAGCTGAGCTACACGCCTGCGAGGGCGGGAGTCTACACGATGGCGCAGCCGACGAGCCGGCCGACGAGCCGGCCGACACGCGGGCCGACGGCCGCCTCACTTGCGCCGCGCGTGGCGCACGCCGGCCACGCGGCGCACCTGCGCCAGCACGGCGGCCAGGCGCGCCGCGTCGGGCACCTCGACGGTGAACGTCATCCAGGCCGTGGCGCGATCGCGTGTGCTCTGCGTGTGCACGCCGACGACGTTGATCCGGTCCTTGGCGAAGACCTCGGAGATGTCGCGCAGCAGGCCGGCGCGGTCGCTCGCTTCGACCGCCACGTCGACCGGATAGACGGCCGCGGCCTCGCCCCGGCCCCACTGGACCTCGATCACGCGGCCGGGCTGGGCCTGGCTCATGCGCGCGAAGTTGCTGCAGTCGCGCCGATGCACGGCCACGCCCTTGCCGCGCGTGACGAAGCCGGCGACGGCGTCGGGCGGCGCCGGCCGGCAGCAGCGCGCCAGCGTGGTCAACAGCGAGTCGACGCCGACCACGAGCACACCGCCGCGCGCGGGCGCGCTGCGGGGGCGCTGCAGCGCGATGCGCTCGTCGGCCGGCGGCGGCTCGGCCGGCCGCAGCAGGTTCTCGACGTGACGCAGCGAGAACTCGTCCTTGCCCACCACCTCGAACAGGCCGTCGGCGTTCTTGAAGCCGAGCTGTTCGGCCAGGACATCGAGCTTGACCGCCGTGCGGCCCTCGCGCTGCAGCAGCTTCTCGACCGCCTCGCGCCCGCGCGCCAGCGTCTCTTGCAGCTGGCGCGCGTTGAACCACGCACGCACCTTGGCGCGTGCGCGCGGGCTGCGCAGGAAGCCGAGCTCGGGGTTGAGCCAGTCGCGCGAAGGTCCGCCCTCCTTGACCGTCACCACTTCCACCGTCTGGCCCGAGCGCAGCGCGGTGTTGAGCGGCGTCAGTGCGCCGTCGACGCGCGCGCCGCGGCAGCGATGCCCGAGGTCGGTGTGCAGCGCATAGGCGAAATCCACCGCCGTCGCACCGGTAGGCAGCTCGACGATGCGCGCCTCGGGCGTCAGGACGTAGATGCGCTCGTCCGGTGCCGTCGCGGCGCCCCCGGCACCGGGGCCGGCGGCGCCGCCCGCGCCGGCGGAGAGGTCGCGCTCCCAGGCCAGCAGCTCGCGCATCACTGCCTTGCGCGCCTCGGCGACGCGTTCCTCGAAGGCACCGGCCGCCGCGGCCCCGCCCGCGCGCAGCCCGCTCATGCCGGCGTAGCCGCGCGCACCGGCCTCCTTGTACATCCAGTGCGCGGCCACGCCGTGCTCGGCGTGCTCGTGCATCGCACGCGTGCGGATCTGCACCTCGAGCGCCCGCCCCTCGTCGTCGCGCACCACCGTGTGCAAGCTCTGGTAGCCGTTGGGCTTGGGCCGCGCGATGTAGTCGTCGAACTCGCCCTCGACGAGGCGCCAGCGCTCGTGCACGCGCGCCAGCGCGGCGTAGCAGGCCGGCACGTCGTCGACGATGACGCGCAGCGCGCGCGCGTCGAACACGCGCGCGAACGCCAGGCCCTTGCCCTGCATTTTCTTCCAGATGCTGTACAGGTGCTTGGGCCGCCCGCTCACTTCGGCGGCGAGGCCGGCCGCGGCGAGCAGCGCCGCGAGCTGCGCGCGCGCAGCGGCGACGCTGCGCTCGCGCTCGGTGCGCGTCTCGTCGACCAGGCGCGCCATGCGCCGGTATTCGTCGGGCTGCAGGAAACGGAACGCGAGGTCCTCGATCTCCCACTTGATCTGCCAGATGCCCAGCCGGTTGGCCAGCGGCGCGAACACCTGCAGCGATTCCTGCGCCCGCGCCGGCGGGCAGGGCGTGCGCGTCGCGGCGTGCCAGCGCAGGGTCTGCAGCCGCGAGGCCAGGCGCAGCAGCACGACGCGCAGGTCGCGCGAGAAGGCCAGCAGCATCTTGCGCACGCGCTCGGTCTGCAGCGCGCGTCGGCTCTCGTCGAGGTGCGCGCCGCGCGCGGCGCGCTGGATCTGCACCAGCTGGCGCGTCAGCGTCACCAGGCTGGCATGGCCTTCGCCGAAGGCCTTGCGCACGACCTCCTCGGGGCGCTGCAGGTAGTCGCCCGCATAGACGAGGTAGGCCGCGGCGCGCAGCGAAGGCGCCGCGCCGATCGCCGCCAGCACCTCGGCCACGCCGTCGGCGTGCGCGAGCGCGCCTTCGCCGGAATCGAGCCGTTCGCCGGCGAGCAGCGGCTCGGCGAAGGCGCGCGCACGCGCGGGCGCATCGGCGTCGGCCGGCAGCGACGCCGCATCCGCCGCCGCGCCGCGCGGCGCGGCGTCGGCCACCGTCGCCAGCCGCACGATCGCTGCGGCCTCGCGCTCGGCCTCGGCGGCGGTCTTCACGGCGTGCTCACGGCATCCTCAGCGGCGGCCGCTCACGGCGCGAGCAGGAACTCGCGCACCACGGCGCGCTGCTCCGGCGCCACCAGCGTCGGCGCATGGCCGACGCCGGCGAACTCGACCAGGCGCGCCTTCGGCCCGCGCTGCGTCATCGCCTGCGCGGTGGCGCGCGCCAGCAGATCGGACTCGGCCCCGCGCAGCAGCAGCGTCGGCGCCGTCACGCGGTCGTAGCCCTGCCACAGCGCGGCCTCGCCGGCGTGCGCGATCTCGGGCGTGATGGCGCGGAACGGCAGCGCGATTGCCGGGTCGTAGTGCGGCACGAAACCGCCGTCGGGCGCCGCCACGAGTTGCGCGCGCGTGAGCTCGAGCCACTGCGCGCGCGTATGCGGGCCGAAGGTCTGCGAGATCGCCCACAGCGCATCGGCGGCCTCGTCCAGCGTCGCCCATTTCACCGGCTGGCCTAGGTAGGTGCCGATGCGCGCCAGCGCGGCCGGCTCGATCGCCGGGCCGACGTCGTTGAGCACGAGACGGCGCACCGGCGCGTTGGCCAGGCTCGCCAGGCCCAGGCCGATGAGCCCGCCCATCGAGGTGCCGACCCAGTCGATCCGCTCGACACCCAGGCGAGCGACGAGCGTCACCATGTCGGCGACGTAGGTCGGCAGCGCGTAGGCCATCGGATCGGCGAGGCGGTCGCTGCGCCCGCGGCCGACGACGTCGGGGCAGACGACGCGGCAGTCGGCCGCCAGATCGCGCGCCAGCGTGTCGAAGTCGCGCCCCTGGCGTGCCAGGCCGTGCACACAGACGACGACATGCGCATGGGCGGCGTCGCCCCATTCCCAATACGCCATGCGGTGCAGCCCGCGCGCATCGAGGCATTGCACATGGCCGAGGCGGGGCTGGAGGGCGGCAGTCGTCATGGCGGGCTCGCGTTCGATAATGCCGTCATCCTAGCAATCGATCGAAGGACGCAGGAGTGACCATCATGCTCGAGGGCAAGACCGCGCTCGTCACCGGCTCGACCAGCGGCATCGGCCTGGGCATCGCCCTGGCGTTGGCGGGCAGCGGCGCCCACGTGATGCTCAACGGTCTGGGCGACGCCGACGGCGCGCTCGACCGGGCGGGCCGGGCGGCGCAGGCCGGCGGGCGCGGCGCGCGCGTGCGCTACCACGGCGCCGACATGAGCCGGCCGGCCGAGATCGAAGACATGGTGCGCAGCTGCGAGCGCGAGTTCGGCGCGCTCGACATCCTCGTCAACAACGCCGGTATCCAGCATGTCGCCAACGTCGAGGACTTCCCGCCCGAGCGCTGGGACGCCATCATCGCGATCAACCTCAGCTCGGCGTTCCACGCGATGCGCCTGGCGCTGCCGGGCATGAAACACCGCGGCTGGGGCCGCGTCGTCAACATCGCCTCGGCGCACGGCCTCGTGGCCTCGGCCGGCAAGAGCGCTTACGTCGCGGCCAAGCACGGCCTCGTCGGCCTGACCAAGGCCGCGGCGCTGGAATGCGCCGCCTCGGGCGTGACGGTCAACGCGATCTGCCCGGGCTGGGTGCTGACGCCGCTGGTGCAGCAGCAGGTCGACGCGCGCGCCGCGCGCGACGGCGTCGACGATGCGGAGGCCAAGCGCCGGCTGCTGGCCGAGAAGCAGCCCTCGCTGCGCTTCACGACACCCGAGCAACTGGCCGAACTCGCGCTGTTCCTTTGCTCGTCGGCGGCCGACAACGTGCTCGGCGTGGCCTGGGGCGTGGACGGCGGCTGGACGGCACAGTAGCCGCCGCTCGGCGCCCCGTCGGCGGCCCGCGCCGACGCCTACTTCAGCTGCACGCTGCCGCTCACGCTGACCGAGACGACGGCGTTGCCCGGCTCCACCGGCAGCGGCGCGTCGGCCGCGGCCTGCGCCGTCAGGGCCACCGCTCGCCGCAGCGGGATCGGGCCACCCGGTTCGGTGCTGCTGACGCTCACCTCGCGCAGACTCCAGCCGGCCGCGCCGAACTGGTGCGCCACGGCGTCGGCGCGCGCGCGAAAGCGCGCGATGGCCTGCGCCGACACGTCGCCCTCGACCCTCTCGCGCGCCTCGCGCGACAGCGACCAGCCCACGCGGGCGATGGTGAGCGTCTGCACGCGCGCGGCCAGCTGCGCGATCGCGGCGCTGTCGCGCCCCTCGACCACCAGCTCGACCGAGCCCTGCCAGCCGTTGATGCCGCCCTTGGGCGCATAGCGCGGGAACAGCGAGAACGCGCCGGTGCGCACGTTCACCTCGCCCGGCTTGGCGATCTTGCGCGCCTCGGCCAGCGCGGTGTCGAGCGCCTGCCGCAGTTGCGCCTGCACGGCGGCGGCATCGCTGCCGTCGCGCGCGCTTGCGTAGGTCACGCTGAGCCAGTCCATCGGCAACTCGGCGCTCGCCGTGGCCGACAGCGACACCACGTTGTGCGGCGGCGGCAGCAACTGGGCGCGCGCCGGCGGCGCCACGCAGGCCAGCGCAGCCAGCGCCAGACCCCAGGCCATTGCGGTGCGCGCCGGATGCAGTCGTGAATTCATCTTCGCCCCTTCTCGCGTTCGATCGTCGGCCCCGGCCGCAAGCCCTGCCGTCGCGGCCCGTGACGCATCACACGTATGGACCGTCGGGCTGCCCGCGCGTGCCGCAAGACTTGTAACAGATCTGTCCGCTGGCCGCGAAACCGCCCGCAGCGGACCGTACCATGCCGCTCTGTTACAAATCGGGAGCACCTCATGTCCGCCGCCAACACCCGGCCCGACCGCATCGTCGTCGTCGACGACGACGCGCGCATCCGCGACCTGTTGCGCCGCTATCTGGCGCAGGAGGGGTTCGACGTGCTGCTGGCCGAGGACGCCAAGGCGCTGAACCGGCTGCTGACGCGCGAGACGGTCGACCTCATCGTGCTGGATCTGATGCTGCCCGGCGAGGACGGCCTGTCGATCTGCCGGCGCCTGCGCGCCGCCAACGACGCCACGCCGATCATCATGCTCACGGCCAAGGTCGAGGACGTCGACCGCATCGTCGGCCTCGAGGTCGGCGCCGACGACTACCTGCCCAAGCCGTTCAACCCGCGCGAGCTGCTGGCACGCATCCACGCCGTGCTGCGCCGCCGCCCCAGCCCCGAGGCTCCGGGCGCGCCGAGCAAGGAACCGCAGGTGGTGAGCTTCGGACCGTTCGAGTTCGACCTGTCGCTGCGCCGGCTGCACAAGAACGGCGAGCAGATCGCACTCACCACCGGCGAGTTCTCGATGCTCAAGGCGCTGGTGCGGCACCCGCGCCAGCCGCTGTCGCGCGACAAGCTGGCACAGCTCGCACGCGGCCGCGAGTTCGAGCCCTTCGATCGCAGCCTGGACGTGCAGATCTCGCGTCTGCGCAAGATGATCGAGCCCGATCCGGCGCAGCCGCGCTACATCCAGACGGTGTGGGGCGTGGGCTACGTCTTCGTGCCCGACGGCGCGAACTGAGAGCCCGCGCCGGCGCCTTGCGATCACGCCGCCCGCGGCGCACCCGCTTTGAACCTTTTCTGGCGCACCTTCGGTCTGCTCGCCCTCTTGCTGACGGGCGGCGTGTTCGCATGGGTGCAGACGCTGCGCGCGCTGGAGCTCGAGCCGCGTGCGGTGCAGGAGGCGCAGCAGACCGCGGCGCTGGTCCGGCTCGCGCGTGCCGCCTTGCTGCAGGCCGACGCCGTGAACCGTGTGGCCCTCGTCAAGGGCCTGGACCGGCAGTCCCCGGTGCGCGTGATGCCGCGCGAGCCGGGCGATCGCCCGGAGCCCTTCGCCGTCGATCGCTTCACCGGGCGCGTGGCCGAGCAACTGCGCGCCGCGCTCGGCCCCGACACGGTGGTGGCCGGCGCCGTCAACGGCCAACCGGGCCTGTGGGTCGGCTTCGCGATCGGCCGTGACGCGTACTGGATGCAGTCGGAGTCGGCCGGCGCGGCCCCGCTCGCCGCCGCCACCTGGGCGGTGTGGACCGGCATCGCGCTGCTGGCGACACTGGTCGGCGCGATCGCGGTGGCCGGCCTCATCAACCGGCCGCTCAAGCAGCTCTCGTTCGCCGCCAGCCGCATCCGCGAAGGCGATCTGGACTCGCGCCTCGACGAGAACACGCTGACCAGCGAGATCCGCGAAGTCAACCGCGGCTTCAACCGCATGGCGCGCGAACTCGCGCGCGTCGAGGAAGACCGCGCCGTGATGCTGGCCGGCATCAGCCACGACCTGCGCACGCCGCTCGCGCGGCTGCGCCTGGAGACCGAGATGAGCGTCGGCGACGAGGAGGCCCGGCGCAACATGGCCAGCGACATCGACCAGCTCGACGGCATCATCGACAAGTTCATGGACTACGCGCGCCCGGGCGAGACGGCGCTGCACCCGGTTGAAATGGGCCCGCTCGTCGAGCGCGAGGCCGCGCGCTTTCGCGATCCGGCGCAGATCCGCATCGAGTCGCAGGTGGCACCCGATCTGCAGGTGATGGCCGACGAGACCGAGCTCGGGCGCGTGCTGCTCAACCTGTTCGAGAACGCGCGCCGCTACGGCCGCGGCACCTACAGCGGCCTGGCCGAAGTCAGCATCAGCAGCGTGAGGACCGGCCCCTGGGCGATCGTCAGCGTGCGCGACCGCGGCCCGGGCGTGGCGCCGGACAAGCTCGCGCAGATCACCGCGCCGTTCTTCCGCGGCGACAGCGCGCGCACCGCCGCCACCGGCGCCGGCCTGGGGCTGGCCATCGTCGAGAAGGCGATGCAGCGCATGGGCGGCAGCCTGGAACTGGCCAATGCGCCCGATGGCGGTCTGATCGCGCACCTGCGGCTGCGGCGCGTCGCGCCCTGAACGCCCGGGGCCGGGCGGCGACCGACCTCGCTGCCGGGAGAGGTCGAGCAAGACAGAGCGGGGCCGCGTCTGTCCGAGAGCCCGTACCGCGCTGCGCGCCGCGGCGGCGGCCGCCGGCCGCGCTACGGATCTTGCGCCTCGCGTCGCGCCAGCAGACACACCGCACGCGTCTCGATCGCGCGGCCTTCACCCACCGGCCCCATCTTCTCGGCCGTCTTGGCCTTCACGTTGACGGCGTCGGCGGCGAGTCCGAGCGTCGCCGCGATGCACCCGCGCATGGCTTCGATGTGCGGCGCCATCTTCGGCGCCTGCGCGACGATCGTGCTGTCGACGTTGACGATGGCCCAGCCGGCGGCACGCACGCGCGCCGCCGCCTCGGCCAGCAGGCGGCGCGAGTCGGCGCCGGCCAAGGCGGCGTCGGTGTCGGGGAAGTGGCGGCCGATGTCGCCCAGCCCGGCCGCGCCGAGCAGCGCATCGGTGATCGCGTGCAGCAAGGCGTCGGCGTCCGAGTGGCCGAGCAGGCCGTGGCTGTGCGCAATCGTGATGCCGCCGAGCACGAGCGGCCGGCCGGCCACCAGCGCATGCGTGTCCCAGCCTTCACCGACGCGCAGGTCGAGCGGGTTCATCGCGTCTCGAGCAGGCGGCGCGCGAGCTCGAAGTCGGCCGGCCAGGTGAGCTTGAAGTTCTCGGCCTCGCCGGCGACAAGCAGCGGCGCGCGGCCCGCGGCCTCGATCGCGCTCGCCTCGTCGGTGACGGCGGCGCCGGCAGCCGCGAGCGCCTGCTGCAGTTCGGCGCAGCGGAACATCTGCGGCGTCTGTGCCAGCCACTTGTCGGCGCGCGCGAGCGTGCGCGCGGCGCGCCCGGCCTCGGCCTGCTTGAGCGTGTCGGCCAGCGGCAGCGCCAGCAGACCGCCGACGGCGTCGCCCCGGCAGGCGTCGATCAGGCGCTCGACCCAGGCCGGCCGCAGCAGGCAGCGCGCCGCATCGTGCACGAGCACCCAGTCGGCCGCGCGCGCACCGCGGCGGCGCAGTTCGGCAAGGCCGGCGGCCACCGACGCGGCGCGCGTGGCGCCGCCGCAGCGCGCGTGCCAGCGCCGTTCGCCCTGCCAGTCCGGCACGGCCGCTTCGAAGTCCATGTCGTCCGGCGCCAGCACCACCAGGCAGGCGGACAGACGCGGCACCGCGTCGAGCGCAGCCAAGGTATGCGCCACCACCGCTCGGCCCGCCAGCCGCGCGTATTGCTTGGGCTGCTCGGCGCCGGCACGCTGCCCGACGCCGGCGCAGGGCACGAGGGCATAGCAGCGCGGCGCAGCGTCGTCCATCGCGTCGATTCTAGAATTCGCGCGCCCATGCAGTTCCCGCAGATCGCGCCGGGCAAGCGCTTCACCTTACCGCGTCCGCTCGGCTCGGCCGACGCGCTGTGGCTCGCGCGCTGGGCGGCGCAGCAGCGCGCGCGCCGCAGCCTCGTCGCCGTCTTCACCGCCGAGCCGGCCGACGCGGCGCGCCTGGCCGACGAACTGCCGTTCTTCGCGCCGGAGCTGCGCGTCGCGGTCTTTCCCGACTGGGAGACGCTGCCCTACGACAACTTCAGCCCGCACCAGGACCTGGTTTCGGAGCGGCTGGCCACGCTGTGGCGCGTGCAGCAGCGCGACGTCGATTTGCTGCTGCTGCCGGCAGCGACCGCGCTCGCGCGGCTGGCGCCGCCCTCGTTCCTCGCCGCCTATACCTTCCAGTTCAGGCACAAGCAAAAGCTCGACGAGGCGGCGCTCAAGGCGCAGCTCACGCTCGCCGGCTACCAGCATGTGAGCCAGGTGGTGTCGCCGGGCGAGTACGCGGTGCGCGGCGGCCTGATCGACCTCTATCCGATGGGCTCGCCGGTGCCCTACCGCGTCGACCTGTTCGACGACGAGATCGATTCGATCCGCACCTTCGACCCCGACACGCAGCGCAGCCTGTACCCGGTGCCCGAAGTGCGCCTGCTGCCCGGACGCGAGTTCCCGTTCGACGAATCGGCGCGCAGCGCGTTTCGCGCGCGCTGGCGCGAGAAGCTCGAAGGCGACCCGACGCGCGCGCGCCTGTACAAGGACATCGCCAACGGCGTGGCCGGCGGCGGCATCGAGTACTACCTGCCGCTGTTCTTCGAGCGTGCGGCGACGCTGTTCGACTACCTCGACGCCGGCGCCTCGCTGGTGCTGCACGGCGAGGTGGGCGACGCCGTCGAGCGCTTCTGGAGCGACACGCGCGAGCGGCACCGCTTCCTGCAGCACGACCCCGAGCGCCCGATCCTCGCACCGGCCGAGCTGTTCATGCCGGCCGACGAGTTCTTCGGCCGCACGCACGACTTCGCCGCACTGGCGCTGCGCGGCAACGAGCCGCTGGCCTGGGCACGCCCGCTGCCCGACGTGAGCGTGGCACGCGGCGCCACGGCGCCGCTGGCGCGGCTCGAGCGCCATCTGCAGGAAACCGACGCGCGCGTGCTGCTGCTGGCCGAGAGCGAGGGACGGCGCGAGAGCGTGCTCGAGCTGCTGCGCGAGCACCGCATCGCCGTGCCGAGCGTGGCCACGCTGGCCGAGTTCCTGGCCGGTGACGAGAAAGTCGCGATCGCCGCGGCACCGCTGGCCGAGGGCTTCCACTGGCACGAGCCCGAGGCGGCAACGAGCGTCCAGTTCGTCACCGAGACCGAGCTCTTCGCCACCACGCGCGAGGCGCGGCGCCGGCGCAAGCAGGAGCAGCAGAGCAGCGTCGACGCGCTCATCAAGGACCTGGCCGAGCTCGAGCTGGGCGACCCGGTGGTGCACCTGGCCCACGGCATCGGCCGCTATCGCGGGCTGGTCCGCATCGCGCTCGACCAGGGGGGCAGCGGCGGCGCGAGCGAATTCCTGCACCTCGAATACGCCGAGCGCGCCGTGCTGTACGTGCCGGTGTCGCAGCTGCACCTGATCAGCCGCTACACCGGCGTCGGCGCCGACGAGGCGCCGCTGCACCGTCTGGGCAGCGGCCAGTGGGACAAGGCGCGCCGCAAGGCCGCCGAGCAGGTGCGCGACAGCGCCGCCGAGCTGCTCGACCTCTACGCGCGGCGTGCCGCGCGCTCGGGCTTCAGCCACCGCTTCGGCGCGCACGACTACGAGGCCTTCGCGGCGAGCTTCGGCTTCGAGGAGACGGCCGACCAGCGCGCCGCCATCCACGCCGTGATCCAGGACATGGTGAGCCCCCGGCCGATGGACCGCCTGGTGTGCGGCGACGTCGGCTTCGGCAAGACCGAAGTCGCGCTGCGCGCCGCCTTCGTCGCCGTGCACGGCGGCAAGCAGGTGGCCATCCTGACGCCGACCACGCTGCTGGCCGAGCAGCACTACCGGACCTTGAGCGACCGCTTCGGCACCTGGCCGGTGAAGGTGGCCGAGCTCTCGCGCTTTCGCAGCTCCAGGGAGGTCAAGGCCGCACTCGCGGGTCTGGCCGACGGCAGCATCGACATCGTCGTCGGCACGCACAAGCTGCTCGGCCCGGAGGTGAAGTTCGCGCGCCTGGGCTTGCTCGTGATCGACGAGGAGCACCGCTTCGGCGTGCGCCACAAGGAGGCGATCAAGGCGCTGCGCGCCGAGGTCGACGTGCTCACGCTCACGGCGACGCCCATCCCGCGCACGCTCGGCATGGCGCTCGAGGGGCTGCGCGATCTGTCGGTGATCGCCACCGCGCCGCAGCGCCGGCTGGCCATCAAGACCTTCGTGCGCAACGAGGGCAGCGGCATCATCCGCGAGGCCGTGCTGCGCGAGCTCAAGCGCGGCGGCCAGGTCTACTTCCTGCACAACGAGGTCGAGACGATCCCGGCGCGGGCGGCCAAGCTCGCCGAGCTGCTGCCCGAGGCGCGCATCGCCATCGCCCACGGCCAGATGCCGGAGCGCGAGCTCGAGCGCGTGATGCGCGACTTCGTCGCCCAGCGCCACAACCTGCTGCTGTGCTCGACGATCATCGAGACCGGCATCGACGTGCCGAGCGCCAACACCATCGTCATCACGCGCGCCGACAAGTTCGGCCTGGCGCAGCTGCACCAGCTGCGCGGGCGCGTCGGCCGCAGCCACCACCAGGCCTACGCCTACTTGCTGGTGCCCGATGTCGACGCGCTGCCCAAGGCGGCGGCGCAGCGGCTCGACGCGATCCAGCAGATGGAGGAGCTGGGCAGCGGCTTCTACCTCGCGATGCACGACCTCGAGATCCGCGGCGCCGGCGAGGTGCTCGGCGAGAGCCAGAGCGGCAACATGATGGAAGTGGGCTTCCAGCTCTACAACGACATGCTGGCCGAGGCCGTGCGCGCGCTGAAAGCGGGCCGCGAGCCCAGCCTGGCCGAGCTGTACGCGCCGCAGACCGCCGCCACCGAGGTCAACCTGCACGCCCCGGCACTGCTGCCCGACACCTACTGCGGCGACGTGCACACGCGGCTGGCGCTGTACAAGCGCCTGGCGCTGGCCGAGACGGCCGAACGCATCGACGCGCTGCTCGAGGAGATCACCGACCGCTTCGGCCGCCTGCCGGCACAGGGGCAGACGCTGTTCGACACGCACCGCCTGCGCGTGCTGGCACAGCGCTGCGGCGTGCTCAAGATCGACGCCGGTCCGAATCTGATGACCGTCGTCTTTCGCGCCGACGCGCCGGTCGACGCGCAGCGCATCGTCGAGCTGGTGCAGAAGAACCGCGCGGTGCGCCTGGCCGGCAACGCCAAGCTGCGCATCGAGCGCGAGATCGCGACGCCGGCCGAACGCGCGCAGTACCTGCGCGAGCTGCTGCGCGGGCTCGGTCAGCCGGCGCGCCTGGCGGCCTGAGCCGCCGCCGGCCCGCAGCCGCCGCACGCCCGCCGGCACGCCGGCGGCGGCGCGCGCGCCCGGCGCCGAACCGAGGGTAAGCCCGCAGGCGCACACCCATGGCGGCGCGCCCGCCCGGCCCCTACCATGTGCGCCTCTCAACCCCTGCCGCCGAGGAGACAACGATGCCCGCGACGAAATTCCTGCTCGACGAGAGCCGCATGCCGCGCCATTGGTACAACATCGTGGCCGACCTGCCGACGCCGCCGCCGCCGCCGCTGCACCCGGGGACGATGCAGCCGGTGGGTCCCGACGACCTCGCGCCGCTGTTCCCGATGGAACTCATCATGCAGGAGGTGAGTGCCGAGCGCGAGATCGAGATTCCCGAGCCGCTGCGCGAGGTGTTCCGCCTGTGGCGCCCGTCGCCGCTGTACCGCGCGCACCGTCTGGAGAAGGTGCTCGGCACGCCGGCCAGGATCTACTACAAGTACGAAGGCGTGTCGCCGGCCGGCTCGCACAAGCCCAACACCGCGGTGCCGCAGGCCTGGTACAACGTGCAGGCGGGCATCCGCAAGATCGCCACCGAGACCGGCGCCGGCCAATGGGGTTCTTCGCTCGCCTTCGCCGGTGCGCTGTTCGGCGCGGAGGTCACGGTGTTCCAGGTGCGCGTGAGCTACGACCAGAAGCCCTACCGGCGCGCGCTGATGGAGACCTACGGCGCGACCTGCCACCCCAGTCCGAGCAACCTCACGAACTCGGGCCGAGCCATCCTCGCCCAGAACCCCGACCACCCGGGTTCGCTCGGCATCGCCATCAGCGAGGCGGTGGAAGTGGCGGCGACGAACGACGACACCAAGTACGCGCTCGGCTCCGTGCTCAACCATGTGCTGCTGCACCAGACGATCGTCGGCCAGGAGACGATGCTGCAGCTCGAGATGGCGGGCGACGACCCCGACGTCATCGTCGGCTGCACCGGCGGCGGCAGCAACTTCGCCGGCATCACCTTCCCCTTCATCGGCCAGCAGCTGCGCGGCGGCGGCAAGACCAAGCGGCGCCGCATCGTCGCCGTCGAGCCGGCCGCCTGCCCGAGCCTGACGCGCGGCAAGTTCGCCTACGACTTCGGCGACACCAGCCACCTCACGCCGCTGGTGAAGATGCACACGCTGGGCAGCACCTTCACGCCCCCCGGGTTCCACGCCGGCGGGCTGCGCTACCACGGCATGGCGCCGCTGGTGAGCCACCTCAAGGAGCTGGGCCTCATCGAAGCCACCGCCTACCACCAGAACGCCTGCTTCGAGGCGGGCATGACCTTCGCGCGCTGCGAAGGCATCGTGCCGGCGCCCGAGGCCAACCATGCCGTCAAGGGCGCCATCGTCGAGGCGCTGCGCTGCAAGGCCGAGGGCAGGAGCGAGGTAATCCTGTTCAACCTGTGCGGCCACGGGCACTTCGACATGAGCGCCTACAGCAACTACGCCGCGGGCAAGCTCGTCGACCAGCAATACGACGAGAAGGAGCTCGCGATGGCGCTCGCGGGGCTGCCGAGCGTGCCCGCCTGAAGCACCGGCCGGGCCGCGCCCGCCGGCGACAAGGGCCCCGCGGGGCCCTTGTTCGTTGCCGGCATGCCGGACGGCCGCAGCCGCCCGCGCAGCCGCCGCTACTTGAAGCCCACGCGATCGAGCATCTGCTGCACCTGGGCGGTATTGGCGCCGATGCGTGCGATCGGCACGGCGTCGATCTTGAACGGCCCCAGCGCCGCCAGCGCCGGGTTGTCGGTGCGCACGCTCGCCACGGCCGGATATTCGTTGTTGCCGTCGGCCAGCATGCGCTGGGCGGCGTCGCTCGCCAGATACTCGATGAACTTCACGGCCGCGTCGCGATGCTTGGCGTGGCGGGCCACCGCGGCGCCCGAGATGTTGACATGCGTGCCGCGGCCGGCCTGGTCCGGGAAGACGACGCCGAGCCGCTCGACGACTTCGCGGTCGGCCGGCGCCGCGGAGCGCATCAGCCGCGCCAGGTAGTAGCTGTTGGTCACGGCGACGCCGCATTCGCCGGCGGCCACCGACTTGATCTGGTCGGTGTCGCCGCCCTTGGGCGCGCGCGCCAGGTTGGCGACCAGGCCCTCGAGCCATTTCTCGGTACGCTGGGCTCCGAGGTGCTCGAGCATCGCCGCGAACAGGCTCAGGTTGTACGGATGCGAACCCGAACGGATGCACAACTGCCCCGCGAGTGCCGGCGCGGCGAGCTTTTCGTATCTGTCGACATCGGCCGGCTTGATGCGGCTCTTGTCGTAGACGACGATGCGCGCGCGCATCGTCATGCCGTACCACGACGAGCCCTGCCCGCTGTCGGCACCGCGCAGCGAAGGCGGGATGCGCTGTTCGAGCAATGCCGACTTGACTGGCTGGAACAGGCCCTCTTGCTCGGCACGCCACAGCCGCGCGCCGTCGACCAGCAGGATCACATCGGCCGGGCTGGCCGTGCCCTCGGCCTTCAGGCGCGCCAGGATGCCGGCATCGTCGGCCTCGACGCGCTGGATGCGGATGCCGCTGGCCTTGGTGAAGTTGGTGTAGAGGGCTTCGTCGGTCGGATAGTGGCGCGCCGAGTACAGATTGAGCACCGGATCCTGGGCACCGGCGGCCGGCACGAAGGCGGCGCAGGCGGTGGCCAGCAATGCACGAGCGGCGAAGCGTCGTGTGAATGAACTCATCTCGATGACGCCTCGGGGCGTTGGGGTTGGGACGGGCGGATACTAACGTAATTGCGAATCATTGTCATTATCTTCGCATCCAATGCCGGGCCCGCCGACGCCCGCGCTCAACCGTCGATCTGCGCCCAGACCTTGTCGAGGCGCTTTGCGCTCACTGGCTGCGCGGTGCGCAACTCCTGCGCGAACAGGCCGACGCGCAGCTCCTCCAGCAGCCAGCGGTACTCGTCCAGTCTGGCGTGCCGCGCACCTGCGAGCTCGGCCTGGCGCCGCAGCCAGCGCTGCTCGAGCGGACGCAGCTCGGCCAGGCGCTGCGCGTCGCGCGCAGGATCGGCACGCAGCTTGTCGAGCCTCCTGACCACCGCCTCGAGATAACGCGGCAGATGCGCGAGCGCCTCCCAGGGTGTCGTCGCCAGGAACTGCTTGTGGACGAGGCGCTGCAGTTGCGCCTGCACGTCGTCGGCCGCTTCGCGCGGCGGCCGGCTGTCCTTGAGCTTGCGCAGCGCCGCAGCGTACGCCTGCAGCACCGCAGCGGCCTGGCGCGCGATCTCCTGCCCGACCAGGCCCAGGCGCGAGCGTCCCTCGTGCAGGCGCGCTTCGAAGTCCGCTGCGTCGGTGGGCAGCGGCGCGGCGAGGAAGCTGCGTTCGATGGCGAGATCGACGATCTGCGTGCGCAGTTCCTCCAGCGTCCCGAGCGGCATGAACCAGGCCGCCATCGCCTGCAGACCGGGCAGGTTCTTCTCGAGATGGCGGATCGGCTCGCGCAACTGCAGCGCGAACAGCCGCCGCAGCCCGGCGCGATGCACGCGCGCGGCGTGCTCGGGCTCGTCGAAGACCTCGACCCGGACATGCGTGCCGCAGTCGACGAGCGCCGGGAATCCCACCAGCACCTGAGTGCCGCGGCGCAGTTCCATCAGCTCGGGCAGCTCGCCGAAGCTCCAGGCCATGTACTGCGCGCTGCCGTCGGCGGCCGGCGATGCCGCAGCGGATCGAGTGGCGGCCGAGGCGGCAGATCCGCCGGTCGGCGCTGCCGGCGCCGGCGCATCCGGTGGACCATCGGCAGCGGCATCGACCCGTGCATCGACCCGTGCATCGACCCGTGCATCGACCCGCGCATCGACCCGCGCATCGACCCGTGCATCGGCCGGTGCATCGGCGGTTGCATCGGCGGCTGCATCGGGCGCGGCAGCGGCCGCCGCTTCGGGCGGCGCGCCGGGCATGGCCGACCTCGCGGCCGCAGGCGCCTTCAGCGCCGCCAGCGCCTGGAAGGCCGAGCGCGCGCGGCCGCCCAGCTCGGCCTTCAGCGCCGCCAGGTCGCGCCCGATGCCGAGCTGGCGCCCGTGCTCGTCGACGACGCGCAGGCTCATGAACAGGTGCGGGCTCAACTGCTCGAGCCTGAAGTCGCCACGCTGCACCGGCAGCTGCGTGCGCTCGCGCACGGCGTCGAGCAGACCCTGCGTCAGATCGCCCTCGGCGAAGGGCACGCGTGCGCAGAAGGCGGCTGCGAACCCGGCCAGCGGGGCGAGGCGCGCGCGCGGGCGCTGCGGCAGGCTCTTGACCAGCGCCTGCACCTTGGCCGCGAGCATGCCCGGCACGAGCCAGGCGCAGCGCGCCTCGCTCACCTGGTTGAGCGCGTAGATCGGCACGGTCACGGTCAGGCCGTCCCGGGCATCGCCGGGTTCGTGCAGGTAGCTCGCGGCGCAATCGATGCCGCCGAGCCGGATCGTGCGCGGAAAGGCCTCGCTCGTGACGCCGGCCGCCTCGTGGCGCATCAGTTCCTCGCGCGTGAGCTGCAACAGGCGCGGCCGGCGCTGCACCTCGACGCGGTACCAGCGCTCGAAGCTCGCGCCCGAGCACACATCGGCCGGCAGCTGCGCGGCGTAGAAGGCGGCGATCAGCTCCTCGTCGACCAGCAGGTCCTGGCGCCTGGCCTTGTGCTCGAGCTCCTGCACCTGCGCCAGCACCTTGCGGTTGTGCGCGAGGAAGGGGTAGCGGGCATCCCAGGCGTCCTCGGTGAGCGAGGCGACGAGCGCCTCGCGGATGAAGATCTCGCGCGCCGCGGCCGCGTCGATGCCGCCGTAGTCGACGCGCCGGTCGTTGTAGACGACGAGGCCGTAGAGCGTCGCGCGCTCGAGCGCCACCACCCGCGCCGCCTTCTTCTCCCAGTGCGGCTCGAGCAGCTGCGTCTTGAGCAGATGGCCGGCCAGCGGCGGCAGCCACTGCGGCTCGATGGCGGCGATGCCGCGCGCATACAGGCGCGTCGTCTCGACCAGTTCGGCAGCGACGATCCAGCGCCCTGGCTTCTTCGACAGGTTGGCGCCCGGGTGGCGCCAGAAGCGGATGCCGCGTGCACCGAGATACCCATCGTCGTCATCGGCCTTGAAGCCGATGTTGCCCAGCAGCCCGGCCAGCAGGGACAGGTGCAGCTGCTCGTAGCTCGCCGCCGACGCATTGAGCCGCCAGCCCTGCTCGGCCACCACGGCGTGCAGTTGGGCGTGGATGTCGCGCCACTCGCGTACGCGCCGCGGGCTGATGAACTGCTCGCGCAGCCGCTGTTCCTGCTGCCGGTTCGACAGACGCGGCCGGTCCGGCTCCGGCTCCCCGCCCCCCGCAGGCCCATGTCCGCCGCGCCCCGCATCGATCCACTGCCACAGCCGCAGCGTGCCGACGAACTCCGAGCGCTCGTCGTCGAAGGGCTTGTGCTTCGCGTCGGCCGCCTGCTGCTGCTCGAGCGGACGGTCGCGCACGTCCTGCACGCTGAGTGCGGCAGCGATCACCAGCACCTCGGTCAGCGCCTGGCGCGCGCGCGCCTCGAGGATCATGCGGCCGACGCGCGGATCCAGCGGCAGGCGCGCCAGCTCGGCGCCGGTGGGCGTCAGCTCGCCCGTGTCGTCCACCGCTCCCAGCTCGGCCAGCAGGGCATGGCCGTCGGCGATCGCCTTGCGCGGCGGCGCTTCGAGGAACGGGAAATCCTCGATCCGGCCCAGGTGCAGGCTCTTCATGCGCAGGATGACGCCGGCCAGCGAGCTGCGCAGGATCTCCGGATCGGTGAAGCGCGGTCGCGCCGCGAAGTCGCGCTCGTCGTACAGGCGGATGCACACGCCGTCGGCGACGCGTCCGCAACGGCCGGCGCGCTGCTGCGCCGCGGCCTGGCTGATCGGCTCGATCTGCAGCTGCTCGACCTTGCTGCGATAGCTATAGCGCTTGACGCGCGCCAGCCCGGGGTCGACGACATAGCGGATGCCGGGCACGGTGAGCGAGGTCTCGGCCACGTTGGTGGCGAGCACGATGCGCCGGCCGCGGCTGGGCGCGAACACGCGCTCCTGCTCGACCTGCGACAGGCGCGCGAAAAGCGGCAGGATCTCGGCCGGCGGCCCGCCGCTCCTGTGCTGTTGCGCCAGCTGGCGGCGCAGGTGCTCGGCCGTCTCGCGGATCTCGCGCTCGCCGGGCAGGAAGACCAGGATGTCGCCCTGCGCCGCCGGCGCGCGCCACAGTTCGTCGACCGCGTCGGCGATCGCGTCCTGCAGTCCGTAGTCGCGGCGCTCCTCGAACGCGCGCCAGCGCTGCTCGACCGGGTAGAGACGGCCGCTCACGGAGAGCACCGGCGCCGGCCCCTGCGCACCCGCGAAATGCCGCGCGAAGCGCTCGGCGTCGATCGTCGCCGACGTGACGATCACCTTCAGATCGGGCCGGCGCGGCAGGATCTGCCGCAGGTAGCCGAGCAGGAAGTCGATGTTCAGGCTGCGCTCGTGCGCCTCGTCGATGATCAGCGTGTCGTACTGCCTGAGCAGCGCATCGCCCTGCGTCTCGGCCAGCAAGATGCCGTCGGTCATCAGCTTGACGCTGGCGCCGGGCTGCAGGCGGTCGTGGAAGCGCACCTTGTAGCCCACCACCTCGCCCAGCGGCGTGCCCAGCTCGTCGGCGATGCGCCGCGCCACGCTGGCCGCGGCGATGCGCCGCGGCTGCGTGTGGCCGATCAGCCCCTGCCCGCCCGCGCCCAGCCCGCGTCCGAGCTCGAGCGCGATCTTGGGCAGCTGCGTCGTCTTGCCCGAGCCGGTCTCGCCGCAGACCACGACCACGGGATGCGCCTGAACGGCGCGCGCGATCTCCGCGCGCCGCGCGGCGACGGGCAGCGACTCGGGATAGGTGATGCGGGGAACGGGATGCGCGCGCCGCGTCGCGGCGCGGCCCGGCACGGCAGCGGGCGGCATGGGGCGCGGATTATGCGCAGCGCAGCGGCCGTCGCGCGCCGGCCACGGCCGCTGCGCGCGCACGCACGCCGAGCGCGCACGCAGCGGCAGGGCGCGCGACGCTGCGGCACAATTTGCGGCCCCTGCCTGCCGCCATGAGCGTCGTCTTCCCGCACACCTTCGTTCCCTGGTTCCGCGCCGTCGCCCCCTACATCCACGCCTACCACGGCAAGACCTTCGTCGTCGGCCTGTGCGGCGAGGCGATCGCGGCCGGCAAGCTCGAGGTCTTCGTGCAGGATCTCGCGATCCTCAACGCGATGGACGTGAAGATCGTCCTCGTGCACGGCTTCCGGCCCCAGGTCGACGAGCAGCTCGCGGCCAAGGGCCATGTGTCGCGCTTCCACCGCGGCATCCGCATCACCGATCCGGTGGCGCTGGACGCCGCACAGGAGGCCGCAGGCCAGCTGCGCTTCGAGATCGAGGCGGCGTTCTCGCAGGGGCTGCCGAACACGCCGATGGCCAATGCCACCGTGCGCGTCGTGTCGGGCAACTTCCTCACCGCGCGGCCGCTGGGCATCGTCGACGGCGTCGACATGATGCGCAGCGGCCTCGTGCGCCGCGTCGATCACGCCGCGATCCGGCGCGCGCTCGAGTCCGACGCCATCGTGCTGCTGTCGCCGTTCGGCTTCTCGATCACCGGCGAGGCCTTCGTGCTGGCGATGGAGGACGTGGCCACCGCCACCGCGCTCGCGCTGCAGTCGGACAAGCTCGTCTTCATGACCGAGGTGCCGGGCATCCGCGAGCAGCCGGGCGATCCCGAAGCACCGATCGACACCGAGCTGGCGCTGGCCGACGCGCGCCGCATCCTCGCCGCACTGCCGCCGCCGGCCGCCGCGACCGACGCCGCGTTCTACCTGCAGCACTGCGTCAAGGCCTGCGAGGGCGGCGTCGAGCGCTCGCACATCCTGCCCTATGCCACCGACGGTGCGCTGCTGCTCGAGGTCTTCACCCACGACGGCATCGGCACGATGGTCGTCGACGAGAAGCTCGAGAGCCTGCGCGAGGCCGACGCCGACGACGTTGCCGGCATCCTGCAGCTGATCGAGCCCTTCGAGCGCGACGGCACGCTGGTGCGCCACGAGCGCGCCGAGATCGAGCGCGACATCGGCAACTACACGGTGATCGAGCACGACGGCATCATCTTCGGCTGCGCCGCGCTCTACCCCTATCCCGAGGCGCGCACCGGCGAGATGGCCGCGGTCACCGTCAGCCCGCTCGCGCAGGGCAAGGGCGACGGCGAGCGGCTGCTCAAGCGCGTCGAGCACCGCGCACGCGCCGGCGGCCTGGAGAGCATCTTCGTGCTGACGACGCGCACGATGCACTGGTTCCTGCGGCGCGGCTTCGTCCAGGTCGATCCGGACTGGCTGCCCGAGGCGCGCAAGCGAAAATACAACTGGGACCGGCGCTCGCAGGTGCTGGTCAAGAAACTCGTCTGAACGGAGTCCCGCCGATGGCCCGCATGGTGCATTGTGTGTATCTGAAGAAGGATGCGGAGGGCCTGGCCTACCCGCCCTACCCCGGCGAACTGGGCAAGCGCATCTACGACCACATCTCCAAGGAGGCCTTCGAGATGTGGAAGCGCCACCAGACGATGCTCGTCAACGAGAACCGCCTGAGCCTGGCCGACGCGCGCGCACGCCAGTACCTGGCGCGCCAGATGGAGCAGTTCTTCTTCGGCACCGAAGTCGACAAGCCCGTCGGCTACGTGCCGCCGGCGGCCTGAACGGGAGACGCAAGCGATGGCCAAGCTCGCCGACCTGCTGGCCCAGAAGGCCGCACTCGACAAGAAGATCGCGCAGACGCAGAGGGCCGAGCGGGCCGAAGCCGTGGCCCGCGTGCGCGCACTCATGGCGCAATACGGCCTCAGCCTCGCCGACCTCGGCAAGACGGCCCCCGCCAAGCGCGCGGGCAAGGCGGCCAGGGGCGGCGACGGCGCGCCCGCAACGGGTGCGCCGCGCAAGGGCCGGCCGCTCGGCAAGGTGGCGCCGAAATACCGCGACGCAGCCAGCGGCGCCACCTGGTCGGGCCGTGGCCTGAAACCCAGATGGCTCGCCGCCGCGCTGGCCGCCGGCCGCACCCTGGAAGAGTTCAAGATCTGAGCGCACGCCGCGCCGTGATCGTCGGATCCACCCTCGAGCAACTGACCGCCGGGTGGACCGCGGGCACGACGGCAGCCGTGCGCGCATTGGCCGTCGGGTTGACGAGCCTGCTGCTGGCCTGGGCCGGCAGCCTGGCGCTGCCGCTCGGCCCGTGGAGCGCCGTCGCGCTGCCGGCGGGGCTGGCCATCGTCACGGCATTGCGCTGGGGCTGGCGCGCGCTGGCGGCCGCCTTGCTCGGTGCGGCGCTCGCGTACGCGACGCTCGGCCAGGCCGCGTTCGTCGTGGCCGCCAACACCGGCGCGCTGGCGCTCGCGGCCGGCAGCGCCGGGTGGTTGCTGCGCCGGCTCGACTTCGACGCCCGGCTCGGCCGCGCGCGCGAGGTGCTGCGGCTCGTTCTCGCCCTGGCGCCGGTGGCGGCGCTGCTCGCCGCCTGGCTGGCCTTGACGGTCGGCCGGGCCAGCGGGGCAAGCATGACCGCCTACCTGGCGGTCGGTCTGGCCGTGCTGGCGCTGGGCCTGCCGATCGCCGCGCTGGCCGCGCTCGCCGTCGACCGCCGCGTGCGGCAGGTGCAGCAGCCGCAGGCCCATGGGCTCGAGTCGACGCTCGCACTCGTCGCCCTCGTCGCCTTGCTGGTGCTGCTGCATCGCGCGCCGGCCCCGCCCGCCTGGCCGGGAACGCTGGCCCTGTTCGTCCCGCTGCTCGCCTTGGCGGCGCTCACGCTGCGCGGCCACCTCACCCTCGCGGCCGGCGCGCTGCTGGTGCTCGCGGTGACGGCAGCCTCGGGCAAGGGCGCCGCCGGCTCGCTGTGGGGCGCGGACGGCCTGCCCGCAGGCGATCTGGCGCTGTGGCTGGCGAGCGCTCTCGCCCTGGTGCTGATGACGCACGCCGCCGCCGCCGAATGGTGGGCGCGCGCACAACGCTGGGAATGGGCGCTCGACGGCTCGCGGCTGGGCGTGGCCGACTGGCGCCTCGGACGCCACGAAGGCTTCGCGTCCGTCGCCTGGCGCGCGCTCACCGGTCACCACGACAAAGGCTGGGCGCCTGCGGCCTGGCTGCAGCGGGTGCACGCCGAGGATCGACCGGCACTCGAACGCGGGCTCGCCGCCCTGACCGGCGGCGAGGCCGGCCGTGTCCAGCTCGAGCTGCGCATGCCGCTGCCCGAGCCGGACACATGGCGCTGGTTCGAAGCCACGCTGCTGGTCATCGAGCGCGACGCCGCCGACCATCCGACGCGGCTGCTGGCCACGCTCGGCGACGTGCAGGAACGCCACGAGGGACGCGAGCGCCAGCTGATGTCGGTGAGTCTGTTCCAGCACCTGCACGAGGGACTGCTCGTCACCGACGCCGAGCTGCGCGCGCTCGACGTCAATCCGGCCTACGCCGAGATCCTGGGCGTGCCGCGCGAGGAGGTGCTGGGCAGCGTGCCCTCGCTGCTGCGGCCCACGCCCGCCGACCCGGTGGCGCGGCAGCAGCGCGCCGCCATGTGGGCGGCGCTGCGCGAGCAGGGCAGCTGGCGCGGCGAGCTGCTCGAGCGGCGCCGCAACGGCCAGAGCTGCACGCTGCAGACCACCATCTCCGCCGTGCGCGACGCCCAGGGCGAGCTGCGCTACCACGTCGTCGTCATCTCCGACATCAGCGAGCAGCGCGCGCAGCGCGAGCGGCTCGAGCGCCAGGCGCATTTCGACGAGCTCACGCGGCTGCCCAACCGCACGCGGCTGTCGCAGCTGCTCGGCAGCGCGATGCACGCGGCCGATGCCGACGGCTACCTGCTCGTCGTGTGCTACCTCGACCTCGACCGCTTCAAGCCGGTGAACGACCGCTACGGCCACGCCGCCGGCGATCGCCTGCTCGCCGAGCTGGCCGGCCGCCTGCGCAGTGCGCTGCGCCGCCGCGAGAACTGGACCGACACCGCGGCGCGCCTGGGCGGCGACGAGTTCGTGCTGCTGCTGCGCGCCGACACGATCGAGGAGGCGCGCCTGGCCGTCGAGCGCGTGCTGCGCGTCGTCGCCCAGCCCTACCAGATCGAGGCCGGCGCCGAGCCGGTGCACGTGACGGCGAGCATGGGCGCCACGATCTACCCGATCGACCACAGCGACGCCGACACGCTGCTGCGCCCCGCCGACCACGCGATGTACGGCGCCAAGCAGTCGGGGCGCAACGGCTATCTCTTCTTCGACCCCGAGCACCGCCGCCGCACCGAGGAACGCGTGATGGCCATCGGCCGCGTGCAGGAGGCGCTCGACCAGCAGGAGTTCGTGCTGTTCTACCAGCCCAAGGTCGACATGCGCAGCGGCCGGGTGCTCGGCTTCGAGGCGCTGCTGCGCTGGGACCATCCGCAGCAAGGCGTGATCCCGCCGCTGCAGTTCCTGCCGCTGATCGAGAACACCGGCCTGTCCTCGCGCATCGGCGACTGGGTCATCTCGCAGGCCCTCGAGCACCTCACGCAGTGGCACCGCGCCGGGTTGCGCATCGCCGTCAGCGTCAACGTCTCGGCGCGCCACCTGCAGGAGCCCGACTTCGCGCAGCGCCTGGCCGAGCTGCTGGCACGCCACACCGACGCGCTCGCGCCCTGGCTCGAGATCGAGATGCTCGAGACGGCGGCGCACGCCGACATCGAGGCCACCTCGGCGCTGCTGGCGCGCTGCCGCGCGCTGGGCGTGCGCTTCGCGCTCGACGACTTCGGCACCGGCTACTCCACCCTCACCTACCTCAAGCGGCTGCCGGTGGACGTGCTCAAGATCGATCGCAGCTTCGTGCACCACATGCTCGACGACGCGCAGGACCGCGCCATCGTCGAGGGCGTGATCGGCCTGGCGCGCACCTTCGGCTGCGCCGTCGTCGCCGAAGGCGTGGAGTCGCCCGCGCAGGCACGCACGCTGCTCGAACTCGGCTGCGACATCGGCCAGGGAACGGGCATCGCGGCACCGATGCGCGCCGACGAGGTCGCCGGCTGGGCCCGCGAGTACCGCGGCATGTTCGCGCTGGCCAGCACGCCGTCGGCCGCGGCGGCGGCGGCCGACGGCGCGCACCGGCCTTAGGCGCAGGCACCCGTTGCGGGCGCGCCGGTCGGCGCTGGTCCTACACTGGCCGCGTGATCCCCGCCGGCTTCATCCAGGACCTGCTCGCGCGCACCGACATCGCCGAGGTCGTCGGCCGGCATGTCGAGCTCAAGCGCAGCGGCGCCAGCCTGATGGGTCTGTGCCCGTTCCACGCCGAGAAGACGCCCAGCTTCTCGGTGAGCCCGGGCCGCAACCTGTACCACTGCTTCGGTTGCGGCGCCGGCGGCGACGCCATCCGCTTCCTGTGCGAGCACCTCGGCCTGAGCTTCGTCGAAGCGGTGCGCGACCTGGCCCAGCGCGCGGGCCTGCAGGTGCCCGAGGACGAGGCCAGCCCCGAGGAGCGCGAACGGCGCGAGACCCTGCGCGTGCGCCGGCAGTCGCTGGCCGAACTGCTGGCGCGCGCGGCCGCGTTCTACCGCGCCCAGCTCAAGGCCAGCGCGCAGGCCATCGCCTACCTCAAGCGCCGCGGGCTCAGCGGCGAGGTGGCGGCGCGCTTCGGCCTGGGCTACGCGCCGCCGGGCTGGCGCACGCTGGCCGGCGTGTTCGGCCAGTACGATGATCCGCGGCTGGAGGAGGCCGGGCTCGTGCGCCGGCGCGACCACGACGACGATGCGGCCGCCGGCGGCAGCGAGCACGAGCGCGCACGCTACGACTGGTTCCGCGACCGCATCGTGTTCCCGATCCGCTCGGTGGCCGGCGAGATCATCGGCCTGGGCGGTCGCGTGCTCGACGACAGCAAACCCAAGTACATCAACTCGCCCGAGACGGCGCTGTTCAGCAAGGGCCGCGAGCTCTACGGTCTGTACGAGGCGCGCCAGGCGCTGCGCGAAAGCGGCTTTGCCCTCGTCGTCGAGGGCTACATGGATGTGGTGGCGCTGGCGCAGAGCGGCCTGGCCAACGCCGTGGCCACGCTCGGCACGGCCTGCACGCCCGAGCAGGTCCACAAGCTCTTTCGCTTCACCGACAGCGTCGTCTTCGCCTTCGACGGCGACGCCGCCGGCCGGCGCGCGGCGGCGCGCGCGCTCGAGGCCGCGCTGCCGCACGCGAGCGACCTGCGCAGCGTCAAGTTCCTGTTCCTGCCGCCCGAGCACGACCCTGACAGCTTCGTCCGCACGCAGGGCGCGCCGGCCTTCGAAGCGGCGATCCGTCAGGCCGTGCCGCTGTCGCGCCAGCTCTTCGAGCAGGCGGCGGCCGGCGAGGACCTCGATACCGCCGAGGGCCGCGCACGCATGCTGACGCGCGCACGGCCGCTGTGGGAGGCGCTGCCCGCGGGCGCGCTGCGCGACCAGTTGCTCGGCGAGCTCGCCGAGCGCGCCCGGCTGCCGCGCGAAGACCTCGCACACCGCTGGGGTCTGGCGGCCGCGCCGCGCCGCGCCGCTTCGCCCGCGCGGCGGCCGACCGGCCCGCCGCGCGCCGCGGCCAGACAGCCGCAGGACCAGTTGGCGCGGCTGCTGCTGCAACGCAGCGATTGGTGGGACGAACTGACCGGTGCCGACCACGCGCTGCTCACCGCCTTGCCCGGCTGGCATGCCGAGCTCTTCCGCTGGCTCGACCGCTGGCTGCACGAGCACGGGCCGGCCGCATGGGCGAGCTTGCGCGAGCCGATCGGCGTCGAAGCCTGGGGGGCGGCCGCGCTGGCGCTGGTCGACCAGGCCGAGGTCCCGCTCGAGCCTCTGCGCGACGACCTGGACGCGGCATTGGCGCAGACACGCCGCGCGCGCGAGGTGCACGACGCGATGAAGCTGCTCGGCCGGCAGTAGACCCCAAGGCACGGCTGCACGGCCGGCCCGGCGTGCGCGCGGCACGGCGGCACGGCGGCACGGCGGCACGGCGGCACGGCGGCACGGCGACACGGCGGCACGGCGACACGGCGACACGGCGACACGGCGACACGGCGACACGGCGGCACGGCGGCACGGCGGCACAGCGCAACGGGCGCCTGGGCCGCGCAACGCGCGCGCCTGAGCTCGCCTGCGCACGCTTTCGAACGCCGTGGCGCGTCGATATAATCCGCCGCTTTGCCGCGGCAAGAGTGAACGCAGCGCTTCCGGGCCCAGACCACCCGCGACCGAGGTCGCACCGGTCGGCTTTCCTCCGGACAAGGGCTGCGCGTCCCTCGCCTCACGCCAGCTTGCCGGCGGCAGGTATGCCCCCAACTCCCCCGCTGTCGTCCGCGCGCAAGGCGCGCGGCCGCTGCATGGTGAACTCGCGCCGGCAGCCGATCGCCGGCTTGGGCGCGCCCACCTTCGAAGGATTCGCATGACCGCCAAGAAGCCCGCCGCTGCCGCCAAGCCGAAGGATCCCAAGGAGCCCAAGGGCAAGACCGCGCCGTCCGCCGCCGCCAGGCCGGCCGCCACGGGCCGGCCGAGCAGCACAGCCGCCAGGCCGGCCGCCGCGCCCAGGCAGGGGCCTGCCGCCAAGCCGGCGCAGGAGGCCAAGGCGCAGGTCAAGCCGTCCAAGCCGGCAAGCGCTGCGAAGCCGGCGCGAGCCGGCAAGAGCGACGACAAGGCCCCAGCCGCCAAGCCGAGCGGTCGGCCCGAGCCCAAGGCCGACGGCAAGCCCGGCCGCAACGGCAAGAAGGCCGACGTCAAGCCCGCGCCGGCCGAAGACGACGTCGACCTCGCCGACGTCGAAGGCGAGTTCGAGGCCGACGCCGAGCTGCAGGTCGCGGCGCCCGACGAGAAGGCCGAGAAGGCCAAGCCGCTGCGCATGAAGGTCAGCCGCGCCAAGGAGCGCGCGCTGATGCGCGAGTTCGGCCTCGACGAGACCGCGCTCACCGAGGAGGAGGCCACCAAGCGCCGCCAGGAGCTCAAGACGCTCATCAAGATGGGCAAGACGCGGGGCTTCCTCACGCACCAGGAGATCAACGACCACCTGCCCGAGAAGCTGGTCAACGAGGAGATCCTCGAAGCCATCGTCTCGATGCTCAACGACATGGGCATCGCGGTGTACGAGCAGGCGCCCGACGCCGCCACGCTGCTCATCGCCGGCGGCACCACCAGCACCGCCACCGAGGAGGAAGCCGAGGAAGCGGCCGAGGCGGCGCTGTCCACCGTCGACAGCGAGTTCGGCCGCACCACCGACCCGGTGCGCATGTACATGCGCGAGATGGGCACGG
>JADYZZ010000059.1 GCA_020852865.1 Rubrivivax sp.
CATGAACGAACTCAACACCACCGCCCGCAGCAAGCTCAAGAGCGCCCAGCGCCGCCCTTCGATCATCGCCGCCTGCTGGATGCAGGCTGAGCTCTGGTAGTGTCGTCATTTACGGAAAGCTCAATAGGAGCGTGGGCGGCATCGTGCTCGCTTGCCGCTGCGCAGTCCCGACGCCTGCGCATCCCGGCTGGCGAGGCACGCCGCCGGGCCCTGCGCCGCGCATCCGCCGCGCGCACCCGCCGCGCGACGCCGAGCGCGCGGCTCAGCGGCCGAACACGCGCGCGAGCAGCGCGCTGCCGGTGCCCACGGGGTCGGCGCGAAGCTTCCTTTCCTCGTCGCCGATCGTCAGGTACAGCCCGTCGAGCGCCTTGGCGGTGACGTAGCGCGGCAGGCTGGTCTGCTCGCCCTTGAGCAGGCCGAGCGCCGCCGCCTTGCCCGCCAGCGCGTCGTAGCGCTCGGCCAGGCGCAGTTTCGCGGTCGCCCGGGTGACGATCGGCAGGAACTCCTCGCCCAACGGCTGACGCGTCTTGCGCGCGAAAAACTCGGTCACCGCCGTGTCGCCGCCACGCACGATCGACAGCGCGTCCTCGACCGACATCGCCTTCACGGTGGCGACGAACAAGGCCCTGGCCTGCGGCACCGCGGCTTCGGCGGCGCGGTTGATCGTCGTCGTCAGCTCTTCGATCTGCCGGCCCTGCCCGGCGGCGCGCAGCAGCCGCTCGGCCTGGGCCAGCGCCGGCGGCAGCGGGATGCGCACCCTGGGGTTGCCCAGGAAGCCGTCGTTGCGGCCCAGCAGGCCCATCGCCGCCAGCGCGCCGCGTTCGAGCGCGGCGCGCACGCCACGTGCCGCTTCGGCCTCGCCGAGCTGCGCCGCAGGCGCCGCGCCAGGCAGCCCTGCAGCAGCCGCAGCAAGCCGGCCGCTAAACTCGCGTCGCGTCATCATGAACAGGCCTCGCTCGAATCTCCGGGTGCCCGATCTTGCCCGAGCCGGCGCCACGGCGTGCGGCGCGGGCCCATGGAGCCGCATCGCATGATCGGCCGGCTGAGCGGCATCTTGGTCGCCAAGAGCCCGCCGCAGGTCCTGCTCGACGTGCACGGCATCGGCTACGAGCTCGACGTGCCGATGAGCACCTTCTACAACCTGCCGGCGCCGGGCGAGCCGCTGGTGCTGCTCACGCACCTGGTCGTGCGCGAGGACGCCCAGCTGCTCTACGGGTTCCTGAGTGCCGCCGAGCGCAGTGCCTTTCGCGAGCTGCTGAAGATCGCGGGCATCGGGCCGCGCATGGCGCTGGCCCTGCTGTCGGGCCTTTCGGTGGGCGAGCTGGCGCAGGCCGTGACGCGCCAGGACGGCGCCCGCCTGACCAAGGTACCGGGCATCGGCAAGAAGACCGCCGAGCGGCTGCTGCTCGAGCTCAAGGGCCGGCTCGGCGCCGAGCTCGGCGGCAGCGCCGCCGCCGCGCCGGCCGACGACGCGCAGTCCGACATTGTGCAGGCGCTGGTGGCGCTCGGCTACAGCGAGCGCGACGCCGCCGCCGCGCTGAAGACGCTGCCCGCGGGCGTCGGCGTGAGCGAGGGCATCAAGCTCGCGCTCAAGGCGCTGAGCAAGTAGCGCGCGGGCCACGCGCGATCAGGGCGCGCGCGGTGCCGCCGGTGCGGCCCGCACGGCCGGCCCGGGCGCGCGGTTGACGAGGGCGATGCCCGCGCAGACCGCCGCCAGCGCGACGACCAGGCGCAGCGTCGCCGGCTCGCCGAGCAGCAGCACGCCGGCCAGCAGGCCGGCCGGCGGCGTGAGCAGCGTGAACGCCGAGATGCGCGTCGCCGCATAGTGGCGCACGAGCCAGAACCACATGAGGTAGCTGGCGAACGAGATGACGACCGTCTGGAACGCGAGCGGCCAGAGCGACGCGCCCGTCAGCCGCACCGGCCAGGGCTCGCCGGCGATCAGGGCACCCAGGCCCAGCGCCAGCGCCGACACGGCCAGCTGGTAGAGCAGCGCGATCTCGGCGCGCACGCGCCCGAGCGCACTGCCGCGCACGACCAGCGTGGAGCCGCCCCAGAACAGGGCCGCGGCGATGCCCAGCGCGTCGCCCAGCCATTGCAGGGCGCCGGCCTGCGGGCGCGCAAAGCCCTCGGCGAAGGCCCAGACGACTCCGCCGAACGCGCCGGTCAGGCCGAGCGCCTGCCAGCGGTCAAGCCGTTCGTTGCGCGCGATCAGCGGCATGCCCGCCGCGACGACGAACGGCGCCAGGTAGAAGAAGACCACCATGCGCGAGGCGCTCGTGTACTGCAAGCCGGCAAAGACGCAGCCGAACTCGGCGGCGAACAGCAGCCCGGCGAGGACGCCGCCGCGCCAGGTGCCCGCGCCCGGCGCCAGGGGCTGGCCGCGCCAGCGCATCCAGCCCAACAGCAGCAGCGCCGCGCCGGCCGAGCGCAACGCAGCCTGCGTGAGCGGTGCGATCTCGGTCAGCGCCAGCTTGACCGCCACCTGCCCCAAGCCCCACAGCAGCACGCAGGCGAGCAGCAGCGCTACGGCGCGCGCATCGAGGTGCATCTTGCGATCGTCGCTCATCGTGGTGCCTGCAGCGCGGATTGTCGCCGCAGCGCCAGCGCGCCGGCCGTGCACAGCGCGCCGGCGGCCACGCCGCAGGCATGGGCCAGCGGTGCGACGGCGATGTCCCAGCCCGGCGGATGCGCCAGCGGCCCGGCCCAGGGCCGCTCGAGCAGTACCTTCAGCGCCAGCCCGCCCAGCAATGCGCCGCCGATCAAGCGTGGGCGGCCGCGCTGCGTGGCTGCCAGCCACAGCGCGGCCACCGCGACGCCGGCGTGCAGCACGCCGGACAGGCCGCCGTAGTGCGCGAGCGCCGGCTGCAGCAGCAAGCCCGGATGCACGAGCGGCCAGGCCGCCAGCCAGGCGAGCGCCGCCGCCGCCGGCAGCCGCGCGGCGCGGCCGAGCAGCGCGACGACGAGCGCGCCGGCCAGGTTGGCGCCCAGATGCGCTGCGCTCCAATGCACGAAGGCGGCCGTGACGGTGCGCCAGGGCTCGCGCAGCGCGAGCGCCGGCTGCCAGTCGAGCCAGGCCGAGGGCAGCCACCAGCCGAGCAACGCACCGGCCGCGGCCGTCGCCGCGAGCGCCGTCCAGGCCGCGCCGGGAGCGCGCAGCGCGCTCAGCGCCCATGCAGGCACGAATCACGCCCGCAATTCATGCCTGGGAGGGCTCGGCGCCCGCGAAGACCGCACGGGCTGGGAGTCTGTGAAGGCACGAATCGCGCCCACTCGATTCGTGCCTTCACAGGCTCTCAGCCGAACACGGCGCGCCACAGCGCGAGCACGGCCTCGCGCTCGCCCGCGAGCAACGCCGGCTCGATCTGCGTGGACTGCTCGTCGAGCCGTGCGCGGTGCTGCGCGCGCCGCAGCTCGCGGTAGGCATCGGCGGCGGCCAGACCCACGCCGGCGGGCAGCAGGCCGGCCGCCTCGGCACGCTGCAGCAAGGCGATGTTGCCCTTGTTGTCGAGCAGCTGCGGGTGGCTGCACGCATGCTCGAGCACGAGCGCCTGCACCGCGAACTCGACGTCGATCATGCCGCCGGCACTCTGCTTGACGTCGAACAGCCCGGCGCGCACCGGGTGCGCCGCACGCACGCGCTCGCGCATCGCGCGCACCTCGGCGCGCAAGGCGGCACCATCGCGCGGCGCGACGAGCACCGCGCGGCGTGCCGCCTCGAAGCGCTCGCCCACCGCCGGCGGCCCGGCGGCGAAGCGCGCCCGCGTGAGCGCCTGGTGTTCCCAGGTCCAGGCGGTGTTGCTGCCGCGGCCCGCCTGGTAGCGCTCGAAAGCGCCGATCGAGGTGACGAGCAGACCCGAGCTGCCGTTGGGCCTGAGCGCCATGTCGATGTCGAACAGCTCACCCGCCGAGGTGCGCAGCGTGAGCCAGGTCAGCAGCTTGCGCACGAAGGCGCCGTAGACCTCCTGCGCGCGCTGCTCGTCGCTCTCGTGCGCGTCGTCGTAGAGGAAGACGAGGTCGAGGTCGCTGCCGTAGCCCAGTTCCTTGCCGCCGAGCTTGCCGTAGGCGATCGCGGCCAGCCCGCAGGACTCGGCGTGGCGCCGGCCGAAGCGCTGCCAGGCCCAGCGCAGCGTCACGTCCAGCATGGCGTCGGCCAGCGCGGAGAGGTCGTCGGCCACCGCCTCGACGCTCAGTTCGCCTTCGACGTCGCGCACGAGCGTGCGGAAGACCTCGGCGTGGTGTGCGTGGCGCAGCGTGTCGAGCAGCGACTCCTCGTCCTCCTCGCCGGCGCGGGCCCAGGCCAGGCGACGCTGCTCGAGCTCGGCGACGAAGAGCTGCGGCTCGAAGCGCTGGTGCTGCATGCGCTCGTCGGCCAGCTCGTCGATCACGCCCGGATGGAGCATCAGATAGCGCATCGGCCAGCGCGCCAGGCCCAGCAGGCGCAGCAGCCGCCGCAGCACATGCGGCCGCTCGGCGAGCAGCGCGAGGTAGCTCTCGCGCCGCCGCAGCGGCTCGACCCAGTCGATGAAGCGCAGCGTCGCCTCCTCGCTCACCTGCCCCTGCTGCAGCAGTTGCGCCGCCTGCTGCACGAGGCGGCCCAGGCGCAGGCGGCTGTCGTCGCGCAGCGCCGCCACGCGCGGCTGGCGCGCGAAGTCGCGCACGCGCGCGGCCAGCGCGGCGGGCAGCCGCTCGAGCAGCGCCTCGCTGTCGACCGCCAGCGGCCCGTTGCCGCAGCGCCGGCATTCGCCCGTGCCCTGGACGGCAGCGTCGCGGTTGTCGTGCAGCAGCGCGTCGAACTCGCCGACGACGAACTCGCGCACCTCGTCGAGCCGCTCGAGCAGCCCGCAGGCGTCGGCGCGGCATTCGAGGCCCAGGCTGCGCGCGATCCAGTGCAGGTCGTCGTCGTCGCCGGGCAGCAGGTGCGTCTGCTGGTCGTCGAGATACTGGATGCGGTGCTCGACGCGGCGCAGGAAGACATAGCCGTCGGCGAGCGCGCGCGCCGTCTCGGGCTTCATGAGCCCGCTGGCGGCCAGGCACTCGAGCGCGCGCAGCGTGCGTCGGGTCCGGATCTCGGGGAACTGGCCGCCGCGCACCACCTGCAGCAGCTGCACGATGAACTCGATCTCGCGGATGCCGCCGCGCGAGAGTTTCACGTCGTTGGCGCGCTCGGGCCGGCCGGCGGCGCGCCGCTGCGCCTCGTCGCGGATCTTGCGGTGCAACTGGCGCAGGCCCTCGAAGACGCCGTAGTCGAGATAGCGCCGGTAGACGAAGGGCGTGACCAGCGCGCGCAGCTCGAGCGCGCTGCCGCCGGCCAGCGCCGCACGCGGCGCGACGACGCGGCTTTTGAGCCAGGCGAAGCGCTCCCACTCGCGGCCCTGCACGAGGAAGTACTCCTCGAGCATCGGCAGGCTCGCCACCGGCGGACCCGAGTTGCCGTTGGGGCGCAATGCCAGGTCGACGCGGAACACGAAGCCGTGCTCGGTGACCTCGCCGATGAGCGCGTACAGGCGTTTCGCGACGAAGGCGAAGTACTCGTGGAAGGACACCGGTCGAGCGCCGGCGCCGCCCGCGGTGTGGCCCTCGTCGCCGTAGACGTAGACGAGGTCGATGTCGGACGAGACGTTGAGCTCGCGCGCGCCGAGCTTGCCCATGCCGACGATCCAGAAGTCGCAGCGCCGGCCGTCGGCCGCCAGCGGCACGCCGTGGCGCGCGTCGGCCTCGCGCAGCGCGTCGGCCAGCGCCAGCTCCAGCGCCGCCTCGGCCAGCGCCGTCATCGCGCCGGTCACGGCGTCGAGCGGCGCACCTTGCTCGACATCGAGCTGCACCAGGCGCTCGAGCACCAGCTGGCGCGCGATGCGCAGCGCGTCGGCCAGCGGCAGCGCGTGCGGCGCGGCGGCCAGCGCCGCGGCCAGCGCGGTGACCTCGTCGAAGCCCGGCACACCGGCGCCGAGCAGCCCCAGCTCGGCGGCGTAGCGGCGACGCACGCGCTGCACGAAGCGGCTGTAGCCGGCCTCGGCAGCGGCGGCGGAAAAGGGCATCGGCAACTTCCTCCTGCGGCCGCGCGGGCATGGCCCTGCGGGGCGGCGCGAAGACTATGCGCAAGCCCAAGGCCCACTGCGGCAGGGGGACATTGCGGCGCGCCGCCGCGCCGGGCGGCCGCTACGGCGTCTCGTGCCCGAGCTTGAACACCGCCACCGCCTCGGCCAGGCGCGCCGCCTGTTGCCGCAGGCTTTCGGCGGCCGCCGCCGACTCCTCCACCAGCGCGGCGTTCTGCTGCGTCATCCGGTCGAGCTGCGCGACCGCGCTGCTGACCTGGCCGATGCCTGAGTCCTGCTCGGCGGCGCCGGCGCTGATCTCGCTGATCAGGTCGCTCACCTTGTGCACCTGGGCGACGATGCCGCCCATCGTCTGCCCGGCCTCGTCGACCAGCGCGCTGCCGGCATCGACTTGCTCGACGCTGGCGCCGATCAGGCTCTTGATCTCGCGCGCGGCCTCGGCGCTGCGCTGCGCCAGCGTGCGCACCTCGCCGGCCACGACCGCGAAGCCGCGCCCTTGTTCGCCGGCGCGCGCCGCCTCGACCGCGGCGTTGAGCGCGAGGATGTTGGTCTGGAAGGCGATGCCGTCGATGGTGCCGATGATGTCGGCGATCTTGCGGCTCGAAGTCTGGATGCGGCCCATCGTCGAGACCACCCTCTGCACCAGCTGGCCGCCGCGCGAGGCGACCTCGGCCGCCGCCGCCGCGAGCTGGCGGGCAGCCTGCGCACTCTCCGCGCTGGACTTCACCGCCGTCGTCATCTCCTCCATCGAAGCCGCGGTCTGCTGCAGGTTGCTCGCCTGCTGCTCGGTGCGCGCCGACAGGTCCTGGTTGCCCTGTGCGATCTGGCCCGACGCCGTGGCCACGCTGTCGACGCCGCTGCGCACCTGGCCCACGAGGGTGCGCAGCTTGCGCGTCATGTGGTCGATGGCCGCGGCGAGCTGGCCGATCTCGTCGCCGCCGCGCACCTCGAGGCTGCGCCCGAGATCGCCTTCGGACACCGCATGCGCCAGCGCCGCCGCCCGGCCCAGAGGCCGCGTGATGCTGCGCGCCAGGCCGTATACGCCCACGGCCGCCGCGGCCAGCAGCACGAACAGGCCGACCCACAGCGTGATGCGGGTGGCCCGCAGCGCGGCCAGGTCGGCCGTCACGTCGACGACGACGCTGGCCGCGCCGAGCACCGCACCTTCGTCGACGCCGTGGCACTTCAGGCAATTGATGCCGCGCGCATCCTTGGTGGCGATGAAAGGCACCACGGTGCGCAGCCAGACCTGGCCGTCGCGGCCTTGCTCGAGGGCGCGCTCGACCTTGCCGCCGGCCAGCACGCGCCGGTCCATCTCGTCGATCGGCTGCTCCTGCGGCAGACCGGCGTCGAACTCGTCGTCGATCGCCTTGGCGCGCATGATGCGCACCTGCTGCACGCCGTCGACGGCGCCCATGCGTTCGATGAACTTGGCGCGCGCGCGCTTGTCGCTGATGACGTCGGTGTCGCCGACCTTGGTGACCATCAGCGTGTTCAGGCCGTTGACCATGTCGGCGGCGACGACGGCGGCACGCGCCTCGGCACCGCGCAGGATGCTCTGCTCGATGGCGCCGGCGAACCACTGCTGCACCGCGACGCCGACCGCGACGACCGGGCCCAGGATCAGGATCAGCAGCTTGGACCCGAGCCCGACGTCGCGCCAGCCGCGCGGCCGGCGGGCCGTGACGGCGGGCAAGACGGCGACCAAGTCGGCGCCGCTGCTCGTTTTCCCCGGAAGGGTCATGGCCATGATCGGTTCCCTCGTGTTGGCGGTCGCGTCCCTGCCCGGGCCGTTGCCAGCGGCGCTCGGTCGCCGCCCGCAGCGGCCCCGCCGGCCGTGATGGCGATTTCGCCCGCGATGACCGCGACCTGAGGGCGCCGGCAGTGGCTCATTTCACGCTGCCGGCGCCGGCGCCAGGCCGTGCCGCAGAATCGCCGCCTGGGGGTGTTGCCGCATGAAGATCGCCGCGCTGCAGATGGTCTCGACGCCCGACGTCGCGCGCAACCTGGACGTCGCCGCCCGCCTGGTGGCCGAGGCCGCCGGCGCCGGCGCGCAGCTGGCCGCATTGCCCGAGTATTTCTGCCTGCTGGCGCGCGACGACCGCGACAAGCTGGCCATCGCCGAGGCCCCGGGCGCCGGGCCGATCCAGCAGACCCTGGCTGCGCTGGCCGGGCGGCACGGCCTGTGGCTGATCGGCGGCACGCTGCCGATCGTTGCCGGGGCCGCCGCGGCCGGCGCGGGCGCCGGCCGCGGGGCGCGCGTGCGCAACCGCTGCTGCGTCTACGCACCCGACGGCCGCGAGGCCGCGCACTACGACAAGCTGCACCTGTTCGCATTCGACAACGGCCGCGAGAGCTACGACGAAGGCCGCACGCTGCTGGCCGGTGCCGAGCCCGTGGCGCTGGACTGCGCGGGCTGGCGCGTCGGCCTGTCGATCTGCTACGACCTGCGCTTCCCCGAGCTGTACCGCGCGCTGATGCGGCCGCCCTGCGACCTCATCGTCGTACCCTCGGCCTTCACCCACACCACCGGCCGCGCGCACTGGGAGCTGCTGCTGCGCGCACGCGCCGTCGAGAACCAGTGCTACGTGCTCGCCCCCGCGCAAGGCGGTGCACACGAAAACGGCCGGCGCACCTGGGGCCACAGCCTGGTGGCCGATCCCTGGGGCGAGGTGCTGGCCTGCCGTGCCGAGGGCGAGGGCGTGGTGCTCGCCGAGATCGACCGCGCACGCCTCGACGAAGTGCGCCGGCAACTGCCGGCGCTGGCGCACCGGCGCCTGTGAGCGAAAGCGGCCGCGGGCAGGCCCGCACAGGCCGGCCCTGCGCCCTGCTCAGGCGTGCGGCTTGCGCGCGCGCACCGTGGGGCGGCAGGCAGGCCCGCGCAGGTGAGCCCTGCACCCCGGCGCTCAAAGCCAGCCGTACATCATCTGGCGCGCCAGGCGCGCCTTGAGCGGCGCCGCGGCTTCCAGCGCCGCGAGCGCGAGTCCGCGCAGCGCGGCCGCGCCCGGCCACTGCCAGGTGAAGCTGCGGGCCAGGACGTCGGTGGCGACGATCGCGCTCCAGCGGTCGGGCGCGCGCGCCCAGGCCACGCGGCGCAAGGCGGCGTCGAGGTCGTCGTCCGCGCGCAGGGCCTGCGCCAGGGCCTGAACGTCGCGCAGGCCGAGGTTCAGGCCCTGGCCGGCCACCGGGTGCAGGGTCTGCGCGGCGTTGCCGATGCGCACGACGCGGCCCTGCACGAGGCTGCGCTCGGCGTTGAGGCCGAGCGCGAAGGCCCGAAGCGGTGCGAGGCTGCGCACCTGCCCGGCCTGCGCGGGCAGCAGATGGGCGAGCAGGGCCATGCGCCGGCGCTCGTCGAGCGCGCCCAGCGGATCGTCGTCGCGCGCGACGCACCACACGAGCGCGGCGCGGCGCAGCCCGGGCGCGAGCTCGCCGCGCGGCGCCAGCGGCAGCAGCGCCAGCGGCCCGCCGGGCGTGAAGCGCTCGAAGGCCACTCCGGCGACGCCGCCTTCGAGCGTGACTTCGCCGACCCAGGCCGTCTGCGCGTAGTCGCGCACCAGGGTCTTGCGCGCCTGCTCGCCGAAGACGCCGCCTTCGGCGACGACGGCCAGCTCGAAGGTCTCGGCGACGCCGGCATCGACCTCGACGCCGCCGGGCACCGGCTTCAAGGCGGCCACCGGCGTGCCGAACCGCGCACCCAGACGCTGCGGTTCGGCGGCCACGGCGGCCAGCCAGGCGTGCTGCAGGGCTGCGAGCAACGCGCCATAGCCGAGGACGGCGCCGAGCTGCGGCACGCCGAGCGCCTGCGCCGAGAGCAGCACCTCGGGCTGCGCAGCGCGGCCGGGGAATGCCGGGGCGCTCTGCGAGACGCGCACCTCGGCGATCGGCGCGGCGGCCTGCGCGAGCGCGCCCGGCCACAGCCCGAGGCGCTCGAGGAACAGCAGGCTGCCCAGCGCCAGCGCCAGCGCGCGCGGATCGCCGGCGACGTCGCGCTCGGCCGGCCGCGCATCGAACACCGTGATGGCCGCCTGCGGCAGCAGGCTGCGCGCATGCAGGGCCAGGGCCAGGCCGACCGGCCCGGCGCCGACGACGGCGACGCGACAGCGGCTCATCGCACGCGCATGGGGCCTGAGCCTGCGGAGATCGGAATCACGCCGCGTATTATTCGCCGCACCTCGTCAACCCCTGGGGAGAGCGCACCATGGCCCTGATGGACTTCATCAAGAAGCAGTTCATCGACGTCATCGAGTGGACCGAGTCGGGCGACGGCACGCTCGCGTTCCGCTACCCGATGGCCGACAACGAGATCCAGTACGGCGGCATGCTCACCGTGCGCGAGACGCAGGCGGCCGTCTTCGTCAACGAGGGCAAGGTGGCCGATGTGTTCGGCCCCGGCCTGTACAAGCTGACGACGCAGACGCTGCCGGTGCTGACCTACCTGAAGAACTGGGACAAGCTGTTCCAGAGCCCGTTCAAGAGCGACGTGTTCTTCTTCAGCACGCGCCAGCAGCTCGACCGCCGCTGGGGCACGACGCAGCCGGTGACGATCCGCGACAAGGATTTCGGCGCCGTGCGTCTGCGCGCTTTCGGCAACTACGCCTTCCACGTCGCCGACGCCAAGGTGTTCTACGGCGCCGTGAGCGGCACGCGCGAGCGCGTCACGCTCGACGACGTCGACGGCCAGCTGCGCGGCCTGATGCTGCAGAACATCAGCAACGCGGTGGCCGCCAGCGGCGTCCCCTTCCTCGACCTGGCGGCCAACCAGATCGAGTTCGCGCGCCAGCTGCAGGCGGCCAACGCGCCCGAGTTCGCCAAGCTCGGCCTCGCGCTCGACGCGGTGACGGTGCAGAACGTCAGCCTGCCCGAGGAGCTGCAGAAGATCCTCGACCAGAAGATCGGCATGGGCATGGTCGGCGGCGACATGGGCAAGTTCATGCAGTACCAGACGGCGCAGGCGATCCCGAAGTTCGCCGAGGGCGCGGCCGGCGCCGGCGGCGGTGGTGTCGTCGGCGACGCGATGGGTCTGGGCGCCGGAGTCGCCCTCGGCCAGGTGATGGCGCAGCAGCTCGCCCAGGGGCTGCACGGCGGCGCCGCCGCCGCACAGACCGCGGCGCCGGCGGCGATCCGGCCCGACGAAATCATGGCCACGCTCGAGAAACTCGCCGAACTCAAGAGCAAGGGCATCCTCACCGAGGACGAGTTCAGCGCCAAGAAGGCCGAGCTGCTCAGGAAGCTCGCCTGAGAAGACGCGCACCGCGCCTGCGATCCCCATCCGCACGGGCTCCGAGCACCGTCCGTTCGCCGTCGGCCGACCGCGCCGCCCTTGGCCACCACCCCGCCGCGCGCCTACCGCGCCGCCTGTCCCAACTGCGGCGCGGCGGTCGAGTTCGCCTCGGCCGCCTCGGCCAGCGCGGTATGCAGCTTCTGCCGCAGCACGCTGGTGCGCGACGGCGAGGCCTTGCGGCGCATCGGCACGAGCGCCGAGCTGTTCGACGACCACTCGCCGCTGCGCCTGGGCGCCGGCGGCAAGCGCCAGGGCCTCGCCTTCACGCTCGTCGGCCGGCTGCAATACGCCTACGAGGGCGGCTCCTGGAACGAGTGGCACGCGCTGTTCGACAACGGCCGCTCGGCCTGGCTGTCGGAGGACAACGGCGCGTACGTGCTGGCCTTCGACGCGCCGCTGCCGACCGACGCGCCGGCGCTGGCCGCGCTGCGCGCCGGCCAGCGCGTGCGGGTCGACGGCCGCGACTGGGACGTGGCCTCGATCACCCACGCCCGGCTGCACGCCGCCGAGGGCGAGCTGCCGGTGCCGCCGGCCGGCGCAGGCGAGTTCCTCGTCGCCGATCTGCGCAACAGCGTCGGCGAGGTGGCCACGCTCGACGGCAGCGACCCGGCACGGCCCGTCTGGAGCGTCGGCCGCTCGGTGCTGCTCGGCGAGCTGGCGATGCAGGGGCTGGCCGAGACGGCCGCCAAGGCGCTTGCCGGCCGCGCCATCGAGTGCCCGAACTGCGGCGCCCCGCTCGAGCCCAGGCTCAGCTCGACCCAGAGCCTCGTCTGCGGCCAGTGCAAGGCCGTCGTCGACCTCTCGCGCGGCGTCGGCGCCGAGCTTGCGCACTACACGCAGAACAATGCCGGCCCGGGGCGGCGCGAGCCGCGCATCGCGCTGGGCAAGATGGGCAGGCTGGCCGCGCTCGTGCCGGGTCAGCCGAGCGAGGTCTGGCAGGTCGTGGGCTACCTGGAGCGCTGCGACATCCCCGACGAGGGCGAAGAGCCGACCTACTGGAGCGAATACCTCCTGTACCACGCAACGCTGGGCTTCTCGTTCCTCGTCGACTCCGAGGACGGCTGGAGCCGGGTGCAGCCGATCACCGGCGCGCCCAAGGTGCGCGGCGATCGGGCCAAGTACGATGGCGTCGACTACCGGCACCGCGCCAGCTACGACGCCAGGGTCACCTGGGTGCTGGGCGAGTTCTACTGGCGCGTGCAGCGCGACGAGCGCGCCCGCGTCAGCGACTACGAAGGCGCCGGCAACCAGAGCGCGCAGCGCCTGTCGTGCGAGCGCACGGCCGGCTTGGGCGGCGACGCCGACGGCGAAGTGGTCTGGTCGGCCGGCAAGGCGCTGCCGGCGTCCGAGGTGGCGCAGGCCTTCGGGCTGCCGCCGCCGGGCCCCGCCGAGCTCGCGCGCACGCTGGGCCGCTTCAAGCCGGCGGGCGCCGGGCTGCGCACGATCATCTGGATCGTCGTGCTCATCGTGCTCGTGATGTCGGCGATGGACAGCTGCGACCACGACGAGTGCGCGGATATCAAGTCCACGTTCGGCGCGTCGAGTGCCGAATACCGCCAATGCGTCGCGCAGCGCGGCTCGGGGACGAGCGGGCGCAGCGGCGGCGGCAGCTTCGGCGGCTGGAGCAGCGGCGGCGGCCACAAGTGAAAGCGCAACAACCCTGGAGGTGACCCATGCTGGGAATCGAATGGCTCAAGCCGGGCGTGCTCATCGGCTCGCTCGTGTACGCGCTGATGGGCGTCGTGATCTTCTGGCTGTGCTTCGTCGTCGTCGACAAGCTCACGCCCTACCACCTGTGGGACGAGATCGTCGAGAAGAAGAACGTGGCGCTGGCGATCGTCGTCGGCTCGATGTGCATCGCCATCGGACTCATCGTCTCGGCGGCGGTGCACGGCTAGCGTGATGGCCGAGCCGGCAGCGCCGGCCGCTGCCGCCGAGCCGGGCGACGGCAGCGCGGCGCAGGGCGCTCGCGCCGAGGTCTCGCCGGCCGAGCTGGCGCTGCTGGCCTCGGTGTTCGTCGTCGCCGCCTGCGGCCTGGTGTACGAGCTGGCCGCCGGGGCGCTGGCCAGCTACCTGCTCGGCGACTCGGTGCTGCAGTTCAGTACCGTCATCGGCGCGTACCTGTTCGCGATGGGCATCGGCTCCTGGGCCAGCCGCTACCTCAGGCGCCGGCTGGTGGCGCAGTTCCTGCGCATCGAGCTGCTCGTGGGCCTGGTCGGCGGGCTGATGCCGGCGGCGCTGTTCGTCGCGCACAGCGTGCTGCCGGCCGGGCATGGCGCGGGCTTTCGCGTGCTGCTGTACGGCCTGGTGACGATCGTCGGCGTGCTCGTCGGCCTCGAGATCCCGCTCGTGATGCGCATCCTGCGGCGCCACTTCGGCGCGCGCTGGGCGCTGGCCGAGCTGGTGTCGCAGGTGCTGACCTTCGACTACCTGGGCGCGCTCGTCGTCGCGGTGGCGTTTCCGCTGCTGTTCGTACCGCATCTCGGTCTGGTGCGCACGGGCCTGTTCTTCGGCCTGCTCAACGCGGCGGTGGCGGTGTGGGCGCTGTGGCTGTTCCGCGCCGAACTGCGCCCCTGGCGCGCCCACGCCCTGGCCTGCGCCGCGGTGCTGGGCGTGCTCGGCCTGGCGATGGCCGCGGCCGGGCGCCTCACGACCTGGGCCGAGGACCAGTTCTACGGCGACTCGATCATCCTGCGTGAGACGAGCGCGTACCAGCGCGTGGTGGTCACCGCCGGGCCTGCCGGCCTGCGCCTGTTCCTCAACGGCAACCTGCAATTCCACGCGCGCGACGAGTACCGCTACCACGAGGCGCTGGTGCACCCGGCGCTGGCCGGCTTTGCCGGCGCGCGCGCACCGCGCCGCGTGCTGGTGCTGGGCGGCGGCGACGGGCTGGCGCTGCGCGAGATCCTGCGCTACACCGGCATCGAGCAGGTGGTGCTGGTGGAGCTGGATCCGCACATCACGCGGCTGTTCGCGACCCAGCCGCTGCTCACCGCACTCAACCGCGGCGCGCTCTCCGACCGCCGGGTGCGCATCGTCAACGCCGACGCCTTCACCTGGCTCGAATCGAACCGCGAGACCTTCGACGTCATCGTCATCGACTTCCCCGACCCGACCAACTTCTCGCTGGGCAAGCTCTACACCACGAGCCTGTACCGGCGTGCCGACCAGGCGCTCGCCGCCGACGGGTGGATGGTGGTGCAGACGACCTCGCCTTTGGTGGCGCGCAGGAGCTTCTGGACGGTGGTCGCCACGCTCGAGGCGGTGGGCCTGACGACGACGCCCTACCACGTGCATGTGCCGAGCTTCGGCGAATGGGGCTTCGTGCTCGCCGGGCATCGGCCCTGGCCGGGCCTGCGCACGCTGCCGCCGGGCCTGCGCTTTCTCACGCCGCAGGGCATGAACGCGATGCTCGACTTCCCGCCCGACATGGCGCGCGTGCCGGCCGAGCCGAACCGTCTTTCGAACCAGGTGCTGGTGTCGATCTTCGAGGAAGAGTGGGGCAAGGTGACGCATTAGGCGCAGCGCGTGCAGCGCGTGCAGCGCGTGCAGCGGGTGCAGCGCGTGCAGCGGGTGCCGCGGGTGCCGCGGGCGGCCGGCGCCGGTTGCTGCTCGGCGCGGCGGCCGGCGTGGCGGGCAGCGTCGCCTGGCTGGGCGGCTGCGGCCGCGGCCCGGCGGCGGTGGCGCTGCCGCCGGGCGGCTGGGTCGGCGCCGACGCCGAACGCGGCCACCGCGTGCGCGACGCGGCCGAGCGGCGCCGCGGCGTCTGGCCCGCGCCGGCACGGCGTGTGGGCGTGCTGATTGCCGGCGCCGGGATCGCCGGGCTGGCAGCGGCGCGCGCCTTCACCCAGCGCGGCATCGACGACGTGCACCTGCTCGAGCTCGAAGACGCCGCCGGCGGCCATGCGCGCGGCCATGCCATGGCCGGCATGCCCTGCCCGCTGGGCGCACATTACCTGCCGCTGCCCGCGCCCGAGTCGACCGAAGTCGCCGCCTGGCTGCACGAAATCGGCCTGCTGCGCCGGGTGCAGGGCCGCAGCCTGCCTGCGGAGCGGCATCTGTGCCACAGCCCGCAGGAACGCCTGTTCCACGACGGGCATTGGATCGAAGGCCTGCTCGCGCCCGCGGCGCCCGGCTCGCCGCGCCTCGAGCAGTACCGGCGCTTCGCCGCACGCATCGACGCGCTCGCCCGGCGCAGCGACGGCGGCCGTCGCTTCGCGCTGCCAGCGCATCGCGCCCGCTGGGACGCCGAGTCGGCCGCGCTCGACGCCACCGCGTTCGCAAGCTGGCTCGCGCGCGAGGGCTTCGACGAGCCCGCGCTGCTCGCCTACCTCGACTACTGCTGCCGCGACGACTACGGCGCCGGCGCCGACGTCGTCTCGGCCTGGGCCGGGGTGCACTACTTCGCCAGCCGACACGGCTTTCACGCGCCCGGCGAGCCCGAGCGCGAGCGCGACGCCGTCTTCACCTGGCCCGAAGGCAACGCCTGGCTCGTGCAGCGCCTGGCCGCGCCGCTGGGCGAGCGGCTGCACACCGGTGCGAGCGTGCTCGGCGTGCGCGAGGAGCGCGCCGGCGTGCAGGTGCTCGTGCGGCACGAAGCCAGCGGCCGCACCGAAAGCTGGTCGGCCGGCATCGTGGTGCTGGCGCTGCCGCTGGCACTGGCCGCGCGCCTCGTCGACCGCGCGCCCGAGGCGCTGCGCCAGGCCGCTGCGCTGCTGCCCTCGGCACCCTGGCTCGTGGCCAACCTGCAGCTCGACGCGCCGCTGCTCGAGCGCATCGGCGCGCCGTTGTCCTGGGACAACGTGATCGAGCACGCCGCCGGCACCAGCACCAGCCTGGGCTACGTCGACGCCCTGCACCAGAGCCTGCGGCCCTACGCCGGCGCCGGCGTGCTGAGCGCGTACCACGCGCTGCCTGCAGCCGAGCGCGCGCCGCTCCTGGCGGCCGACTGGCGCCCCTGGGCCGAGCGCGTGCTCGCCGACCTCGCGCCGGCGCATCCGGACCTGCGCGCCAAGGTGCGCCGCATCGACCTCATGCGCTGGGGCCACGGCATGGCGGTTCCGCGGCCCGGTGTGCAGCGCCACCCGGCGCTGCTCGCGTTGCGTGCGGCACGCGGGCGGCTGCGCTACGCGCATTCGGACCTCGCCGGCTGCTCGGTGTTCGAGGAGGCGTTCACGGCGGGGGCCGAAGTGGCCGGCCGAGCCGACGCGCTGCGCTAACCTCGCCGCCTCGTCCAACCAAGTCCGCTCGCAGCATGCAGTACCGCCGCCTCGGCCGCGCCGGCGTCAGGGTCAGCGCCCTCGCGCTCGGCTCCTGGGTCACCTACCACAACCAGGTCGACACCCGCTCGGCCGTCGAGATGATGGCCGCCGCCTACGATGCCGGCGTGAACTTCTTCGACAACGCCGAGGCCTACGCCGGCGGCCGGAGCGAAGAGATCATGGGTGCGGCCCTGAAGCAGCTCGGCTGGCCGCGCCTGAACTACCTCGTGTCGACGAAGTTCTACTGGGGTCTGGAGCGCAGCGGCGAGGGCGTCAACCGCAAGGACACGCTCAACCGCAAGTACCTGATGCAGGCCATCGACGGCTCGCTCGAGCGCTTGCAGCTCGAGCATGTCGACCTCGTGTACTGCCACCGCCCCGACCCGCAGACGCCGGTAGAGGAGACGGCGCGCGCGATGAACGACCTCATCGTGCAGGGCAAGGCGCTGTACTGGGGCACCAGCGAGTGGCCTGCCGACGCCATCCGCGCCGCCTGGGAGCTGGCCGAGCGCCACGGCTGGCACAAGCCGGTGGTCGAGCAGCCGCAGTACCACCTGTTCCACCGCAGGCGCGTGGAGCTCGAGTACGCGCGCCTGTACGACGAGTGCGGCCTCGGCCTCACGACCTGGAGCCCGCTCGCTTCGGGGCTGCTGACGGGCAAGTACCGCAGCGGCATTCCGCAGGGCAGCCGCGGCGCGCTGCAGACGATGGCCTTCCTGCGCGACGGCCTCACCAGCCCGGCGCGCAACGCGGCGGTGGCGGCGCTCGAGCCGATCGCCGCCGAGCTCGGCGCGACGCCGGCGCAGCTGGCCATCGCCTGGGCGGCGAGGAACCCGCGCGTGAGCTCGGTCATCACCGGCGCGTCGCAACTGCCCCAGCTCGAGAGCAACCTCGCCGCGGCGGCGCTGATCGACAAGCTCACGCCCGAGGTGCTGGCACGCATCGACGCCGTCACCGCCGCGCTCGCCGACTGAGAGCGACCAAGGACGACCCGGGCGCACTCGGGGCGAGCGACGGCCGCGTCTGCCCGGGCCGCATGCGGCCGGGTGGCCGCCGCGTCAGTCCCGCGCCGCGACGTCGCCGCGCACGAGCCGGCGCCTTTCGCTGTGCGCCGGCGCGAAGGCCGCCTCCAGCGCGGCCAGCAGCGCCTCGGCCGCGGCGCTGTTGTCGGCGTCGCGGTTGCACACGTAGACGTCGAGCGTCACGGCCGCCAGCTCGGGCCAGGTGTGCAGCGCCAGGTGCGACTCGGCCAGCAGCACCATGCCGGTCACGCCGCCGGGCGCGCCGAAGCGGTGGAACAGCTCGCCCACCGGCGCCAGGCCGGCGGCGCCGACCGCGCGCAGCGCGAGCGCGCGCAGGCGCTCGGCGTCGCTCAGCAGCGCGCTCGCCGCGGCGCAGCCGTGCAGGTCGGCGGTGAGGTGCAATCCGCGCATGGGATCAGAGCCCGCGAAGACCGAGCGCGCGCCGGCGCTTCATGGCGGCAAGGACCCTCGCGAGAGGAGCGGATGATAGGCGCGGCCTAGAATCGAAGCTCCCCGCCGCACGTGCGCACGCCATGACCGAATCCGACACCCACAAGCTGATGGCCGACACGATCCGCGCGCTGGCGATGGACGCGGTGCAGCAGGCCAACTCCGGCCACCCGGGCGCACCGATGGGCATGGCCGAGATGGCGGTGGCGCTGTGGGGCAGCGGGCTGCTCAGGCACAACCCGGCCGATCCGCATTGGGCGGATCGCGACCGCTTCGTGCTCAGCAACGGCCACGCCTCGATGCTGCTGTACGCGCTGCTGCACCTCACCGGCTACGAGCTGCCGATGAGCGAGCTGCGCAACTTCCGCCAGCTGCACAGCAAGACGCCGGGCCATCCGGAGGTGGACGTCGCGCCCGGCGTCGAGACCACCACCGGCCCGCTCGGCCAGGGCCTGGCCAACGCCGTGGGCATGGCACTGGCCGAGAAGCTGCTCGCGCACGAATTCAACCGGCCGGGCCACGCGATCGTCGACCATCGCACCTGGGTCTTCGCCGGCGACGGCTGCCTGATGGAGGGCGTGAGTCACGAAGCCTGCGCGCTGGCCGGCGCGCTGCGCCTGGGCAAGCTGGTGCTGCTGTACGACGACAACGGCATCAGCATCGACGGGCCGGTGCAGCCCTGGTACGTCGACGACGTGGCCGGGCGCTTCGCCGCCTACCGCTGGAACGTGATCGGCCCGATCGACGGCAACGACGTCGCTGCGGTGCGCAGCGCGCTCGACGCGGCGCGCGCCGAGACGCTGCGCCCGAGCATCGTGATCTGCCGCACCACGATCGGCAAGGGCAGCCCGCACCGCGCCGGCAGCGCCAAGGCGCACGGCGAGGCGCTCGGCGTCGAGGAAGTGCAGGCCACGCGCGAGGCGCTCGGCTGGACCTGCCCGCCCTTCGTCGTGCCCGAGGCCTCGTACCGGGCCTGGGATGCGCGCGCCGCCGGAGCTGCGGCGCAGGAGCGCTGGAACGAGGCCTTCGCCGCCTACCGCGCGGCCTGGCCGGAACTGGCCGCGGAGTACGAGCGCCGCATGCGCGGCGAGCTGCCGGCCGACTTCGTGCGCGCCACGGTCGAAGCCATCGCCGCCGCCGACGCCAAGGCCGAGGCGGTGGCCACGCGCAAGGCAAGCCAGCTCGCGCTCGAGCTGTTCACCAAGCTGATGCCCGAGCTGCTCGGCGGCAGCGCCGACCTCACCGGCAGCAACCTCACCAACACCGCATCGACGCCGGCGCTGCGCATCGCCGAGGACGGCACGCCCAACGGCGGGCGCCACATCAGCTACGGCGTGCGCGAGTTCGGCATGGTCGCCGTGCTGAGCGGCGTCGCGCTGCACGGCGGCTTCATCCCCTACGGCGGCACCTTCCTCACCTTCAGCGACTACTGCCGCAACGCCGTGCGCATGGCGGCGATGATGAAGCGGCGCGCGGTCTACGTGTTCACGCACGACAGCATCGGCCTGGGCGAGGACGGCCCCACGCACCAGAGCGTGGAGCACGCCGCCAGCCTGCGCCTGGTGCCCAACCTCGACGTCTGGCGCCCGGCCGACAGCGCCGAGACGCTGGTGGCCTGGACGATGGCGCTGGGGCGCATCCACGGGCCGACGGCGCTGCTGCTGACGCGCCAGTCGGTGCCCTACCTGCCCAAGCCGGCGCTCGCCGAGATCGGCAAGGGCGGCTACGTGCTCGCCGAGCCGACCGAAGTGGGCCTCGGCCGCCGCCGCCCCCAGGCCGTGCTGATCGGCACCGGCAGCGAGGTGCAGCTCGCGCTGCACGCGCAGGACGCGCTGGCCAGGGAAGGCATCGCCACGCGCGTCGTCAGCCTGCCCAGCACCAGCGTGTTCGACCGCCAGAGTCCCGAATACAAGAGCGCGGTTCTGCCGGCCGGCATCCCGCGCATCGCCGTCGAGGCCGGCGTCACCGACGGCTGGTGGAAGTACGGCTGCGCCGCCGTCGTCGGCATCGACCGCTTCGGCGAGAGCGCGCCCGCAGCGACACTGTTCGACTTCTTTCATCTCACGGCCGACAACCTGGCGGCCGTGGTGCGCAAGGTGCTCGGGCGCTGAGGCGCGCGGCTCAGCGCACGGTCTTCCATCGACTTCGAACCAAGGAGTGAACTCATGAGCATCAGAGTCGGCATCAACGGCTTCGGCCGCATCGGACGCATGGTGTTCCGCGCGGCGGCGCGGCACTTCGCCGGCGACATCGAGATCGTCGCCGTCAACGACCTGCTCGAGCCCGACTACCTCGCCTACATGCTGCAGTACGACAGCGTGCACGGCCGCTTCAAGGGCGACATCCGGGTCGACGGCAGCACCCTCTTCGTCGACGGCCGCAAGATCCGCCTGACCGCGCACAAGGATCCGGCCGCGCTCGCCTGGGGCGAGGTCGGCGCCGACGTGGTGGTCGAGAGCACGGGGCTCTTCCTCACGCAGGAAAGCTGCCAGAAGCACCTCGACGCCGGCGCCAAGAAGGTGCTGCAGAGCGCGCCGTCCAAGGACGACACGCCGATGTTCGTCTACGGCGTCAACCACGCCAAGTACGCCGGCCAGCAGATCATCAGCAACGCCAGCTGCACGACCAACTGCCTGGCGCCGGTGGCCAAGGTGCTGCACGACAACTGGGGCATCAAGCGCGGCCTGATGACCACCGTGCACGCCGCCACCGCGACGCAGAAGACCGTCGACGGCCCGAGCAACAAGGACTGGCGCGGCGGCCGCGGCATCCTCGAGAACATCATCCCCAGCAGCACCGGCGCGGCCAAGGCGGTGGGCAAGGTCATCCCCGAGCTCAACAAGAAGCTCACCGGCATGTCCTTCCGCGTGCCGACCTCCGATGTCTCGGTCGTCGACCTCACCGTCGAGCTCGCCAAGGAGACCAGCTACGAGGCCATCTGCGCGGCAATGAAGGCCGCCAGCGAAGGCGCGATGAAGGGCGTGCTCGGCTACACCGAGGACAAGGTGGTGGCCACCGACTTCCGCGGCGAGAGCTGCACCAGCGTGTTCGACGCCGACGCCGGCATCATGCTCGACCCGACCTTCGTCAAGGTCGTCGCCTGGTACGACAACGAATGGGGCTATTCGTGCAAGGTGCTCGAGATGGTGCGCGTGATGGCCGGGCGCTAGCCGGCGCGCGGCCGGCGCCCGCCGCGCCTTCGGCATGAAGCCGCTGCTGCGCGCCTTGCTGGCGCTGCTTGCCGTGTTCGCCGCGGCCGCGCAAGGCGAGCGCCTGCCCGGCCCCGCGCCGTCGGCCGATGCCGGCGCGGTGGTCGTGCGCTTCAAGGCCGACGCCGCCACGACGCGCAAGCATGCGCTGGCCGCCGGCGCCGGCGAGGCCACGGTACGCATCGCGCTCGCAGGCCGCGCCGCGGCACTGGGTGCGCGCGTGGGCCGCGCGCTCGGTGCCGGCGCCGCCATCTCCGAGCGCATGCAGGTGGTGCGCGCCGACGGCGTGGATGCGGCAACGCTGGCGCGGCAGCTCGCCGCCGACCCCGAGGTCGAATGGGCGGTGCCCGAGCGCCGCCAGCGGCGCCTCGCCGCACCCAACGATCCGCTGTATGCCGCCGCCGCGCACGGCGTGCGCCCTTACGGCCCCGACAGCGGACAGTGGTATCTGCGTGCACCCGACGCCACGCTGCGCTCGGCCATCGACATCGAGGCGGCCTGGGCGCGCACGCGCGGCAGCGCCGGCGTGGTGGCGGCCGTGCTCGACACCGGTGTGCGCTTCGAGCACCCTGACCTGGGACGCGCGGCCGCCGGCGGCAAGCTGCTGCCGGGCTACGACTTCATCAGCGACGCCGCCGTCGCCAACGACGGCGACGGCCGCGACCCCGACCCGAGCGATCCGGGCGACTGGGTCAGCGCCGCCGAAGCCAACCAGGTGGGCGGCCCCTTCTACCACTGCGGCGCCACCGACACGGCCGGCCGCTACATCGGCGAGCCGAGCAGCTGGCACGGCAGTTCCACGGCGAGCCTGGTGGGCGCACTCACCGACAACGCCCTCGGCATGGCGGGCACGGCCCCGCAGGTGATGGTGCTGCCGTTGCGCGTGCTCGGCAAGTGCTTCGGCAACAGCAGCGACATCCTGGCCGCGATGCGCTGGGCCGCGGGGCTGTCGGTGCCGGGCGTGCCCGACAACCCGAATCCGGCACGCGTGATCAACATGAGCCTGGGCGGCAGCGGCGCCTGCGGCATCGACTATCAGACGGTGGTCGACGAACTCGTCGCGCGCGGCGTCACCATCGTCGCCGCGGCCGGCAACAGCGCCGGCGGCGCGGTGGGCGAGCCGGCCAACTGCCGCGGCGTCCTCGCCGTGCTCGCGCTGCGCCACGCCGGCACCAAGGTCGGCTTCTCGGACCTCGGGCCCGAGATCGCGATCGCCGCACCGGGCGGCAACTGCGTCAACGTCGCGGCCGGCTCGCCCTGCCTCTATCCGATCCTCGCTGCCACCAACAGCGGCACGCAGGGCCCCGCCGCGTCGGGCTGGAGCGACAGCTACGACGCCACCGTGGGCACGAGCTTCTCGGCGCCGCTGGCGGCCGGCGTCGCGGCGCTGATGCTGTCGGCACAGCCGCAGCTTTCACCGGCGCAGCTGCGCACGCTGATGCAGGGCACGGCACGGCCGTTCCCGCAAGGCGGCGCCGACAACGGCAGCAGCGACCCGACGCCGGTCGCGCCCTGCGTGGCACCCCAGGCGGGCGTGCAGCAGCTGCAGTGCTACTGCACGAGCGCGCTGTGCGGCGCCGGCATGCTCGACGCCGGCGCGGCCGTCGCTGCGGCAGCCGGGGAATCGGCGCCGGGCAATGGCGGCGGCAGCGGCAGCGGCAGCAGCAGCGGCGGCGGCGTGATGTCGCTCACCTGGCTTGCGCTGCTCGCCCTGGCGGTGGCGCTGCTGGCGGCCGCGCAGCACCGGCGCTGAGAGCGCGTGAAGGCATGAGAGGGTGAAGATATGAATCGCGCCCTGGGCCGAGCGGCTCTCAGGGCCGCTCGGCGCAGGGCCTGAAGCCGCGATCGAGCGCCGCCAGCCTGGCCTGCACCTCGGCGTTGGCCGCCGGCACGCGCAGCCAATGCCGCGGCGGCCCCGCCGGCACGGCGACGACGCGCAGGCCCGCGGACGCCTTCGCGCCGATGGCGGCGAGCGCGCGCGCGGCGGCCTCCTGGCTTGCATGGCGCGACAGCACGAAGCCGCCCGCGAGCTCGGCCGGCTCGTCGACCTGCTCGTAGGGCAGAGCCAGGCGCTGCAGTTCCTCGGCGCGCGCCCGGCGCGCGGCCGCGTCGGCAGGACGCCCCGCGAACACCGCCCAGTAGCCGGGCGACTGCACCTGCTCGCGCTGCCAGCTGCCGGCGTCCAGCCCGGCGCTTTCGAGCGCGGCGACAGCGCCGGCGATCTCCGCGTCCCCATAGGGGCCCGACTCGAGGCAGGCGAGCGCCAGCGCGCGCGCCGCGCTCGCCGCCGGCAGCACGACGACCGTCTCGGGCCGCAGTTGCGCACCGATGCGCCCGGGTTCGCGCAGCCCCGAGTTCGGCGCCGGCCAGACGGGGGCGAACCAGCCCTGCGTCCAGGCGAAGAACAGCGCGTTGGCCGCGACCGCCAGGGCGAGCAACGCGCGCAGCATCGGGCGGACCGCTTCGGCTCGGGGCCGCCTACGCGACCGGCGGGCGCGGCGCGGCGGCGCCCAGACGCACGCTGACCTCGCCGCTGACGATGCGGTGCAGCCGGCCTTCGGCGTCGCGCAGCCGCAGGGCCCCGCTCGCGTCCACGCCCTCGGCGCGGCCGCTGCGCGCTTCGGCGCTCGAGGTGGTCACCGGCTGGCCGAGCAGCAGGTCGCGCCGCGCATACGCATCGACCAACGGCGCGAAGCCCGCGCGCTCGAAGCGGCGCAGCGCCCGCACCAGCGGCAGCGCGACGCGCGCCAGCGCCGCCGGCGCGTCGACGCCGGGCAGCAGTTCCTGCAGCGCGCCCGTCGCCACGCCGTCGACGGGCACCGGCTGCACGTTGAGGCCGACACCGATCACGCACATGCGGCCCTGGCCGACGCTCACCGTCTCGATCAGGATGCCGCCGAGCTTGCGGCCGGCGCCGGGGCCGTCGACCAGCCACAGGTCGTTCGGCCACTTCAGGCCGATGCGCGGCGCGGCCGACGGCGTCGCAACGTCGAGCGCCTCGGTCAGCGCGAGGCCGACGGCAAGCGACAGACCCGACCAGTCGCGCGGCGCCAGCGGCAGCGCGAGCGAGAACGTGAGCGAATCGACCGGGGTCGACTTCCAGTCGCGGCCCAGCCGCCCGCGCCCGCGCGTCTGCTGCTCGGCCACGAGCAGGCAGGGCTCGAGGTCGCCGGCGCGCCGGCCGTGCGGCGTCGGGCGCTCGCCGGCGTCGATCTGCCCGGGCCGCGTCACCGGCGCCTCCGGGTCGCCCGAGGCCGCCCGGGCGCGTTCGATCAGGCGGCTGTTGGTCGAATCGGTGCGCGCCACCACCTCGACCGTCAGGCCCGGCAGCAGCGGCAGCAGCTGCTGCCACAGCGCCTCGGCGCCCCAGTGCAGGTGGGCCGACTCGGTCATGGCCGCGCCCACGCGCCGGGTGCACGATGGCGCACGGATCGGCATCCACGCAGCCGCGCCTCGGCCGGTGCGGCTGCGTTGCAGATCCTCGCGATGCGGTTGCGCATCGCTGCGGCCTGCGCCTGGCCACGAAGGCAGATCCGCCGGCCCATGAGCGCCGCTCCGCGCAAGGCGCTGCCCTAGCGCTTCTTGCCCAGCATCGTGCGCCGGCAGCGCGCACTGCCGCAGCGGCATTCGTACTGCTTCTTGAGTGCCGGCGTATGGCGCTCGTCGACGATCAGGCCGTAGTCGTAGAACAGCTCCTCGCCGGGCGCGATGGCGCGCAGCGCGTCGATGAAGATGCGCCCGTCCTCCTCCTCGGCCTGGCAGTTGGGCTCGCAGGCGTGGTTGATCCAGCGCGCGGCGTTGCCGCCGACCGCGGCGTCGATGACGCGCTTGTCGTCGACGTGGAAGAAGAAGGTGTGGTTGGGGTCGCTCGGGTCATGCGGATGGCGCTTCTGCGCCGCCGCCCAGCTCAGCACCTCGCCGACGTACTCGATGATGCGTTCGCCGGCAGCGATCGGCCTGAGCGCGAACACGCCCTTGCCGTGCACGCCGCTCCGGCGCACCTGGATGCGGCGCCCGCTTCCGGCCGGCGCGGCCTGCGCGCCGGGACGCGCCCGCGCCGTCGTGCGGCGGGCCGCGGCGTGGGCCGCTGCGTCGCGCAGCTCGACGGCACGCGCTTGCCGCTTCGTCTTCGTTCGGTACATTGAAAGCATGCGGGCGCGCGCGGGTGCGCGCGCGAGAGGCGGCATTGTAGGCACGCCGAGAGTCAGGGGAGCGATGAGCAAGACCATCATCATTGCCGAGAAGCCCAGCGTCGCGCAGGACATCGTGCGCGCGCTCACGCCGACGGCGGGCAAGTTCGAGAAACACGCCGAACACTTCGAGAACGAACGCTACGTCGTCACCTCGGCGGTCGGCCACCTCGTGGAGATCAAGGCGCCCGACGAGTACGAGGTCAAGCGCGGCAAGTGGAGCTTCGCGCACTTGCCGGTGGTGCCGCCGCACTTCGAGCTCGCACCGATCGACAAGGCCAAGACGCGGCTGGCCGCGCTCGTCAAGCTCATCAGGCGCAAGGACGTCGGCAGCATCGTCAACGCCTGCGACGCCGGGCGCGAGGGCGAGCTGATCTTCCGGCTGATCGTGCAGTACGCGGCCGGCGCCAAGGCCGACGCCAGGCCGCTGGCCAAGCCGGTCCGACGCCTGTGGCTGCAGAGCATGACGCCGCAGGCGATCCGCGACGGCTTCGAGCAGCTGCGCAGCGACGAGGAGATGCTCGGCCTGGCCGACGCCGCGCGCAGCCGCAGCGAGGCCGACTGGCTGGTGGGCATCAACGGCACGCGCGCGATGACGGCGTTCAACAGCCGCGACGGCGGCTTCTTCCTCACCACCGTCGGGCGCGTGCAGACGCCGACGCTGTCGATCGTGGTCGAGCGCGAGGAGCGCATCCGCCGCCACGTGCCGCGCGCCTACTGGGAGGTACGCGCGCAGTTCGTCGCCGCGGCCGGCAGCTACGAGGGCCGCTGGTTCGACCCGAAGTGGCGGAAGAACCCCGACGACGCCGAGCTCAAGGCCGAGCGCCTGTGGAGCGCGGCCGAGGCCGAGGCCATCGCCGCGGCGGTGCGCGGCGGCACGGCACAGGTGCGCGACGAGTCCAAGCCGAGCACGCAGGCTTCGCCGCTGCTGTACGACCTGACGACGCTGCAGCGCGAGGCCAACGGCCGCTTCGGCTTCAGCGCCAAGACCACGCTCGCGCTGGCGCAGGCGCTGTACGAGAAGCACAAGCTGCTGACCTATCCGCGCACCGACAGCCGCGCGCTGCCCGAGGACTACCTCGGCACGGTGAAGAAGACGGTGGCGATGCTGGCCGGCGCCGAGCTGCCCGGCGCGCTGCGCCCGCTCTCGGGCCACGCCAGGACGGCACTCGACGCGGGCCATGTCAAGCCGACCCGGCGCGTGTTCGACAACGCCAAGGTCTCGGACCACTTCGCCATCATCCCGACGCTGCAGGCGCCCGGCTCGCTCTCGGAGCCCGAGGCCAAGCTCTACGACCTCGTCGTCAAGCGTTTCCTGGCCGTGTTCTACCCGAGCGCGGAATTCCTGGTCACGACGCGCATCAGCCAGGTCGGCGAGCAGCATTTCCAGACCAACGGCAAGGTCCTGGTGAACCCGGGCTGGCTCGCCGTCTACGGCAAGGAGGCGCAGGACGAGGACGCCAACCTCGTTCCGGTGGGCGAGGGCGAGCCGGTCAAGGCGGCCGACGCGGAGGTGCTGGCGCTGGCGACGCGGCCGCCGGCGCGCTACACCGAGGCGACGCTGCTCTCGGCGATGGAGGGCGCCGGCAAGCTGGTCGACGACGACGAGCTGCGCGAGGCGATGCGCGACAAGGGCCTGGGCACGCCGGCCACGCGCGCGGCCATCATCGAAGGACTGATCGGCGAGAAGTACATGCTGCGCGAAGGCCGCGAGCTGGTGCCCACGGCCAAGGCCTTCCAGCTCATGACGCTGCTGCGCGGGCTCGACGTCGAAGACCTGACCAAGCCCGAACTCACCGGGCAGTGGGAGTACCAGCTCGCCCAGATGGAGCACGGGCGCCTGGGGCGCCAGGCCTTCATGGCCGAGATCGCCAAGATGGCCGAGCGCATCGTCCGGAAGGCCAAGGAGTACGACCGCGACACGATCCCGGGCGACTACGCCACGCTCGCCACGCCCTGCCCGCAATGCGGCGGCGTGGTCAGGGAGAACTACCGGCGCTTCGCCTGCACCGGCGCGGCGGACGGGGCGGGTGAAGGCTGCGGCTTCTCGATCACCAAGATCCCGGCCGGGCGCGCCTTCGAAGTCGCCGAGGCCGAGGCCTTCCTGCGCGACCGGCGCATCGGCCCGCTCGAGGGCTTCCGCTCCAAGGCCGGCTGGCCCTTCACGGCCGAGCTCGCGCTCGTGCACGACGACGAGATCGGCAACTACCGGCTCGAATTCGACTTCGGCGACGAGGCGCGCCAGGGCCAGGCCGACGGCGAGCCGGTCGACTTCTCGGACCAGGCCTCGCTCGGGCCCTGCCCCAAGTGCCGCGGCCATGTCTACGAGCACGGCACGAACTACCTGTGCGAGCACAGCGTGGGCGCGCACCCGACCTGCGACTTCAAGAGCGGCAAGATCATCCTGCAGCAGCCGGTGAGCCGCGACGAGTGCGCCAGGCTGCTCGCCACCGGTCGCACCTCGCTGCTCGCGGGCTTCGTCTCCAACCGCACGCGCCGCGCCTTCAAGGCCTATCTCGTGTTCGACGCCAAGGAAGGCAAGGTCGTGTTCGAGTTCGAGCCGCGCAAGTACGGCGCCAAGGCCGCCGGCGCGGCGGCGAAGAAGGCGGCGGCGAAGAAGGCGGCACGCCCCGCGGCCGGATGACCGCTGCGCGGCCCTGCCTCGCGCCGGCGCCCGCCGGCGGCGTGTTGCTGCGGCTGGCCGTCGTTGCGGGCGCGCGCAGGAGCGGCGCCGACGGCCTGTTCGACGGCGCGCTGCGCGTGCGCCTCGTCGCGCCGGCGGTGGAGGGCAAGGCCAACGAGGCGCTCCTGGCCTGGCTGGCCGCCGAGCTCGGGCTGCCGCGCCGCGCCGTCGTGCTCGCGCAAGGGCCGACGGCGAGGCGCAAGACGGTGGCCATCGACGCGCCGCTGGCGCAGGTGCAGGACTGGCTCGAGCGCACGCTCGCCCGCAGGTCGGCGTGACGCTCCTGGTCCTGCACAAGCTGCTGGCGATCCTGCTCACGATCGCGCTGGGCTACGGCGCGGCGCGCGCGCGCCGGCTGGGCGAGGACGTGACCGCCGTCGCCCGCGTGCTCGGCAACATCGCCTTCACGGTGTTCGTGCCGGCGCTGCTGTTTCGCACCACGGCGCGCCTGGACTTCGCGACGCTGCCCTGGCGCACCGTGAGCGCCTTCTTCGTTCCGGTGCTCGTGGTGCTGCTGGGCACCTACCTGTGGCAGCGCCGGCGCCAGCCCTCGCAGCCCGCCGCGCCGGCGGTGCGCGCCCTCTCGGCCTCGTTCGGCAACTCGGTGCAGCTCGGCATCCCGTTCGCCGCGGCGCTGTTCGGCGAAACCGGCCTGGGCATCCACATCACGCTCGTGAGCCTGCACGCGCTGGTGCTGCTGACCGTGGCCACGACGCTGGCCGAGCTCGATTGCGCCCATGCGCGCGCGACCCATCTGGACGCCAGACCGCTGGCGCACACGCTCATGCTGACGGTGCGCAACACGGTGCTGCACCCGGTCATCTTGCCGGTGCTCGCCGGGCTGGCGTGGAACGTCGTCGGACTCGGTCTGCACGAGGTGGTCGACGAGGTGCTCGTGCTGCTGGCCGGCGCCGTCGTGCCGGTGTGCCTGGTGCTGATCGGCGTCACGCTCGCCGCCTACGGCGTGCGCGGGCGCGTGCGCGCCGCGGCCGGCATCGCCGCGCTCAAGCTCCTGGTGCAGCCCGCGCTCGTGCTGACGGTGGCGCACTGGGGCTTCGGCCTGGCCGGCGTGCCGCTGGCGGTGGTGGTGATGCTCGCGGCGATGCCGGTGGGCAGCAACGCGCTGATCCTCGCGCAGCGCTACGACACGCTCGAAGCCGAGGCCACGGCGGCGATCGTGCTGTCGACCTTCGCCTTCGCCGCCAGCGCCACGCTCTGGCTGACGCTGCTCGGGCGCATCGGCGGCTGAGGCCCGCGCCGGGCCGGCCGCTGCTGCTGCGCGGGCGCTGCACCGCAGGCCCGGCGTGCTGCGCCGGCCGTGCGCCGGCGCGCAGCGGATGCGGTTTTGGGACAATCCCGGCCATGTCTGCTGCCGACCTCGCCGCCTACATGGCCCACCTGGGCGCGGCTGCGCGCGCCGCGTCACGTCGTCTGGCGGCGGCCCCTTCGGCCGCCAAGGACGCCGCGCTGCGCGCGCTGGCACGCCGGCTGCGCGCGGCGAGCGCCGCGCTCGTGGCGGCCAACGCACCCGACGTCGCCGCGGCCGAGGCCGCCGGCGTCGCCGCGCCGCTGGTCGAGCGCCTGCGCCTCACGCCGAAGATCGTGGAGACGCTGGCCGAAGGCTGCGATCAGCTCGCCGCGATGCCCGACCCGGTGGGCGAGATCACCGAGCTTAGGCGCCGCCCGAGCGGCATCGCCGTCGGCCGCATGCGCGTACCGCTGGGCGTGTTCGGCATGATCTACGAGAGCCGGCCGAACGTCACCGTCGAAGCCGCCTCGCTCGCCGTCAAGAGCGGCAACGCCTGCATCCTGCGCGGCGGCTCGGAGGCGCTTGCGTCCAATCTGGCGCTCGCGCTCGAGGTGCGCGCCGCGCTCGCCGAAGCGGCGCTGCCGGCCGACGCGGTGCAGCTGGTCGAGACCACCGACCGCGCGGCCGTCGGCCACCTGATCGCGATGCCCGAGGCGGTCGATCTCGTGATCCCGCGCGGCGGCAAGAGCCTGATCGAGCGCATCGCGCGCGAGGCGCGCGTGCCGGTGCTCAAGCACCTGGACGGCAACTGCCATGTCTACATCGACGCCGAGGTCGACCTCGAGCTCGCGCTGCGCGTGACCGACAACGCCAAGACGCAGAAATACAGCCCGTGCAACGCCGCCGAGTCGCTGCTCGTGCACGCGGCGCAGGCGCCGGTCTTCCTGCCGCGCATCGGCGCGCTGTTCGCCGCCAAGGGCGTGCAGATGCGCTGCTGCCCGCGCGCGCTGGCGCTGCTCGCGCCGCTGCCGCAGGCGGTGCCCGCGGCCGCGAGCGACTGGAGCGAGGAATACCTCGCGCCCGTCATCAGCGTGAAGGTGGTCGACACGCTGGACGAGGCGATCGCGCACATCGAGCGCCACGGCTCGCACCACACCGACGCGATCCTGACGACGAACCATCCGAACGCGATGCGCTTCCTGCGCGAAGTCGATTCGGCCAGCGTGATGGTCAACGCGAGCACGCGCTTTGCCGACGGCTTCGAGTACGGCCTGGGCGCCGAGATCGGCATCAGCACCGACAAGCTGCACGCGCGCGGTCCGGTCGGGCTCGAGGGCCTGACCTCGCTCAAGTGGGTCGTGCTCGGCCAGGGCGAGGTGCGCGGCTGAACGCGGCGGCGCGCCGGCGCTGAACGTCGTGGCTGCCGCTTCCTCGGCCGTCTCCTCGGCCGTCTCCTCCGCCGCTTCGTCGGCCGCTTCGTCCGCAGTCCCCTCGGCCGCTTCGTCGGCGGCATCCTCCGCCGCCGGCACCGCCGGCGATGCGCTGGCGTCGGCCTTCGATCGCATCGCCGCCGTCACGGCATCGATGGGCCGCACCGACTGGCTCGCGATCGCACTGGCCGTGGTGCTGTTCTTCTGGGCTCTGGGCGCCTACAACCGGCTCGTCGTACTGCGCAAGGCGGTGGTCGACGCCTGGGCGGCGGCGGCCGAAGTGCAATGGCGCCGGCATGAGCACACGCACGCGCTGCTGGCGGCGCTGCGCGAGCCGCTGGCCGCCGAGCGCGGGGCACTGCAGGCGCTGGCACAGGCGCTCGCCCAGAGCGAGGCGGCCACGGCGGGCCTGAGCGCAAGGCCGCTGCTGCCCGAGCGCGCCGCGGCCTGGCTGGCCGCCGAGGCGGCGTTCGCAGCGGCCGCCGCACGCGTGACGGCGCTGTCCGAAGCCGCGGCCCCGGGCGGCGACGAGGCGCCGCCCTGGGCCGCCGCGCTGGCCGCGCTGCGCGCCAGCGACCAGCGGCTGCCTTTCGTGCGCCAGTTCTTCGACGATGCCGCCGCCGCCTACGACGCGGCGCGTGCGCTCTTTCCGACTTCGGTGGCGGCGCGCGTGTTCGGTTTCGGCCCGTCCGGGCGCATCTGAGTCTGCGAAGGCACGCATCCCGCGCCGCCGGCAGCGGCGCCTTGAGCGTGCGGGTTCAGCCCGCGAGCGCGAGCAGCTCGAGCAGGTCCTCTTCGAGCATCTCGCCGGGCAGCACCCGCGCGAGCCGGCCCTGCCGGTCGACGCAGACCGTCAGCGGGATCACGTTGCGCGTGGAAAGCACCTCGGCCAGCGGCCGCGTCGCCGTGGTAATGGGGAACTCGTAGCCCTGCGCGCGCGCGTAAGTCCGCACCTGCGCCAGGTCGGTCTCGCGCGCCACGCCGAGCACGACGAGCGGCTTGCCCTGCGCCGCGCGGTACAGCTTCTGCACATGCTTGTTGTGGCTGCGGCAGAACGGGCAGGCGGTCGACCAGAACACGACCACCGCGGCCCGGCCGGCGAACTGGGCCGGGCCGAACCGGGTGCCGTCGAGCAGCGTCACCTCGGGCCAGGCGACACGCTCGCCCGGTTGCGCCGGGGCAGCACCCACGGCCGGCGCAGCGACGAGCGTCGCCAGCGGCGGCAAGGCCGCAGCCAGCGCGGCGGCCATCGTTGCGAGCTGTTCGCGTCGTTTCATGCTCCGGCCCCTCGATGGACTTGTACCAGGTCAAGTCCGGCGCCGACTGATGGCACAGCCGGGGGTTTTCACCCGCCGACACGCAGCCCGCGCCTTGCGGACAATCCTACCTGCTCGCGGCGCGACGAGGGGGATCGCGCCCGCTGCCGGAGCGCGTTCCGGCTGTCCGACTGGCCCGAGGAGACCACCCGATGAACCGATTCACGCGCGCCCTCGTCGTCGCGCTCGCCTGGGGCGCCGCCGCCGCAGCGGCGGCGCAGGACGCCACGCTGGCGCGCAACCTGGCCGCCACCTGCGCCAACTGTCACGGCACGAACGGCAACGCCCGCGGCGACACCAAGCCGCTGGCCGGCCTCACGGCCGAGCGCATCGTGGCCACGATGACCGACTACAAGACCGGCAGCCAGCCGGCCACCGTGATGCACCAGATCGCCAAGGGCTACAGCGATGCGCAGATCCGGCTCATCGCCGGCCACTTCGCCGCGCAGCAGCCCGCAGCCAAGTGAGGAGGGACCCGCACATGAACCAGCACCATCCGTTCGTCCGCGGCGTCTCGCGTCGCCGCCTGCTCGGCGCCGGCGCGGCCGTCGGCGGGCTCGCCGCAGCCTCGCTCGCCGGTTGCGCCAGCGGCCCCTCGGGGCCGTCGCTCGGCCGCGTCGTCGTCGTCGGCGGCGGCTTCGGCGGCGCCACCGCGGCGCGCTACCTGCGCTTGTGGGGCGGCAACGTCGACGTCACGCTGATCGAGCGCAATGCCGAGTTCGTCTCCTGCCCGATCTCCAACCTCGTGGTCGGCGGCTTCAGGAAGATCGAGGACGTCACGCGCGGCTACCAGGGCCTGCGCGCAGCCGGCGTGAAGGTCGTGCAGGGCGAGGTCGCGGCCGTCGATGTCGCCGGCAAGAAGGTGCGGCTGGCCGGCGGCCAGGAATTCGGCTACGACCGGCTCGTGCTCGCGCCGGGCATCGACTTCATGTGGGAGCAGGTCGGCGGGCTGCAGGCGGCGGTCGACAGCGGCGCCGTCGTGCACGCCTGGAAGGCCGGCTGGCAGACGCTCGCACTGCGTCGCCAGCTCGAGGCGCTGCCCGCAGGCGGCGTGTTCGCGCTTTCGATCCCCAAGTCGCCCTACCGCTGCCCGCCCGGGCCCTACGAGCGTGCCTGCGTGGTGGCGGCCTACCTCAAGCAGGCCAAGCCCAGGAGCAAGCTGCTGGTGCTCGACGCCAACCCCGAGGTGCAGAGCAAAAAGGCCCTGTTCGAGCGCGCCTTCAAGGACCATTACAGCGGCATCCTCGAATACCGCCCGAACGCCGAGCTCAAGGAGGTGAGCGGCCGCGCCGGCGCCCTGCTCGCCAAGCTCGAGTTCGAGGACGTCAAGGCCGACGTGCTCAACGTCGTGCCGCCGCAGCGCGCCGGCGACCTCGCGCGCAGCGCCGGCCTGGTCAACATCAACAACCGCTGGGTCGGCGTGAACTGGCTGACGATGGAGGCAACGGCGGCCCCCGGCATCCACGTGCTGGGCGACGCCACGTTCTCGGCGCCGCTGATGCCCAAGTCGGGCCACATGGCCAACCAGCACGCCAAGGTGGCGGCGGCGGCCATCATCGCGCAGCTCGGCGGCGGCGCCGTCAACGCCACGCCGGTGGTGATGAACACCTGCTACAGCTTCGTCACCGCCGACGAAGCCATGCACGTGGCCTCGGTGCACCAGTACGACGCCGTCGACAAGACCTTCAAGACCGTGCCCGGCTCGGGCGGCGTCTCCGCCGCAGCCAGCCGCGGCGAAGGCCGCTACGCGCTGGCCTGGGCCGAGAACACCTGGGCCGACGCGCTCGCGCTGTAGTTGCCGTACGGCACCGGGGTTCGGCGGGAGGGCGAGACCCTCCCGCCGCCCTGCCCGGTGCGGTGCGGCGGGTCGGGCGGCCGCAGCGCGGCGCTAGACTGCACGCACCGCGATGACCAAGTCCTTCCCGCTGCGCCCGGCGCACCCGGAACGGGTGTGCTGGGGCTGCGACAAATACTGCCCGGCCGACAGCATGGCCTGCGGCAACGGCGCCGAACGCACCCAGCATCCGATCGAGCTGTTCGGTGAAGGCTGGGAGAGCTGGGGGCTCGATCCGCTGAAGCCGCCCGAGCCGACCCAACCAACCCAACCAACCCAACCGACCGAGCCGACCCGACCGCCCGATCTGCCCACGCCGACCAAGCCATAGGCAGATGCAGCGCCGCAGGGGCAGCGCGCGCGCCCCGAAGCGCCGGCTCGCGCCGGCTATACTGCCTCTGGACAGCGCCGATTTGCTCCGGCTTGCGGGCGCTCTACAAATCCCGCTAAAACGAAGCCATCACCCGGTGGCCGTGCCAGCGGCCCCGGGTGTTCTTCGTTCATGGCCTCGATCGGACCCGTCACCGCGCACAGCGCGCATTTCGCCGAGCCGCTGCCGCTGGCCAGCGGCACGCGGCTTGCCGACTACACGCTCGCCTACGAAACCTACGGCACGCTCGACGCCGGGCGCCGCAACGCCGTGCTCGTGTGCCACGCGCTCAACGCCGGCGCGCATGTGGCCGGGCTCGATGCGCGCGGCGAGCCCGGCTGGTGGGACAACCTCGTCGGCCCCGGCAAGCCGCTGGACACCGAGCGCTTCTTCGTCATCGGCGTCAACAACCCGGGCTCGTGTTTCGGCTCGACCGGCCCGATGCACCACAACCCCGCCACCGGGCGCGCCTGGGGCGCCGATTTCCCGGTCGTGACGGTGGAGGACTGGGTCGACGCGCAGGCCCGGCTGGTCGAGCGGCTCGGCATCGGGCAGCTGGCCGCGGTGATCGGCGGCAGCCTGGGCGGCATGCAGGCGCTGGCCTGGACGATGCGCTACCCCGAGCGTGTGCGCCACTGCATCGCGGTGGCGACGGCGCCCAACCTCTCGGCGCAGAACATTGCCTTCAACGAAGTGGCGCGGCGCGCCATCGTCACCGACCCCGATTTCCACGGCGGCCATTTCTACGAGCACGGCGTGGTGCCGCGCCGCGGGCTGCGCGTGGCGCGCATGATCGGCCACATCACCTACCTGTCCGACGATGCGATGGCCGCGCGCTTCGGCCGCGAGCTGAAGGCCGCCGAACTGGGCTACACGACGCAGGACATCGAGTTCCAGATCGAGAGCTACCTGCGCCACCAGGGCGACAAGTTTAGCGCCTACTTCGACGCCAACACCTACTTGCTCATCACGCGCGCGCTCGACTACTTCGACCCGGCGCGTGCCGCCGGCGGCGACCTCGCGCGCGCCTTCGCTCCGGCGCGCGCCGCGCGCTTCCTGGTCGTGAGCTTCGGAACCGACTGGCGCTTCGCGCCGGCGCGCAGCCGCGAGATCGTCAAGGCGCTGGTCGACAACCGCATCGCCGTCAGCTACGCCGAGATCGCCGCGCCGCACGGGCACGATGCCTTCTTGCTCGACGACGCGCGCTACCACGCGGTGCTGCGCGCCTACTTCGAGCGCATCGCCGCCGAGGACGGGCCGCGATGAGCGAGCGCAGCGACCTCGAAATCATCGCCGCGCTCGTGCCGCCGGGCAGCCGCGTGCTCGACCTGGGCTGCGGCAACGGCGAAGTGCTGGCGCACCTCGTGCGCACGCGCGGCTGCAGCGGCTACGGCATCGAGCTCGACGACAGCAACGTCCACGCCGCGCTGCGCCAGGGCATCGACGTCATCCAGCTCGACCTCGAGGAAGGCCTGGCCCTCTTCGACGACCGCAGCTTCGACGTCGTGCTGCAGCTCGACACCCTGCAGCACCTGCGCAACACCGAGCGCATGCTGCGCGAGACGGCGCGCGTGGGGCGCATCGGCATCGTGAGCTTCCCGAACTTCGCGCACTGGCCCAACCGGCTGCGCGTCCTCGCCGGGCGCATGCCGGTGACGCGCGCCCTGCCCTACGAGTGGTACGACACGCCCAACATCCGTGTCGGCACCTTCGCCGACTTCGAGATCCTGGCGCGCAAATGCGGCCTGGTCGTCACCGACGCCTTCGGCCTCAACGGCGGCGCGCTCGTGCGTCGCTGGCCGAACCTGCGCGCCAGCGTGGCGGTGTTCCGCTTCGAGGGCCGCTGAGCGCCGGCCGCGTCAATCGAGCGTCACCGTGCAGCGCACGGTGCCGGCACGGTCGGCGCTGGCGCTGAGGGCCACCGCCGCGCCGCGCGCGCCGTGCACCACCCACTCGACGACGGCGCGGTCGCCGGTGATGTCGCGCTCGGGCAGGAAGGCCTGCAGCGAGCTCTTCGGTGCGTGCCCCTCGAGGTGACCGCCCTCGACACGCTCCTTGCCGGCGGCCAGCGTCACGCCCGGCGGCAGGTGGATCGTGAAGACGCAGCCGCGCACCGTCTTGCGTTCGAGCGCGCGCTTGCTCACGTAGCTCGGCAGCCAGCCGCTGTTGGCGACCGCGAAGCGGATGCGCCAGCTCTCGGGGCCGAGCGCGCGCACCTCGGTGCGCAGCACCTCGAGGCACGGCAGTGCGAGCCCGATCTGCTGCAGCCAGGCCGGAAAACGTGCCGCTTCGCGCTCGCGCAGATGCGGCGGCGGGTTGCGCCAGTAGTTCATCTTGTCCCAGCCGCCGAGCTCGACGGGCCCGAGCTGCGGGTGGTTGTACGGATACCAGTCGACATGCGCGCGGCCGCCGCAGTTCGTGTCGCTCCAGGCCAGCAGCTTGAGGTCGTCTTCCACCGGATGCTCGCGGTACCACTCGATCCACTGGTAGTCGGTGATGCCGGCCTCGCGGTTGGGCGCCCACAGCTCGACCGTCCAGAACAGCGCCCCGAGGTGCTCGTAGATCCAGTCCTGCGTGCCGGTGATGACTTCCTTGGGGTGGTACTTGAAGTCGTGGTAGATGCTGATCGCCGGGTAGCCGGTGAGCCGGGCGCCAAGCTCGGAAAAGCGCTTGTACTGCCACAGATCCTCGGGCGTCATGTCGTCGTCGCTCTGCGTGCCCATCGGGCGCAGGATCACGCCGCTGTGCGTGTGAAAGCTCACCGCCGCGCCGATGTTGGGATGCGCGACGACGAACGCCACCATCGCCCGCACCTCGGGCTCGCTCGTGGGATACGGTCCGGCGCCGGCCTGCTCGAACTCCTGGCGCCAGTACGCGGGGAAGTTGCGGTTGAGGTCCAGGCCCTCGCGGTCCTTGTTCACGCTCACCTTCACGCCGTCGAAGTTCACGAGCGTGCCCTCGGGCATCAGCCGGTAGTAATGGCCGCCGAATTCGCCGGGCTCGCGCGCCACCATCAGGCGCGGGTCCTGCGCGCATTTCTTGTACGGCCCGTGCGGATCGGGGATGCGCATCGCGAGCACGCGGCCGTCGCCGTCGACGTCTTCGACGTTCAGGCCGGCCACCGGTGCCTCGTCGTACGGGTACGGCCGGGTCGAGCTGCGGATGTGGCGCGGCCGCTCGGCCAGCGCCAGCTCGGCGCCGTCGGGGTTGAGGCGCGGCACGATGTACACGGCGCGCGTGTCGAGCAGGCGGCGCACGGCCGCGTCGCCCGGATAGTCGACCACGAGCCGGTGCAGCCAGTACAGACAGGCGGTGCTCGCGGTGAGTTCGGCGGCGTGGATGTTGCCGTCGACCCACAGCGCCGGCTTGTCGATGTCGGGTCCGCCGGCGCGCTGCGTGAGCACCACGAGCCAGATGTCGCGGCCTTCGTGGCTCTTGCCGATCGAGCGCAGCTCCACCAGCCCGGGAGCCGCCGCCGCGTAGTCGTGCAGCAGGCGCGTCAGCTCGGCGTGGCGGTAGAAGATGTCGAAGCGCGGGACGGGGATGTCGGGCATGGCGGTGGGCGGCTGCTCAGGCGAGCGTGGATCGTAGCCGGCGCATGGGTGCCCGGGCGCGGACGGCGAAGCGCGTCCTCATCGCGCCTCACGCTGCCGACTCGCGGCCGCGGCCCGCGATCGAGGCGAACGGAGGCCGCCGCAGCCGCGCGCAGGCCCCGCAGGCTCAACCCGGCAGCAGCTCGAAGCGCAGGCCGGAGAAACGCTCGAAATCGCGGTCGAACGAGACCAGCACCGCGCCGTGCTCGATCGCCAGCGCCGCGAGATGGACATCGTTGGCGAGGTTGCCCGCACTTCCGGCACCGACCAGCAGGCGCCGCAGGATCGGCCAGTGCCGCGGCGTCGCTTCGAGCAGCCTCGCATTGGCCGCGGCCAACCAGTCGTCGACCACGGCGAGCGCATCTTCCGCAGCCAGCGGCCGGGCCAGGATGCCGCGGCGCGTGGCGAGCCGCACGAAGCCGATCAGTGCCAGCCAGGCAAAGCCGATGCCGGCGTGCTCCGACAGACCCTCTTCGAGGCAGGCGCGCGCGACGGCGTGCTCGGGGCTGTCGGCGTTGACCGCGTGCAGCAGGACGTTCGTGTCGACCAGCTTCATGTCCCACGCTGCCGGCGCAGCTGCGTGCGCGCGGCCAGTGCGGCATCCTCGAGTTCCCCGGCCAGGGCGTTGGCCTTGGTCAGGTCGACCAGAGGGCGGCCCATCTTGAAGCTGCGCTGCACGAAGCGCGCGGCCTTGGCCGAGCCCGCGGACCGGCGCAGACCGCTTCGCACGGCATCGTTCAAGGTCTCCTTGAACGACCGATCCTGCTCGCGCATCGCGCGCTCGAGCAGCGCCCGGACATCGGGGTCGAGGGTAACGGTCGTACGCATCGCATCATGATAGCAAGCCGCTGCTGTCATGATGCCGAGATCGGTCCGGCGCGGGCTCGCGGCGCCCTACTCGAACATCAGCTTGACGATGCCCTTCCAGCTCAGCAGCCGCCCGGGGTTCTGCGTCTCTTCGAGCACGCCGCTCATGCGCCCGAGGATGCGCGGGCTGGCATTGGCGCGCCAGACCACCAGGTCGGTGAGCCAGGGCCGATGGTTGACATGGCTCGCGAGTTCGTAGAGGTCGAACTTGGGCTTGATCGCCTGCAGCGCGGCCTCGTAGCGCGCACGCAGCGCGGCGTCGTCGTCGTCGCGTGCGGCGACGAGCGCATCGGCTGCCAGCAGCCCGGTCTCGAGCGCCTTGCCGATGCCCTCGCCGCTGAACGCGTAGGTGCTGCCGGCGGCCTCGCCGGTGACGAGCAGCCCCGGGCGCGACCATTTCGCGCCGATGAGTGAACAGCGCAGCGGCGCACCCTTGAGCTCGCCTTGCGGGGCGCCGCCGGCCATCAGCTCGCGCGCCGGCGCGTAGACCTCGCAGAACGCCTCGAAGAAGCGGCGCAGGTTCACGTCCTGCATGCGGCCCTTGCCGCGCGCGGTGCGCACATGGCTGCCGGTGAGCCCGGCGCCGATGTTGAACACGCCGCCCGGCCCGGGAAAGATCCAGCCGTAGCCGCCCTTCATGCGCGGGTGCCAGACGATCTGCAGCTGCGCGATGCGCCCGACCATCGCCTCGTTGCGGACGTAGCCGCGCAGCGCGACGCCGCTCGGGGTGTGGCGCTCGCACATGCCCGCGGCGATGAGCGCCTGCGGCACGGCGCCGGTGGCGATGACGACCCAGCGCGCATGCACCGCGCGCGCACCGACGGCCGTCTTCAGGCGCGCGCCGACGACGCGGCCGCCTTCCTCGAGCGGCGCCTCGAAACGCACCGGCGTGGCCAGGCGCGCGCCGGCGCGCAGCGCATGGCGCACGAGGATGTGGTCGAGGCGGCGCCGCGGCAGCACCGACAGCGTGCCCGGCACGTCGCACCAGCGCCCGCGCGTGGCCACGCAGCGCACATGCGCCACCGGCTGCGCCTCGGCCGCCACCTCGTCGTACACGCCCAGGCGCCTGAGCGCCGCGTGCGCGTCGGGGATCAGGCCGTCGCCGCAGACCTTGTCGCGCGGGAAGTCGTGCTGGTCGACCAGCAGCACGTCGAAGCCGGCCGCGGCGAGCCGGCGCGCGCAGGCGCTTCCGGCGGGCCCGGCGCCGACCACCAGCACCTCGCAGCGATCGGGCAGGCCTGCATCGGCGTTCTCGGCGGCGGCGGCGGCGGACATGGGCGCGCGATTGTAGGGAGCGCGGCAGGGGCATTGACCCGCCTCAAGGCGCCGGCCGGTGCCGGCTCGCATGATGGTCCGGACTTCGGAGCATCCCACCATGACTGCCCCCTCGAGCGTCGTGCAACGCGAGCGTCTGCGCGCCGAACTGCAACAGCGCCGGCAGCGTGCGGGCAGCCGGCTGGACGAGTTGTCGGCGGCGAACGCACGCACGGAGAACGTGCACGAGGTGTTGAGCCAGGACGCCGACGAACCTTCGCAGCGCGAGGACGAGCGCGCCATCGGCATCGCGCTGGGCGACATCGACCGCGCCGAACTCGCCGAGATCGACGCCGCGCTGCGGCGCATGGACGAAGACCGCTACGGCCTGTGCATCGAGTGCGAGAACGACATCCCGTTCGAGCGCCTGCAGGCCGAGCCCGCCGCGCTGCGCTGCGTGGCCTGCGAAGAGCGCCACGAGGCGGCACGGCGCCGCCGCGCCTGAGCCGCGCAGCGTGCGGGCCGCGGTCTGCGCCGCGCGCGGGCTTCAGCCCGCGGCCTTGACCTTCAGCCGCCAGGCGTGCAGCAGCGGCTCGGTGTAGCCGCTGGGCTGTTCCTTGCCCTTGAACACGAGATCGAGCGCGGCCTGCAAGGCGGCGCTGGTCTTGTCGCGGCCGGCCATCGGGCGGTACAGCGGGTCGCCCGCGTTCTGCTGATCCACCACCTTGGCCATGCGGGCGAAGCTCGCGCGCACCTGCGGCTCGCTCACGATGCCGTGCTGCAGCCAGTTGGCGATGTGCTGGCTGCTGATGCGCAGCGTGGCGCGGTCTTCCATCAGGCCGACGTCGTGGATGTCGGGCACCTTGGAGCAGCCCACACCCTGGTCGACCCAGCGCACCACGTAGCCGAGGATGCCCTGCACGTTGTTGTCGAGCTCCTGCTGGCGCTCCTCGGCGCTCCAGGACGCCTTGCGGTCGACCGGCACGCTCAGCAGGCCGGCCAGCAGCTCCTCGCGCAGCGCCTGGCGGTCGGCGCCGGCAGCAGCCTTCTCGAGCGCCTTCTGCACCTTGAACACGTCCACCTGGTGGTAGTGCAGCGCATGCAGCGTCGCTGCCGTCGGGCTGGGCACCCAGGCGGTGTTGGCACCGGCGCGCGGGTGCGCGATCTTCTGCTCGAGCATGGCCCGCATCAGGTCGGGCATGGCCCACATGCCCTTGCCGATCTGGGCCTTGCCGCGCAGCCCGCACTGCAGGCCCACCAGCACGTTGTTGCGTTCGTAGGCGGCGATCCATTCGCTGGACTTCATGTCGCCCTTGCGCCGCATCGGCCCGGCGAGCATCGACGTGTGCATCTCGTCGCCGGTGCGGTCGAGGAAGCCGGTGTTGATGAAGGCCACGCGGTCGGCGGCCGCGGCGATGCAGGCCTCGAGGTTGATGCTGGTGCGGCGCTCCTCGTCCATGATGCCGAGCTTGACGGTGGCCGGTGCCAGGCCGAGCAGCCGCTCGACGCGATCGAACAGTTCGACGGCAAACGCCACCTCGGCCGGCCCGTGCATCTTGGGCTTGACGATGTAGATGCTGCCGCGCCGGCTGTTGCGCACCGCGCCGGCGCCGGGCTTGCCGCTGCGCGGATCGACGGTGAGGCCGGCGAGGTCGTGCAGCGCGATCGCGGTGGTCACCACCGCGTCGAGGATGCCCTCGGGAATCTCGCGTCCGGCCTCGCCCCAGAGGATGGCCGGATTCGTCATCAGGTGGCCGACGTTGCGCACGAACAGCAGCGAGCGCCCGTGCAGCGCCACGTCTTCGCCGCGCGGGCCGGTGTAATGGCGGTCGGGGTTGAGGCCGCGCACGAAGCTGGTCGTGCCCTTGTGCACCCGCTCGGTGAGCGTGCCCTTCAGGATGCCGAGCCAGTTGCGGTAGGCGTGCACCTTGTCCTCGGCGTCGACCACGGCCACCGAGTCCTCGAGGTCGAGGATGGTCGACAGCGCCGCCTCGAGCACGAGGTCGGCCACGCCGGCCGCGTCGGCCTTGCCGATCGGGTGCGCGCGGTCGATGCGGATGTCCAGGTGCAGGCCGTGGTGCGAGAGCAGCACCGCCGAAGGCGCGCCCGTCTCGCCCTGGAAGCCGACGAACTGCGCCGGGTTCGCAAGGCCGACGGCCTTGCCGTCGCGCAGCGTGACCTGCAGGTTGTTGTCGACCACGCGGTAGGCGGTGGCGTCCAGGTGCGAGCCCTTCGCGAGCGGCACGCAGCGGTCGAGCACGTGGCGCGCGTACTCGATGACCTTGGCGCCGCGCAGCGGGTTGTAGGCCGCACCGTCGGGGCCGGTCTTCGTGGCACCGTCGTCTTCGGACAGCACGTCGGTGCCGTACAGCGCGTCGTACAGGCTGCCCCAGCGTGCGTTGGCCGCATTGAGCGCGTAACGCGCGTTGGTGATCGGCACCACCAGCTGCGGCCCGGCCTGCAGCGCGAGCTCGGCGTCGACGTTCTTCGTCGTCGCCCGCGCCCGGGCCGGCGGCGGCACGAGATAGCCGATCTTCTCGAGGAAGGTGCGGTACCTCTTCGGCGCGCGGATCGGGCCCGGGTTGGCGCGGTGCCAGGCGTCGATCTCGGCCTGCAGCCGCTCGCGCTCGGCCAGCAGCGCGGCGTTCTTCGGCGCGAGGTCGCGCACGAGCGCGTCGAAGCCGCGCCAGAACGCGTCGCGTTCGATGCCGGTTCCCGGCAGCACCTCGGCGTCGATGAAACGCACGAGCGGGTCGGCGACTTGCAGGCTGTGGATCGGGGTGCGCATGAGGAGCTCCGCGGAGTGGTTTCAGGGGAAGAAGGCAAGCACGTCACGCAGGCTGCGGCCGCTGTGCGTGGGCTCGGTGCCCAGGCGCTCGGGCGGCATGCCGCTGCGGTTGAGCCACAGCGTGGTGTAGCCGAACCAGGTGGCGCCGACGGCGTCCCAGCCGTTGCTGCTGACGAACAGGATGTCGCGCGCGGGCAGACCGAGCGCGGCCGGGCCGAGCGCGTAGGCGGCCGGGTCGGTCTTGTAGCGGCGCACGGCCTGCACGCTGAGCAGCGGGTCGAGCAGCGCGGCCAGGCCGGCGCTCCTGACGGCCACGGCCAGCATGTCCGGGTCGCCGTTGCTGAGGACGCCGGCGCGCACGCCGCGGCGCCCGAGCTCCTCGAGCACCTCGCGGTTCTCGGGGAAGGACGACAGGTGGCGGTACTGGTTCATCAGCTGCGCTTCGGCGCGCGCGTCGAGCGCCTGGCCCAGCCGCTCGGCGGCGAAGTGCAGCGCGGCGCGCGTGAGCTCCCAGAACGGTCGATAGCGCGCGCCGTCGCCCGCGCTCAACGTCACCAGGCGCGTGTATTCGATCTGCTTGTCGCGCCACAGCAGCGCCAGTCGTTCGCCGGAGCCCGGGAACAACTGCTCGGCCAGCAGCCCGACGCTGTAGACGTCGAACAGCGTGCCGTAGGCATCGAACAGCACCGCCTTGGGCTTCATCGGCGCGACTCTATTCGATACACGGCAACCTATTAACTGCAGGCAGCGCGCTGGATTTGTGCCTTCGACACGCATAATCCGACGGATGGACCGGCTCAAGCAGATCGAGACCTTCGTCGCCGTGGCCAACCGGGGCAGCCTCACCGCGGCCGCGCAGGCCGAAGGGGTGGCGCCGGCCGTGATCGGGCGGCGCATCGACGGGCTCGAGGAGCGGCTGGGCGTCAAGCTGCTCGTGCGCACGACGCGACGCATCACGCTCACGCACGAGGGCAGTGCCTTCCTCGAGAGCAGCCAGCGCCTGCTCGCCGATCTGGCCAACGCCGAGGCCAGCGTCAGCGCCGGCGGAGTCAAGGCGAGCGGTCACCTGCGCATCACCGCACCGGCCGGGTTCGGGCGGCGACACGTCGCGCCGCTGGTGCCCGCCTTCCTGGCCCAGCACCGCGACGTCAGCCTGAGCCTGAACCTGAGCGATCGCGTCGTCGACATCGTCAACGAGGGCTTCGACTGCGCCATCCGCGTCGGCGAGCTGCCCGATTCGAGCCTGGTGTCGGTGCGGCTGGCAGACAACCGGCGCCGCTGCGTGGCCGCGCCCGAATACCTGGCCCGCGCCGGCACGCCGCACACGCCGGCCGAACTGGCCCGCCACGAATGCCTGACGCTCAGCTCCGAGGCCAGCCAGACGCGGGGCTGGGCCTTCGCGGTGGCGGGCGAGCTCACCCACCTGCGCCCGGGCGGGCGGCTCGACTGCAGCGACGGCCAGGTCCTGCACGAGTGGTGCCTCGCGGGCCTGGGCATCGCCTGGCGCAGCACCTGGGAGGTCGAGCGCGACCTCGCCTGCGGGCGGCTGGTGGCCGTGCTAGAGGATTACGCGGCGCCGCCCAACGGCATCTATGCCGTGTTCCCGCAGCGCCGGCTGCTGCCCTTGCGCGTGCGGCTGTGGATCGACTTCGTCAAGCACCTGTACGGCGACGCGCAATACTGGAGCGGGGCGACGCCGACCGGCGTCACGGCACAGTCGGCGCAACCCTGAGGGCGCCGCCCCGAAGGCGGCGCGCGCGGCCGCACCGCCCCCGGCAAGAGTTCGTGCTCCTGAAGCCAGGAATCAAGCCCGCGCGGCTCATGTTTCCGCGGGCTCAGGCGAGGCCGCCGCGCGGGCGGCCTGCGTTCACTTCTTCGCCTTCTTCTCGTCGGCCGTGCACTTCTTGACGAAGCTGTTGCGCGCGGCGCCGGCGAGCTTCTTCTCGTCGGCCTGCGCCACACAGGCGGCGCTCGGCGCGGCCGCGGCGTCGTTCTCGCACTTCTTGAGGAAGCTGGTCCGCGCGGCGCCGGCGAGCTTCTTCTCGTCGGCCTGCTTCTCGCAATCGGCGTTGGCGGCGAACGCGTGGCCGGCAAACAGGCCCAGCGTGACGGCGGCGAGCGTGATCAGCTCTCTCATCGTGGACTCCTCGTCTCGTGTTGGCGTGCCGCGTCCGATTGCACCCGACAAGGCGCGGCGCGACAAGGCGGCAAACGCGACGGCGATGCGGTGTGCCGACAGTGCTTACCCGCATGCGGCGGCGTGCGCGCCGGCGCGCCTGCCGGCGCACCCGGCAGCGCCGGCACGGCTCACAGCACGCGCCGCGGGTGCGCGATCGCCTCGTGCGCGGCATGCAGCCGCCGCACGAGCACGCGGATGAAGGCCTTGTCGAACAGGTGGCGCGTGCCGAGCGACAGCTGCCCCAGCGTCTCGGGCGTGAACGACACCGTGGTCGTGGGCTGCGCGACGAGGATGTCGACCGAATGCACGCGCAGCTCGGGGTTCGGCGCCAGGTAGGCCATCTCGCCCACCGAGGTGCCGGCGGCCAGCGTCGCCACCGAACGCCCGTCGCGGTACACCTGCACCTGGCCCTGCGTGATGATGTGGAAGCTGTCGCCGGTCTCGCCCTTGCGGTACAGCGCCTGGCCGAAGCCGTGCCGCTGCCAGCGCGCGCGGTGCACCACCTCCCACAGCTCGACGTCGCCGAACTCGGCAAAGAACTCGAGCGAGCGCAGCAGCGTGAAGCGCTCGGAATCGAGCACCTGCTTGAGCACGCCGCCCGCGGCCGGACGCTCGCGCGCCAGCGCCGAGAGCGCGTCGGCGAAAGCGTCCCAGTCGGCCGGACGCGCGTCACGCTCCTTGGCCAGCGCGGCGTGGACGAGCGCGGCCAGGCGCTCGGGCACGCCTTCGCGCAGCCCGGCCAGCGGCGGCGGCGCGGCGTTGAAGATCTGGTACATGATCGCCTGCTGCTGCGTCGCGTCGAACGGCGGACGCCCGGCGATCAGGTGATAGAGCACCGCGGCCAGCGAATAGATGTCGGCACGGCAGTCGACCGGATCGCCGTCGAGCTGCTCGGGCGACATGTAGGCAAGCGAGCCGACGCGGTGCACCTGCGTGTGATCGGCGGCGAGGTTGAACACGCTGCCGAAGTCGGTGATCTTCACGTCGACCACCTGGGCGTCGTCGACGACGACCAGCAGGTTGGCGGGCTTGACGTCGCGGTGGATCAGACCCTGGCGGTAGCAGTAGCCCAGCGCCATCGCGCACTTGAAGCCGATTTCGACGATCTGTTCGATCGGCAGGAGCGCGTCGGCGCGGCAGTAGCGCCTGAGCGTCACGCCCGCAACGTACTCCATCACCAGGTACGGCGCGACGTCGTCGGCCACCGCGTCGAGGATCTGCACCACGTTGGGATGCTGCAGCTGCCCGACCAGCGCCGCCTCCGAGGCGAAGAAGCGCTGCTGGAAATGCAGCTCGCGCGAGTCCACCAGCAAGCCGGTGCGCACGCGCTTGATCGCCACCTTCTGGTTGCGAAAGGGGTCGGTGGCGAGGAACACCTCGCTCGTCGCGCCCTCGCCGATCTTGGCCTCGACCAGGTACTTGCCGATGCGCTCGGGCAGCGGCAGGGCGGCGCCTGCGGCGGGGGCTAGGGAGAGGACTTGGGCGGTCATGGGGGGCCTCGGGCCGCCGATGGTGCCGCGGCCGGTGTCGCGCCGAAGGCCCGAACAGCGAGGCCTTGTCTGCGCATTCCCGGTCGGACCCGCGCGCTGCCGACGGCTGCTGCAGCGCGGCGTGCCGGGCCGGTCGGCACGGCAGGCCCCCATAGAATCCGCCGATGATCCGAGCCAAGCAGGAACTGCTGCAGGCGCTGCAGGCGGCGCTGGCCGAACTGAGCGCGACGCTGGGCGTCGCGCCGCCTCCGGCTGCATTCGAGTCGCCCAGGCAGGCCGCGCACGGCGATCTGGCCGTCACCGCGGCGATGCCGATGGCGCGCGCGGCACGCACGAACCCGCGTGAGCTGGCGCACCGCCTGGTCGATCTGCTCGGGCGCCAGCCGGCCTTCGAGCGCTGGGTGAGCGGCCTCGAGATCGCCGGCCCCGGCTTCGTCAACCTGCGCCTGGCGAGCGCCGCGCGGCAGGCGGTGGTGGCCGAAGTGCTGACCGCGGCTGCAGGCTACGGCCGCGCCGCGGCGAGCGGCCGGCGCGTGATGGTCGAATTCGTCTCGGCCAACCCGACCGGGCCGCTGCATGTCGGCCACGGCCGCAACGCCGCGCTCGGCGACAGCATCGGCAACCTGCTCGAGGCCCAGGGCGACGAGGTGCACCGCGAGTTCTATTACAACGACGCGGGCGTGCAGATCCAGACGCTGGCGCTGTCGACGCAGGCGCGTCTGCGCGGGCTGGCCCCGGGCGACGCCGACTGGCCCGCCGAGGCCTACAACGGCGAATACATCGCCGACATCGCCGCCGACTTCGCGGCCCGCAAGACGGTGCACGCCGACGACCGCAGCTACACCGCGAGCGGCGACATCGACGATCTCGACGGGATCCGCCAGTTCGCCGTGGCCTACCTGCGCCACGAGCAGGACCTCGACCTGCGGGCCTTCGGCGTGCGCTTCGACCAGTACTACCTCGAAAGCAGCCTGTACACGAGCGGCCGCGTCGAGGCCACGGTGCGCGCTCTGGTGGCCGCGGGCAAGACCCACGAGCGCGACGGCGCGCTGTGGCTGCGCAGCACCGAGTACGGAGACGACAAGGACCGCGTGATGCGCAAGTCCGACGGCACCTACACGTATTTCGTGCCCGACGTGGCCTACCACGTGGCGAAGTTCGAGCGCGGCTACGCCAAGGTGATCAACGTGCAGGGCAGCGACCACCACGGCACGGTGGCGCGGGTGCGCGCCGGGCTGCAGGCGCTGGCGATCGGCATCCCGGCGGGCTACCCCGACTACGCGCTGTACAAGATGATCACGGTGATGAAGGGCGGTCAGGAGGTCAAGATCTCCAAGCGCGCCGGCAGCTACGTCACGCTGCGCGACCTCGTCGAATGGACGAGCCGCGACGCGGTGCGCTTCTTCCTCGCCAGCCGCAAGGCCGACACCGAGTTCGTCTTCGACGTCGACCTCGCGCTCAAGGCCGCCGACGACAATCCGGTCTTCTACGTCCAGTACGCCCATGCCCGCATCTGCTCGGTGCTGGCGCAATACGGCGGCCGGCGCGACTTCGCCGGGGCCGACCTGGCTCGCCTGAACGCCCCCACCGAAGCGGCCCTGATGCTCGAGCTGGGCGCCTACCCCGAAATGCTGGCGCGCGCTGCGGCCGAACTGGCGCCGCACGACGTCGCCTTCTACCTGCGCGGCCTGGCGGCCGCCTTCCACGCCTACTACGCCAGCGAGCGCCTCCTCGTCGACGACGCCGAGCTGGCGCGCGCACGCATGGCGTTGCTCGCGGCAACGGCCCTGGTGCTGCGCAACGCGCTCGGCGTGCTCGGCGTCTCGGCGCCGGAGTCGATGGTGCGCGCGCCGGCGGCCGAGGTGCCGGCATGAAGCCGCGACGCGGGGCCTTCGTCGTCGGCCTGGTGATCGGCCTGCTGCTCGGGCTGGCCATCGCGCTCGGCGTGGCCCTGTACATCACCAAGGCGCCGGTGCCCTTCCTCAACAAGGTGCCCGGACGCACCGCGGAGCAGGACAACGCCGAGGCCGAGCGCAACAAGAACTGGGACCCGAACGCGCCGCTGGGCAGCAAGCTGCCGGCGCGGCCGCAGGCAGCGGCGTCCGAGGCCGGTACTGCGGCCAGCGCGGCTGCCGGCGGGATCGCCGGAAACGTCGCCGGGGCCGGTGTGTCGCCGCCGCCCGCGGCTGCGCGCACGACGCCGGATGCGGCCGCCATCGTGCCCGGTGCAGCGGCGCCCGCGGCGCCGCGATCCGCCGCGCCCGGGGTCGATCCCTTCACGTACTTCGTGCAGGCCGGCGCGTTCACGCGCAGCGACGATGCCGAGCAGCAGAAGGCGCAGCTCGCCCTCCTCGGCCTGAACGCCAAGGTGAGCGAGCGCGAACAGGCCGGACGCACCGTGCATCGCGTGCGCGTCGGGCCGTTCCCGACGCGCGACGAGGCCGACGCGCTGCAGCTCAAGCTGCAGGAAGCCGGAGTGGAAGCGCAGATCGTTCGCGTCGAGAGGCAGTAAGCGGCGGCGGAACCAAGCGCGCCGCGCCGGATCGCACCCGATCGCCGGCGAGCGATGAAAGGGCCCAGCAGATGAAGCGGATGAATCGACGCGACTTCCACACCGGCGTCGTGGCAGCGAGCGCCCTGGCGCTCGCCGGGCGCGCACGGGCCCAGGGCGCCCCGGTCGAGGGCCAGAATTACGTGCGCCTGGCCAGCGCGGCGCCGGTGCTGCTGCCGACGCCCGACAAGAAGGTCGACGTCGTCGAGTTCTTCTGGTACGGCTGCCCGCACTGCAATGCCTTCGAGCCGCTGCTCGAAGCCTGGGCCAGACGGCTGCCCGCCGAGGTCTCGTTCCGTCGCGTGCATGTGGGCTTCGGGCCGGTGCACCAGGTGCATCAGAAGCTGTTCTACGCACTCGAGGAAGCCGGTCTGCTCGAGACCATGCACCGCAAGGTGTTCGCCGCCCTCCACCAGCAGGGCAAGCGCCTGGTCACGGAGCCTGAGATCGTGGCCTTCCTCAACGACAACGGCGTGGACGCGGCCAAGGTCATGGCCGGTTTCAGGTCCTTCGCCGTCAACACCAAGGCCACGCGTGCCAAGCAGTTGACGGATGCCTACAAGATCGACGGCGTGCCGGCGATGGGCGTGCAGGGCCGTTACTACACTTCGGGCAGCCTGAACGGATCGAACGAGCGCATGCTCCAGGTGGTGGACTTCCTGATCCAGCGCGTGCGCAGCGGCTAGGGCGGGCCGGCAACAGCCGGCGCTGCCGTGACGGACGGCGCAATTGCCGCCCCGTCTCCCCCGACGCAGCCGCAGGACTTCGCTAGAATTCTTAGCAAGTTCTGTGCCGATGCGATGCGCCTCCTCTCCGGCCCTTGTGCGACGCTGCTGCTGGCCGCTGCGCTGACGCTGGCCGGCACCCCGGCCGCGGCCGAGCGCGCCGATCGCGGCAAGCCGATGGTGATCGAGGCCGACCGCCCGGGCATCGTCGACCTGCAGCGCCAGCTCGTGGTTTTCAACGGCAATGTCGTCATCACGCAGGGCACGATGGTGCTGCGCGCCGAGCGCGTCGAGCTGCACGAGCGGCCCGACGGCTACCGGACCGCCATCGCCACCGGCAGCGCCGCGCAGCCCGCGAGCTGGCGGCAGCGGCGCGACGGCGGCGACGAGACGGTCGAAGGCAGCGCCGAGCGCATCGAATACGACGGCCGCACCGCCACGCTGCGCCTGAGCGGCCACAGCGTGGTGCGACGGCTGCGCGACGGGCGCGTGGCCGACGACATCAGCGGCAACACCATCGTCTGGAACAACGACTCCGAGGTCTTCACCGTCGAAGGCGGCAGTGCGTCGGCTGCCAACCCCCAGGGCCGCGTGCGCGTCGTGCTCAGCCCGCGCGAGGCCGAGGCCGCGTCGGCACCGGCCGGCGGCGCCTCCGGCTCCAGCTCCGGCGGCGGCAACCGTCCCTAGCGATCGCGCAGCGCCTTGGACACCGCGCCCGCCAGCCGCCTCGAGGCCGCGCATCTGCTCAAGCGCTACGGCCCGCGCGCCGTCGTCAAGGACGTGCACCTGGCAGTGGCGGCCGGCGAGGTGGTCGGGCTGCTCGGCCCCAACGGCGCCGGCAAGACCACGACCTTCTACATGGTGGTCGGTCTGATCCGCGCCGACGGCGGCGAGATCCGCATCGACGGCCGACCGATCGAGCGCCTGCCGATCCACCAGCGCGCGCGCCTGGGGCTTTCGTACCTGCCGCAGGAGGCGTCGATCTTCCGCAAGCTCACGGTGGAGGAGAACATCCGCGCCGTGCTCGAACTGCAGCGCGGGCCCGACGGCCGTGCGCTGCCGCGCGCGCGCGTCGACGAGCGGCTCGAGCGGTTGCTGGCCGAGCTCGCGATCGAGAAGCTGCGCGCGTCGCCCGCGCCGGCGCTCTCCGGCGGCGAGCGCCGCCGCGTCGAGATCGCGCGCGCGCTGGCCACGCAGCCGCGCTTCATCCTGCTCGACGAACCCTTCGCCGGCATCGACCCGATCGCCGTGATCGAGATCCAGCGCATCATCGGCTTCCTGCGCGCACGCGGCATCGGCGTGCTCATCACCGACCACAACGTGCGCGAGACGCTGGGCATCTGCGACCGCGCCTACATCATCAGCGAAGGCTCGGTGCTGGCCGAAGGCACGCCGGCCGAGATCATCGCCAACGCCGAGGTGCGCAAGGTCTACCTCGGCGAACATTTCCGGATGTGAGGCCGCGATGAAGCCGACCCTGCAGGTCCGCCTGTCCCAGCGCCTGGCGCTGACGCCGCAACTGCAGCAGTCGATCCGCCTGCTGCAGCTGTCGACGCTCGAGCTGCAGCAGGAGGTCGGGCAGATGCTCGACCAGAACCCCTTCCTGGAGGCCGAGGAGGAAGAGGCGGGCGGCTTCGAGTCGCCGCTCGAACGCCCGGCGGCCGACCGGGCCGGCGAGGCCGACGAAGCCGTCGACGGCAGCGACGGGGAAGCCGGCCTGGCCGAGATGCGCGGCGAGGATTTCGGCGGCGCCGAGCGCGAGGACTGGTCCAACGGGACCGAGGGCGACGACTTCGACGGCATCCGCGAGACGCCTTCTGCTGCCAGCGGCGAGGACGGGCCCGACGCCGACGAGCGCCAGGCCGGCTCGGTCCGGCTGGCCGACCACCTGCGCGCCCAGCTCGTCGGCATGCGCCTGGCGGACGACGAGCGCGCCGCGCTCGAGGTGCTGATCGAATCGCTCGACGCCGACGGTTATCTGGCCGACCCGATCGACGAGATCGCCGAGCGTCTGGCCGAGATGACCGGCGCACGCGATGCCGAGGCGCGCGCGGCGCTGCTCGATCGGCTGCGCTGCGCGCTGGCCTGGCTGCAGAGCCTCGACCCGCCCGGCGTGGGCGCGCGCAACCTGGGCGAATGCCTGTGCCTCCAGCTGCGCGCGCAGCCGGCGGGTCCGGCGCGGCAACTCGCGCTGCGCATCGCCGAGCAGCACCTGGAGCTGCTGGCGCGGCGCGACCTGCGCCGCATCGGCGCGCTGACCGGTGCTTCCGACGAGCTGCTGCGCCAGGCGCAGGCGATGGTCGTCGCCTGCGAGCCCAAGCCGGGCCGGCCGTTCGCGGACACCGAGGGCCAAGCGGTGGTGCCCGACGTCATCGTGCGCCAGACCCGCCGTGGCCTGGCGGTGACGCTCAACCCCGAGATCCTGCCGCGGCTGCGCATCAACGACGCCTACGCGCGCGCACTGCGCGGCCGGCGCGGCTCGGAAGGCCATGCCGGCCTGAGCGCGCGGCTGCAGGAGGCGCGCTGGTTCATGAAGAACGTGCAGCAGCGCTTCGACACCATCCTGCGCGTGAGCAAGGCCATCGTCGAGCGCCAGAAGGCCTTCTTCGCGCACGGCGCGATCGCGATGAAGCCGCTCGTGCTGCGCGAAATCGCCGAGGAGCTCGGGCTGCACGAGAGCACGATCTCGCGCGTCACCACGGCCAAGTACATGGCCACGCCGCAAGGCACGTTCGAACTCAAGTACTTCTTCGGCTCGAGCCTGGCCACCGAGGCCGGCGGCAACGCCAGCAGCACGGCGGTGCGCGCGCTCATCCGCCAGCTCGTCGCCGCCGAGGATGCGCGCAAGCCGCTGTCGGACCATCTGCTGAGCCAGCTGCTCGAGGAGCAGGGCATCCAGGTCGCGCGGCGCACCGTCGCCAAGTACCGCGAAGCGCTGCGCATCGCACCGGCCGCCCAGCGCCGGGCTGTCTGATGCCGGCGCTCTTCCTGCCCTGCGCCGCCGGCGTGGAGGCTCTCCTCGCCGCCGAGGCGACGCGCATCGCCGGGCGGCCGGCGGCCGCCGGGCGCGGGGGCGTGTTCGTCGACGGCGACGAGGCGCTCGCAATGCGGCTCAACCTCGAGAGCCGTCTCGCGCAGCGCGTGCTGTGGCCGCTCGCCCAGGGGCCGTACGGCGACGAGCAGGCGCTGTACGCGCTGGCTCGCGGCGTGCGCTGGGGCGACTGGATCGGGCCCGAACAGACGCTGGCGGTCGATGTCGCCGCCCGCCGCTCCCCGCTCAGAAGCCTCAACTTCGCCGCGCTGCGCGTCAAGGACGCGGTCTGCGACGCGCTGCGCGAGACCCATGGCGCGCGGCCCAGCGTCGACACGCGCCGCCCCGACCTTCCGCTCGTGCTGTTCGCCGGCGCCTCGGAGGCGGCCCTGTACGCCGATCTGTCCGGCGAGCCGCTGTTCAAGCGCGGCTGGCGCGAAGACCGGGGCGAGGCGCCGCTCAAGGAGACGCTCGCCGCCGCGCTGCTGGCCGCCGCCGACTGGCAGGGCCGCGCCGAAGATGGACCGCTGCTCGACCCTTGCTGCGGCGCGGGCACGATCGCCATCGAAGCGGCCCAGCTGACCTGCGGCATCGCGCCCGGGCTGACGCGGCGCTTCGCGTTCGAGGGCCTGGCGCCGTTCCGCCCCCATCTCGGCGCCTGGCGCCTGTTGCAGCAGGAGGCGCGCGCGCGCGTGCGCGCCCCGGCGGCAGCCGTCTTCGCCGGCGACGTGAGTTTCCGCATGACCGACTTCGCGCTGCGCAACGCCGCGCGCGCCGGCGTGACCGGCGCCATCGAGTTCAAGACCGCCGACGCGCTGCAGCGCCTGCCGCCGGCCGCCCGCGGCACGATCGTGATGAACCCGCCCTACGGCGAGCGCCTGACGCCCAAGGGGCAACGGCCGCCCGCGGCGGCGCGCGAGGACTTCGCCGGTGCAGGCAGCGCCGAGGCGTTCTTCACCGCGCTGGCCGCGCACTGGAAGGGCCACTACGGCGGCTGGACCGCCTGGGTACTGAGCCCGCAGATGAAGTTGCCGGGGCTGATGCGGCTGCAGGAAACGCGCCGCGTGCCGCTGTGGAACGGGCCGATCGAGTGCCGGCTGTTCCGCTTCGAGATCGAGGCGCGCCAGCCGCACAGGGCGCCGGCCGACGCGGCGCCTGCGAAGCCATGAACCGCGCCCGCGGGATCCATGGGCATCACAGGCTCAGGGCAGCAGCGGCAACGCCGCCACGCGGCGGTCGACCTCCTCGATCATGCGCGTGTACGCGGGCGCGCCGACGCCGCCGAAGCGGCGCAGGAATTCTCGCTCCGGGAGCGACTGCGGCAGATCGCGCCAGGGCGGCATCAAGGCCGCCTCGTCGACGCCGGCGGCCAAGCGCTGCAGCAGCGCCAGCGGCCGCGCCAGCGTCAACTCGCCGAAGCGGGTGCCGGCGCGGTCGGCGGCGATGTCGTCGAAGCTGAAGCCGCTGGCGCCGCGCGCATCGCTCACCTCCTTGTACACACCCACGGCGCGCGACAGCGGCGACGTGCCGTCGATCGCGATCAGCGCCGAGACGAGGAAATGCAGCGCCAGGTCCTCGCGCCCGTCGAGCGTGACGTGCCGCGGCGGCGGCTCGGGCCAGGCGCGCGCCGCCGGCAGCCACTGCGCCAGGCTGCGCCCGTTGGCGTAGGCGGTGAGCACGATGACCGCGGCACGCCACTCGCGCGCCGCGTCATCGTCGCCGCGGCTGCGCTGCACGGCCAGCGCCGCGAGCCGCGCGAGGGCCTGCGAAAGCGGCAGCGGCGCGCCCGGTGCGCGCCGGCCGGCGAGCGCAGCCAGCGCGCCGACATGCGCCTCGAGGCGCGGCAGTTCGTCGCGCGACACCAACGAACCGAGCACGCGGCGCGGCGCGCCGGCCTGCCAGCGGTATTCGAGGAGCAACGCGTCGGGTTGCAGCCGCACCCCGGCGACCAGGTCGCGCGCCAGCACCAGCTCGTCGGCCAGACCGCGCTGCTGCAGCCAGGCCTGCAGCAGCCGCTGGCCCAGGCCCGCCGGCAGCGGCAACGCACCGATGGCGAGGGAGTGCAGGCGCGCCGCCCCTTCGCTCTCGACCCAGCCCGCGTGCAGGTTGAGCCACAGGCCGAAGGGCAGCGCAGCGCTCGCGTCGAGCTGCGCGGCGCCGGCCGCGAGCCGCACGGCAACCCGTGCCTGCACGATGCGATGGGCGGCGTGGTTCGCCAGCAGCTCCAGATCGCGTGCACTCAGCCGCACCCTGCGCAGGCCCGCGGCCTGGTCCGGGGCCTGCTGCCGCACGAGCTGCATGACACGGGCCACGTCCTCGTGCGATACCGGCGCGCCGGAGGGCACGCGCGGCTCGAACTGCAGCGCGAGCGCCGCACAGGCGAGCCATGCCGCCGCGGTCAGCAGCAACAGCAGGACGATCCAGCGCAATGCGGCGCGCACGACAAGGCAGAAGGAAGGCTCGAACGCGGCGCACGCCGCAATGGCATGGCGGCCGCGCCGCCAACGCCATGATGCCCGAGCCAGGGGCCGCGCGCGCCTCGGCACGGCGCCGACGGCGGCAATGCACGCCGGGGCCGTAACGCCGCGACATCGCAGCGCCGCGTCGCGCTGCGCCCGGCAGCGCGCCGGCCGATGCGATAATTTTCCTGTTCGCCGCCACGGGAGCCGTCTCCTTGGACCCCTGTCACCCTAGGTGACGCGACGCCGCCTCCGACCGGGCCAGCGCCGGGACGTCGCGTGAACCGCACCGCCCGCGCCGCCTTTGCGTGTGCCCGCATCGCCGGGCCGCCGCCCGGAGCCCCAGGATGCTCAACGTCTTTTCGCTGGCCAACGGCCGGCTGGTCCAGGAAGAGATCGCAAGCGCCGATGCACCCGTCGGCAGGCAGCCGGTCTGGGTCGACCTCGAGGCGCCCACCGAACAGGAAAAGCGCTGGCTGCAGCAGAGCTTCGCGCTCGCCATCCCCGAGGACATCGTCGCCGACGACCTCGAAGAATCGGCCCGCTTCTACGAGGAGGACAACGGCGAACTGCACATCCGCTCGGACTTCCTGATCCACGACGACGAGGGGCCGCGCAACCTGCGCGTGGCCTTCATCCTGCATCGCAACGTGCTGTTCTCGATCCACGACGAGGATCTGCCGGTGTTCCGCCTGCTGCGGCTGCGCGCGCGCCGCATTCCGGCGCTGATCGGCGACGCCAAGGACGTGCTGCTGCGGCTTCATGACGTCGCCGCCGAGTACAGCGCCGACACGCTCGAGGGCATTTACGACAAGCTCGAGCGCGTCAGTGCGCACGTGCTCAAGCAGGACGTCGACGACGCCAGTGCCGCCGAGGCGCTGGCCGCGATCGCCAAGGAGGAGGACCTCAACGGACGTATCCGCCGCAACGTGATGGACACACGGCGTGCGCTCAGCTTCATGATGCGCAGCCGCATGCTCAACGCCGAGCAGTTCGAGGAGGCGCGCCAGATCCTGCGCGACATCGATTCGCTCGACAGCCACACCGCGTTCCTGTTCGACAAGATCAACTTCCTGATGGACGCGCTGGTCGGCTTCATCAACATCAACCAGAACAAGATCATCAAGATCTTCTCGGTGGCCAGCGTGGCGCTGCTGCCGCCGACCCTGATCGCGAGCATCTACGGCATGAACTTCAAGCACATGCCCGAACTCGAACTGAGCTGGGGCTATCCGCTCGCGATCGCGCTGATGGCCGCCTCGGTCATGGCGCCGTTCCTGTACTTCCGGCGCAAGGGCTGGCTGCGCTGAGAGCGCGATCCGCGCGCCGGCCGGCGCAGGCCCTGCCCGGGAACGGAGCGTGTCTTGCGGGTGCGGCGCGGCATGGCACACGGAGGTCCCGGCACCGGTCGCCCGGCGCGGAAAATTCATGCGAATGCCTGCCCCACGCGCCTGGGCAGCGGCCACGCTGCACGGCGCCTGATATAAGCTCCGCCTCCCGGCGCGATGCCCCCAGCACGGCGAGGCGGCAGCCCCATGCAACAGATCACCGCTCGAGCTCGCGGGCTGCGCCCGTTGGCGTTGTGTGCCGTCCTCGCGGCGGCCGGCAGCGTGGCGCAGGCCCAGTTCGCCATGGTGCCGGCGCCGCAGTGCGCGCAGCCGCGCGACTCGGCCAACGAAGTCGAGCAGGAGTTCCGCATCGACGCCTCGCGCCACCTCTACACCTGCTACCCGATGCGGGTGTTCCGCGGCCGGCTGCCGCCGCTCCTGTACGGGATCATGATGGTGGAGGTCGATCTGGACGCCCAGGGCAACGTCACGAACGTGACCACGGTGCGCAAGCCGGCAGCCGACGAGGTGGCTCCGTGGGTGCAGGCGATGATCCGGCGTGCCTCACCCTTCCCGCGGCCGGCGCGCTTTCCCGGGGGGACGCTGCGCTTCACCGAGACCTTCTTCGTCGACAAGTCGGGCCTGTTCCAGACCTTCTCGCTGACCGAAGGGCAGCGCTGAGCGCTGCCGCGCCAGCGCCCTCCCCGACCGCTGTCCGATCGCCGGCCGCGCGCATCGAAAGGCAGCCGCTGGCGGCGGCGCACGCGTGGCGCGCGCGGTGACGGCAGACGAAGACGGCCGCTCGCGCGGCCGTCTTGCGAAGAAAGACTGTTGTGCAGCGCCTCCGGGGGAACGAGGGAGGGAGGGAGGAGGAGGAGAACCGCCCGGAGATTGCAGCCGGCGTGGCCGACCGACCGCACAACAGAAGAAGAACCCCGGCTGCGCCCCTTCCGGGGCCCGCAACCGATAGCTATGACCGTGCTCCGCGGGCAAAGTTCCGCGGTGGCGGGCGATGACTTCGGGGACCCCGGCGGCGCCGACACGCGGCGTCGGGCTCGATAATCGCACGATGGCGATCCAGACCGACGACTTCGGCAGCACGCGCAGCAGCCGGGCGCCGGCACTCGGCGCCGCGGCGGCCTCGCCCAACGAGCAGGCGATCGAGCGCGCGCTGCGCCCGCGCTCGCTGGCCGACTACACCGGCCAGGCCAAGACGCGCGAACAGCTCGCGATCTTCATCGGCGCGGCGCGCCGGCGCGCCGAGGCGCTCGATCACCTGCTGCTGTTCGGCCCGCCCGGCCTGGGCAAGACGACGCTCGCGCACATCGTCGCCGCCGAGCTCGGCGTCGCCTTGCGCCAGACTTCGGGCCCGGTGCTCGAAAAGCCCAAGGACCTCGCAGCCATCCTCACCGGGCTCGAGAAGCACGACGTGCTCTTCATCGACGAGATCCATCGCCTGTCGCCGGTGGTCGAGGAGATCCTCTACCCGGCGCTGGAGGACTACCAGATCGACATCATGATCGGCGACGGCCCGGCGGCGCGCTCGATCAAGCTCGAGCTGCAGCCCTTCACGCTGGTGGGCGCCACCACGCGCGCCGGCATGCTGACCAACCCGCTGCGCGACCGCTTCGGCATCGTCGCGCGGCTCGAGTTCTACAGCGCCGAGGAACTGGCGCACATCGTCGCGCGCTCGGCCGCCCTGCTCGAAGTGCCCGTCGACGCCGCCGGCGCGCTCGAGATCGCGCGCCGCTCGCGCGGCACGCCGCGCATCGCCAACCGGCTGCTGCGCCGCGTGCGCGACTACGCCCAGGTCAAGGGCAGCGGCCATGTCGACGCCGCCACCGCCGACCGCGCGCTCGTGATGCTCGACGTCGACCCGCTCGGCTTCGACGTCATGGACCGCAAGCTGCTCGAGGCCGTGGTGCACCGCTTCGACGGCGGGCCGGTGGGCCTGGACAACCTGGCCGCCGCCATCGGCGAGGAGTCCGGAACCATCGAGGACGTGATCGAGCCCTACCTCATCCAGCAGGGCTACCTGCAGCGCACGCCGCGCGGGCGCGTCGCCACGCTGGCGGCCTGGCGCCACCTCGGGCTGGCGCCGCCGGCGCGCGCCGACGACCTGTTCGAGGGCCGCTGAGCGCGAGGCCCCCGCAGGGCCTCTGGAGCGGGTGCGCCGCTGCCGCTGCGCTTGATCCGCCGCGCAGGGGGGCAGCCGACGGCGCGCAGCCCGACCCGGGAGACGCTCAATCGGCCTCGGCGGCCTGCGCCGGCGGCGCGTTCTCGAGGTGTGCGCTGTCGTTCCAGCCGACGAGCACGAAGCCCTCGCCGTGCCAGAGCAGGCGATTGATCGCCGCGTTGCCCAGCTGCCAGCTGCGCGGCGCCTGCAGCGCCACGCCGGCGGCGGCGCGGTACAGGCAGTCGAGCACGCCGCCGTGGGCCACGAGCGCGATCGCCTGGCCCGGATGCCGCGCCGCCAGCGTCGACGCCGCGGCCACGCAGCGCGCGTGGAAGCGTTCGAGCGTCTCGCCTCCGCCCGGGCCGAATCCCGGCTCGCGCCGGCGCCAGCGCGCCGCCTCGTCGGGCCAGCGCCGGTCGATCTCGGCGAAGGTTGCGCCCTCGAAGCGACCGAAAGCGCGCTCGCGCAACCCGCGCTCGGTGGCCAACGGCACGCCGAGGCGTCCGGCCAACGCGCGTGCCGTGGCCAGCGCGCGCTCGAGGTCGCTGCTGTAGACGGCGTCGATGCCCTCGTCGGCCAGGGCCTCGGCCAGCCGTCCGGCCTGCCAGCGTCCGGTGTCGTTGAGCGGGACGTCGAGCTGGCCCTGGATGCGCAGCGCGCGGTTCCAGGCCGTCTCGCCGTGGCGCAGCGCGAAGACGCGCGTCGGCTCGGGCCGCCCGGTCACATGCCGCCCAGCAAGCGCGGATTGAGCGTGTAGGTGCCGGAAAAGGTCGCCTCGGCCAGGGTGCGCCCGGCCAGCGCCTGACGCACGGCGTGGCCGTCGAACCGGCCCTCCAGCGGCAGCCGCGGCAGCGAGATCGCGTACAGCGTGAACACGTAGTGATGCACCAGCGTGTCGTTGAACGGCGGGAACGGGCCGTCGTAGCCGAAGTAGTTGCCCGCCATCTGTGCGTCGCCGGCGAACCACTTCGTGTAGTCGTTCAGGCCCTGGCGCGCGCCGTTGGCGCATTCGGGCCCCGGCTTGCCGCGCGCCACGAAACCGCGGCTGAACTCGCCCTCGGCGATCACGGTCGGCCGCGGCGGCAGATCGATCAGCACCCAGTGGAAGAAGTCGCCGCGCTCGATGTCGGCGGCGAGCTCGCGTCCGGGCTGGTTGACGTCGCGGCCGTCCAGCGGCACGTCGAAGTCGTGGCAGATCAGCACCATCGACTTCGCGCCGTCGGGCAGCTCGCTCCAGGCCAGGTGCGGATTCAGGTTGTCGGAGAAGGTCGCGCCGCCTTGGCCGTCGGGCCGGCCGGCGGCATAGCGCGCAGGGATACGGTCCCCGTTGGTCCAGCTGTCGCTCCAGAGTTTCATCGGCACGCCTTTCTCGGTTCGCGTCAGGCCCGCGCCGCGCCCGCTACACGCCCCAGACGATGGGCGCGTCTGCAGCCTGCGCACGGCGCAGCATCTCGATCACCGGCCACAGGCGCTGACGCAGCAGCACCGGCGTCTCGTCGCGTGCCGCAGCCTCCTCCGGCGGCTCGCCGTCGCGCTCGGCCGCGGCGATCGCCGCCTCGAGCGCGGCGATCGCCGCCGGCATGGCGCCGGCTTCGATGATGCCGCTGGCGGCCGGCTCGCGCCCGAGCAGCCGCAGCAGCCGGTCGCCCTGCGGCGCGAGCATGACGAGGTCACCGCTGGCCTTGCTCTTGAACTTGTAGATCATGGCATCCGCTTGCCGCACCCGACGGGAGTGCGCATTGTCGCAAAGCGCGGCGGACTGCGGTCGCCGCGGCGTGCCCGGCTGCCTCAGCCGCTCACCAGGCGCATGCGCGCCGGCGTGCGCTTCCCGGGCGCGGCGCCAGCGAGTCTGTGCTCGAAGCTGAGCGGGTCGAGCGCCGGCGCGTAGAGCCAGCCCTGGAACTCGTCGCAGCCGGCGGCCTGCAGGAACGCGCGCTGAGCCTCGGTCTCCACGCCTTCGGCGATGGCGCGCATCCCCAGTGCCCGCGCCATCTGCAGGATCGCCTGCACGATGCCGCAGTCGCCGGCGTCGTCGGGCAGCCCGGTGACGAAGCAACGGTCGATCTTCAGCTTGTCGATCGGGAAGCGCTTGAGGTAGACGAGGCTCGAGTAGCCGGTGCCGAAGTCGTCGATGGACAGGCGCACGCCCAGGCGTGCCAGGGCCTGCAGCCGCGCCAGCGCCTCGTCGGCGTCGTGCAGCAGGATCGACTCGGTGAGCTCGAGCTCCAGCAGCCGCGGCTCGAGACCGGCCACCGCCAGCACGCCCGCCACGCGCTCGACGAAGTGCGGCTGCTGGAACTGCAGCGCCGACACGTTGATCGCGATCGGCACCGCGTGCCCGCGCTCGCGCCACAGCGCCGCCTGCCGCACCGCCTGCGCGAGCACCCAATCGCCGATCGGGACGATGAAGCCGCTGTCCTCGGCCACCGGGATGAAGCGCTGCGGCGCGACTTCGCCCAGCTCCGGGTCGCGCCAGCGCAGCAGCGCCTCGGCGCCGACGAGCAAGCCGTCGGCCAGGCGCACCTGCGGCTGGTACTGCAGCCGGAAGCGCCCGCTCACCAGCGCCTGGCGCATCGCGTGCTCGAGCGTCATGTCCGAGCGCCGGTCGGCCTCGGCGCGGCGCTGGTGCAGCCGCACGCCGGCGCGGCCGCTCGCCTTGACCGCGCGCATCGCGGCCTCGGCGTGGCGCGCCAGTTCGTCGGCGTGGCGGCCGTGCGCAGGCGCCAGCGCGATGCCGATGCTGCAGGTGAGCGTGAAGTGCGCGCCGTCGACGCTGCTGGGCTGCCCGACGACGTTGAGGATGCGGCGTGCCGTCGCCTCGGCCGCAGCGGCGTCGGCCGGCGCCAGCAGCAGCGCGAACTGGTCGCCGCTCACGCGCGCGAGCATGTCGGCTTCGCGCAGGCAGCCGCCGATGCGCTGCGCCGTGTCCTGCAGCACGCGGTCGCCGACGTCGTGGCCGAGGCTGTCGTTGACATGGCGGAAGCGGTCGAGATCGACGAGCAGCAACGCGAAGCCGGCACCGCTGCGCCGCTGCGTCTGCGCGATCGCCTCGGCCCGCTCGAAGAAGCCGCGACGGTTCGGCAGCGCGGTCAGAACGTCGAGCCGCTCGAGCGACTCGATGCGCTGCGCGGCAGCGATCTTCTCGGTCAGGTCGCGAAACGCCCAGACCCGGCCCTGCGCGCGGCCGCTGCACCACAGCGGGCGCGTCACGCGCTCGTAGACACGGCCGTCGACGAGCTCGAGGCGGTCGCTGGCCGGCACCAGCGGCGCGTCGCGCAGCGCCTCGACGCGCCGCGCATAGGCGGCCTCGTCGGGCAGCTGGCGGCGCATCCAGGCATCGATGGCGGCGTCGTCGCGCTGCTGCAGCAGCTCGAGCGGCAGGCCCCACATGCGGCCGAAGCGGCGATTGAAGGCGCGGATCGCACCGCGCAAGTCGGTGACCAGCAAGCCGTCGGCGGCCGACTCGAGCGTCGCCTGCAGCTCGGCCAGGCGCAGCTCGCGCTCGTCGTCGGCGCGTTGCTCGGCACTGCGGTCGCGCACGACGACCAGCGCGTGCGCGCTGCCGCCGGCGGCGCCGGAGACGAGGTGGATGCTGCGGCTGGCGTGCACGACGCGCGCCGCGGCGCCCTCGTCCGGCGGCCCGCATGCCTGTGCCGCGCCCGACGCGCCCGCGAGCACGAGCGCGGCCTCGCTGCACAGATCGCCGGGCTCGCCGCCGGCGGCCGCGGCCCAGTACGCCTCGTCCTCGGGCGACTGCAGCAGCGCGTCCGCCGCGCGGCCCACGAGCGCCTCGCGGGCACATCCGAACAGCCGCGCTGCGGCCGCGTTCGCGGCGTGCACGCGCAGCCCCGCCAGTTCGACCAGCCATGCCGCATCGGGCAGGGCGTCGAGCAGGGCCAGAGCGTCGGGCACGCCGGGCTCGATCACGGTACCGGGGCGTGGGTTAGACCACCGCCATCGCGTCGTCCTGCGCGGCGGGCGCCGCCTGCCCGAGCGGCTCGAAGTAGTAGTGCACGCGCGGGCGCGGATCGAGGTACTCGAGGGCCGGCGCCGGCAGCTTGCCCGCACCGAGACTGCGCCGGATGCCCACATCCGGCATCTCCTCGAGGTCGAGCAGCAGCGCGTCGCTGCGCGCCACCTTCGCATCGTGCACGAGCACGCGCGGCTTGAGCGGCCGCGTCGAGTTCACGCTCACCACCAGCGCGTAGCGGTCGTCGGTCAGCTGTACCAGCGAGCCGGCCGGATACACGCCCATCATGCGGATGAAGGCATTGAGCACGCCGGCGTCGTAGCGCCCGCGCCCCTGTGCGAACAGCATCGCCACCGCTTCGTGCGGCGTGAGCGGCGGCACGCGCGTGGGCGGATTGCACAGGTTGTCGTAGCGGTTCACGAGCGCGACGATGCGGCTGGCCAGGGCGATGCGCTCGCCCGCCAGGCGCTGCGGAAAGCCGCTCGCGTCGGCATGCTCGTGGTGCTGCGCGATCACCGCCAGCGCGCCGCCGGCCAGACCCATGCGCCGGCCCAGCGCGACGCCCTTGGCGACATGGTCGCGGTAGGCCGAGAGCTCGGCCGCGCTCGCTCCCACCTCCAGGTGCCGTACGCGCTCGGGCAGCTCGGACTTGCCGAGGTCGTGCATGAGCGCACCGACCCCCAACTCGAGCATCTCGTCGGCACCCAGCCCGAGCGCGCGGCCGAGCAGCAAGCCGATGACGCTCACGTTGAGCGCGTGGGCGGCGGCGCGCTCGCCGCCGCTGCCGCCGACGAGCCGGATGCCGATGTCGTCGCCGACCAGCATCTTGTCCAGCAGGGCACGTGCCAGCGCCTCGGACTGGGCGCGCGATTCGGCCGGCCGCGCAGCCGCGGCGTCGCAGGCCTGGCGCCAGGCCGACGCGGCCTCGCCGAACTGGCGCTCGCATTGCTGCTGTGCCTCGCGCTGCGCGTCCAGCAGCTCGCGGTGCCGGCGTGTCGCCGCCTGGGCCGGCGATTCCGTCGGCGCGGTCGCCGCCGGCGCGGCAGCGTCCGGATCGGCCGGCCGGTCGCTGCGTTCGGGGCTCCAGCGCACCTGGGCCAGGCCGAGGCGCCGGATCACGGCGATCTGCTCGGCGCTGGCGATCTTGAAGCTGGACAAGGGGAACGGATGCGACAGCCAGCCGCCGTCCAGGTGGATGAACATCCCTACCTGCAGCCCGTCCACCGCAATCATGCTGCTCATCGCCTGCGTGCTCCGCCTTGCCTGGTGCCGGACCGACTGGTGTTGCAGCCCAGCGACCGGTTTTCGGGCTCGGCCGGCAAGACTTGAGCGCGCGCCTTCGCCGACGCCGCGCAGCCGCCGGCGATGCGTGCGCGAGTTGGCGCGGCACGGCATCCGGCAAATCCCGCTTGTCGCGCCCGGCCGTCGGGGGCATCCTGCGGCGCCCACTGCAATCCCTTGCCGGAGATACACGATGCAAGCTCTTCCCCGCGCAGCCGCCCTCGCCCTGGCCGTTGCCGCAGCACTGTGCGGCGGCGCCGCCGCGCAGACGCCCCCGCTCAAGGTCGGTCTGATGCTGCCCTACACCGGCACCTACGCTGCGCTGGGCGACATGATCGAGAAGGGCTTCAAGCTGTACGTGCAGGAACAAGGCGGCAAGCTCGGCGGCCGCGAGATCCAGTACTTCAAGGTCGACGACGAGAGCGAGCCGAGCAAGGCGATCGACAACGCCAACAAGCTCGTCAAGCGCGACCAGGTCGACGTGCTCGTCGGCACCGTGCACTCGGGCGTGGCGCTGGCGATGGCGCGCGTGGCCAAGGAGAACAACACGCTGCTGATCGTGCCCAACGCGGGCGCGGGCGACATCACCGGCGCGCAGTGCGCGCCCAACATCTTCCGCTCGAGCTTCAGCAACTGGCAGCCCGGCTACGGCTCGGGCGTGGTCGCCGCCGGCAAGGGCTACAAGCGCGCGATCACCATCACCTGGAGCTACGCCGCCGGGGCCGAGGCCGTCAAGGGCTTCACGGAAGGCTTCGAGAAGGGCGGCGGCAAGGTCATCAAGGACCTCAGCCTGCCGTTCCCGAACGTCGAGTTCCAGGCCCTGCTCACCGAGATCGCGGCGCAGAAGCCCGACGTCGTGTTCGCGTTCTTCGCCGGCGGCGGTGCACCCAAGTTCCTCAAGGACTACGACGCCGCGGGCCTCAAGAAGAGCATTCCGTTCATCGCCTCGGGCTTCGTCACCGACGGCACGCTCGAGGCAGCCGGTCCGAGCGGCCAGGGCGTGCTGACGACGCTGCACTATGCCGACAACATCGACACGCCGCGCAACAACGCCTTCCGCAAGAGCTTCGCGCTCGCCTACAAGGCCAACGCCGACGTCTATGCGGTGCAGGGCTACGACGCGGCGCAGATGCTCGGCATCGGCCTGAGCGCCGTCAAGGGCGACTTCGCCAAGCGCGAGGCGCTGCAGGCGGCCATGGCCAAGGCCGTGATCGACAGCCCACGCGGCAAGTTCTCGCTGTCGCGCCAGCACAACCCGGTGCAGGACATCTTCCTGCGCGAAGCCAAGGGCATGAACAACGAGTTCCGCAGCGTCGCCGTCAAGGCCCTGGCCGACCCCGGCCGCGGCTGCAAGATGTAGCGCGGCCGCGGGTACGTCAGCGACGCGCCAGCGCCAGCCCCAGCAGGTACAGGCCGCTGGCGACCACCACCAGCGCACCGGCAACGACGTAGGCGTCGGGCACCTGGCCGAAGACGAGCCAGCCGGCCAGCGTCATGTAGAGGATCTGCTGATAGAGGAAAGGCCCGAGCAGCGCCGCCGATGCGTGGCGGTGCGCGCGTGCGACGCACAGATGCCCGACGCCGCCGGCCAGCCCGGTGAACGCGATCACGCCCCAGCTGGGCAGGTCGGCCGGCCAGCGCCAGTCCGCCAGCGCGAACGGCGCAAGCACCAGTGCGGCCACGCCGGCCGACAGCCACTGCATCGACTCGGGCGTTTCGCTGGCCGCCATGCGGCGCGTCAGCAGGTTGAAGCAGGCCGTGATCAGGGCGTTGGCCGCCGACAGCAAGATCGCCCAGTGAAAGGCATACGTGCCCGGACGAATGACCAGCAGCACGCCGACGAAACCGGCAGCCACGGCCAGCCAGCGTCGGACATCGAGCCGCTCGTGCAGCCACCAGGCCGACAGCAGCGCGATGACGATCGGCACCGAGAACGTCATCGCGCCGGTCTCGGCCAGCTGCAGGTACTGCAGGGCCCAGAAGTTGAGTCCGGTCATCGCGGCGAGCAGGGCGCCGCGCAGCCACTGCAGCCGCGCGCTGTGCACGCGTACGAGCGCGCTGCCGCGGGCCGGCGCCAGCAGCGCGCCCATCACCAGCACGTGCATGACGAAGCGCAGCCAAGCCACCTGCACCACCGGCAACGTGAGCACGAGCCACTTGGCCGCGGCGTCGAGCGCGGCGAAGGCGACGGTCGCGAGGCTGACCAGCGCGATGCCGATGCGCCGCCCGGCCGCCTCGTCGGGGTTCAGCATGGTTGGCCCGCAGCGTGCACCGGGCCATGGTAGCCGGCCTCGTGCACGCCCGTAGACTTCGCGACATCGCAGCAGGCGGGAGACCGACCGTGATCCTCGAAGTCGCCGACATCCGCATCGCACCGGGCCGGCAGGCCGCCTTCGACGCGGCGATCCGGCGCGGGCTCGAGACCGTGATCGCGCAGGCGCGCGGCATGAAGGGCTGGAAGGTCAACCGCTGCGTCGAGCGCCCCGAGCGCTACCTGCTGACGATCTTCTGGGACACGCTCGAGGACCACAGCGTGCACTTTCGCGGCGGGCCGCTGTTCGCCCAGTGGCGCGCCATCGTCGGCCCGTTCTTCGCCGAGCCGCCGCTCGTCGAGCACTTCGAGTTGATCGCCAAGTCGTGAGCGCCGCGGCCCGGCGCGCGCAGGCGCTGGCCGCGGCGCGCGCGCACTTCGACAGCGGGGCCTTCGTGCGCGACCTGGCACGCCGGGTGGCGATCCGCACCGAGAGCCAGGACCCGGCAGCCGGGCCCGCGCTGCAGAGCTATCTCGCCGACGAACTCGCGCCGACGCTGGCGGCGCTGGGCTTTCGCCACCGCATCCACGCCAATCCCGTGCCGCACGGCGGCCCGCTGCTGGTGGCCGAGCGCCACGAGGGCGACGCGCTGCCGACGATCCTGATCTACGGCCACGGCGACGTCGTGCGCGGCCAGGACGCGGCGTGGACGCGCGGCGCCGGCCCCTGGCGGCTCGTGCAGGACGGCGAGCGTCTCTACGGTCGCGGCAGCGCCGACAACAAGGGGCAGCACAGCATCAATCTGGCCGCGCTGGCGCAGGTGCTGGCGCTGCGCGGCGCCCTCGGCTTCAACTGCAAGTGGCTGGTCGAGACCGGCGAGGAGACCGGCTCGCCCGGCCTGGCCGCATTCTGCGTCGCCGAGCGCGACGCGCTGGCCGCCGATGCGCTCATCGCCAGCGACGGCCCGCGCCTTGCGCGCGCGCGGCCCACCGTCTTCCTCGGCGCGCGCGGTGTCGCCAATTTCGAGCTCTCGCTCACGCTGCGCGCCGGCGCCCACCACTCGGGCAACTGGGGCGGGCTGCTGCGCAACCCCGGCACCGTGCTCGCCAACGCCATCGCCTCGATGGTCGACGGGCGCGGGCGCATCCTCGTGCCGGCATTGCGCCCGCCGCCGATCCCGGCCAACGTGCGCGCGGCACTGGCCGGCATCGAGTTCGGCGGCGCCCCTGGCGACCCCGCGGTCGACCCGGACTGGGGCGAGGAAGGCCTCACGCCCGCCGAGCGCGTGATCGCCTGGAACACGCTCGAAGTGCTGGCGATGGTCACCGGCGACCCCGAGCACCCGGTGAACGCGATTCCCGCGCACGCGCGCGCGGCGATGCACATGCGCTTCGTCGTCGGCACCGAGGTCTGCCGCGACGCCGCCACGCTGCGTGCCGCACTGCGTGCGCATCTGGCGGCGCAAGGCCATGGCGACGTCGAAGTCGGCGCGCCGCTGATCATGGCGGCGACCCGGCTCGACCCGGACAACGCCTGGGTGCGCTTCGCGCTGGCGTCGGTCGCGCGCAGCACCGGCCGGCCGCCGGTGCTGCTGCCCAACCTGGGCGGTTCGCTGCCCAACGACGTGTTCGCCGACCTCCTCGGCCTGCCCACGGTGTGGGTGCCGCACAGCTACCCGGCGTGCAGCCAGCATGCGCCCGACGAGCACCTGCTCGCCCCGGTGGCGCGCGAGGCGCTCGAGATCATGACGGGGCTGTTCTGGGATCTGGGCGACGAGGCCGAGGTGCTGCCGCGGCGCACGGGCCTGCGGCGCAACACGCCCTGACAAGGCGGTGCGCGCGGGCCGCGGGGCGGGCGTGATACTCGCCGCCGGGCCGGCATCGCCGGCACCATCTTCGAAGGAGGCGCTGCCATGGCCACTGCCGCCAAGAAGGCCCTCGGCCTGCACATCGGACTCGACCGCGTCGACGCCAAGGCCTACGAGGGCTGGGACGGCCCGCTCGCGGCCTGCGAGAACGACGCACGCGACCTGGCCGCGGTCGCGCGCGCCCAGGGCATGAGGCCGAGCGTGCTGCTCACCAAGACGGCCACGCGGGGCGCCGTGCTGCGCGGCATGCGCGCCGCGGCGCGTGCGCTCGCGGCCGGCGACCTGTTCTTCCTCACCTACTCGGGCCACGGCGGCCAGGTGCGCGACGCCAGCGGCGACGAGCCCGACAAGAAGGACGAGACCTGGTGCCTGTTCGACGGCCAGCTGATCGACGACGAGCTGTACTGCGAGCTCGCGCAGTTCAAGCCCGGCGTGCGCATCCTCGTGCTCTCCGACAGCTGCCACAGCGGCACCGTGACGCGCGAGCGCTTCGACGCGCCGGCGCCGGGCTGGCGTGCCAAGCTGCTGCCGCCGGCGATCGCCGACCGCGTGTACCGCGCGCATGCCGCGTTCTACGATCAGCTCCAGCGCGACGTGACGCAGCGCAGCGGCGGCCGGCCGGCGGATCCCGACGCCGCACCGGCACAGGTGGCGGTGAGCGCGCGCCTGAGCGCGATCGCGGCGGGCTTCCCCGCGGCCTGCATCCTCATCTCCGGCTGCCAGGACAACCAGACCGCGCTCGACGGCGAGCACAACGGTGCCTTCACCGAGCAGCTGCCGAGGGTATGGGACCACGGTGCCTTCAAGGGCAACCACGCGAGCTTTCACGCGCGCATCAAGGCGCGCATGCCGGCCCGCCAGACGCCGAATCTCGTCACCCTCGGCAGCGCGGGCGCCTTCGTCGCGCAGCGGCCGTTCACGGTCTGACGCCCAGCGCCGCGGCGCACCGGCGCTCGGGCAGGTCGGGCCCTGCCGCCTTGCTCGGGCCCGTGCGGGACCGGCCCCGGTTGCTCAGAAACTCGTCTTGGTCTTGACGAGGAACTGCAGCCGGCTCACATCGGCGGGCGCACGCACCGGGAATGCGAGGTCGACGTGCAGCACGTTGCTGAAGGCCGAGCGCGTGCTGACGATGCGCAGACCCAGGCCGACGTTGCCGAGCCAGCGCGCAGGCGTGGTGCCGGCGACCGCGCCACCCCAGGCGCGCCCGTAGTCCATGTACGCGGCACCCCCGATGCGAAACAGCTGCCAGACGTACAGATCGGTGTAGAAGCGCTCCTCGACGGTGACGAGCGCGCGCCGCGTGCCGCTCTGGTAGCGCAGCGGGTAGCCGCGCAGGCCGTTGTCGCCGCCCAGCGTTGCCAGATCCTCGAGCGCGGGCCGCGTCAACGTGTCGGACGCGGCCGAGGCGTAGAACAGCCAGCGCGGACTCTGCCTCAGGTAGAACTGGGCCTGCAGGCCCAGGCGCTGGCGCTGCACGCGGCCGTCGAGGTACTGACCCGAGAGGCTGGCCGCGGTCATCAGCAGCCGATCGTCGACGGGCTCGAAGCCGCGGCTCAGCGTCGCGGCATAAAGCGGGCCCGACGCGTCCGAGCCGAGCACCGGCGTCGCCGCCCCGAGTTCGAGCGTCGCGCGCAGGCCGAGCGCGAAGAACTCGGGCTGCCCGATGAGATTGCGGTTGAGCTGGCGCTCGAAGCGATCCTCGAGCAGTTCGAGCCGCACGAAGGGTGCCACGAGATGCTGCTCGGCGGGCAGCTGCGAAGGCGCGGCGCGGCCGGGCACGAAGGCATAGCGGTCCTCGCGCAGCCAGACGCCGAGCGAGGCGCGCCGCACCCAGCCCTCGACCAGGCCATGCGACAGGCCCCCGAAGACCTCCGCGCGGCGCTGGCGGTGGCGGAACTGCGCGATCGCGGCGCCGCCGCCGTAGACCGAGTCGATCTCGTCGCTGCGCGTGGCGCTCACCCCCGCAGCCCAGCGCGCGTCGAGGCGGTAGAACGGACGCACGAAGGAGATGCTGTCGCTGCCGCCGTCGCTGCTCGTGCGGTGCGCCAGCCGCAGCGACGCCCAGGTGCCGAAGGCGCGCGGGTTCTCCAGCGCAAACTCGCGGCTCGTGCGATCGACATCGCGCGAACGGCCCAGGCGCAGCGACACGCCGGTGCCGAGCAGGTTGTACTCGGCCAGGCGGATCCCGCTCGTGTTGACGCCGCCCTGCCGGCTGGCGCTGATACCGGGGTCGAGCGACCAGGTGTCGCGCGGGAGCACCTCGATGTCGACGACGCCGTCGTGCACCGCCAGCGCGCGGATCTGCACGTCGTAGAGGAAGTTGTTGGCACGCAGCAGGCGCTCGGTCTCCTCGATCGCCTGGGCGCTCACGCGCTGGCCCGGCTTGAACAGAAGCGCGCGCTCGATGACCGCGGGACGCGTCGGGATGTGCAGGCGGTTGGCCAGGCGAAACAGCCAGCGGTCCTCGAGCGGATTGCCGGCATCGAAGATCTGTTGCGCCGAGACGCGCACCTGGCCGATCGTGGCGCCGGCGGCCTCGAGTTCGGCGAAGCTCGGCAGCGCCCGGGACTGGCCCGGCGACTGGCCTGATGACGGGCCTGGTGGCGGACCTGATGAGGGGCCTGGTGAGGGTGCTGGCGGTGGTCCAGGCGGCCGGGCCGGCAGCTCGGCAGTCGACCCTCCGGGCGCCGCGCCCGCTGCCGATGCATCCGCCGCGCGCGCCGCAGATGCGCGCGCGCTGCCGTCCGTATCGGCGGCCATTGCCGACAGCGAGACGAGCGCGCCAGCGGCCGCCGCAGCGAGACGGTGTCGCAGGATCGGCCGCGGCATCGATCCGAGTGTAGGCGGCTCGCGTCCACACGCCCGACCAAGCGCCCATCGAGGCGCCCATCGAGGCGCCTGGGTCGCCGTCGCCGATTACACGCGCCGCGCGAACGGGCCCAGCAGCAGCCGCTCGAGTGCATCGAGCCGGCGCTCGACGTCGCGCGAGTCGAGCATGGAGCGGCGCGCCGCGCCGGCCTGCACGGCGGCAGCGTAGCCCAGGCGCAAGGCATCGAACGGCAGGCAGGCCAGCGCGCGCACGCTCGCGCGCGCTGCGTCCAGACCGAGCCGGCCATCGACGACCGCCGGCCGGAAACCAGGCGCTGAATGCAGGCGTGTGCTCACAAGCAACTCCGGATTCAGTGGCAACGCGCGCACTCTAGGGTAAACCCCAGGATGCAAATAGACGTGCCTGCCCAGACGCCAGCGCCTCAATCCATCCTGGAAGTCAGTGCTCGCATATCACCTGAACCGTGAACTGCCTGGCGCGTTCCGCGATCTGAATCCCGTCCAGACGAATGTCCAGTCCGACGGCCTGGTACGACACGCCACTCGAATCGAGGAAGGCGCGCAGCACCTCCGGCTTGATCGCGAAGTTGACGTTCTGCGGCAGATCGCCGGTCTCGCGCGCGACGCGCGCGGCGTCGAGTTTGCCCACCACCATGCCGACCACCGAGCCCGAGCGGTCGACCAGCGGACCGCCGCTGTTGCCGGGCTGGACGGGCGCCGAGATCTGCAGCACCGCCGGGTCGTTGCCCAGGCCCGCGAGCGAATTCACCTGCCCGCTGGTGACCACGAGGTCGTCGGCCAGCAGGCCCGAAAGCGGATACCCGGCGACCATGGCATCTTCGCCGAGCGCGGCCACGATCCGGATTGCGGCGGCATGGCCGACCGGGGCGGGCAGGCGCAGCAGCGCGAGGTCATGGCGTTCGCTGGCATTGGCCAGCGTCGCCGCGGCGGTATTGGCCCCGCGGCGCACCGAGATCGTCGCGCAGCCCTTGATCACATGGTGGTTGGTGAGGGCGAAGCGCGGCTCCACGAGGAAACCGCTGCCGTTGTCGAGCGCGACGCGACCGCCGCGCCTCGGCGCTGGGCCCTCGACGGCCGACGCCGGCGACGCGCCGGAGGGCGCACGGGCGGAACGCGGCAACCTGCGGCCTTCGGCGTCGCGCGGCCGCGCCAGATCGCAGACGAACACGAACTCCTCTTTCTCGCCGGCACCGAGCGAATCCAGCGCCACGAAGGCGTCGGCCGGCAACTCGCCCGGAAGCGGCCGCCGCAACGCGCGCTGGCAGTCCACTTCGGCCGCCTGCGCCTGCAGCGACACCTTGCCCACGGCCGCCGGCGCGACGCGCAGCCGGTAGCGGTAGCGCACCAAGGGCCAGCGGTCGGCGGCGATCGCCTCGAGGTCGATCTCGCGCGCACCGTCGGTCGTGGCAGGCAGCCAATGCCCGGCCGCCGCGATGCTGGCAGCCGTCGTTGCAGCGGCCAGCGCCGAACAGGCGATGACATCGCGCAGGATCTTCATGAGCCTCTTGCCGTGCTGGTCCGGCGCGGAGTATGCGGCAGCCGGTGCGCGCGGCCCGAGCTGGCCACGGACGCGATGGTGCCGACACCGAGGCGAGTGGCCTTCGGCATCGGCAGCGATGTCACCGCACCGCCATCGGCAACGCTGCGGCGCGCCGGCTACGGCATCACGAATGCCAGTTGGCGACGTACGTTCGCGGCCAGCGACTTCAGCCGCGGCCCGATCTCGTCCTCGATCTGGTTTGGGCTGAGCCGGAAGATCGGCACGCGGCAGTTCATCGCGAAGCACTCGCCATTCTTGTCGCGCAGCAGCGGCACGCCGGTCGAGTGGGTCTCGGGAATCCATGTCCCGCGCAAGACGGAAAACCCGCGCTGCTTGCACTGGGCCACGCCGTCGAGGAACGAATCGGAGTACTGGGCCCACAGTTGGGGGCCGTTGCGCTTCATCTCGTCGAGCTTGGCGGCGAACTCGGCCTCGTCGAGCTGAGCGCACAGGGCATGGCCGATGGTCGCCGGCAGCAAAGGGCCGATCGTGCCCAGGTCGTGCGCCGTCCAGACGTTCTCGTTGACGCGCGAGGTCTCCAGGTAGACGAACTGGTCGCGGTCGATGACACCGATCGAGACGGTACCGCCGACATCCTGTGCCAAGGCCTGCATCGAAGGCCGCGCGATCTGCAGGATCTTCGCGTCGCTCAGCAGCGGGTTGACGAGCATCAGCGCGCCCCAGCCGAGTCGATAGCGCGACTTGTCCTGCTTCAGGTAGCCCAGACAGGTCAGCGTGTAGGTCAGCCGAACCACGGTGGGGCGGCTGATGCCGGTGTGAGCCGCGATCTCGGCATTGCTCATCCAGGTCCGCCCCGGCTGAAAGGCGCGCAGCACCTCCAGGCCCTTGGCCAGCGTGGTGGCGAATCCGGCGTCGCGGACGCCTTCGGCCACGCGCCGGAGGCTCGCGGCCGGGCGGTGCGCTCTCTGTCCGGTGCGGGTAGCCATTCATCAATTGTCAACATAGTGAACACAAGTTGATCTAGGTGTTCATCCTATGGACGAACATGGGTGGAACACCGATCCTATGCACGTCAAACAGATGGGCCGGCTCGCACGGGAACCGGAGAACGGACATGACTCGAGTCATCGACATGGAGATCGGGCTGCCGTCTTCGGAGGCCAATCCGGCACTGGAGCGCGTGGCGCACGGTCGGCCGGGCACGCCCTTCGCGCAGCCGCTGCCGCGCCCCGAGGGCTACGGCTTCGACAACTACAACCGTGTCTTCCGGACCCGCGGCCGACCGCAGCCGCAGGCCCAACCGGCAGACGACGGCGGGCTGGATCGTCTGGTGCAGGACATGGACCGGGCCGGCATCCGCTGCGGCTTGCTGGTGGGCGCCGAGAACGGCGCCACGGGCCGCATCCACGCGCGCCATCCCGGCCGCTTCCTGACCTTCGTCACGTTCGACCCCGGCGACGGCATGCGCGCGGTACGCGAATTCGAGCGACTGGTGCGGGAAGAAGGCGCCAACGGACTGCGGCTGTCGGCCCTCTACAACGGCGTGCCCGCCAACGACCGGCGCTACTACCCGCTGTACGCCAAGGCCGTCGAGCTCGACGTGCCGGTGCGCATCTACACAGCCATGAACTACGCCAACGACCGGCCCTACGACCTCGGGCACCCGCGCCATCTGGACGACGTGGCGATCGACTTCCCGGAGCTGCGCATCGTCGCCGGCCTGGCCGGCTGGCCCTGGGTCAACGAGATGGTCGGCCTGCTGCGGCGCCATCCGAACCTGTACGTCGACACCGCGGCGCACCACCCGCGCTACTTCGCGCAGCCGGGTTCGGGCTGGGAGATGTTCATGCAGTACGGCAACACGCTGCTGCAGGACAAGGTGATGACGGGCCTGTCGCGCTACCTGCTCGGCGCCTCGTTCGAGGAGCTGATCGCCGAATACCGCAAGCTGCCGCTGAAGGAACGGGTAATCGAGAAGTGGCTCTACGGCAACGCGGCCGAGTTCCTGCGGCTGTGAGCTGAGGCGGCACCAGCATGCTGCTGTACGTCCTGCGGCGCCTGCTGTACGCGCTGCCGCTGTTCTTCGTCGTCGTCGTCGCGACGTTCACGCTGCTGCACCTGATCCCGGGCGACCCGGTGCAGGCGCTGGTGGGCGACTACCCGGTGCCGCCGGCTTTCCGCGAGGCGATCGAGCGCAAGTACCGCCTGAACGAGCCGTTCACGTCGCAGGTCGCCCACTACCTCGGCGCGGTCGTGCAGGGCGACTTCGGCTACTCGTACCAGAACCAGCGGCCGGTGCGCGATCTGATCGCCGAGCGCGCGCCGCGCACGGCCCTGCTGGCCTTCGTCGGCTTCGCCGTCGCGATCCCGCTCGGCATGGCCATCGGCGTGATCGCCGGCACCACGCGGCGCGCCGCCACCGACAAGTTCTGGACCACCACCGCACTGGTGGCCTACGCGATTCCGACCTTCTGGCTCGGCCAGTTGCTGGTGATGACCTTCGCGCTGCAACTGGGCTGGTTCCCGACCCAGGGCCTCGGCCCGGCGGTGTCGCGCGCGCAGGGCCTGGACTGGCTGCTCGAGCGCGCACGCTACCTGACGCTGCCGGCGGCGGCCTTCGCCATCCACGAAGGCATGCGCTTTGCGCGCATCATGCGTGCCAGCATCATCGACACGCTGTCGCAGGGCTACATCGTCACGGCGCGCGCCAAGGGCCTGACGCGCGGCGAGATCATCCGCCGCCATGTGCTGCGCAATTCCAGCCTGCCGCTGGTGACCATCGCGGGATACGCGTTCGGCTCCGCGCTCAGCGGCGCCGTGCTGCTGGAGACGGTGTTCACCTGGCCCGGCCTGGGCCTGCTGATGGTCGACTCGATCCGGCTGCGCGACAACCTCACCGTGGTCGGCGTGGTCATCGTCTCGGTGCTGGCGGTGGTCGTGATGAACCTGGTGGTCGACGTCCTGTATGCGCTGCTCGATCCGCGCATCAGGGCCCGAGCCTGAAGTCATGAGCCAAGCCCCGGCGATCTCGGTCGGTCCGCCCGCGCGGCCCTCGATCTGGCGCGCGATGATGACCACGCGCCACGGCGCGGTCGGCATCGTCGTCATGGCGCTGCTGGTGGCCATGGCGCTGGCAGCGCCCTATGCCGCGCCCTACACGCCGCTGCAGCAGACGCCGGCCAGCCTGGCGCCGCCCTCGGCCGCCTATCCCTTCGGCACCGACAACATCGGCCGCGACGTCTTCTCGCTCATCCTGTACGGCGCGCGCTCCTCGCTGCTCGTCGGGCTGGGCGCGGCGCTGGCGGCACTGATGGTCGGCGGCACGATCGGCATCCTCGCGGGCTACTTCCGCGGGCCGACCGAGGCCGTGCTGATGCGGCTCATCGAGCTGTTCCAGACGCTGCCCGTGATCATGCTCGTGCTGTGCGCGATCGCGCTGTTCGGCTCCAGCTTCTGGCTGCTGATCGCCGCCGTCGCGCTGGCCATCTGGCCGATGGAGGCGCGGCTGGTCTACGGCCAATACATCCGGCTGCGCGGGCGCGAATTCATCGCCGCCGCGCGCGTGGCCGACCTGTCGACCGCGCACATCATCTTCCGCGAGATCCTGCCCAACGCCGCGCAGCCGATCATCGTGCAGGTGGCGCTGGACGCGAGCATCGCCATCCTGATCGAGGCCGGGCTGGGATTCCTCGGCCTGTCCGATCCCTCCAAGGTCAGCTGGGGCCAGCAGCTCTTCGTCGCCCAGGACCACATGCACGACGCCTGGTGGATGAGCGTCTTTCCGGGCGCGGCCATCTGCCTGGCGGTGATCGGCCTCAACCTGTGCGCCGACGGTCTGAACGAAGCCATCGACCCGCGCAGCACCCGGGGCCTGGGGGGCCTGCAATGAACGCGCCGCCTGCTTCGGCACCGCTGCTGGAGGTGCGCGACCTGAAGGTGCACCTGCGCGTGGGCGATCGCGTGGTGCCCGCCGTCGACGGCGTCGATTTCCGCGTCGCCGCCGGCGAATGCGTCGGCATCGTCGGCGAATCCGGCTCGGGCAAGAGCACGCTCGCGCGCGCCATCACGCGCCTGATGCCCAACGTGCACATCGCGCAGCTGTCGGGCTCGCTGCGGTTCGAGGGCCGCGACCTGCTGGGCCTGGACGAGCGCGCGCTGCGCGCCCTGCGGCGCGCGCGCGGCTTCTCGATGATCTTCCAGGATCCGCTCGGCCACCTGAACCCCACCCAGCGCGTGGGGCGCCAGATCGCCGAGGCCCTGGCGCCCGATGCCCGCGGCGGGCGCGCGCCGCAGCCGCCCGTGGTGCAACTGCTCGAGGAGGTCGGCTTCGCCGAGCCGGCCGACGTGGCGCGGCGCTATCCGCACGAGCTCTCCGGCGGCATGCGCCAGCGCGTGATGATCGCCATCGCGCTGGCCAGCGATCCGAAGCTGCTGTTCGCCGACGAACCGACCACGGCGCTGGACGCGACCGTGCAGCTCCAGGTCCTGCACACCCTGTACCGGCTGCACCGGCAGCGCGGCATGGCGATGGCCGTCATCACGCATGACCTGGGCGTGGTGGCCGAGCTGTGCGACCGCGTCTATGTCATGCAGGCAGGCAAGGTGGTCGAAGCGGCCGCCACGATCGACCTTTTCGAGCGCCCGCGCCAGCCCTATGCGGCACGCCTCGTGGAGCTGAGCACGCGCCGCGCGCCGGCGCCGGGGCGGGAGGGCCCATGAGCGACCCCATCCTCGCGCTGCGCGGCGTCGCGCAGGTCTACACCGCGCGCAAGGCCAGCGGCTGGGGCTGGACCAAGACCGCCGCGGCGCGCGCGGTGAACCTCGAAGTGCACGAAGGCCAGACCCTGGCGATCGTCGGCGAGTCGGGCTCGGGCAAGAGCACGCTCGCCAAGCTGCTGCTGATGCTCGACCGCCCGACGGCGGGCGAAGTGAGCTATCGCGGCGTGCCGTTGACCGAACTCGATGCCGGCGCGCACAGCCGCTACCGGCGCGAGATCCAGGCCGTGTTCCAGGACCCTGCGTCTTCGCTCAACCCGCGCATGAGCGTCGAACAGTCGCTCGGCCATGTCGCGCGCAGGCACCAGCTGGCGAGCGCGCGGGAGCTGCGCTCGTTCATCGCGCGTCAGCTCGACGCGGTGGGGCTGGTGCCGGCCGCGGACTATCTGGGCCGTTTTCCGCACCAGCTCTCCGGCGGCCAGCAACAGCGCATCGCCATCGCGCGCGCAATGATGCTCGAGCCGCGGCTCATCATCGCCGACGAGCCGCTGTCGAGCCTGGACGTTTCGATCCAGGCTCAGGTGCTCGAGCTGATGCTCGAGCTGCGCCGGCGCACCGGCGTCGGCTTCGTCGTCATCAGCCACGACCTGGGCGCGATGCAGGCCATCGCCGAGCGCACCGCGGTGATGTACCGCGGGCGCATCGTCGAGATCGGTGCGCGCGTCTACGAGCGCCCGGCGCATCCCTACACGCGCCTGCTGCTCGACGCGCGGCTCGCCACCGACCCGCGCAAGGGCCGCGTCCGCGCCGCGCCGCCCGTGCGTGCCGCCGCGCCGCGGTCCTCGGCGCAGGGCGGCGGCTGCAGCTTCGGCAACCGCTGTCCCTACGCGATCGCGCGCTGCGCCGAGGTCGAGCCCCTGCTGCGCGCGCTCGGCGACGGCGTCACCCAGGCGGCCTGCCACCGGGCCGAGGAACTGGCCGACACGCTCGCCGCCCGCAGCGTCGAAACACCCGTCATCGCGCTCGATGCGTGACGACGGCGATCCTCCATTGCAACCCGAAAGGAACGAGACGATGACTCCGATTCCCCACCATGGGCCGCGCCGCGCGGTGCTGCGCCTGGCTGGCGCGCTGCTGGGCTGCGCTGCGGCCGCTCTCGCGCTTCCTGCGCGGGCCCAGGAGGGCAAGCCGGTCAAGGGCGGCACCGTGGTCGCGGCGCTCAATGCGACGACCATCCCGACGCTCAACACGCAGCTCACCTCGAACGTGCCGCCGCTGTTCGCGGCCGACGCATGGGCCGACGGCCTGATGACCTACGACCGCACGGGCACGCGGCTGCCGCGCCTGGCCACCAGGTGGGAGACCTCGCCCGACGGCAAGACCTACACCTTCACGCTGCGCAGCGGCGTCAAGTGGTCGGACGGCAAGCCGTTCAGCGCCGAGGACGTGGTCTTCACGCTCACCGCCTTCGGCAAGTACAACACCTATCTGACCAAGCTCATGCCGCTGGTCGAGGAGGCGAGCGCCCCCGACGCGACCACGTTCGTGCTCAAGCTGAAGGCGCCGCTCACGGCGACGCTGGACCTCTTCGACAAGGAGGTCTTCCCGCTGATGGCCAAGCATGTCTACGGCGGCCAGGACGTGACCACGCATCCGGCCAACCTGGCGCCCGTGGGCCTCGGCCCGTTCAAGTTCAAGAGCTGGCAGAGCGGCCAGTCCATCACCTTCGTGCGCAACGAGCATTACTGGGAGCCGGGCAAGCCGTATCTGGACTCGGTGGTCTTCGCACTCATCCCGAACCCGCAGCAACGGCTCAACGCCATGATCAACGGCGAGGTGGACTGGTTCCGCCCCGAGGTCGCGCAGGTGCGCGCGACGCAGGAGGCGGCCAAGAAGGGCAGTTTCCGCGTCGTGCAGATCGTCAACAACGCACCCGAGACCGCGGTGGTCGACTTCAACCTGACGCGCAAGCCCCTGAACGAGCTCAAGGTCCGCCAGGCTCTGTTCCACGCCATCGATCGCAGGCGCATCGTGCAGGACGTGTACCAGGGGCTGGCCGACACGGCCAAGAACGCGATCCCGACCCAGTTCAAGAGCCTGCACGACCCCTCCGTGAACTACGACACGCTCTACGCCTACGACCCCGTGCGCGCCGGCAAGTTGCTCGACGAGGCCGGCTATCCGCTCAAGGACGGCAAGCGCTTCGCGCTCGAGCTGACGGTGATCTCGGTGCCGCCCTACGACGCCGTGGCCAAGGTCGTGCAGGCGCAATGGGCCGCCATCGGCGTCGACGTCAAGCTCAGTGCGCTGGACCTGCAGATCTGGCTCAACAAGGTGTACAGCGAACGCAACTTCGACGCCTCGGTGATCTCGCTCACCGGCCGCACCAACCCGGTGCTGGGGGTGGACCGCAGCTTCGTGTGCAACCAGGGCAAGGTGCCGTTCGCCAACCCCACCGGCTACTGCAATGCGGAGTTCGACAAGATCGCTCTCGAGGCCGCCGCCGCGCCCCTGGGCAAGCAGCGCGAGTGGTATCGCAAGTACGAGGAGATCATCGCCCGCGACCTGCCGCAGCTGCAGCTCACCAACGCGCAGGTGTTCGAGGCGGTGAGCAATCGCCTGCACGGCCTCGATGCGCAGTTCAACTTCTCGTTCAACACGCACCCGAACTGGGCCGAGGCATGGTCGCCATCGGGCAAGTAGCGCGGGCGGCTGCAGACACGCCTGCCGCCCTCGTACACCGAGTCCGGAGGGATCGAACCTTGCACGTCGATGTCAGCTCGCTGGTGCGCCCGCGCGCGGTGGCCGTGATCGGCGCCTCGGCCAAGCGCATGACGCAGGGCAACGTGGTGATCGCCAACCTCAGGGACTGGGGCTACCGCGGCGCCGTACTGCCGGTGCATCCGCTGGCCGAACGGGTCGATGGCCTGGCCGCGCTGCGCCACGTGGCCGAACTGCCGCCCGAGACCGACGTCGCGGTCGTGGCCATTCCGGCGGCACAGGTCGACGCAACGCTCGACGAGCTCGAGTCCAGCCCGGTGCGCTCGGCCATCGTCTTCACGGCCGGCTTCAGCGAAGCGCAGGCGCGCGCGTTGCGCCGACGCTGCGCCGCGAGCCGCCTGATCGTCCACGGGCCCAACTGCATGGGTCTGGTGAACTTCAACGACGCGGTGCCGCTGTATCCGTCGCGCCCGTCCAAGCGGCTGCGCCCCGGCAAGGTGGCGATCGTCGCGCAATCGGGCTCGGCGGCGATCTCGGTCATGAACACGATCCTGGTGGGCCTGTCCAAGGTCGTCACCGTCGGCAGCGAGTTCCAGGTCGCAGCGGCCGACTACATCCGCTGGCTCGCCGCCGACGACGCCACCACCGTCATCGGCGTCGTCGCCGAGTCGATCAAGGACCCGGTGGCCTTCGCCCTGGCGGCTGAGGCGGTGCACGAGGCCGGCAAGTCGCTCGTCGTGCTGAAGGTCGGCCGCACCGCGACGGGCAGCGCGGCCACGCAAGCGCATACCGGCGCGTTGGTCAGCGATGCCGACGCCTGCGACGCCTTCTTCGCCGCCGCCAATATCGCCACCGTCGCCGACTACGACGAGCTGGTCGCCGCGCTCGAGTGCGCGGCCCTCACGCGCAAGGCTGCGGCCGGCAAGGCGCTTGCCATCGTCGGCATCTCCGGCGGACAGACGGCACTGGCCTGCGACATCGCCGAATCGGGCGGCGTCGCGGTGGCCGCCTTCACCGAAACGACCGCGACCGCACTGCGCGCGGCGCTGCCCGGCACGCCGGGGTCCAACCCGGTCGATTTCGGCGCCACGGTCAACCCCGACGATCGCAACTTCGCGGCCGCACTGGCCGCCGTGTTCGACGACCCCGGCGTGGGCGCGATCGCCGCGCTGCAGGATTCGCAAGCAAGCCTCAACCCGGCGACGCTGCTGAACTACAGGCCCGTCTTCACGAGCTATGCCGAGGCCGGGCGGGGCGCGTCCAAACCGTTCGCCGTCATCTCGCCCACCGGCGAGGGCGTCGACGAAGGCGTGCGCGAACTGCTGGCCAAGGACGGCGTGCCGCTGCTGCGCGGCCTGACCCCCGGGCTGCGCGCGCTGGCCACGCTTGCCGGAGGCCAGCCGGGGCCGGCCGGCGCCTGGGCCCGGGCCCGCGCAACGGACCGCTCGGCCTTCGGCGCCCAGGCGGCTGAATGGCGCCGCGCGCTCGCCGGGCGGCACGGCCCGCTCGACCCCGCGACGGCGTTCGAGCTGCTGCGCGCCTACGGGTTGCCCGTGGTCAAGTCCATCGTCGTGCGCGATGCCGACGAAGCGGCAGCACGCGCGCACGAGATCGGCTTTCCGATGGTGGTCAAGGTCGCATCGGCCGAGATCCAGCATCGCTCGGATGTCGGCGGCGTGGTGTTGGGCGTGGGCGACGCGGCATCGCTGCGTGCCGCCGTGCGAAGCGTCGCGAAGCGTGTTGCGGCGGCCCGGCCCGGCGCGTCGATCGAAGGCTACGAGATGCAGGAGCAGCTGGTCGACGCCGTCGAGGCGATGGCCGGGTTCACCTCCGCGCCGCCATTCGGCCCGCTGGTCGTGGCGGGCAGCGGCGGCACCTTGGTCGAAGTCCTGGGCGACCGGGCCGCAAGACTCGCTCCCTTTTCCGTCGACGAGGCCCGGCGCATGATCGCGCAGACGAAGCTCGCCCGCATCCTCGGCGGCTACCGCAACCTGATGCCGCCGACCGACATCGGGCCGCTGGCCGGGCTGGTGACGCGCCTGTCCCAGCTCGCCGCCGACCTCGACGGCGTGCTCGCCGCGTGCGATCTCAACCCCGTGCTGGTGCGCAAGGGCCGCGGCGAGCCGAGGATCGTCGATGCCTTGTGCATCTGTGCGTAGCCAGGCAGGGGCCGATCTCGCGCCAGGCTGGAGCGCCTCGAGCGCTGCAGGACGCGGCGGCAAAGTGAGGCGCTGGCCGGTTCATCGCGCTGATCCGGCGGACTCGCCTGCCCGCGTTGTCAGGGCGCGGGGCATGGCGGGCTTCGACGCCAGGACAGGCTGCAGCAGCAGCGCAGAGCATGCCGCTGCCGGTGCAGTCTGGCCGCCGGCACCGTCTTCGAAGCGAGCCCGATGCCGCTGCCGAGCGGGTTCAGGGCGAGGCCCCTGATCCCGCACGCCGGGGGCGACGTCTCTTCGCTCGCACCTGACAGCCCGCTGGACCTGCCGAAGCCGACGGTCCGGTTTGCTTCGACGCCGTCCACGGCACCGGCATCGTGCACGAGCCTCCAGTCAGCGGCAGCCGCACGGCCGGCATCAAGCACCCCGCCTTCGCGGCCGCGAACCTGCCTACAGCCCGGCCGGCGCCGCGGGAATGACGCGGCCGCAGCGGTGCTCTGCGCGCATTGCCCAGGCGCACCGGCGCCCGAGGTCCGCCGCGGCCTTCGCCGCCGGCTCGCGCTGCCCCCGGCGTGCTCCGCTTCCCCCTGTTCAAGAACGCGCGACGGCTTCAACATCGGCTCCCCTCGACCCGGCCCGGGAGCCCCGCAATGAATCGCGCTGTGCATCTCATCGTCGGTGATGGCGTCGTCGGCCGTGCGGCCGCGGATGTGCTCGCACGCCGCGGGATCGCGCACGCGCTGGCCAGCCGCACGCCAAGCCCCGGGCTGGCGACGCCGCAACGCCGTGTCGACGCCCTCGATCCTGACGCCCTGCTCGGCGCCAGCGCCGACGCTTCGCATCTGTACCTGACGCTCGGCCTGCCTTACGACGCCCGCGTCTGGGAGCGCGACTGGCCGCGCGTCATCGACAACGCGATCGCCGCCGCGCGCCGGCACGGACTGCGGCTCGTCATGTTCGACAACCTCTACGGCTACGGGCCCGTGCCGCTGCGCCAGCCGATCCGCGAGGACCATCCGCAGCAGCCGCCTTCGCGCAAGGGCCGCGTGCGCCAGGCGATCGGCGAGCGCCTGATGCAGGCCGCGCGCAACGAGGGCGTGCCGGTCCTGATCGCCCGCGCGTCCGACTTCTACGGCCCCGGCGTGCGCGGTGCGCTGCTCTTCGCCTCGGCGATCGAACGCCAGCTCCAGGGGAAAACGGCGCAGTGGCTGGGCGACCCCGACCGCCTGCACAGCTACACCTACGTGCCCGACGCGGCGCGGGGCCTCGTCGAGCTGGCGCTCGACGAGGGAGCCTACGGGCAGGCCTGGCACCTGCCGACGATGACCCCGGCGCCGACCTCGCGCGCGCTGCTGCAGATGTCGGCGCGGCTGCTGCACGCGCCCGAAGGCGTGCAGGCGCTGCCCGGCGCGATCCAGTCGCTGCTCGGGCTCTTCGTGCCGATCCTGCGCGAGCTGCGCGAGATCCGCTACCAGCACGAGCAGGACCTCGTATTCTCGAGCGAGCGCTTCGTGCAGCGCTACCCGGGCTTTCGCATCACGCCCTACGAGGAGGGCATCGAGGCGATGGTGCGTTCCTTCCGCGCAGCCTGAAAGGCGCGCATCGTCGTGCGCGACGCCGGCGCAGCGCAAGTGCGGTGGTGGTGGCCAAGGGCGGAATCGAACCACCGACACGCGGATTTTCAGTCCGCTGCTCTACCAACTGAGCTACTTGGCCGCTCGCGCGCCGGGGCACGCGCAGGGACGGCGAGTATAGCCGGCGGCGGCGGGCAGCTCGGGGCAAGCGCGCCTCCGCAGGCGTGCCGCGGCCGGTGCCCCGTGCCCTGCGAGGCGTGCCGCTTCAGACGACGCCGCGCTTGTTGCGCGTGAGGTCCACGCCCAGCTGCTTGAGCTTGCGGTACAGGTGCGTGCGTTCGAGGCCGGTCTTCTCGGCCACGCGCGTCATCGAGCCGCCTTCCTTGGCGAGGTGGAACTCGAAGTAGCTCTTCTCGAACGCGTCGCGCGCCTCGCGCAGCGGGCGGTCCAGGTCGAAGCTCTGTTCGGCGAGCGGGCCGTCGGGCAAGACGCCGGCGGGAGCGGCGAGCGCCGAGGCCGCGCCGTCGGACAGGGTGTCGTTGCGCGCCGCCCCCGACAGCGCGGCGCCGCGCAGCGCGGGCCGCACGAGCGCCTGGTCGACCGCGCGCAGCAGCTTCTGCAGCGTGATGGGCTTTTCCAGGAAGGCGCTGGCGCCGTACTTGGTGGCCTCGACGGCGGTGTCGATGGTGCCGTGCCCGCTCATCATGATCACCGGCATCGTGAGCTGGCCGCAGGCGGCCCATTCCTTGAGCAGCGTCACGCCGTCGACGTCGGGCATCCAGATGTCGAGCAGCACGAGGTCCGGCCGCAGGCCCTCGCGCACCTGGCGCGCCTGCGCGGCGTTCTCGGCCAGCTCGACCGTATGGCCCTCGTCGCCGAGGATCTCGCTCAGCAGGGCGCGGATGCCCAGCTCGTCGTCCACTACCAGGATGGTTGCCATTCGGGCCTTGTTGGCGCTCAGCGCAGCCGCAGCGCAAGCGGCGCGGCCGGGGATGGGAGGCCGCCCGCATCGGCGGCCGCGGCGCCACCTGCGGCCGCCGCGCCGCCCGCCGTGGCGAACTTGGAAAATGATAGCGAAACGCGCGCCCCGGTGACCGGCGCATCGGGTTCGTCGGCGCGGTGCAGGTTGGCCGCGCCGACGCGCGCGCCGTGCTCGTCGGCGATCTTCTTGACGACGGCGAGCCCCAGCCCGGTGCCTCGCGGCTTGGTCGTGACATAGGGCTCGAAGGCGCGCTTGAGCACCTTGTCGGGGAAGCCGGGGCCGTTGTCGACGACGCTCAGGCGCACCTCATGCAGCGCGCCATCCTCGGAGCGCGCCCCCGAGATGCCCAGCTCGACGCGCCCGCCCGGGCGCTCGGCCACCGCGTCGAGTGCGTTCTGCACGAGGTTGTGGATCACCTGGCGCAGCTGCGTCGCGTCGCCCAGGATGGGCGGCAGCCCGGGCTCGAGCGCCGCGACGAGCACGCCGCCGTCGAGCGCCTGGCCGTACAGTGCCAGCACCTCGGAGGCGAGCGCGTCGAGGTCGACCGGCCGCATCTGCGCGGCGGGCAGCCGCGCGTAGTCGCGAAACTCGTTGACCAGCGTCTGCATCGCGCCGACCTGCGCCACGATGGTCGCCACCGAGCGCCGCAGCAGCGCCTGGTCGGCGCCTTCGAGCTTGGCCTCGAGCTTGTGCTGCAGCCGCTCGGCCGAGAGCTGGATCGGAGTGAGCGGGTTCTTGATCTCGTGCGCCAGGCGCCGCGCCACTTCGGTCCAGGCCGCCGAGCGCTGCGCCGAGACGACCTCGCTGATGTCGTCGAAGACGATCAGCCGCGCCTCGCCCGGCAATGCCGCGCCGCGCACCAGCAGCGTCAGCGTCGCGCCGTCGCCGCGCACGAGCTCGCAGCCGTCTTGCCAGTGGTCGCGCTCGCCGGGTTCGGGGCTGGTGGCGAGCAGCTCGAAGCGCCGCTCGACCGCGTGCGTGAACACCTCGAGGTCGGGCAGCTCGGTGAGCCGCCGGCCGCGCCACGACGCGAGCGGCCGCTGCAGGATGCGCGTGGCGCCGGGGTTGACGACGTCGATGCGGCCCTCGCGGTCGAGCACGACGACGCCGGCGCTCAACGTGTCGAGGATGGTCTGCAGCCGCGTGCGCGCACCCTCGAGCTGCAGCATGCCGCGCTGCACCTGCTCGCGCGCCTCGGCCACCTGGGCCGTCATGGCGGCGAAGCTGCGCGTCAGGCCGCCGAGCTCGTCGCCCGAGGGGAAGACGGGCGGCGCCGCGTAGTCGCCCGCGGCCACGCGGCGCACACCCTCGGCGAGGATGAGCAGCGGGCGCGCGAGCTGGTTGCCCAGCACGATGGCCAGCAGCACCGAGGTGAATACCGCCAGCAGCAGCGCCAGCGTGAGCGTGCCGACGTACATGCGGCGCAGGCTGTCCTGCGCCAGCGCGCGCTGCTGGTACTCGCTGTAGGCCGACTGCACCGCCAGCGCGTTCGCGGCGAGCGGCCGTGCGATCGGCAGCGTCACGAGCAGCAGGTGCCCCTCGGCGCCGGCCAGCGCGATGCGGCTGCTCGGCACGCGCGCCAGCGCGCGCAGCCTCGCGCCCGGGCCGCCCGGCGCGAGCGACTCCTCGTCCAGCCCGTCGATCTGGCTGGCCGCGCCGGCGGCGCGCGCCCGGCGCAGCAAGGTCGCCGACGGCCGCTCGGGTGCGGCGGCGGCGGTGGCGCCGCTCGTCACGAGCAGCGGCTGGCCGAGCGCACCGAGCAGCGCGACCTCGCGCGCGCCGAGCTGCTCGCGCAGCCGCTCGAGCGCCAGCGGCAGCGCGGCGGCGCCGGCTTCGTCGAGCTGCTCGGCAGCCAGGCGCGTCTTGTTCGTCAGGTCGCCGGCGAGCGTCTCGAGCGTCAGGCGTCCGAGCGCGAGGCCGGCGTCCAGCGCGCCGGCCACGCGCACGTCGAACCAGGCCTCGATGCTGCGCGAGGCGAACTGGTAGCTCACGATGTAGATCACGAGCCCGGGCAGCACGCCGACGAGGGCGAAGATGCCGGCCAGCTTGATCAGCAGCCGGCTGCCGAACTTGCCGCGGCGCACGCGCGCCACGAGGCGCAGCGCGACCAGGCCGACGACCAGCGCCAGCAGCAGCACCACGGCCGCATTGAGCCAGAACAGCCACGCGAAGTGGCGCTCGTACAGGCCGCTGCGGGTGGCGAAGCTCAGCACGAACGCCAGCAGCAGCACGACGCCGGTGGCCGCCACCGCGGCGACGATCCAGCCCCAGCGCGCGGCCTTGGTCATGGTCTGCGGCGCATGCGCTGGGCGCCTGTGGAAATGCCTATCACACCCGCGCGCTTCATGTCTTCACAGGCTCTCAGTCCAGCCGCAGCACGCGCTCGACGCGCACCGTCCACTCGCCGCTCAGGCCCGGGCCGCCGAGCCCGAACTGCATCGGCCCGGGCAGTTGCGAGGTGTCGAGCCGGTAGTCGAACTCGACGTAGTAGCCCTTGTCGCTGCCGAGCGCGGCCAGATCGGCGAGCTTCCAGCCCGAGCTGCTCGACGCGGCGGTCAGCGCGTCGCCGAGCGAGCCGTAGCTCTGGTTCAGCCCACCCAGGCCGACGCGCCAGGTGCCGGTGAGCGGCTGGTAGGCCACGCGCCAGGAGCGCGCCACGCGCGCCACGCGCTCGTCGCGCCAGTACCAGCGGCTGCGCAGCAGCGTCGCCTCGGCGACGAAGTACAGCGGCACGCCGCGCCACAGCGCGTCTTCCACCGCCTTGGGCAGCATCACACGGGCCGAGAACTCGAGCTCGAGCGCGCCGTCGGCGCGGCGCGCGCTCAGCGAGGCGAGCTCCACGCCCTGCGCCGACGCGGCAAGCGCCAGCGCCCACAGCCAGCAGGCCAGCAGCAGCCGTGCTGCCAGGCCGGGCGGGCTTCGACGGCGGACCGGCGGCAGCTGCATCGAAGGCTCTGGGGCGTCAGGTCTTTTCGATCAGCGCGTAGTAGAAGCCGTCCGGCGCCGGCCCCGCACGCGCCGTCTGCTGCGCATTGTCGGCGAGCGGCAGCACATGGCCCGGCGAGCGCGGGTCGATCCGCGCGGCGCCGGGCGCGAGCCGTTGCAAAAACGCGTCGCTCGCGCGTTCGCCTTCGTCGCGGAAAATCGAGCAGGTGGCGTACAGCAGCCGCCCGCCTGCGGCCAGCAGCGGCCACAGCGCGTCGAGCAGTTGCGCCTGCTCCCCGGCCAGCCGGTGCAGGTCGTCGGCGCGGCGCAGCCAGCGCACGTCGGGGTGCCGGCGCACGATGCCGCTGGCGGTACACGGGGCGTCGAGCAGGATCGCGTCGAAGGCGCGGCCGTCCCACCAGCCGGCCGGCCGGCGCGCATCGCCGACCTTCAGCGTGGCGCGCAGCTGCAGACGCTGCAGGTTGTCGCGCACGCGCGCCAGGCGCTGCGCATCGACGTCGAGCGCCCACAGGTCGAGCTCGGCCAGCTCGAGCAGATGCGCCGTCTTGCCGCCCGGCGCGGCGCAGGCATCGAGCACGCGCGCGCCGGGCGCGAGCAGCGGCCGGTCGGCGGCCGACTCCAGCCCGAGCAGCAGCGGCGCGGCACGTTGCGCCGACGCGTCCTGCACCGAGACCTCGCCCTCGGCGAAGCCGGGCAGGCGCTGCACCGGACGCGGCTCGGCCAGCACGACGGCCTGGCCGAGCAAGGCCGCATCGGGCAGCGCCTCGGCCGCGATGCCGAGCGCAGCCAGGTGGGCGACGTAATCCTGCGCGCCGCGCCGCCGGCGGTTGACGCGCAGCGTCATCGGCGGCCGTTCGTTGGCCGCGCGCAGCAGCGCCTGCCAGTGGCGCGGCCAGTCGTGCCGCACGCGCTCGATCCACCACAGCGGATGGTGGTAGGCCGCCGCCGGCGCGTGGTCGGCGGCGGCCACCAGCGCGGCGCGCTCGCGCACGAAGCGCCGCAGCACGGCGTTGACGAAGCCGGCCGCCGCCGGCGCGCGCGCGCGTGCCGCCGCCACCGCCTGGTCGACCAGGGTGTGATCGGCATAGGGCGCAGGCCGCGTCGACGGCCACAGCAGCGCGAGCGCGCTCACCAGCAGCGCGTCCACCGCGGGCGGCGGCGTACGCGCGGCGAGCCGGGAGCGCACTTCGAGCGCCCCGCCCAGATGGCGCAGCACATCGAAGGCGAGCGCCTGCACACCCGGGCGCAGCGCCGGCGGCAAGGCCGGCAGCAGCTCGGCGAGCGAGCGCCCGCCGCGCACCGACTGCACGACGTCGGCGGTGTGCTCGAGCAGCCGGGCCAGCGGCGGCGAGGGTTCTGGCATCACGCCAGTCTAGTGCTCGCCCGGGCTGCGGCGTCCGCGCCGCGCCGACCCAGGGCACCCGCGCTGCGCGTGCAGGGTCGCCCGGCGCGACGCACAATCGGCGCCCCGCGCCGTGCGCGCGCTCCGGTCCCAAGCGCCGCCCGCCGCCATGCCGAGCATCCCCGCCAAGCCGCCCCCGGCCCGACTGCTGCGCTCGGAGGACGAACTCGCCGCCCTGCCCGCCAGCGAGCGCATCCGCTGGCGCCTGGTCGGCGCCGAGCGGCGCTTCCACGCCAACGACAACATCGCCGAATTCGTGCGCGCCGGCGAGCTCGCCGAGCTGCGCGCCGAGGTCGAGGCCAGGATGCACGAGGTGCTGCGCGCGCTCGTCATCGACACCGAGCACGACCACAACACGCGCGACACCGCGCGCCGCGTGGCCAAGATGTACATCGACGAGGTCTTCGGCGGCCGCTACGAGCCGATGCCCAAGGTGACCGAGTTCCCCAACGCCGAGCAGCTCAACGAGCTGATGATCGTCGGGCCGATCACCGTGCGCAGCGCCTGCAGCCACCATCTGTGCCCGATCTTCGGCCGCGTCTGGATCGGCATCCTGCCCAACGAGCACAGCAACCTGATCGGCCTGTCGAAGTACGCGCGCGTGGCCGACTGGATCATGAGCCGGCCGCAGATCCAGGAGGAGGCGGTGACGATGCTGGCCAACGAGCTGCAGCAGCGCGTGCGCCCCGACGGCCTGGCCATCGTCATGGAGGCCGACCACTTCTGCATGCACTGGCGCGGCGTCAAGGACAGCGACAGCGCGATGGTCAACAGCGTGATGCGCGGCGCGTTCCTGAAGGACGCCAACCTGCGGCGCGAATTCCTCTCGCTGCTCGCGCGCAAGGACAAGTGAAGGTGGCCGCCATGCTCGTTCGTCTCGTCTACGCCAGCCGCGCGGCGGCCGCGCCCAGCCCCGAGGAGCTGGCCGTGATGCTGCGGCGCAGCCGCACCAAGAACCAGTCGCTCGGGGTGACCGGCGTGCTGTGCCACGGCGCGGGCGTGTTCCTGCAGGTGCTCGAAGGCAGCCGCCCGGCGGTCAGCCGCCTGTACGGCCGCATCGCCGCCGACCCGCGCCACCGCGACCTCGAGCTGCTCGCCTACGAGGAGATCCACGAGCGGCGCTTCGGCAGCTGGTGCATGGGGCAGGTCGACATCGCCCGGCTCAACCCGGCGCTGCTGCTGAAGTACTCGGAGCGCGCGGCGCTCGACCCGTTCGCGGTCTGCGGCGCGGCCTCGCTGGCGCTGTTCGACGAGCTGGTGGCGACGGCGTCCGTGGTCGGTCAGGCCTGACGACGCGCGGATCGTGTCCACGCGCGCTGCGGTCGGGCAAGGCGAGTGGGCGACGGCGGGCCGGCTGCGCCCGGCGCCCGAGTGCTTCCTCGACGGCGACGGCGTGCTCCGCGTGCGGCAGGAAGCGCGCGCCGGCCGGCGCGACTTCATCCGCCGCGCCTTCGCCGCCGCGCTGGCCGGCGGCGGTGCGGTCCGCGCCGCAGCGTCGGCGGGCGACCCCGAGATCCTCGAGCCGCAGCCGCAGCGCCAGGCGCTCGGCCGCCCGGTTGCAAGCACCGGCTACGGCAGCCCGAGCCGCTACGAGGCGAACGTGCAGCGCCGCATCAGCCCGGGCCTCACCGCCACGCGCGAGTCGGGCGTGAGCTTCACGCCGCTGCAGAGCCTGTTCGGCATCGTCACGCCCAGCGGCCTGCACTTCGAGCGCCATCATGCCGGCTGGTGGGATCTCGACCCGCGCCGCCACCGGCTCATGATCAACGGCTCGGATCCTTCGCTCGTCGCGCGGCCGATGGTCTACACGATGGACGAGCTGATGCGGCTGCCGAGCACGAGCCGCTTCCGCTTCATCGAGTGCAGCGCCAACACCGGCATGGAATGGGGCAACGTCGCGGTGCCCACCGTGCAGTACACGCACGGCATGCTCAGCTGCAGCGAGTTCACCGGCGTGCCGCTGCGCCTGCTGCTCGAGCGCGCCGGCACCGACTGGCGGCGCGGACGCTTCGTGCTGGCCGAAGGCGGCGAGGGCTCGGCGCTGGCACGCACGATCCCGATGGCGCTGGTGGAGTCCGGCGAGGTGCTCGTCGCCTACGGCCAGAACGGCGAGATGCTGCGCCCCGAGAACGGCTACCCGCTGCGTCTGGTGGTGCCCGGCGTGCAGGGCGTGAGCTGGGTGAAGTACCTGCGCCGCATCGAAGTCGGCGACCAGCCCTACGCGACCCGCGACGAGGCGCTGCAGTACATCGACCTGATGCCCGATGGCCGCTACCGCCAGTACACCAGCGTGCAGGAATGCAAGAGCGTGCTCACCACGCCCTCGGGCGGGCAGGTGCTGCTGGGCGAGGGCTACTACGAGCTGAGCGGCCTGGCCTGGAGCGGACGCGGACGGATCCGGCGCGTCGACGTGAGCGTCGACGGCGGGCGCAACTGGCGCGCCGCGCGCCTGCAGCCGCCCGTGCTCGCCAAGTGCCTGACGCGCTTCACGCTGCCCTGGATCTGGGACGGCCGGCCGGCGCTGCTGGCCAGCCGTGCGGTCGACGAGACCGGCAGCGTGCAGCCCGGCTACCGCGAACTGCGCGCGGTGCGCGGCACGCGCTCGCTCTACCACAACAACGCGGTGCAGGCCTGGCTGGTGCAGGCCGGCGGCGAGGTGGTCAATGTCCAGCTGCCGTGACGCGCTGCTGGCCTGGGCCCTGCTCGGTGCCGCGGCCGCCGCCGCGGGCGGCGAACCCTATCCCGGCATCGGCCGCAGCGCCACCGCCAGCGAGCTCGCCGCCTGGGACCGCGACGTGCGCCCCGACTTCAAGGGCCTGCCCGCGGGCCGCGGCTCGGTGGCCGAAGGTCAGGTGCTGTGGGAGGCGCGCTGCGCCGCCTGTCACGGCGTGTTCGGCGAGAGCAACGAATGGACGCAGCCGCTGAGCGGCGGCACCGATGCCGAGGACATCCGGCGCGGCCGCGCGGCGCGGCTGGCCGACCCGGCCTATCCGCAGCGCAGCTCGCTGATGAAGCTGGCAACCCTGTCCACGCTGTGGGACGCGATCGCGCGCTCGATGCCCTGGGACGCCCCGGGCACGCTGTCGGCCGACGAAACCTACGCCGTGACGGCCTATCTGCTGCACCTGGAGGGCATCGTCGACGCGGCCTTCGTGCTCGACCGCGCGAGCGCCGCCGCCGTTCAGCAGCGCCTGCCCAACCGCCACGGCATGCAGTTCGAACACGCGCTGTGGCCGGGCGGATTGCCCGGCAGCACGCGCCGGCCCGACACCCGCGGCGACACCTGCCGGCGCGGCTGCCCGCCGCCGCAGCGCGTGGTCGGGTTCCCGCCCGGCCATGCGCGCGACGCGCACGGCGAGCTCGCCGAGCAGAACCGCCTGGTCGGCGCCCAGCGCGGCGCGCCGACTTCGGGCGCGGCGCGCTGAGCGCCGTCCTCCCGACGGATAGCCCGACCGGGTAGTCCCGGGCATGCCCTGATGCCCGCCCGGGCAGCGCACTGCGAAGATCGCCGCCTCTGCACAAGGAGCCGTCTGCGATGAGCACCCGACGTGACATGCTGGCCACCAGCCTGAAGGTGGCCGGCCTGCTGGCCGCCGCCGGCATGCTGCCGCGGGCGGCGCAGGCAGCCTGGAACAGCGCCGCCTTCGACGCCAAGAACCTGGCCGACGCCGTCAAGGCCTTCGGCGGCAGTGCGCCGGCGGCCAGCACGGGCGTCAGCATCACCGGGCCCGACATCGCCGAGAACGGCGCGGTCGTACCGGTGGGTTGCGCGAGCACGCTGCCTGCCGTCAAGCGCCTGATGCTGCTGGTGGAGAAGAACCCCAACGCGCTGGCCGCGGTGTTCGACCTGACCGACAGCGTCGAGCCCAGCATCAACGCGCGCGTGAAGATGGCCCAGTCGTCCAACGTGTACGCGGTGGCGATGACGGGCGACGGCAAGGTCTTCTACGCGCAAAAGGAGATCAAGGTCACGCTCGGCGGCTGCGGCGGCTGAACGAAGGAGAAGAACATGGCAGATCCGATGCGCATCCGCGCGCAGGTGCAAGGCGACAAGGCCGTCGTGCGCGTGCTGATGAGCCACGAGATGGAGACCGGCCAGCGCAAGGACAGCGCAGGCAAGACGATCCCGGCCTGGTTCATCCAGGAGGTCGGCGTCAACCACAACGGCCGGGCGGTGCTCACGGCCCAATGGGGCCCGTCGATCGCCAAGAACCCGTTCCTGCAGCTCACCGTGAAGGGGGCGAAGGCGGGCGACAAGATCACGGTCACCTGGAAGGACAACCGCGGCGACAGCCGCACCGACGAGGCCACGGTGGCCTGAGAAGCTGTGAACGAATCGCCCACACCCGCTCGCCACGCCAGACGACGCCCGCTCGTCGTTGCAAATGCTCGCCGTATCACGCGATATGGCTGCGCTTTTCGCCTGGATCGGGCGCCGTCTGGCGCGCCGCTCGGGCGCGGCCGATTCGTTCACAGCTTCTGACGGGACGCGCCGATGCACAAACCGATTCGCCCTGGCGCGCCCGGCGCGCGCCGGCTGCTCGCGGGCCTGATCGCAGGCCCGCTCGCCCTGGCCTCGGCGCTGCCGGCCTGGCCGCAGACGGCGAAATCGACCGCCGAAGGCATCGCCGAATACCGCAAGCTGCTCGAGGACGGCAACCCGGCCGACCTGTTCGAAGCCAAGGGCGAGCAGCTCTGGAAGACCCCGCGCGGGCCGAAGAACGCCTCGCTCGAGGCCTGCGACCTGGGCAAGGGGCCCGGCGTCGTGAAGGGCGCCTTCGTCGAGCTGCCGCGCTGGTTCGCCGACGCCGGCAAGGTGATGGACCTCGAAGCGCGCCTGATCTGGTGCATGGCGCAGCTGCAGGGGCTCGACGCGGCGGCGATCGACAAGACGCCGTTCGATCGCGGCGAGATGGCCAACGTCACCGCGCTCGCCACCTACGTGGGCAATGCCTCGCGCGGGATGCGCTTCAACCTGCCGCAGTCGCACGCGCAGGAGCGCGTGATGTACGAGATCGGCAAGCGCGTGTTCTTCTACCGCGCGGGCACGCACGACTTCGCCTGCGCCACCTGCCACGGCGAGGAAGGCAAGCGCATCCGGCTGCAGGAGCTGCCCAACCTGACGCGTAATCCGGGCGACGGCGTCGGCTTCGCGGCCTGGCCGGCCTACCGCGTGAGCGCCGGGCAGATGTGGAGCATGCAGTTCCGGCTCAACGACTGCTATCGCCAGCAGCGCTTCCCGTACCCGCTGTTCGCGTCGGACGCGACGATCGCCCTGGGCGTGTACATGGGCGTCAACGCCAAGGGCGCCGAATCGATCGTGCCCGCGATCAAGCGCTGAGCGCCTGTGAAGCCGAGGTCGCCCCGATGAAGAAGCTGCCCGCCCTCTTCGCCGCAATGGCCCTGCTCGCCGGCTGCGCCTCGCTGCCGAGCGACGCCGAACTCGACCAGATGAGCGCGCGCATCATGCGCAGCTCGTTCCGCGACCAGGGCATCGCCAAGGTCGATCGCCTGGATCAGGACTTCGTCCAGGCCGCCTGCTCCGGCGGCAAGGCGCCCGACGAGGCCAGCGCCGCGCGCATCCGCGCCGAGGCCGCCGCCTCGGTGAAGAGGCCCGCCGACGGCCAATATCTCGGCGACTGGCGCGAAGGCGAGAAGCTTGCCCAGAGCGGCCGCGGCATGACCTGGACCGACGCCTCCACCGCCCCGGCGGCCAACGGCGGCAACTGCTACAACTGCCACCAGATCGCGAAGGAGGAGATCTCCTACGGCACGATCGGCCCGAGCCTGTACCACTACGGCCGCGACCGCGGCATCACCGGCTCGAGCGAGCCGCAGATGCGGGCGCTGTACGAGTACACCTGGACCAAGCTGTACAACGCGCACGCCTTCGTCGCCTGCTCGAGCATGCCGCGCTTCGGCGCCAAGGGCCTGCTCGACGACAAGCAGCTCAAGCACCTGATGGCGCTGCTGCTCGACCCGAATTCGCCGGTCAACCGGTGAGCGGCGGCGGCGTACGCACGAGCGGGTTCCCGCCGGTGCAACGATCCCGCCGCCCGAGCCCGCCGTGAGCATCAGCCGGCGCGAATTCCTGCAGGTGCTGGCCGCCGCCGGCGCCGCCGGCATGGCGCTGGGCCGCTGGGCCGAGGCCGACGCGGCCAGCGCCGAGGACGCGCTGTACGAGCTGCCCGCGCCGGGCCGCGGCGCGGGCTTCGTCAGCCTGCTGCACCTGACCGACTGCCACGCCCAGCTGCTGCCGCTGCACTTCCGCGAGCCGAGCGTCAACCTCGGCGTCGGTCCGATGGCCGGACGGCTGCCGCATCGGGTGGGCGAGCGTTTCCTGGCCGCCACCGGCGTAGCGCCGGGCAGCGCGCTGGCGCATGCGTACACGTATCTCGACTTCGAGCGCGCCGCGCGCCGCTACGGCAAGGTGGGCGGCTTCGCGCATCTGGCGACGCTGGTCAAGCGGCTCAGGGCCGGCCGGCCGGGCGCCTTGCTGCTCGACGGCGGCGACACCTGGCAGGGTTCGGCCACGGCGCTGTGGACGCGGGCGCAGGACATGGTCGACGCCTCGAAGCTGCTCGGCGTCGACGTCATGACCGGCCACTGGGAGTTCACCTACGGCATGCAGCGCGTCCGGGAGATCGTCGAGCGCGATTTCAAGGGCCGCATCGACTTCGTCGCACACAACGTCCGGACCACCGACTTCGGCGATCCGGTGTTCGCCCCCTACGTGCTGCGCGAGGTCAACGGCGTCAAGCTCGCCATCGTCGGCCAGGCCTTCCCGTACACGCCGATCGCCAACCCGCGCTACTTTGTCGCCGACTGGGAGTTCGGCATCCAGGAGGAGAACCTGCAGAAGGTGGTCGACGAGGCGCGCGGCAAGGGCGCGGCCCTGGTCGTGCTGCTCTCGCACAACGGCATGGATGTCGACCTCAAGCTCGCCGGCCGCGTGCGCGGCATCGACGCCATCCTCGGCGGCCACACGCACGACGGCGTGCCGGTGGCGCTGCCCGTCGCGAATGCCGGCGGCACGACGCTCGTCACCAACTCGGGCAGCAACGGCAAGTTCCTCGGCGTGATGGACTTCGAGGTTCGCTCCGGCCGCGTCGCCAACTGGCGCTGGCGGCTGCTGCCGGTGTTTGCCGATGTGCTGGCGCCCGACCCCGAGATGGCCGCGCTCGTCACGCGGCTGCGCGCGCCGTTCGAAGCCAAGCTCGCCGAAAAGCTGGCGGTCACCGACGCGCTGCTGTACCGCCGCGGCAACTTCAACGGCAGCTGGGACCAGTTGGTGTGCGACGCGCTGCTCGAAGTGCAGGACGCCGAGATCGCCTTCAGCCCGGGCTTTCGCTGGGGCACGACGCTGCTGCCGGGCCAGACCATCACGCGCGAGCTGATGATGGACCAACTCGCCATCACCTACCCCTACGCCACCGTGGCGCCGATGACGGGCGAGTTCATCAAGACCGTGCTCGAGGACGTGGCCGACAACCTCTTCAACCCGGACCCCTATTACCAGCAGGGCGGCGACATGGTGCGGGTGGGCGGCCTCGAGTACACGATCGAACCCGGCGCGAAGATGGGCGCGCGCATCAGCGACATGCGGCTTGCCGGCCGGCCGATCGAGTCCGGCAAGAGCTACAAGGTCGCCGGCTGGGCCCCGGTGGCCGAGGCCGCCGCGCAGGCCGGCAGCAAGCCGGTGTGGGAGCTGGTCGAGAGCTGGCTGAAGGCGCGCCCGGGCGGGCGCGTGGCGCCGCCGCGCCTCAACACGCCGCGGCTGGTGGGCGTGCAGGGCAACGCCGGGCTGGCCTGAAGCAGCCACCGGCGCCCTTGCGCGGCAGCCCGGGCGAGGACGAAGGTCACGCGAGAGGCCGTGCCCGCGGCGCGGCGCGCAGTCCGAACGGTGCGCAGCCGGCGGCTCTGGCGCCGCCGAGGCCCTGCCGGCTCGCCCGGTCTCCAGCGGCGCGGGGCGAGCCGCGCCGCGGCCCGCCCCCGGGCTTGCTCAGAACCGCGCCGTGTACATCACCTGCACGTTCTGCTGCTTGTGCGTGATGAGCACGCCCTGGCCGTTGGTGACCGAGACGCGCGGCGCATAGGTGTACGACAGGTTCAGCTCGTGCGCCGGCGTGAAGGCCCAGCCCGCGCCCAGCGTGTAGTGGTTCTTCACGGTGGCCGGGAAGAGCGGGTTGACGAAGGCGTCGGGAATCGGGTTGTCGGCGAGGTTGACGCCGGCGCGCAGCGTGAGCTGCTGGTTCGCCGACCACGCCAGGCCGAGGTTGGTGACCGTCTGGTCCTTCCAGTTCTGCGGCATCGCGAAGCTCACCGAACCGCCCATGCCGGCGCTGTCGTAGCGCATCTTGAAGCTCTGCATCACGCCGGCCCAGCCGATGCGCTTGACGTCGGCCGCCACCAGCAGCGCCGGGCTGGCCTGCCAGGCCACACCGAGCGCGGCCATCGTCGGCCACTGGAAATCGACCACCGTCATGCGGCCGCTGTCGGCAAAGCCTCCGGGTGCGCTCAGCGTCGCGCCGGCGGTGCCGGTCTTCAGATCGCCCAGCTTGGTCTTGAACTGGTACGAGCCGCCCAGCGTGACCCCGGGCGCGGCCCTCCAGACGAAGCCCAGCTTGGCAGCCCAGCCGGTGGCCTTGGCCGCACCCGAGAAGTCGTTGGAGTCCGAGAAGTCGATGCGGGCCCAGGGCGCACCGCCCAGGGCCGGCAGCGCACCGCCCAGGTTGCCCGAGGCCCCGGTGACCATGCCGCCGAGCTGCGCGCCGCTGGCGGCCATGCGCAGGTCGAGGTTGGCCCAGACGTAGTCGAGCGTGCCGCCGATGGCGAACTCGGGCGTCGCCTGCCAGGCCAGCGGCAGCAGCACGCGGCCGACGCCGAGCTCCGAGCGCACCGGCTGGCCCGAGCCCAGCGCCATGAAGCTGTTCTCGGAGTACTCGGTGCCCATGCCGCCTTGCGCGAAGATGCCGAAGCCCCAGGTGAGCGCGCCGCTCCTGCGCGCGTAGCCGAAGGCCGGCATCAGGTACGAGGTGCCGCCCGAGTCGGCCGTCGGCATGCCCGGCACCGAACTCGCCACCTTGGGCCCGAGCTGGCCGACCGCGACGTCCAGACGCGCCGGCGAACCCATCAGCGCGAGCGTCGCCGGATTCTGCGCCATCGCGGCGGTGCCATGGTCCACGGCCTGCGAAGCGCCTCCCATGCCGGTGCTCACCGGCCCGTAGCCTTCCATGTTCATGCCGTTGGTGGCGTGCGCGCCGCCGGCGGCCAGACACAGGACACAGGCGGCGGCAAGCGCCGAGCGGCGGGCACAGCGGATGTTTCTCGTCTTCATCGTGGTTTCCTCTGTCGATCGACGGTTGGGGGTGGGGGAACCGGGCAAGCCGAGGTCGGGTGTCGCGGGCCGGCTCACCAGCGCGCGAGCAGGCGCCCTTCGGCGATCTTGCTGGGCCAGCGCGTGAGCGCACGCTCGCCCTTGGCGGTGCACGCCCCGCTCGTGACGTCGAACGCCCAGCCGTGCTTCGGGCAGGTGAGCGCGCGGCCCTGCAGCGCCTCGGGCGGAATATCGGTGCCCTGGTGCGGGCAGCGGCTGTCGTGGACGCGCCATGCGTCGCCGTCGGCCTCGCTCGCCGACGCGGCACGGTAGACGAACAGACCGCGGCCGTCGCACTCGACGCGTCGCGCCTCGCCGGCGGCCAGGGCGTCGGCGGCCATCACGTCGTGCCACCGCGGTGCGGCCGCCGCGGCGCGCAGCGCCTCGGGCCGGAACTCGGGCAGGTCGAGCGCCAGGATGACGTCCACCGCCCAGACGATCTTCGCCAGGCCCAGCGTCGGAAACGCCATCAGCAGAGCGTCGAGCACTTCCAGCGGTGTGCAGCCCGCGCCCAGCGCACGCCGCAGGTATTGCCGCAGGCCGCGCTCGGTTTGCGCGTCGACCTTGGTGATGACGCTGATGAGCGCGCGCGTCTTCGGGTCGAGGTGCTTGCCGCAGTCCTGGCGAAAGGCGAAGTAGTGGCCGAGCGCGTCGCCGCGCACCGCCCCCAGGTAGTCGAGCGCCTTGCTCACGGCTGCCGCCTGCGGCCTGCGGCCGGTCGGTCGCGACGGCGATGCGCCCTGGGCACGGCCTGTGGACTCATGGATGATCCCCGGGCCGGGCCGGAACATGAACGAGCACCGGGCATTCGGCCAGCCCGATCACCTTCTGTGCCGTGCCGCCGATCCAGGCGCGCGCCAGGCTGGCGCCGCCGTGGCGGCCGACCACCAGCAGGTCGCAGCCTTGCTCGCGCGCGACGTCGATCAACACCTGGTGCACGCGCCCGGCGCGCACCATGCCGCGCGTCGCGCCGTGCCGCGCGCGCGCGCCCGCCAGCATCTCGGCCAGCACCGCTTCGGCGGCCGCGGCCGCCGCGCCTTCGGCGACGCAGAGCACGACGAGCGGCACGCCGCACTGCGCGGCCAGCGCCGCCGCCTGCAGCACCGCCGCGGGATCGGGCGCGCGCGGGTCGACGCCGGCCAGTACGCCGTTCTGCCACATGCGCGCGCCGCGCGGCACGACGAGCACGCTGCACGGCGCGTGCGCGACGACCTGGCTCACCATCTCGCCCATCAGCAGGTTGGCCAGCACGCCGCGGCGCCCGCGCCGGCGCACGACGACGAGCTCGGCCGCCGTCGCGCGCGCCTCGGCCACGATCTCGGCATAGGGCTCGGGGCCGTGGCGCACCTGCAGCGCGAGCGTCACGCCCGCGGCACGCGCCGCCGCCTCGAGGCCGCTGCGCGCGCGCGCCGCCTCGGCGTCGAGCCGTGCCGCCAGCTGCGGTGCGCTGGCCTCGAGCTCGGGGTTGCTGCGCACCGGCAGTACCGCCGCCAGCGGCAGCGCGCAGTGCGTCGCCAGCGCGAAGGCGAGCGCCTCGGCGCCGGCATCGTGCTCGCCGTGCTCGCTGGCGAGCAGCACACGCGTGAAGGGCGCAGCCATCGTCAATGCCCCGCTGCCAGCACGCCCGAGGCGGCCAGCACGACGACGGCCACCTCGGCCAGGCAGAGCCACGCGAAGCTGCGCTCGCCGCGCCGCAGGTACAGCGGCACCAGCGCCAGCAGGCACAGCACCGAGCAGCCGGCGAGCACGGCGATGCCTACCAGGCCGGCGATGTCGCCGCGGTGGATGAGGGCGAGCCAGCCCCAGCCGGTGGGCGAACCGGTGAGTTCGAGGTAGCGGCCCACCGGGTGCTGCCAGATCTGCGGCAGCCGCTCGGGCGGCACATGCGCCTCGGCCAGGCCGAGCACGTAGGCCGCGAAGCTCGCCACCAGCAGCACGAGCCCGATGCGCGTGCCCCAGTCGAGCAGCCGGGCGTAGAGCAGCTGCTCGGGCGGCTGCGCGACGCGCACGCGTTCGCTTGCGCTCACGGCCACACCCCCATGCCCTTGAGCAGCGCGCGCAGGCCGGCGAACAGCAGCACGCCGATCACCAGGCGGCGCACCACGGCGCCATGCAGCACGTGCAGCAGCCGCGCGCCGATGCGCGCGCCCAGCATCATGCCCACCACCGAAGGCACGGCCACCATCGGCAGCACCGCGCCCTTGTTGATGTAGACCCAGGCCGCCGACGAGTCCACGAGCGAGAGCACGAGACCCGAGGTGCCCGCCGCCACCTTGACCGGCGCGCCCATCAGCAAGTTGAGCGCCGGCACGTTGGCCCAGCCGGCGCCGATGCCGAACATGCCGGCCAGCACGCCGATGCCGAGGAACAGCACCAGGCCGGGCAGCGTGCGGTGCACCTGCCAGTGCACGACGCGGCCCGAGGCACCGTCGACGAACACGCCGTGCAGCGCCAGCGCCTGCGCCAGGCGATCGGGCGCCGCCACTTCCGGGAATTCGGACTTCTTGGAGACGAACATCAGCACCACGATGGCGAGCACGAGGCCGCCGAGCAGCGTCTGCACCAGGGCCACCGGCATCGCCAGGCCGAGCAAGGCGCCGACGATCGACGAGGCCGAGGCGAGCAGCGCCAGCGGCAGCGCCAGGCGCAGGCTGCCCAGGCCGCCGCGCAGCAGCATCGGTGCGGCCGACAGCGCGCTGGCCAGCGCCACCAGCAGCCCGGCGCCGCGCACGAAGTCGAGGTGGAACGGGAAGAAGCTGCCGACGATGGGCACGAACAGCGTGCCGCCGCCGATGCCCGCCGGCACGGCGACGATGCCCATCACGAAGCAGGCGAGGAACAGCCCGAGCGGCCAGACCCACCAGGGCACGGTGTTCGCCGCCGTGGCGCCCGGCGCTGCCGCCGGCGCGGCCAGCGCCAGCGCCGGCAGCAGCAGGCCGGCGGCGACGGGCAGCGCGCAGCGCAGGATCCTCGCGTGCGTCGTCGCGCCCATCACGCCACCGCCTGGTAGTACAGGTTCTGCGGATGCCGCGCCTGCGCGAAGAAGAACCAGCGCTCGGCCAGCAGCCCGAGATACTGCACGCCGAAGGCCGCCAGCAGCGGCGCCGCCGCGGCGGCGGGCGGCTGCGCGCGCCCGAGCGCGAGCAGCGCGAGCGGCAGCGCGAAAGCCAGCAGCAGGAAGACCGGCCTGATCCAGCGCAGCCGGCGCGCCGAGGCGCCGTGGAAGAACTCGCGCGTGTTGTACGAGCCGCCCATGAAGCCCATCGAGCGCTGCACGATCAGCGGGTGCTTGACGCCGATCGCCGACTGCAGCGTCGAGCGCGGCGCGAGGCGCGCATTGCGCGCGAGCGACGCCCAGCGGCCCGCCGCGGCCAGCGCGGTGAGCGCGATCGCCCAGCCGCAGAGGAAGGGCACGCGCTGCGGCTCGACGAGCGCGGCCAGCGCCGCGGCCAGCGTGAAGCCCGAAGCGCCGCCCATCAGCGTGTAGTTGACGAGCGTGAGCGGCGTGTGCCACTCGGCGAGGAAACGCACCGCGGCGTAGATCATCGCGGTGCACACGAAGAGCGCGAAGGCGAGCACGCTGCCGACGACCGCTACCAGCAGCGCGAGATCGAGCGCCGTGCCGCGCGCCGAGCTCGCCAGCACCGGGTTGAAGCCGCTCGCGTACAGCAGGCCGTACAGTGCCACCGCGCCCATGAAGGCCGGCAGCACGATGACCTCGCGCGACAGCCACGAGGTGCGCCACATCGTGGCCGTGCGCCAGGCGCGCTCGGGCCGGCCGAGGTGGAAGAACGAGGCCACCAGCCCGCCGGCCAGCAGCACCAGCGCCACCGCGCTGCCGGTGACGGCCAGCGCCCGGCCCTCGGCCGGCGGCAGCAGGCCGGCCAGCGCGTACATCTGCAGCGATGCCAGCGCGAGGAACAGGCCCTGGCCGGCGCCGATCAGCGTGGTGAGCAGGATGACGGAAAAGGCGGGGTTCATCGCAGGCGGGCGCGCGCCCTCAAACGCTCGCGTCCTCGAACGTGGCGGCGTCGTCGGCGGGTTTGGGCAGATGGCCTTCGACCAGCAGCGGGTTGGCGGCGCGCACCAGTTCGTCGGCATGGATGCGCAGGCGCGTCTTGCGCCGCGGCAGGTAGTGGTTGGCCGGCTGCGTGCCCCACTCGGGCATCAGCACATAGCCGCCCTCCTCGCGGATCGCGCGCGAGACCTCGGAGTCGGGATCGTGGATGTCGCCGAACAGCCGCGCCGAGGTCGGGCAGGCCTTGACGCAGGCCGGCAGGCGATCGCGCGGCGCGAGCGCCGCGTCGTAGATGCGGTCGACGCACAGCGTGCACTTCTTCATCACCTTCTGGTGCGCATCGAGCTCGCGTGCGCCGTACGGGCAGGCCCAGCTGCAGTACTTGCAGCCGATGCACTTGTCGTAGTCGACGAGCACGATGCCGTCCTCGGCGCGCTTGTGCGACGCGCCGGTGGGGCACACCGGCACGCAGGGCGGGTCCTCGCAGTGCAGGCAGCTCTTGGGGAAGTGCACCGTCTCGGTGTGCGGGAACGCGCCGATCTCGAAGGTCTGCACGCGGTTGAAGAAGGTGCCGCTCGGGTCGGCGCCGTAGGGGTTCTGGTCGGACAGCGGACCGGCCGCGCCGCTGGCGTTCCACTCCTTGCAGCTCGTCACGCAGGCCTGGCAGCCGACGCAGACGTTGAGGTCGATGACGAGCGCAAGCTGCTTGCGGCTCATCGCGCGCGCCCCTTGAATGCCGCGGCCAGCGCGCGCAGCGAGACGATCTCGCGCGGCCGCTCGGGCATGCCCGGGTACGGGCGCAGCGGCTCCAGGCGCGGCCCGGCCGCCGTGTCGCCGGGCTCGGCCTTGACGACGCGCACGCGTACGTCGTACCAGCCGGCCTGGCCGGTCACGGGGTCGGAGTTGGAGACGCGCCGGCTGCTGCCGCGCTCGGGCAGCTCGTCGGTGATCAGGTGGTTGAGCAGGAAACCCTCGCGCGCCTCGTTGGCTTCGGGCTCGAGGTTCCAGGCGCCCGGCGCCTTGCCGATCGCGTTCCAGGTCCACACCGTGCCCGGCTCGACGGCCTGGGTATGCGCGGCGCGGCAGCGCACGCGGCCCCAGGGTGATTCGACCTGCACCCAGTCGCCGTCGGCGATGCCGGCCGCGCGCGCCGTCTGGGTGTTGACGAACAGGACGTTGTAGGCGTGGATCTGGCGCAGCCAGGCGTTCTGCGAATCCCACGAGTGGTACATCGCCATCGGCCGCTGCGTCACCGCGGCGAGCGGGTAGCGCTGGCGGTCGGTGGCCGCGGCCTCGAGCGGCTCGTAGTAGAAGGGCAGCGGGTCGAAATAGGTCTCGACGCGCTGGCGCAGATGCGCCGGCGGCTTGCGCGTCAGGCCCTTGCCGCGCGCCGCCGTGCGAAAGCGCTGCAGCACCTCCGAGTACAGGTGGATCAGGATCGGCTCGGCGTAGCGGGTGATGCGGTGCGCGCGGCTCCACTCCAGGTAGCCCTGGTTCCAGTTGCGCATGTACTGGTAGCTGCGCGGCAGCGGGTGGTGGTAGACGCCGTCGTGCTGGGCGTACATCTCCCACTGCTTCGGGTTGGGCTCGCCGATCAGGCTCTTCTCGCCGCCGCGGCCGCGCCAGCCGGCCAGAAAGCCGATGCCCGAGCCGGGCTCGGTCTCCCAGTTGACGATGAAGTCCGGATAGTCGCGGTACTTGCGCTGCCCGTCCTTGCCGACGAAGGCCGGCAGCGCCAGGCGCGTGCCCAGCTCGATCAGCACCTCCTGGAACGGCTTGCACTGGCCGCTCGGCGGCACGACCGGGATGCGCACCGCGTCGACCGGGCCGTCGAACTCGCTGATCGGCCGGTCGAGCATCGACATCACGTCGTGCCGCTCGAGGTAGGTGGTGTCGGGCAGCACGAGATCGGCGAACGCCGTCATCTCGGAGTGGAAGGCGTCGGCGACGACGAGGAAGGGGATCTTGTAGCCGCCCGTCTCGTCCTTGTCGCCGAGCATGCGGCGCACTTCGGTCGTGTTCATCGTGGAGTTCCACGACATGTTGGCCATGAAGAACAGCAGCGTGTCGATGCGGTAGGGGTCGCCGCGCCAGGCGTTGGTGACGACGTTGTGCATCAGCCCGTGCACCGACAGCGGGTACTCCCACGAGAAGGCCTTGTCGATGCGCACCGGCGCGCCCGCGTCGTCGACGAACAGGTCGTCGGGGTCGCTCGGCCAGCCCAGCGGCGCGCCGTCGAGCGGGTGGCCGGGCTGGACCGCGCGCGGGTCGTTGGGCGTGCGCGCGCAAGGCGGGATCGGCCGCGGGAACGGCGCCTTGTGGCGAAAACCGCCCGGGCGGTCGATCGTGCCCAGCAGCGACATCAGCACGGCCAGCGCGCGAATGGTCTGGAAGCCGTTGCTGTGCGCGGCCAGCCCGCGCATGGCATGGAAGGCGACCGGGTTGCCGCTGACGGTGTCGTGCTCGCGGCCCCAGGCGTCGGTCCAGGCGATCGGCAGCTCGATGCGCTGGTCGCGCGCCGTGATGCCCATCTCGTGGGCGAGGCGGCGGATGGTCTCGGCCGGGATGCCGGTGATGCCTTCGGCCCACTCGGGCGTGTACGGCTCGACACGCTCTTGCAGCAGCTGGAACGCCGGCTTGACCGGCGTGCCGTCGGCGAGCGTGAAGGCGCCGCGCAGGTACGGGTCGGCGCCGGGTGCGTGGCTGAGCACCGGCTTGTCGCTGTGCCGATCCCACCACAGCTTGTTCTGCGGGTCGTAGCAGACCTCCTCCTGCGGTACCTCGGTGCGCACGAACATGCCGTACTCGTCGTGCGCGGCGTCGAGGTTCACCAGTTCGCCGCCGTTCGTGTACTGGACGACGAACTCGCGGTCATACAGGCCCTTGGCCAGGATCTCGTGGACCACGGCCAGCAGGAAGGCGCCGTCGGTGCCGGGACGGATCGGCACCCATTCGTCGGCGACGGCCGAGTAGCCGGTGCGCACCGGGTTGATCGAGACGAAGCGGCCGCCGGCGCGCTTGAACTTCGAGATCGCGATCTTCAGCGGGTTGCTGTGGTGGTCCTCGGCGGTGCCGATCATCACGAACAGCTTGGCGCGGTCGAGGTCGGGGCCGCCAAACTCCCAGAACGAGCCGCCGATCGTGTAGATCATGCCCGCGGCCATGTTCACCGAGCAGAAGCCCCCGTGCGCCGCGTAGTTGGGCGTGCCGAACTGGCGCGCGAACAGGCCCGTGAGCGCCTGCATCTGGTCGCGCCCGGTGAAGAGCGCGAACTTCTTCGGGTCGGTGGCGCGGATCTTGGCCAGCCGCTCGGCCAGCGTGGCGAAGGCCTCCTCCCACTCGATCGCGACGAAGTCGCCCGCGCCGCGCTCGGCGCCCTCGCGGCGCTTGAGCGGCCGCGTCAGCCGCGCCGGCGAATACTGCTTCATGATCCCCGCGCTGCCCTTGGCGCAGATCACGCCCTGGTTCAGCGGGTGGTCGGGGTTGCCGTCGATGTAGCGCACGCGGCCGTCGCGCAGGTGCACGCGGATGCCGCAGCGGCAGGCGCACATGTAGCAGGTGGTCTTGCGCACCTCGTGTGCCGCCTGGGCGTCGGGGTCGGCCAGCGGGTCGTGCAGCGGGACGTGCGCCATGTCGGGGTGTCGAGGGAATCGGCCGCCGGCGGCGGGTGGGAGTGCGGCGCACAGCGAGACAGGCGCACACAGCCCCGGCTGCCCCTGCTCCCTCCGGCCCGCAGGGGCATTAGGCGCAAGCGGGCTTTGCAGCGTCTACTCCCGCAATGGGTTAGTGCAGCCTACCCACGAGGGTTATTCGCCGCCGCGGCCGACTGTGATCCCATGCGCGCGGCCGCGTGCGCCCTGCCCCGCAAGGCGATGCCTGCCCGTTCGAGTTGCGTTGAAGATCTGCATCGCCTCCGACAGCCACGACCGCGCCGACCCGCTGCTCGCGGCGGCGCAGGCCGGCGCGCGCGCCGGCGCCGAGGTGTTGGTGCACTGCGGCGACGTCATCGGCGCCAACACGCTGCGGCCGCTGGCCGCGCTCGGGCTCACGGTACATGTCGTGCACGGCAACAACCTGGGCGACCCGCTCGCGCTGGCGCGGCTGGCGGCGGCGTCGGCGGGCCGGCTCGAATACCACGGCGGCGAAGCCCTGCTCGAGCTGGCCGGGCGACGCGTCTACGTCACCCATTACCCGCACCAGGCGCAGGGCATGGCCTGCACCGGTGAGTACGATCTGGTGTGCTGCGGCCACACGCACGCCGCCGCGCTGACCCAGCAACCCAACATCCGAGGAGAGCGCACATGGCTCGTCAACCCCGGCACCGTGGCCGGCATCGCGGGCGCGCCGGCGACCTGGATCCTCGGCGACCTCGAGCGCATGAGCTTCGAGGTGCACACGCTGTAGCATGCATCGGACCGAGGGGGGTGCAATGACGGACATGGTGGCCGGCAATCCGACGCTGCTGGTGGTGGGCGGCGGCATCAGCGGCATGACGGCGGCGCTGGAAGCGGCCGAGGCCGGGCGCGAGGTCATCCTCGTCGAGCGCGCACCGGCGCTGGGCGGGCGCACCGCGCAGCTGTACCGCTACTTCCCGAAGATGTGCCACCCGACCTGCGGGCTCGAGATCAACCTGCGCCGGCTGCGCGCCAACCGCAAGGTGCGCGTGCTCACGCTGACCGAGGTCACCTCGGTGGCGGGTCGCCCCGGCGACTACCGCGTCGCGCTGCGCCAGCGCCCGCGCTACGTCAACGAGCGCTGCACCGCCTGCGGCGCGTGCGAGCGCGCGGTCTCGGCGCGCATTCCCAACCCGTTCAACTACGGCCTGGACACGATCGCCGCGGCCTACCTGCCGCACGGGCTGGCGCACCCGCCGCACTACGTGCTCGATCCGTCCATCGTCGGCACGCCCGAGGCCGAGAAGGCGCGCGCCGCCTGCCCGGTGGGCGCGATCGATCTCGAGATGAAGGAGCGCACGCTCGAGCTGGCCGCCGGCAGCGTGATCTGGGCCACCGGCTGGCGGCCCTACGACGCCGCGCGCATCCAGCCCTACGGCTACGGGCGCTTCAAGAACGTGATCACGAGCGTCGAGTTCGAGCGCCTGGCCGACCCGGCGGGCCCCACCGGCGGGCGCCTGCTGCGCCCGAGCGACGGCCAGCCGGCGCGCAACATCGCCTTCGTCCAGTGCGCCGGCTCGCGCGACGAGAACCACCTGCGCCACTGCTCGCGCATCTGCTGCATGGCCACGCTCAAGCAGACGCAGTACGTGCGCGAGGCCTACCCCGAGGGCGACGCGCGCTCGACCGTCTACTACATCGACATCCGCGCCATCGACCGCCTCGAGGACTTCAACGCCCGCGTGCACGCCGACCCGATGGTCACCTTCGTCAAGAGCAAGGTCGCGCGCATCGCGCTGGACGAGGCCAGCGGCAACCCGGTGCTGCACGGCGTCGACACCGAGGGCTACCACCGCTACGCCAACGCGCACGACCTGGTCGTGCTGGCGATCGGCATGCAGCCCGAGACCGAGGGCCTGCAGCTGCCCGACGAGATCGTGCGCGATTCGAGCGGCTTCATCGAGGGCAGCGCGAGCGGCGGCCAGGTCGCGGCCGGCGCTGCCGCCGCGCCGCTGGACGTCAACCGCGCCGTGCAGAGCGCCACCGCGGCGGCGCTGCGCGGCATCCAGGTCATCCATCGCAACACGCGCGCCGAGGCTTCGCATGGCTGAGACCAAGACCGCCGCCTACATCTGCACCGGCTGCGGCATCGGCGACACGCTCGACGCCGCGCGCCTGGCCAAGGTGGCCAAGCGCGAGGGCAAGATGGCCCTGGTGCGCGAGCACGCCTTCCTGTGCAGCGACGAGGGCGTGGCCGCGATCCGCGCCGACCTCGAAGGCGAGGAGGCCGTCACGCACGTGATGCTGGCCGCCTGCTCGCGCCGCATGAAGACCGAGGCCTTCCACTTCCCGGGCGCGGCGATGGCGCGCGCCAACCTGCGCGAAGGCGTGCTGTGGATGGTGGCCGAAGGCGAGGCGCACGACGAGGTACGCCGGGAGATGGCCGACGACTACGTGCGCATGGCCTGCGCCGAGCTCAAGCGGCTGAAGGTCCCGGCCGGCAACCCGGACCGCGGCGACGCGCGCCGCATCCTCGTCGTCGGCGGCGGCGTGAGCGGCCTCACGGCGGCGCTCGAAGCGGCCGAAGCCGGCTACGACGTCCTGCTCGTCGAGCGCGAGTCCGAGCTCGGCGGCTGGGCCGCCCGGCTGTGGAAGCGCATGCCTTCGCGCGAGCCCTACGGCGAGCCGGCCGAGACCGGCATCGGGCAGCTGATCGAGCGCGCCAACGCGCATCCGCGCATCGAAGTCATGCTCGGCGCGCAGGTGGCGCAGACGCGCGGCGCGCCGGGGCGCTTCCAGGTGCGCATCGCACGCGCCGACGGCAGCACCGCCGAGGCGCTGTGCGGCGCGATCGTGCAGGCCAGCGGCTTCACGAGCTACGACATCGCCAGGCTGCCCGAGCTGGGGGGCGGCATTCACGCGCATGTCGTCGACCAGGCCGGCTTCGAGGCACTGGCGCGTCAGGCCAACGGCGCGCCGATCCGGCGCGCCGACGGCCGGCCGCTGAAGAGCGTCGTCTTCGTCCAGTGCGCCGGCCAGCGCGACACGAGCGGCAAGCACCTGCCCTACTGCTCGGGACATTGCTGCGGCACCAGCATCAAGCAGGCGATGTACCTGCGCGATGCCGATCCCGAGGCCAGCGCGATGGTGCTCTACACCGACTTGCGCACGCCCGGCATGGGCGAGGACTTCTACCGCAGCGCGCAGGCCAAGGGCGTGACCTTCACCAAGGGCGTGGCGCAGGCGGTCGAGGCTGCGGGTGAGGGCCTGCGCGTGCGCCTGCGCGACCTGATCCTCGACGAGGATGCGCTGGCCGAGGCCGACCTCGTGGTGCTGGCCACCGGCCAGGTGGCCAATGCCGGCGTCGACCTCGACGCGTGGGAGGCCGCCGTCAGCGCAGCCGAAAAGGGCGACGCGGCGGCGGTCGCGAAGAAGGACGAGCTGGCCAAGGTTTCGGTGCTCAACCTCGCCTACCGGCAGGGGCCGGATCTGCCGCAACTGAAGTACGGCTTCGCCGACTCGCACTTCATCTGCTTTCCGTACGAGACGCGCCGCACCGGCATCTACGCGGCCGGCCCGACGCGCCGGCCGATGGACATCGCCCAGGCGACGGAAGACGCCGCTGGCGCGGCGATGAAGGCGATCCAGGCCGTGGAGAACGCCGCGCTCGGCCGCGCCGCGCACCCGCGCAGCGGCGACCTGAGCTACCCGATCGTGCGGCTCGAGGGCTGCACGCAGTGCAAGCGCTGCACCGTCGAATGCCCCTTCGGCGCCATCGACGAGGACGAAAAGCGCTACCCGCTCTTCAACGAGAGCCGCTGCCGGCGCTGCGGCACCTGCATGGGCGCCTGCCCGGTGCGCGTGATCTCGTTCGAGAACTACTCGGTCGACAGCGTGGGCGCGCAGATCAAGGCCGTCGACATGCCCGACGAGGACAGCGGCAAGCCGCGCATTCTCGTGCTCGCCTGCGAGAACGACGCCTACCCGGCGCTGGACATGGCGGCGCTGCAGCGGCGTGCGGTGTCGGCCTTCGTGCGCGTGATCCCGGTGCGCTGCCTGGGCTCGGTGAACACCATCTGGATCACCGACGCGCTCAACGGCGGCTGGGACGGCGTGATGATGCTCGGCTGCAAGAAGGGCGAGAACTACCAGTGCCACTTCGTGCGCGGCTCCGAAATGGCCTACTACCGCATGAGCAAGGTCGACGACACCTTGAAGCAGCTCGGCCTCGAGAGCGAGCGCGTCGTCAACCACGAGGTCGCCATCACCGACATCGAGCGCCTGCCGCGGCTCATCGACGACTACGTGGCGCAGATCACCGCCATCGGCATGAGCCCGATGAAGGGCTTCGCGTGAAGGGGCAAGGGCGATGAACGTGCAGACCGGTACCCCCGCCGCGGCCAGGCCCTACCGCCCCGACTTCCTGCGCGAGGTCGAGCGCGAGGTCGAAGGCGGCGAGATGGTCAAGATGTGCATGCAGTGCGGCGTGTGCGCGGGCTCGTGCCCGTTCGGCCCGCACTGGGAGCACACGCCGCAGAAGCTCTTCATGATGATCCGCGCGGGCAAGCGCGACGAGGTGCTGGGCACCGACTCGATGTGGATGTGCACGAGCTGCTACAACTGCGTCGTGCGCTGCCCGCGCAAGCTGCCCATCACGACCATCATGCACGGGCTGGCGAGCTACGCGCAGCGCCTCGGGCTGGCGCCGAAGATGCAGCCCACGCGCGACTTCTCGCTCGCCTTCTACGACAACTTCCGCCGCGGCGGACGCGTCAACGAGCTCCGGCTCACGCTCTGGGTCTACTTCAAGGACGGGCTGGTCGCGGGCCTGAAGAAGGCGTGGTCGATGCGCCGGGTCGGCCTGGGCATGCTCGCGGCCGGACGGCTGAACCCGTTCGAGCTCTTCGGCGGCCACCGCTGCAAGGACACCAAGGGCATCGAGGCCATGCTGGCCAAGGTGCAGCAGATCGAGCAGCGCGGCCGGGCCGCGCGGCACTAGACGGCGACGTTCGCGGCGCGCGCCGCGTGGCTGCGCACCGCAGGAGAACCCAGGCGATGGCGAAGAAGGAATACGCGTTCTACCCCGGCTGCTCGTCGCAGTACAAGGCCTCGGCGGCCAACTACCTGACGTCGACCAACGCGATGTGCCGCACGCTGGACATCAAGCTCACCGAGATCCCGGACTGGAACTGCTGCGGCGCCTCGATCAGCTACACCGGCGCCAGCGAGCTCACGCGCCACGTGCTCAACGCGCGCAACATCGCGCTGGCCGAAACGCACATGCCCGGGCGCGACGTCGTCGCCACCTGCGCCGCCTGCTGGCTGAACGCGCGCGAGAGCAAGGAGAAGCTCGACGTCGACCGCGAGTTCCTCGCCAACGCCAACGAGGCGCTGAAGGAGGCCGGGCTGCAGTACCAGGGCAAGGCCGGCGTCCGGCACATGGTCGAGGTGCTGATCGAGGATCTCGGCTACGAGGCGCTCGGCGCGCCGGTGGTCAAGCCGCTCGAGGGCTTGAAGTTCGCCGGCTACGTCGGCTGCCAGACGAACCGGCCGTTCGGCATCGCCGGCGAGAGCTTCGAGAATCCGATGTACCTCGACCGCCTGGTCCAGACCGTGGGCGCCGAGGCGATCGAGGCCTACGACCAGAAGGTCACCTGCTGCGGCGGCGCGCTCGCCTTCTCCGAGCCCGACAAGAGCCAGAAGCAGATCCGCGACATCGTCGAGTCGGCCTACGACCATGGCGCCGACATGATCGTCACGCCCTGCCCGCTGTGCCAGACCAATGTCGAGGTCTACCAGGCCGAGATCAACCGCAAGCAGGGCACCAAGCTGGCGATGCCGGTCACCTACTACAGCCAGCTGATGACGGTGGCCTACGGCGGCACGCTGAAGGAGGCCGGGCTCGACGGCCACGTCATCCAGCCGACCAAGCTGCAGGAGCTGGCGAACAAGACGTAGCGCCGCGGCACGCGCGCCCGCGGCCCTCAGTTCATGTAGGCGCGCGCCTCGTCGCCCGGGTCGGGCAGCCCGGCGATGCGCCACAGGCTGCGGCAGCTCCGGAACAGCCGGTGCGCGGCCTGCGGATCGACCTGCACCGCCCGGCACACCAGGCGCATCACCGGCAAAGCGCCGAGGCCGAACCAGCGCGCGCGCACCAGGTCGATGATCTGCCAATGCCTGGCGCCCAGGCCCGCCATGCCGTCGAGCCGGGCGAGCTGCTCGGCCAGCGCCGGCGTCCAGGCGAGCGGATCGACGAGGAAGCCCTCGTCGTCGAACGCGAGCGGCGCGCTCGGTGCTTCGGCGTGGCGTGCGGCGGCGGGTTCGGCGGGGCGTTCTGCGACTCGTGCGGCGGACATGACTCGGGCTCGGTGGACTCGGCAAGGGCCGAGGGGCGCATGGTGGCGCAGGCGCGGCGGCAGCGGAAATGGTCAATTTCCATTTGCTCATGCGCACCGGCCATGAAGCCTCGCGCCCGCTGTTGCCGTCGCTGCCGCATATGCATATGAGCAACGCGTCGTTGCCCGGCACGGCGCCGCCGGCAGAATGCGCCACCCGCAGTGAGGACGCCGATGGAACACCTGCACCCCAAGCAAGCGCACGAGATCGTGACGGCCAGCCCGAACACGCTGCTGATCGACTGCCGCACCGAGCTCGAGTACTTCTACGTCGGGCATCCGATCGGCGCCATCAACATCGAGTGGAACACCGCGCCCGACTTCGACCCGAACCCGCGCTTCGCCGAGCAGGTGCTGCGCATGGCCGGGCGCAAGGACCGGCCGATCATCCTCATCTGCCGCAGCGGCAAGCGCTCGGTCGACGCCGGGCTCGAGCTGGAAAGGCACGGCTTCACGCAGGTGAGCAACGTGCTCGAAGGCTTCGAGGGCGAGCTCGACGCCGAGCACCACCGCGGCACGCTGGGCGGCTGGCGCAAGCACGGGCTGCCCTGGCGCCAGGTGTGAAGCGCGCGCGCGGCGCGGCGCGGCGCGGCGTACCCGCCGAGCCTGCGGGCGCAGGCGGTGCGTGCACCGGCCCTGCAGGCGGAATCGAAGAAGGCTGCGCCGAGCGCTCGTTGCCGACGCGTGCGCAGGCCGCTGCAGCAGCGTGGGGGCGTCGCCCGCGTTCTCCGGCCACCGTCGCGGTCGGCCACCGAGGGCCGCCGCCGCCACGGCATCAACACCGGGTTCGGACTGCCGCCGCCATGGCGACCGCGAATGAGGCCTGCGCCCGCGGGCGCCGCCCCCACGCTGTACGTTGCGCCCAGGAATGCCCCTGAACCTGTTTGCGCATAGCGCGCATGGTCGGGCTCGGCGGCGCGCGCCGCTGCGGCCGCGTAGCGGCGACGAATGCCCCCGAACCTGCTCGCGGACAGCGCGCGTGGTCGGGGTCGGCGGCGTGGGTGTGCCGGCGCAGGCCTCATTCGCGGTCGCCATGGCGGCGGCGGGCTGACCGCGTGTTGATGAGGTCATGACAGCGGCCCTCGGTGGCCGACCGCGACCGTGGCCGTAGCCGGCATGCCCGCGCCGCCGGCCCCCGCAGGGGCGGGCGCACGCGCGTGCAACCTCCATTGAACGGCAGCGCCGACTACCGGCCCGCACCTTGCGCCACGCCAGCGGCCTCGACCTGGCAGGGATCCGCGCCGAGCACCGCAGGCGTGCCGCGTTCGCCTCGGCGCGGCGCAACCCGCGTCAGAGCGCGTCGTACTTGTCCGCCCGCCCGCGCGCGCGCTCGACCGGGTACTTCAGGGCGTTGGCGGCGATCTTGGTGCGGCAGGCCTCGTCGAGGTCGACGCCCAGCCGGTCGGCCAGCCGCACGAGGTAGAGCAGGACGTCGGCGAGCTCGTCGCGCACGCGGCGCGCGCTGGCCGGATCGCGCGCCGCGTCGCGCGAGGCGTCCTCGCTCAGCCACTGGAACAGCGCGACCAGTTCGCCCGCCTCGCCGGCGAGCGCCATCGCGAGGTTCTTCGGCGAGTGAAAGCGCTCCCAGTCGCGCTCGCGCGCGAAGCGCGCCAGTGCGGCCTGCAGGCCGGCGACGTCGACGAGCGGCGACGCGCCGCCTTCAGACGTCGACAAAGGCGCCGCCTTCGTCGTCGTCGCGCGCCAGCCGCTCGGCCGCCTCGCGCTCGAGGCGCGCGCGCTGCTCGGCCACGCGCGCGCGCCGCTGCTCGACGCCCTCGCCGCGCAGCGCGATCGTCGTTTCGCCGAACAGCACCTGGCGCAGGAAGCGCCAGCCGAACTGCAGCAGCACGAGGTCGTCGACGAGCGCCGTGCGCAGTTCCTCGTCGGGCACGTCGAACACGCCGGCGAAGGCGTCGCTGGCGACGAAGGCGCGGAAACGGTCGACGTCGTAGCAGGTCATGAAGAACAGCTCGAGGCTGCGCTTGCTCGGCTTGCCGATCGTCGGCCCCGAACTCTTCTTCTTCAGGATGAGCTGGCGCCAGCCGCGCGCCGCCTCGTCGTACTCGAGCACGCCCTGCTCGGCGCGGTAGGCATCGATGCTCTGCGTGCGCGGCTCCTGGTGGCCCAGGCAATGCTCCTCGCGCACGATGGCGTAGTACTGGCGGTCGACCGACTCGTCTTGCTTGCGCATCGCGAGCAGCGCCACCGGGTAGTAGCGGCAGGCGGTCGGGCGGTCCTCGTAGACGCTGCAGCCCTCGGGCGTCATGAAGCGGCAGGCGGTGCCGCCTTCGACCGGGCGCAGCTTGACGCCGGCAATGCCGTCCTTCTCCATCTCGTAGGGCACCGTGTACTGCTGCAGGAACTCCCACGAGGCCAGGCCCAGGCGCTGCTTGAGCCGCACGATGTCCACCGGCGTGAGCGCGATGTCGATGTTGCTGCAGCAGGCGTTCCAGCAGGCGATGCCCTTGCGGCAGCGGAACTGCAGCGGCGCCTGGCCCTCGAGCGTCGCCGGCACGACCGGGCTGGGCGGAAACGGGGTGGATTCGCTCATCGGGCGATTGTCGTCAAAGGTGGCGCAGGGCGCTGCCGGCGGACGCGCCAGTGCGCCAGTGCGCCTGGTCCGCGGCCGCGCCGGCACGCGCGGCGACGGGCGCGCGCGGGTCCTACTTCGGGCAAGCCGCCGTGTCGCCCGGCACCTTGCCCACCAGCAGCAGGAAGCTCTCGAACGGCCCCATCACGCCCATCGCCTCCAGCTTGGGGCCGATGAACTCGAGGCGGCCGAACATCATCGCGCGCATCGGGCCGTACTCGCCGCGGCCCATCTCGCCCCAGCGCGCGGTAGCGGCGTGCATCACGTAGTCGACGCCGCCGTCGAGCCGCGTCGTCTCGACCTTGCCGCCGTACCGGCACTGCGCCTTGCCGTCCTCGAGGGCGATGCGCAACTCGACCTTGGTCGCCTCGCCGCACTCGGTGCGGTAGAGGTGGATCACCTTGAAGCCCTTGCCGCCGTCGTTCCTGATCCAGTCGGCGGCCAGCCCCTCGAGCAGCGTGGGAGTCTGGTTCCACTGCTGGCAGGCCTGCGCCGCCCAGGCGTCGGACATCAGCGCCGGCGCGGCCTGCGCCGTCGCCGCCGCGACCGCCAGCGCAACGCCGGCCAGAGATCGTCTCATCGTCCGTCTCCTGCGAAGTCGATGGGCACGCGGCGCCCGCCGTGACGTAGACGCCGGGCTGCGCCCGGCGTCGCCTTGCGGCCGATCGCCTCCCGACCTGCCGCCGCCGTCGGGGCCGCTGCGCAGCCCGCGCCTGCGGCCTCAGTGCGCCGGCGCGGTCTTGAACAGCTTGCTCTTGTCGACGAGATCGACGTGGCGACGCTTGAAGCAGGTCCACTGCCTGGTCGACTTGTCGTAGACCGAGTTGACGAAGCAGTGCCAGTTCTTCTCGTCGACGAAGTTCTTGTCGGTGCGGTAATAGAAGCCCGGGTAGCGCGACTCCTCGCGGAACTGGATGTGCTTCATGTGCGCCTCGGCGGTGAGGATGCGGTGGTAGTTCTCCCAGGCGCGCAGCAGCTCGTGCAGATCCTTCGCGCGCATCTTGGCCGCGTCCTCCTTGAGCATCTCGAGCTTCTCCTCGGCCACCTTGAGCATCACGTCGTTGGTGTTGTAGTAGGTGGCGACGCCCGCGACGTACTCGTCCATGATCTTCTGCAGCCGGAACTGCGCCATCTTGGGCGTGATGTAGTGCGGGTTGATGTCGATCGCGGTGGTGTAGTCCTTGTGCTGCAAGAAGGTGCGCACCGGCTTGTAGATCTCCTCGGCCAGCGTCGCCGCGTCGGTGTCGAGCTCGGGCTGGTGAGCGGCGTTGTCGAGCGCGAAGCGCACCATCGCCTTGGCCGCCAGGCGCCCTTCGGCGTGCGAGCCGCTGCTGAATTTGTGGCCCGAGGCGCCGACGCCGTCGCCGGCGGTGAACAGGCCCTTGACGGTGGTCATCGAGCGGTAGCCCCAGTTCCAGCCGCGCGGCAGGTGCGCCGGGACACCGTCGAGCTCGCCTTCGTCGGCGGTGGGCGCGCCGAGGTCGGTCGGGCCCGAGACCCAGATGCCGCAGCAGCCCGAGTGCGAGCCCAGCAGGTAGGGCTCGGTGGGCATGAGCTCGCTCATCTTCTTCTCGGGCTCGATGTTCTCGCCGACCCAGATGCCGCACTGGCCGATGCACATGTCGAGGAAGTCCTCCCAGGCCTCGGCCTCGAGGTGCTTGACCTCCTTGGGACTCAGCGTCTCGCGCAGCTTGCCCAGCGCGGTGACGGTGTCCATGTAGATCGGCCCGCGCCCTTCCTTCATCTCCTTCAACATCAGGTGGTTGCGCAGGCACGAGGCCGGCACCGCCGCCTGGCCGTAGGGCGGGTACTGGTCGAGCAGTTCCTTGTTCTTGACCATGTAGTCCTCGCCGTAGGCGTTGACGGCCTTGGCCTTGAACAGCAGGAACCACGCGCCCACCGGGCCGTAGCCGTCCTTGAAGCGCGCCGGCACGAAGCGGTTCTCCATCATCGTGAGCTCGGCGCCGGCCTCGGCCGCCATCGCGTAGGTGCTGCCGGCGTTCCACACCGGATACCAGGCGCGGCCCGTGCCCTCGCCCACCGAGCGCGGACGGAACAGGTTCACGCAGCCGCCGGCGGCCAGCAGCACGGCCTTGGCCTTGTAGACGTAGATCCTGTTCTCGCGCACCGAGAAGCCCACCGCACCGGCAATGCGCGAGGGGTCGTTCTTGTCGTTGACGAGCTTGACGATGAACACGCGCTCCTGGATGCGGTCCAGCCCCAGCGCCTTCTTGGCCGCCTCGGCGACGATCCACTTGTACGACTCGCCGTTGATCATGATCTGCCACTTGCCCGAGCGCACCGGCTTGCCGCCGTCCTTGAGCGCGGGCAGGCCTTCCTTCTGGCTCTCGGCGCCGTCGTGGCGCACGCCGTCGTCGTCGGTCTTCCAGATCGGCAGGCCCCATTCCTCGAACAGGTGCACCGACTCGTCGACGTGGCGCCCGAGGTCGTAGGCGAGGTCGTCGCGCGTGATGCCCATCAGGTCGTTGCTGACCATGCGCGCGTAGTCGGCCGGATCCTGCTCGGGGCCGATGTAGGTGTTGATCGCCGACAGGCCCTGCGCGACCGCGCCGCTGCGGTCCATCGCCGCCTTGTCGACGAGCTTGATCCTCAGCTCCTTGCCGGTCTCGGCCTTCACGGCCTCGGCCCAGCGCATCATCTCGAAAGCGGCGCCGCAGCAGGCCATGCCGCCGCCGATCAGCAGGATGTCCAGCTCTTCCTGGACGACTTCGGGGTTCTCGAACGTTGCCATGGGGTGATTCCTCAACAGTCGATTTGTCGTTGCAGCCCGGCGGCCGCCGCGGAACCGGCCTGGCCGGGCCGCTGGCGGCGCCCCCTCGGGGGGGAGGCGCCGAAGGCGCTTCGGGGAAGGGTCATTTCACGCGCAGCAGTTCGCCATCGCGCCCGGCGCGGTAGCCGCCGCTGGGCGTGAAGTAGCCGGGCTTGTCGATGTCGGCCAGCTTGGGCATCGTCTTGCCGGCGTAGGGCTGGATCGAGCCCTCCTCGGTGGTGCGCGTCGGGAACTTGAAGCGCTTCAAGGTGCCGTTGCGGAACTTGATCGTCCACATGATCGAGTCGGAGCCGCGCAGCGGCTGCACCGAGCCGCCCAGCGGCACGATGTCGGCGTAGTGCCGCACCTCGATCGCGTTCTGCGGGCAGATCTTGACGCAGGAGTAGCACTCCCAGCATTGCTCGGGCTCCTGGTTGAAGGCGCGCATCGGGTGCCCGGTCTGCGAGCCGTCCTTGTCGAGCATCATCAGGTCGTGCGGGCAGATGTACATGCAGGCCGTCTTGTCCTGGCCCTTGCAGCCGTCGCACTTGTCGGTCCGTACGTAGGTGGGCATCTCGGGGTCTCCTGGGAAGCGGGTTGGGTTTCGGGAAGGGGTGATGGGCGGCGGCGCCTAGCGGCCGGCGTCGGCGTAGTAGGCACGCAGGATCTGCAGCACCTCGGGGCGGCTGAACTCGGCGGGCACGTCGTGGCCTTCGCCGAGCCACTTGCGCAGCTGGGTGCCGCTCACCTGCAAGCGGTCGGCGTCGCCGTGCGGACAGGTGCGCGCCGAGGCCATGCCGCCGCAGCGGTAGCACCAGAACGAGACGTCGATCCTGAGCGGCCGCGTCTGCAGTGCATCGGCCGGGATCTCGTCGAAGATGCGGTGCGCGTCGAACGGGCCGTAGTAGCTGCCGACGCCGGCATGGTCACGCCCGACGACGAGGTGCGAGCAGCCGTAGTTCTGGCGAAAGAGCGCGTGCAGCAGCGCCTCGCGCGGGCCGGCGTAGCGCATGTCGAGCGGGTAACCGGCCTGCACTATGGTGGAAGGCACGAAGTAATGCTCGGCCAGCGCGGCGATGGCGCGCGTGCGCACCTCGGCCGGGATGTCGCCCGGCTTGACCGCGCCCAGCAGCGAGTGCACGAGCAGGCCGTCGCAGACCTCGATCGCGATCTTGGCCAGGTACTCGTGCGAGCGGTGCATCGGGTTGCGCGTCTGGAACGCGGCCACGCGCGACCAGCCGCGCTCCTGGAAGAGCGCGCGCGTCTGCGCCGGCGTCATGTACAGCGCGCCGTACTTCTCGGGAAAGCCGCCCTGCGACAGCACCTTCAGCGGCCCGGCCAGGTTGACCTCGCCTTGCTCCATCACCATCTTGACGCCCGGGTGCGCGAGGTCGGTGGTGCGGAACACCGCGGCGCACTCGTGCGCCTTGTCGATCGTGTACTTCTCGGTCACGCGCATCGTCGCCAGCGGCGCACCGTCCTCACCGTCGAGCAGCGCGATCTCCTGGCCGGTGCGGATCGCGGCCGCTTCGGCCGCGCCGGCCGACAGGGTGATCGGGATCGGCCAGAACAGGCCGCTGGCCAGCCGCATGCCGTCGCACACGCCGCGCCAGTCGGTGCTCGTCATGAAGCCGTCCAGCGGCGTGAAGCCGCCGATGCCGAGCATCACGATATCGCCGCGCTCGCGCGAACTCACGCGCAGGCCGGGCAGCGCGGCGGCGCGGCGGCGCTCCTCGTCCAGCGCCTGCCCTTGGAGCAGCAGCGGGCGCAGGCGCTCGCTTCCGTGCGGGTCGACGAGACCGGTCATGACGGCACAGCCCTCCCTGCGGCTGCAAGCTCCGGCGCTCGGATCGGCGCGGCGGGCGCGCGCCGAGCAAGGCCGGATGGCTTGATGTGGATCGAGGCGCCGAGCGCTCCCCGGGGACCGCGGACGTTCGTGAGCACAGCTCGCGCGCGCCCGCGGCGACGAGGCCGATCGTAGGCACCTGCAGGCGCGAGGAAAAACGGACAATACTGGTCACGATGTCCGAAAAATCCGATCAGGCGAAAGGCCCGCCGCAGGCCCTGCCGCTGGCCCCGCGGCTGCGCCTGAGCCTGCGCCAGCTCGAGGTCTTCGTCGCCACCGCGCGCGCCGGCTCGACGCGCGCCGCCGCCGACCGCGTGGCGCGTTCGCAGTCCGCTGCCAGCGCCGCGCTGGCCGAGCTCGAGAGCGCGCTGGGCGCGCAGCTGTTCGACCGCCTCGGGCGCCGCCTGCGGCTCAACGACAACGGCCGCGCGCTGCTGCCCAAGGCGGCGGCGCTGCTCGACCGCGCCGTCGAGCTCGAGCATCTGCTGTCGCCGGCGCGGCCGGCGCCGCTGCACCTGGCGGCCAGCCTGACGATCGGCGAGTACCTGCTGCCGGGGCTGCTGGCGCGCTGGAAGCTCGTCTGCCCGGCGCAGCCGGTGCAGCTGATGATCGGCAACACGCGCGAGGTGGTCGAGGCGGTGGCGGGCTTCGACGCCGACGTCGGCTTCATCGAGGGCACGCAGACGCATCCGCGCCTCGTCGTGCGCCCCTGGCTGACCGACGAACTCGTGGTGTTCGCCGCCGCCGATCACCCGCTGGTCGGCCGCCCGCTGAGCCTGCGCGAGCTGCGCGCGGCCACCTGGGCGCTGCGCGAGCACGGCTCGGGCACGCGCGAGGCCGCCGAACTGTGGCTGCACGAGCGGGTCGGCGCACTCGACGTCGCCTTCGAGCTCAGCAGCCCCGAGGCGATCAAGCGCCTGGTGGCCGCCGGCGCCGCGCTCGGCTGTCTGCCGCGCGAGGTCGTGGCGCAGGAGCTGGCGCAGGGCACGCTGGCCGAGCTGCAGACCAGCCTGCCGCGGGCGATCCGGCGGCTATCGATGGTGTTGCACCGCGACAAGCACATCGGCCGCGACACCGCCGAGTTCATCCGCCATTGCAGCGAGCTGCGCGGCGCAGCGCGCGGCGAGGTGCCGCCGCGGCGCCGCAGCGCGAGCGGGTGATGCGGCGCGCCGCGGCGCCCGGGCCCGACCGGCTGCGGCGCCGCGCGGCGCCGCGGCGGGCGTCCCCTGCGGCCATGCGGCGATCGCTGCGCCCTTCGCGCCGGGGGTGCAGAATGGGGGGCCGACGGGGCAATAGCTGTCTGTTCAAGCGCTTGCGCGCCGTCGCCGCCGACCGAGATGCCCGCCATCGAGATGCCTTTCCGGACCCCGAGCGCCACGCCGGCAATGCCGGCCGGTGCGGCGCCGTCGGGGCTGCTGGCCGAGATCACCGCCGGCCTGGCTTCGGGCAACGACCTGCACGAGCTGCTGGCGCGCTTCCTGCACCCGCTGCTGAACCTCGCCAGCGCCGCCGCCGGCGCCGTGCGCGTGCTCGACGACAGCGGCCAGCGCATGCACCTGGTGGCAAGTCAGGGCCTGCCTGCTGCCGTGCTCGAGGCCGAACGCGCGGTCGATGGCGACTGCGGCGCCTGCGGCTTCGCGCTGCAGGCGCGCCAGCCGGCCTGGGGCCATGACGTGAGCGCCTGCGCACGGCGCAGCGAAGGCGCCTATTTCGGCAGCGCCTGCCGACGCATCCTGGCCGTGCCGCTGGCCCACCGCGGGCGCCTGCTCGGGATCTACAACCTGTTCTACGAAGACGCGTCCGAACCCTCGCCGCAGGTGCTGGCGCTGCTCGAATCGGTGGGGGCACTGCTCGGGCTGGCGCTCGAGAACGCGCGGCTCGAGCGCGAGAACCTGCGCGCCGCGCTGGCCGGCGAGCGCCAGGCGATCGCCGCCGACGTGCACGACTCGATCGGCCAGTCGCTGGCCTACGTCAAGATGCGCCTGCCGCTGCTGCAAGACGCCATCCGCGGCTGCGACCAGGCGTCGGCCGAGGGCTATTTCGACGACGTGCGCGAGGCGGTGCGCGAAGCGCACGCCAACCTGCGCGCGCTGCTCACGCACATGCGCGCGCCGATGCACCCGCGCGGACTGGCGCACGCGCTGGCGGCCAGCGCCGAGGCCTTCCGCGCGCGCGGCGGCCCGCGCCTCGAGTTCGCCAACACGCTGCCCGAGGCCGCGCTCACGCCGCCGCAGGAGGAGCAGGTCTACCGCATCGTGCAGGAGGCGCTCGCCAACGTCGTGCGTCACGCCGGCGCGCGCCGCGCCTGGCTGCACGTCGAGCGCGAGGGCGACCTGCTCGAAGTGCGCATCGACGACGACGGCGCCGGCATCGCCGCGGCGGCCGAGGACGGCGGCACGCACTACGGGCTGGCGATCATGCGCGAGCGCGCACACCGGCTCGGCGGCACGCTCGAGGTCGGCCCGCGCCCGGGCCGCGGCACGCGCGTGTGCCTGCGCGTGCCGCTGCCGGCGGCAACGGCCGCGCCGGCCGGGGCCCTGGCATGAGCACGCAGGCATCGACCAGGGCGCATTCCCGTCGGGCGGGACGGGCCGCAGGCCGTGGGCTGCTCCCGTGAACGCGCCGCGCCGCTGCTCCCAAGCCCGAATGCCGCAGCGCGCCGCGCGGAGGGCGCCCCGATGAGTGCGCCGCGCCTCGTCCTCGTCGACGACCACTCGCTGTGCCGTACCGGGCTGTCCGACCTGCTGCGCCAGCGTGGCGGCATGGAGGTGCTGGCTGCGCTTGCCGACCCCGACCAGGTCGTCGCCGTGCTGCGCGAGCAGCGCCCGGATCTGCTGGTGCTCGACCTGCGCATGCCCGCCGTCGACGGGCTGACGCTGCTGCAGCGCATCCGCGCCGAGGGCCTGGACACGCCGGTCGTGATCCTGACGATGAGCGACTCCGAGACCGACCTCGCCGCCGCGCTGCGCGCCGGCGTGCGCGGCTACCTGCTCAAGGACATGGAGCCCGAGGACGTGATCACCGCGATCGGCAACGCCGCGCGCGGCGAGCTGGTCGTGGCGCCGGCGATGACGCTCAAGCTCGCCCAGCTGCTGCAAGACGGCAGCAAGGGCCGCAACCGCGGCGACCTCCTGGCCTCGCTCACCGAACGCGAGCGCCAGATCCTCGACCACCTGGCGCGCGGCGAGAGCAACAAGACGATCGCGCGTGCGCTCGAAATCAGCCACGACACCGTCAAGCTGCACGTGCGCCATATCCTCGCCAAGCTCAACCTGAGCTCGCGCGTCGAGGCCGCGGTGTTCGCGGTCGAAGCGCGGGTGGCCGGGCCGCGCTGAGGCACACCGAAGTCGCCGGCCGCAGGCGGGCGGCGTTGGCGCGATCGACCATGCCGGCGGCTGCATGCGGCGAACGGACTCCCCCGGGCCTTCCTGTAGCGTGCCGCGGCAGGCCCGGGGCTGCGCCGGGCCGCATGGTCCTGCCGAGCCGAGGTGGAACCTGGTGCCTTGCGCCTACAGGACCGGGGCGGGCCGGCGGCGCCCCACGGGCGCCCCGGCGCCGAACCACGCCAGTTCCTCGCGCAGCCGGACCACCTCGCCGACGATGGTGAGGCAGGGCGAGGCGAGCCCGGCTTCGGCCACGCGCGCCGCCAACGTGCCCAGCGTGCCGGCAACCACGCGCTGCCCGGCCAGCGTGCCGTTGCCCACCACCGCGGCCGGCCAGTCGGCGCCCAGGCCATGGGCGGCGAGTTGGGTGCAGATCGTCTCCAGGCCCGACAGGCCCATGTAGATCACCACCGTCTGGCCCGGGCGGGCCAGCGCCTGCCAGTCGAGGTTGCAGCTGCCGTCCTTCAGATGCCCGGTGACGACGACGCAGCTGTGCGCGCAGTCGCGGTGCGTGAGCGGGATGCCGGCGTAGGCCGACACGCCGCAGGCCGCCGTGATCCCCGGAACCACCTCGAACGGCACGCCGGCGGCGGCCAGCGCCTGCAGCTCCTCGCCGCCGCGACCGAAGACGAACGGATCGCCGCCCTTGAGCCGCACCACCGAGCGGCCCGCGCGCGCCAGATCCACCAGCATCGCGTTGATGCGCTCCTGCGGCACGCTGTGACGCGCGCGCTCCTTGCCGACGTAGATGCGCTCGGCGCGGGCGCCCACGAGCGCGAGCACGCCGTCGCCGACGAGGTGGTCGTAGACGACGACGTCGGCACGCTCGAGCAGCCGTGCCGCGCGCAGCGTGAGCAGCTCGGGGTCTCCGGGTCCGGCGCCGACGAGGTACACGGCGCCGCCGTCGGCACCCCAGGCGCGCACCATCGCGGCCACATCGACGAACGAGTTCATGCGGCTCTCCTCGAAGCTCAGGCGTCGCCGGCGCCGCTGACGCCGCGCGACCGCGAGATCGCCGAGGCGCTGGGCCCGGTGCTGGCCGCGCGCGGCCCGGGTTCGGTGTCCGGCGCGGATGCGGCGCCCTCGTGCTCGGCGCCGGATAGGAAGACGAAGTCGAAGCGCCCGCCCTCGATCTCGACGTAATCGAGCACGGTGTCGGCGAGGATCGGCCGGCTCGGTGCGGCGAGCAGCACGGTCAGGTCTTCGCAGCGCACGGTCTCGTCGTTCTCGCGCTCGGCGTCGAAGCCCATGCCGAACGCGACGCTGCCGTCGGGCCGCCGGCGTGCGGCGACGCGCAGCGCCAGGCCTTCGGCATCGCTGCGGCGGGCGGCCGAGCGCAGTTCGGCGACGGCGGCCGGGGTGATGCGGAACATCGGGTGCGACTCCTGCGGGCCGTTCAGTGCTCGCCCTTGGTGCGCAGCAGACCGGCCAGCCGGTTGCCCTGCTTCTGCGGCCCGCCCATCGGGAACAGCAGGTGCAGCGCGTGGTTGCTGGCGCGCTCGGCGCCCCACAGCGGGGTGAAGTGGCGGATCATCACGCGCACCTGGGGCTGCACGCCATGCTCGTGCCAGAAGCGGCGCAGGAAGTCGATCACCTCCCAGTGCGCCGGCGTGAGCTCGAGCCCCTCCTCGCGCGCCAGCGCGGTGGCGAAGGCTTCCGACCAGTCCTGCAGATCGACCAGGTAGCCCTCGCGGTCGGTCGGCACGGCGCGCCCTTCGACCATGACGGTGCGCAGGGGCGAAGACGGTGGCATGGCGTGGCTCCTCCTCGGTCAGGCGGCGAGCATGGCGGGCCCTGCGCGCTCGGCGCGGGCACGCCGCACGAAATCGACGAAACGCGGCACCCAGGCCGCTCCGGCGCCACTGCGCAGGTGCGCATACGACGCGAGCAGCCGGTGCAGCACCAACCCGTCGTGGCGGCCGTCGATGCCGTGCCCGCGCTGCATCCGATAGGCGTAGCGCAGTCCGGGATCGAGGTTCTCGAGGCTCGAGTGGTGGAACTCGTGCCCCTGCACGACGCCCGCGCCGCCGCCCGCCCAGGGCATGTCCTCGGTCTCCTGCAGCCGCACGTAGCCGCGGGCGACGCTGCGCTCGTGCATCACCGCGTCGGCCGGGATCACACCGACCATCGGCGCGCTGCGGCCCTGCCAGCGGATGCTGCGCGCCAGGTACATCAGACCGCCGCATTCGGCATAGGTGGGCAAGCCGCCTTCGATCGCGGCCCGCAGCGCGCCGCGCAGCGGCGCATTGGCGGCGAGCGCGTCGAGGCAGGCCTCGGGAAATCCGCCGCCGATGACCAGGCCATCGAGCGCCGGCAGCCCTGCGTCGCGCAGCGTGTCGACGAAGACGAGTTCGGCGCCGGCCGCCTCGAGCGCGGCCAGATCGCCAGGGTAGTAGAAGCCGAAGGCGCGGTCGCGCGCGACGCCGATGCGCAGCGCGCGCCGGCCGGCCGCGGCCGCTGCGCCGGCGCCATCGGCGACGGCCGGCGGCGCAGCGAGCGGCGGCGCGGCCGCAGCGATCGCGCGCACACGCGCCAGATCGACCTGCGCGGCGACGTCGCGGCCGATCGCCCGCACGCGCTCGCTCGCCGCCGCGACTTCGCTGCAGGGCACGAGCCCGAGGTGGCGTTCGGCGATCGCCAGGCGCGCATCCTCGGCCAGCGCGCCCAGCACCGGCACCGTGGTGTGGCGCTCGATGGCGGCGCGCAGCTTGGACTCGTGGCGTGCGCCGCGCACGCGGTTGAGCACGACGCCGGCGATGCGCACCTCGGGGTCGAACGCCTGCTGGCCGAGCAGCAGCGGCGCGATGCCGCGCGTCATGCCGCGCGCATCGAGCACCAGCAGCACCGGCGCGGCCAGCAGCCGCGCCAGCGCGGCGTTGCTGTCGCTGCCGTCGGGCGCCAGCCCGTCGTGCAGGCCCATGTTGCCTTCGACGAGCGCGAGCTCAGCCGCCCCGGCGTGCCGCGCGAACGCGGCGCACAACGCCTCGGGGCGTTCCAGGTGCGGGTCGAGGTTGACGCAGCGCCGCCCCGCCGCGAGCGTGAGCCACATCGGATCGATGTAGTCGGGGCCTTTCTTGAACGGCTGCACCACCGTGCCGTCGGCGGCGAGTGCCGCGGCCAGCCCGAGCGCCAGCGTGGTCTTGCCCGAAGAGCGCTGCGCGGCCGAGACGAACAGGCGCGGCACGGCTCTCAGGCCCGGGCGTCGGCGGCGCCGGGCGCGTCGTCCGACGGCATGAAGTCGAGCATGTGGACGCCGACGACCGTCAGCAGGAAGGCCGCGCCGAGGCCGCCCACGCCCAGGCCGAGCTCGGGCCAGGACGGCACGTAATGCGCCGCCTGGCCGTCGGCGAAGGAACTCGTCGCTGTCCAGCCGGGGAAGATCTCGAGCGGGAAAGCCTGCCCGCCGATGATGAAGACGTAGAGGAAGGCAAATGCGCCCAGCACCACCAGCAGCGAGGCGGCCAGCGTGGCACGCGGCGCGCCGGCCCGCGGCGCGAGCAGCAGCACGCAAGGCAGCACCGAGCCGAGCACGACGAAGCCGCCCCAGAACAGCAGCGCGAACACCTCGCCGCCGCCGCGACCGAGCAGGATGAAGGCCTCGAATGCGCCCTGGCGCGCGTAGTACAGGTTCGTCAGGTGCAGCACGGCGACGAAGTAGACCGAGAGCAGCACGAACACCGCCAGCAGCCGCGCCAGACGCCGGTCGACCTCGGGCGCCGGCGGGCGGCCGTTCCACGCCAGCAGCGCCGCCTGCACGACGAGAAAGACCGCCAGCCCCCAGGCGAAGGACAGCACGACGAACAGCGGCGGCAGCAGCGCCGACTGATAGGCCTGGCGCGCGACGAGGAAGGCGAAGATCGCGCCGGTGCCGGTGGTGAGCACGAAGCGCCACACCATCACGGCGACGCCGGCCGGCTTGGACCAGGGGTTGAAGCGCCGCTCGAACATCGTCCACAGATAGACGACGACGACGGCCGCCAGCCCCGAATACAGGAACACGTTGAGCGCGAACATCGAACTGAAGTTGTAGTGCGTGGCCGCGACCAGCACGCGGTCCGGGCGCCCGAGGTCGAGCATCAGCACCATCAGACCGCCGGCCAGCAGCGCCAGGCTGAGCAGGCCCGAAAGCGGCGCGCGCCGCTTGTACACCGCCTGCCCGAACACCGAGCCGACCGAGGCCACGTTGAGCACGCCCGAGGCGGCGACGATCATGAAGATCGCGAACACATGCGGCAGGCCCCAGACGACCTGGTTGTCCATGCCGGTGATGATGTGGCCGTGCTCCTCCATCCGATGCGCGGCCGCCAGGCCGAGCAGCGTGACGAGGGCGCCGGCTGCGGCGAGCAGCCAGAAGTTGCGCGTTTGCCGGTCCGGCGACATCGTCCTGTGCTCCCTGCCGCGGCGGCCTCAAAGCCCGTGGTAGCGCACGCCCGGGTCGAGGCCCAGGTCGGCGCGCAGCGGCGCGTTGCGCAGCTCGCGCACGCGCCGCGCGATCGCGCTGGCGGGATCGTTCAGGTCGCCGAACAGGATGGCGCCGTGGCCGGCCTGGGCGCAGGCCTCGGCGCAGGCGGTGGTGACCTGCGACGGATCCTCCGCGCGGTCGATGCGGTGCACGCACAAGGTGCAGCCCTCGACGCAGCCCTTGCCGCGCGGCACGTCGGGCTTCTGGTCCGCGAGCGGCTCGTGCACGAAGCTGCGCGCCTTGTACGGGCAGGCCATCATGCAGTAGCGGCAGCCGATGCAGATGTGGCGGTCGACCAGCACGATGCCGTCGGCGCGCTTGAACGACGCGCCGGTCGGACACACGTCGACGCAGGGCGGCGAGGCGCAGTGCTGGCACATCACCGGGGCCGAGGCCTGGCGGCCGGTCGCGGCCTCCTTCAGCTCGACCTTGCGGATCCACTGCGCCGAGGTGCGCGTGGTCTTCGGGTCGATGCCGTTCTCGCTGAAGCAGGCGCTCACGCAGGCATCGCAATCGCTGGCGCAGCGCGTGGTGTCGATCAGCATGCCCCAGCGCACCCTGGGGTTGGCGCCGCGGCCCGCCGCGGCAGCAGGCGCCGCTGCCGCGGCCATTTCGATGAGGTGGATGCCCGGCGCCAGCAGGACGCCGGCCACCGCGGCGCCGGCCGCCCCGAGAAAACCGCGGCGCGCGCGCCCGGAGCTCATGGCCTGGCCCCCGCCGCGGCCAGGGCCGCCGCCGGCCTCGAGGCATGGCACTCGAAGCAGTCGATCTGCACCGCGGCGTAGCGGTGGCAGGCGACGCAGAAGTCCTCGCTCGTCTGCGCCACGCTGCCGGTCTTCGCGCCGGCGTGGCAGTCGATGCAGCCCTTCAGGCTGTACTTGGCGCCGCGGATGCCCTCGTGCACCGTCGCGTCACGCTGGTGCCTGAGCATGCGCATGTGGTTGCGCCGCATCTCGGCCACCGGCGCGACGCAGCGCTCGCCCTTGACGGCGCGCTCGATCGTCGGGCCCAGGCCCGCGGCCCAGGCCGACCAGCCGGCGAGGGCCAGCACGAGCGCAGCCAAGGCGAGCCCCAGGCGCGACACGACCCTACTCTCCCAGCCCCATCTGGATGTAGCCGGTGGGACACACATCCTTGCAGATGTGGCAGCCGATGCAGCGCTCGTAATCGGTGTCGACGTAGCGCCCGGTCGTGGACTGCGACTTCTTGACCTTGAACACCGCCTTCTGCGGGCAGTAGACGACGCAGTTGTCGCACTCGAAGCACAGGCCGCAGCTCATGCAGCGTTTGGCCTCGGCCTGCGCCTGCGCGTCGAGCAGCGCCAGCATGCGCTCCTCGAAGTTGCCCAGCGCCTCCTCGGCGCTGAGCGTCGTCACCTGGCGCCGGCTGCGCGCCACGTAGGGGAAATGGCCGAGGAACAGCTCCTTGTGGCTGATGACGTAGCGCCCCGAGCGGTCGTCGAAGTTGTGGATCGCGCCGGCGGAGCGGTCGGTGCCCCACAGCGGCTCGTCGATCTTGCCGGCCGGCAGCCCCTTCTCGACCATCTTGCGCATCAGGTCGAAGCTGTGCACGTCGACCTTCGGGCGTTTCTCCTGCGTCTCGCCGCGCAGGTAGCGGTCGATGCCGTCGGCGGCGATCGCGCCGTGGCCGATCGCCGTGGTGAGCAGATGCGGGCGGATCACGTCGCCGCCGCAGAACAGCGTGGCCTGGCTCTGGCCGCCCAGCTGCACCTGGTAGTTCTTGTCGGAGGCCACCGCGCCGCGGCCGTTGTTCAACGCCTCGAGGCCCGTGAAGTCGACCGCCTGGCCGACAGCCGAGACGATGAGGTCGGCCTCGATGTCCTCCTCGGTGCCGGGCACGATCTTGATCTCGAGCTTGCCGCCGGCGAACTTCGCCTCGCAGCGCGCCACGCGCAGCGCCGTGGCGCGGCCGTCGGCACCGCGCACCACGGCCACCGGCGCCATGCCGCCGCGGATGGCGATGCCCTCGGCCAGCGCGTGTTCGACCTCGTGCTTGCTGGCCTGCATCTTGTCGATCGCGAACACCGAGGTCAGCGTGACTTCGGCGCCCTGGCGCTTGGACACCAGCGCCGCCTCGTGCGCGGCGAAGCCGGCGAGCGCGCCGATCGCGTTCTCGGGCAGGTCGGCATCGTGCGTCTGGTCGATATGGCCCAGGCGCCGCGCCACGGTGGCGACGTCGATCGAGGTGTCGCCGCCGCCGACGACGACGACCCGCTTGCCGACATGGCGCAGCCGGCCGTCGTTGAAGGCCTTGAGGAAGGCGGTCGCGGCGACGACGTTGGGCGCCTCGCCGTCGGGCACCGGCAACGGCCGGCCGCTCTGCGCGCCGATGCCGAGGAACACGGCATCGAAGTCCCGACGGATCTGCTCGAGCGTGATGTCGGTGCCGATGCGCGTGTTCGGGCGCACCGTGACGCCGAGCTCGAGGATGCGCCGGATTTCGGCGTCGAGCACGTCGCGCGGCGTGCGAAAGCCCGGGATGCCGTAGCGCATCATGCCGCCGAGTTCGGCGCGCTCGTCGAAGATCGTGACGTCGTGGCCCTTGCGCGCGAGCTGGTAGGCCGCCGAGAGCCCCGCCGGGCCGCCGCCGATCACGGCCACCGTCTTGCCGCTGCGCGCCTGCGGCTTCGGGTAGGCGATCTGGTTGGCGTTGGCCCAGTCGCCGAGGAAATGCTCGACCGAGTTGATGCCGACGAAATCGTCGACCTGGTTGCGGTTGCAGCCCGATTCGCAGGGCGCCGGGCACACGCGCCCCATCACGCTCGGGAAGGGGTTGGCCTCGGTCAGGCGGCGCCAGGCGTATTCCTGCCACTTCATGCCGGCCGGCGGCTTCTCGATGCCGCGCGCGATGTTGAGGTAGCCGCGGATGTCCTCGCCCGAGGGGCAAGAGGCCTGGCACGGCGGCGAGCTCAGGATGTAGGTCGGGCACTTGTGCGAATGGTCGGCGTCGAAGATCTGGTCGACCCAGCGCTTGACCTTGTGGTCGCCGTCCTTGAAACGGCGGAAGGACAGCGCCTTGGCGCCGGTGTCTTGCGGGGTGGTGGACATCGATCGGCCCTCGCTGGGAATCAATGCGCCTCGCCGAGGCGGATGGCCTTGCTCACGAGCTGGTGGACGCCGCCCACCATGTTCATGTCGAAGCCGTAGTACGGCAGCACCTTGCTGAACTGCGCCTTGCAGATGGCGCAGATGGTGGCCATGAAGTTGACGCCGTGCGCGTCGACGACGTTCTTGAGCGCCTCCATGCGCGGCAGCGCACCCTTGACGCGCACTTCCATCAGGTCGTCGGTGAGCAGCCCGCCGCCGCCGCCGCAGCAGAAGGTGGCCTCGTGCGTCGTGCCCGCGGGCATGTCGACGTAGCGGTTGGCCACGGCGCGGATGATGGCGCGCGGGATCGTGAACTGGCCGCCCGCCGTCTCGCCCATGCGCGAGGCGCGCGCCACGTTGCACGAGTCGTGGAAGGTAACGATGCGCTCGTCGTTGCGCTCCTTGTCGAACCTGAGCGCGCCGCGGCCGATGAGGTCGTGCGTGAACTCGCAGATGTGCATCGGCTGCCGGTAGCGCCCGTCGAGCTGGCTCTGCAGCGCGACGGCGAACGGATCCTTGCCGCCGGCGCCGATGCCCACCAGCGTGTTCCAGAAGCTGTAGGCCACGCGCCAGGCGTGGCCGCACTCGCCGACGACGATGCGCCGGGCGCCGAGTTCGAGCGCGGCTTCGCGCACGCGCAGCGCGATCTTGCGCAGCTGCTCGTAGTTGCCGATGAACATGCCGAAGTTGCCGGCCTCGCTGGCCTTGCTCGAAAGCGTCCACGAGATGCCGGCGGCGTGGAACACCTTGGCGTAGCCGATCAGGCTCTCGACGTGCGGCTCGCTGAAGAAGTCGGCGCTGGGCGTGATGAGCAGCACCTCGGCGCCCTTGACGTCGAGCGGGAAGCGCACGTCGACGCCGGTCTCGGCCTTGGTGTCCTCTTCCAGGCCGAGCAGGGTGTCCTCCAGCGCCGGCCCCGGGATGCCCAAGTTGTTGCCGATGCGGTGCACCTTGCCGATGATCTCGTTGGCGTATTTCTGCCCGAGGCCGACCGCGTCCATGATCTCGCGCGCGGCCATCGTCACCTCGGCGGTGTCGATGCCGTAGGGGCAGAACACGCTGCAGCGGCGGCACTCGCTGCACTGGTTGTAGTAGCTCCACCACTGGTCGAGCAGTTCCTTGCTCATGTCGAGCGCGCCGACGAGCCTGGGGAAATGCCTGCCGGCGAAGGTGAAGTAGCGCCGGTACACGCCGCGCATCAGGTCCTGGCGTGCCACCGGCATGTTCTTCGGGTCGCCGGTGCCGAGGAAGTAGTGGCACTTGTCGCTGCACGCGCCGCAGTGCACGCAGGCGTCCATGTACACGCGCAGGCTGCGGTACTTGTCGAGCAGTTCGCCCATGCGCGCCACGGCGCGCTGCTCCCAGCCTGCCGTCAGCTCGCCGGGAAAGCCGATCGCCTCCTGGATCTTGGCCGAGGCGACGAAGGGCTTGCTGTGCGCCATCGCACCCTCGGCCACCAGCGGCACCACCGGGTAGGGCCGGAGCTCGGGGGTCTGGAACTTGGGCGCGGTGGCCATGGCGCGGCGGGCGGGGCGGCTTTCGGCGGCGGGGCTACTGGCGGTCGAGCGCCGCCGCCCAGGCGGCGAGGTGGCGCGCCTCGCGCGGGTTGTCGACCTGGTTGCGCGTCGGGCTGAAGAACAGGCCGGGCGCGTGCAGCAGCTTGCTGATCGGGAACACGATCATCAGCAAGGCGACGAGCGTGAGGTGCACGAGCAGCAGCGGGTCGGCCGGCAGCGGCTGGATCGAAAAGCGCGTGAGCCCCAGCATGAAGGCCTTGACGGCGACGATGTCGGTGTGCGCGACGAAGCGCATCGTCAGGCCCGACAGGCCGATCGCCAGCAGCAGCGCCAGGTGCAGGTGATCCGACGGCGTCGAGATGTAGCGCACGCGGTCGACCAGGACGCGCCGCGCCCACAGTCCGGCCAGCCCGGCGACCATCGTCAGGCCGGCGTAGGTGCCGAAGAACTGCACGAAGACGACCGGCGTCCACACCGGCTGCTGGAAGTAGCGCAGGTGGCGCAGCAGCACGAGCGCGAGCGAGACGTGGAACAGCCAGCCGAAGAGCCAGGTCCACTTGCTGCCCTTGAACAGGCTCTCGAAGAACACCACCTCGCGCGTCATGCGCAGCACGACGCCGCCGGCACGCGTGGGCGCCGGAGTCGTCGGGATCAGCAGCGGCGCCGGCGTGCGCAGGTAGCCCGCGATCTTCGTCGCCAGGCCGGCCGCCAGCAGCGCCGTGGCGGCGTAGAAGAGCAAGGCGTAGCCTAGCGCGAGCGCCGACATGGTCGTCGCGGGGTCCCGGGAGCCGGCCGCAGCCGCTCAGACGCAACCGGTGGGCTTGGGCAGGCCGGCGATCTTGCAGGCCTGCTTGGCCGGACCGTAGGGGAACAGCTCGTAGAGGTACTTGCTGTTGCCCTTCTCCTCGCCGAGCTGCTTGCCGATCGCCTTGGTCAGCACGCGCACGGCCGGGGCGATCTGGTACTCGTCGTAGTACTGGCGCAGGAAGTTGACCACTTCCCAGTGGTTCTCGCTCATCTCCACGTTCTCGCTCTTGGCGATCTCCTTGGCGATGTCCTCGGTCCAGTCGGCGAGGTTGACGAGATAGCCTTCCTCGTCGGTCTCGATGGTCGCGCCGTTCACTTCGATGGGCATGGGCCTTCTCCTTGCGAAACTCAAAGCCAGGATTGGCTGGTGGACCGCGCGGCCACCAGGTCGACGAAGCCGTCGTAGCCGATCGGCCGGACGCCTTCGATCAGCTTGCCGGCCATGCCGCGCGCCTCGACGTCGGGCTGCAGCACGTAGACCTCGAGCGTGCCGAGGGCAGCGGCCAGACCGGACGACGCCGCGCCGGCTCGGGTGGCGGCGAACACCGCGTCCTCGGTGAGCAGCAGCGCCTGCCCGGGCCGGGCCAGGCGCAGACAGCTGGCGAGGGCGCTCGTCTGCCGATGCGACTTGTTGACGATGTGCAGCATGGCCGCCTCAGAACGAAAGCACGACGTCCTGCGACGCCATCAGATCGCCCATCTCGGCGCTGGACAACACCTCGACGTCGACCATCAGGTCGTCCTCGGTGAGCCCGCGCTCGTGCAGCGACTCGCGCTCGACGTACAGCTTCTCGACGTCGTAGCCGTCGAGCGCGCGGTAGGTCTTGCTGTGGTTCTTGATGCCGGTTGCCTTGGTGTCCTGGCCCTTGACCAGTTCGTACACGCCGTCGTCGAGGAAGGCGAGGCTCACGTCCTGGTCGAAGGTGGCGGTGATGAGCACCACCTCCAGGCTCTCGAGCGCGTAGATGGTGCCGTACGGCGCCTTGCGATTGACGAACATGAACTTCTTCATCGCCGTCCTTGACAGGCGCTCAGTCGCCGAAGGTGACCGTGCGGTCGCACTTGATGCCGGCGTCGACCAGCTGCCCCAGGCCGCTGATGCGGAATCCCGGCGCCAGCACCTCGTCCTTGATGCCGCGGCGCAGCGCCGCCGCCACGCAGACGACGAGGTCGACGTTGTGCTCTTCCTTCAGCTTGCTCCAGCGGTTGACGATGTGGCGGTCGTCCTGCGGCGGCTCGGTGAGCCGCGTCGCGTTGTACACACCGTCGTGGTAGAAGAACACGCGCATCACCTCGTGGCCCTTGGCCAGCGCCGCCTGGGCGAAGTTCCACGCCGTGTCCGCCGCCTGGTGCGTGTACGGACCCTCGCTCACCATCAGGGCGAACTTCATGGCCTTGCTGCCCGGGCGCTCAGAAGCGGATGTGCGCCGACGCGTTCAGGCTCGCGCGCGAGCCGCGCCAGTCGTCGATCAGGTACTTGGTGAACGGCAGATCGCACTTCTCGAAGAAGCGCGGCCAGCCGATGCGCTCGACCCAGTCGGCCATGCGTTCCCACGAGCGTGCGTCTTCCTTGTACACGCGCAGGATGCGCTTGACGATCTCGGCCACCTCGGGCCAGCGCGGCGGATTGTTCGGCAGGCCCGCGGCCACCATCTTCATGAAAGTCGGCTTGCCGCGCGCGTTGGAGTTCTTGCCGCCCACCCAGATCGCGAACTTCGAGTGCTCGGGGTGGTTGATCTGCATCGGCGGGCAGGGCGGGTAGCAGGCGCCGCAGCAGATGCACTTGGTCTCGTCGACCTCGAGGCTGGGCTTGCCGTTGACGAGCGCCGGGCGGATGGCCGCCACCGGGCAGCGCGCCACCACGGCGGGGCGTTCGCAGACGTTGGCTACCAGATCGTGGTTGATCATCGGCGGCTTGGTGTGCTGCATGACGATCGCGATGTCGGCCTGGCCGCCGCAGTTGATCTCGCAGCAGCTCGTCGACAGGCGCACGCGGTTGGGCATCTCCTCGTGGATGAACTCGTGGTACAGCTCGTCCATCAGCGCCTTCACCGCGCCCGAGGCGTCGGTGCCGGGGATGTCGCAGTGCAGCCAGCCCTGGGTGTGCGCGATCGAGCTCACCGAATTGCCGGTGCCGCCGACCGGGAAGCCCGCCTGCTGCAGCGCCTGCACCAGCGGCGCCACCTTGGCCTCTTCGGAGACCATGAACTCGATGTTGCTGCGGATCGTGAAGCGCACATGGCCTTCGGCCCAGCGGTCGGCGATGTCGCACAGCTTGCGCACCGTGTGCACGTCCATCTGACGCTGCGTGCCGGCGCGCACGGTCCAGACCTCGTCGCCGCTGTGCGCGACATGGTGCAGCACGCCCGGGCGCGGCCGGTCGTGGTACTTCCAGTTGCCGTAGTTGGCGAGCAGCTTGGGGTGCAGGAACGGCTTGTTGTCGGGGGCGCCGCTCTCGATCGGGGTGCGATGGGCCATGGCAGCTGGTCTCCGTCGGTTCAGGCCGGCTTGGCTTGTTGCTTGCGGGCGTTGATCCTGGCCACTTCGTCGTCCCAGCCGTCCATGCGCACGAACGGGTTGGTGCGCGGCGTGGTGACCATGTTGGCGTCGACCTCGACGCCGATGCCCTCGAGGAAGTTCACCAGCCCGATGCGCTCGATCATCTCGCCGGTGCGCTCGTGCTCGAGCGCGTTGTCGGCGAAGAAGTCGATCGCGCGCTTGCCCAGGTCGACCAGGGCCTCGAAATCCGCGTCGCTCTTGAGCGGCATGAAGGGCACGATCACGGTGCCCATCAGGTCGCCGATCTTGAGCGTGCGCTTGCCGCCCACCAGGATCGTGGCGCCGGTGTCGGTGCCGTGCGCCAGCGCGCCCGTCATGACGTTGATGCAGTGCATGCAGCGCACGCAGTCCTTGTTGTCGATCTCGAGCGCGTGCGTGTCGCTCACCTTCACCGTCGTGAGGTGGGGGCCGCTGCGCAGTTTCGCCGCCTCCTCGAGCCGGATGGCCTTGGTCGGGCAGCGCGTGACGACGTCGTTGACCAGCTCCTGCATGCCGTGCTTGGCGAACCACTTGCGCGCCAGCGTTTCGTCGCTGCGCATGTTGTCGCGCCAGGTGCCGATGACGGCCATGTCGGCGCGCTGCACGCTGTTCATGCAGTCGTTGGCGCAGCCGCTGAACTTGAACTTGAACTTGTACGGCAGCGCCGGGCGGTGGATGTCGTCGGTGAAGGTGTTGATCACCTTCAGATGCGCGCGCGCCTCGTCGAAGCAGCTCTGCTCGCAGCGTGCCGCGCCGACGCAGCTCATGCTGGTGCGCACCGCGGGGCCGGCGCCGCCCAGGTCGAAGCCGAGTTCGTTGAGCTCGTCGAACGCCTCCTGCACCTTGGGCGTGGTCGCGCCCTGGAACATGATGTCGCCCGACTGGCCGTGGAAGGCGATCAGCCCGGTGCCGTGGCGCTCCCAGATGTCGCACATCTTGCGCAGCACGTCGGTCGTGTAATGCATGCCCGGCGGCGGCTGGATGCGCAGCGTGTGCAGTTCGGCCGCGTCGGGGAACACCGGCGTGCCGTCGTCGTTCTTGAGCTCGGTGAAGCGCGGGATCACGCCGCCGCCGTAGCCGTACACGCCGACCGTGCCGCCCTTCCAGTAGCCCTTCTTGTTGCGGTACGAGGCCTCGAGCGTGCCGAGCAGGTCGACGACGTAGTCCTTGTCCTCGGCCAGGCGCTTCAGGCCGGTGATGAAGCTGGGCCAGGGTCCGCCCTCGAGCTGGTCGAGGATCGGCGTGGGGTGCATCTTCTTGGCCATGCGGCTGGTCTCCTGGAACGTCGGACTGCCGTTGCGACGGGGCCGCGGACCCCGCACGAGGCGCGAATGGTCGCCGCGCGGCGCGCCGCCGGCTACTCCCGCCATGGGTAGGACACGATAGACCGTAGGGGGTGGCGCGGCACTACCCAGATGGGCTATCCGCCGCTCACCCGAACCGGGTATGGACGCCGCCGAAGCGCGGCGCGCTCAATGCGGCCCTTCGAGAGCTGCGACGATGTCCCGACCGCCCCCCCTGTTCCAGACGCGCTCGCCCTTGCGCGGCGAAGAGATCGAGCTGCAGCAGGTCGACTTCGAAGGCGGCGGCATGAGCCTGCTGCGCACGCGCATCCGCGAGAAGAGCCGCTTCACCGTCTTCGACATCGACCCGGCCACCGCCGAAGCCTGGGGCCGTGCCCTCGTGGCATGGGCCGAGCGCCAGCCCAGGGGTTGAGCAGCGATGGCGGACGACGCGGCAAGCGCGACGGCCGACGCCGGCACCATGGTCGACCTCGTCTTCGACGTCGACGGCCGCACGCTCGCGCGCGAGCACCGGCGCGCGCTCGCCGCGGCGCTGCTGCGCGCCCTGCCCTGGCTGGCCGAGACCCCGGGCTGCGCGGTGCACCGGCTCAAGCTGCCGCCGGGCGAGGACGCCGAAGTGCTGCTGTCGCGCCGCACGCGCCTGACCTTGCGCGTGCCGCGCGCGCAAGCCGCTGCGGCCGCTCGGCTCGACGGCAGCACGCTCGACGTCGACGGCCGCGCGCTCGTGCTGCGCCGGCCGCGCCAGCACGAACTGCTGCCGTTCGGCACGCTGTACGCGCATCTGGTGGCCTTCGCGGCCGACGATGAGCTCGCCTTCCTGCGCGAGATCGAGGCGTCGCTGCGCACGCTCGGCATCGCCGCGCGCGCGATCTGCGGCCGCCGCCAGGTGGTCGAGCACGGCACGCTGGCCGGCTACAGCCTGATGCTCGACCGTCTGGCGCCGGGCGACGCGCTGCGCCTGCAGGAACTGGGCCTGGGCGCGCACCACGAGCTCGGCTGCGGCGTCTTCGTTCCGCACAAGTCGGCCGCGGCGGTCGGCACGCCGCCCTGAACGCCCGTGAAGACTCGCATCGTGCCCGCGCCGGGCTGCACCCGGGCGCCCATCGCGCAGCGCGCCGGATAGAACCATGAGCAGCGCCCCGCCGCCGGCCATCCGCATCAAGAACCGCTGGTTCCGCGACAGCGCCGGCAAGAGCGCGGCCGAACAGGCGAGCGCGATGGCCTTCATCGTCTGGCGCGTCGCGCGCCAGATGCTCGAGCGCATGCGCGGCGCCGACTTCGCGATCGACGCCGGCCGCCCCTACTTCGACTTCATGCGCGAGGTGCTGGTGTTCCTGGTCGCGCTCGCCGACCGCATCGCCTACGCGCGGCTCGACGGCGCCGGGCGCGAGGAGTTCACCGTCGCGCTGGTGCGCCACGTGGCGCGCACGCTGGCCGAGAACGAGGACGAGCTGCTGGGCGTGCCGCCCGCCGGCGCTGCCGGCCACGCCGAGCGCTTCATCGACCTCGTCAACGAGGTGGTGCCGCACTACGCGGAGTTCGGCGCCGATCCGGCACCGCCGCCCGGCGCCGGCGCCTTCCACCCCGACTTCGCCTTCCTGCGCTACCTGGGCACGCGCCTGGCGCCTACGGTACCGCCGGACGAGCGCCGCTGGGTGCTCGAGCAGGTGATGGCGATCGAGGCCCCCGAGGCCGTGGCCCAGGTGCAGCGCTCGATGCGCGAGCTGTTCGACCCGGCGCCGCGGCGCGGCCGGCGCGCGGCGCAGACCGGGGACTGACGGCCCATGGTCGCACGCGAGCTGCCGGACGCCGCCGTCGCAGGCCCGCAGGGCGCTGGTGGCGAAGGCAACCCGTTCGATCTGGACGACGCGCGCGCCTACCGCCGCTGGCGCGAACGCAAGCTCGACCTGCGCGCGCGTTGCGTCGGCGATCTGCTCGTCCCGCTGGCCGACGCGCACGCGCTCGCGCCGCACGAGCGGCAGGCCCTGCTCGAGCGCGTCGCGCGCACCAACATGGCGCTGTACCGTGTGCCGACCGCAGCCGAAGATCCGGCACTGCCGCGCGCGCTCGGCGCCCAGCTCGGCCTCGAACGCCTCGACGCCAACTGGCTCGCCGACGAGGACGGCATCTCGCACATCGCCGTCGCCGCGCACCGGGAGCCGGGCCTGCCCGGCGGGGGCCACGCCGACTTCATTCCCTACACCGAGCGCGCCATCCACTGGCACACCGACGGCTACTACCACCCCGCGGGGCGCCGCATCCTGGGCATGATCCTGCACTGCGTGCGTCCGGCACGCGCAGGCGGCGAGAGCGGCCTGCTCGACCACGAACTGGCCTACATCGCGCTGCGCGACGCCGAGCCGGCGGCGGTACGCGCGCTGATGCAGCCCGACGCGATGACGATTCCCGAACGCCGCGACGCGGCCGGCGTCGCGCGTGCCGCGCAGTCCGGCCCGGTGTTCACGCCGGCCGCCGCCGGCGCGCTGCACATGCGCTACACGGCGCGCACGCGCAGCATCGCCTGGCACGACGACGCTGCCACGCACGCGGCCGCAGCCCGGCTCGCACGCGTGCTGGCCGGCGCCGATCCGGCCTGCGCGCCCTGGATCCTGAGGCTGCGCCTGCAAGCCGGCATGGGGCTCGTGTGCCACAACGTGCTGCACGAGCGCAGCGCCTTCGCCGACGACCCCGGGGCGCCGCGCCTGCTGTACCGCGCGCGCTTCCTCGACCGCGTCGCGGCAACGGGCTAGGACATGGCGCATTGGCTCACCGTCTGGCGTGCCGCCCAGCTCGTCGGCGTGCCGCGCGGCGCGCTGCAGCAGCGCGTACGCGGCGGCGAGATCGAGCTGCGCGACGGGCTGGTGTCGACCGACGCGCTGCTGCGCCTGTACCCCGGTTGCCGCCTCGACGAAGCGGACCTGATCGAGCGCGTCGTGCAGGTGCGCGAGGACGGCGCCGGCCGCCGCCCGCGCCAGCGCACGCTGCCCAGCCAGGAGGTGCTCGCGCAGCGCCTGTGGCACCAGAGCCGCGATCTGGCCGACGTGCAGCGCCATCTGCAGCGCTACCACGCCCTGCTGCTCGAGCTGCGCGCGCGGCTGGCCGGGCTGGCCGCGGCCGCCGACGCCGGCGACTGCCGTTTCGCGGATCTGCAGCGCCGGCTGAACGACGGGCTGGCGCGCGCATTGGCCACCGAACCCGTCGACGTGCTGGATGTGATGGACGACATGCTCAAGGTCGTCTCGGCGCAGGTCACGCTGCGCCCGAGCGGACACCAATTCACCGTGGAAGGGCGCGAGACGCTGCTGCAGGCGGGCGTGCGTGCCGGGCTCAACCTCAACTACGGCTGCGGCAACGGCAGCTGCGGCATGTGCAAGGTGCGCGTCACCTCGGGCCAGGTGGCGCGTGCGCTGCCGAGCGACTATGCGCTGTCGCAGACCGAGAAGGCCCAGGGCTACGTGCTGGCCTGCACGCACACGGCAGCCAGCAGCGAGCTCACGCTCGAGACGCTCGAGGCCGCCGGCCCCGAGGACATCCCGCTGCAGACCATCGTCGCGAGCGTGCGCGCGCTGCGGCCGCTGGCCGACGACACGCTGCTGCTGCACCTGCAGACGCCGCGCAGCCAGCGCCTGCGCTTCCTCGCCGGGCAGTCGGTGGCCCTGGGCCTCACGGACGCGGCAGCCGACGCGGGCGGCGCGGCCGAGGCCTGGGCACGGCTGCCGATCGCCAGTTGCCCGTGCGACGACCGCAACCTGCACTTCTTCGTGCCGCGGCGCGCCGACGACGCCTTCGCGGCGCGCCTGTTCGGCGGCGCCGTCAAGGCCGGCGGCAGCGTCACCGTGCGCGGCCCGCAAGGCCGTTTCGTGCTCGCCGAAGGGCCGCAGCCGCTGGTATTCGCGGCCTGCGACACCGCCTTCGCCCCGGTCAAGAGCCTGATCGAGCACGCGCTGTCGCTCGACGCCGCGCCCTCGATCGCCCTGTACTGGCTGGCGACGCGACCCGACGGGCATTTCCTCGAGAACCAGTGCCGCGCCTGGTCCGAGGCGGTCGATGCGTTCGAATACTCGCTCGTGCGCGACGACGACGCCGCCGCCGGCGCGCGTCAGTTGGCGGCGGCGATGCGTGCCGACCTGTTCGACATCGACTGCGCGTTCTACCTCGCCGGGCCGCCGGCTTTCGTGCATGCGCTGCGCGCCGAACTCGCGGCTGCCGGCGTGCCGGCGGCGCGCATCGCGCTCGAGGAGCTGCCGTGAATGCGGGCGACGGCGACGCGACCGCGCCCTTCGACGGCGCCGGCTGCAGCGCGGGCGAGTCGTTCGCGCTGCGCGTGCTGGGCGACGACATGGCGCCCGAGTTCCTGCACGGCGAGATCATCATCGTGGAGCCCGAAGGCGCGCTCGCCGACGGCAGCTTCGTGGTCGCGCAGCACGGCGGCGAGTGGTTCTTTCGCCAGTTGCGCCGCGCCGGCACGGGCTGGCTGCTGCATGCGCTCAACCCGGCGCGCTGCGACCTGCCCGACCTGCCGCTGGCCGACCTCGGCACCGTGCGCGGCGTCGTCATCCAGAAGGCGGTGCCGGGGCGGCGGCGGCAGTCCAGGTTCTACGTCCGGCGCGCATGAAGAGATGAGGCGCGGGCGTCGTCCATGCCGGCACGGGGTCTGAAACAATGGCTGCCGCGGCGCCCGCACTGAACGCCGCCGCGCGCGCGCGGCTGGTGCAGGCCGTGCAGCGCAACTGCGACATCGCCGACGCGCGCCACGCCACCGAGCTCGCGCTGTGCAGCTATCTGCTGCAGATGCGCGAGTTCTATCGCTGGGAGCAGGGTCTGGCGCTGGGCGCCGCATTGCCGCGCGACGCGGTGGGCGAGTGGATCGCCGGACGCGAGGCGCGCTGGGAGTCGCTGCAGACCAGCCCCTGGGCCGCGCTGCCGCTGGCCGGCGATGCGAGCGGCCCGCTCGACCCCTTCGACGCCGAGGCCGTCAACGCGCGGCTGCTGCCGCAGGGGCTGCTGTACGGCGCCGGTCTCGTCGGCGGCGCGCGGCCGGTGTTCTTCGTCGCCGAGCTGCACGCGCTGACCCTGCGCGAGGGCCTGCGCGTGCAGCAGGCCGGGCACGAGCTGGCGCGCGGACTGGCGGCGCCGCCGGCGGCGCTGGCCGGCGCAGGCGACGGCCCGGTGGTGCTGCGCCGCGAGTCGATGGCACGCGCGTGCTGGGAGCGCTACGAGGCCTTCGCGCTGCGCCCGGCGCCGGGCAGCGCCTTCGCGGCGATGCTCGAGGCCTACGGCTTTGCGCGCGGCTTCGAGGCGGCGCTGCCGCGCTGGCTCGACGAGCACGTGGAGGTGGCGCTGCTGCACGAACTGGGCGAGCACCGCGTCGGCCTGCGCCTCGGCCCCGATTGGGCGGCGCTGTATGCGGCGCTGCCCACGCGGCGCGCAAGCTTGCAGGCATCCGCCGTACGCGACCAGCTGGCCGATCTGTCCAGCACCCTGCCCGCGCTGCTGGCCGACGGCGCGGCGCCGGCGCTGCACGCCTGGTTCGCCGGCTACGACGGCCTGCGCGAAGCGCTGTTTCCCGGCCTCGTGGCGGCCTACCGGTGCTGGCGCCAGGGCGACGGCGGCCGCGCGTTGAACGCAGCGATCGGGCACGGGCGTGCGCACTTCGAAGCGCTGGCGGCGCGGCTGCTCGACGCGCAGCGCGCCGGCACCGGCGCCGCCGCCGCGCTCGAGGCGGCCGACGCGCGCTGCGCCTGGCGACCCGAGGCATAGAAGCGCCAGCGGCCGGGATCCGCCGCCGCGCCTTGGCGGCGCGGGCTCAGTTGGCCGCGACCACGCGGCGCAACGTGATCGCGCCGCGGATCTCGCCGTTGACGTAGCCCACGCCGCGGTCGTTCGGATAGAGCTCCTTCAGGCGCGCCGCGACGGCCGGGTTCAGGCGCTCGGGCTTGCCGTGGCAGTTCAGGCACAGGTCCATCGTCGGCAGCGCGCGGATGTAGCGGCGCACGGTCTGGCCGCCTTCGGTCACCACTTCGGCGCGCTCCAGACCGGCCGGCGGCTCGTGCGCGGCGGCGCGGCGGTCGAAGTCCAGCAGCGCGGCACGCTCCCAGGCGTCGGGCACGGCACGCGGGTTGCGCTCGCGCAGGCTGACGCGCCGGATCTGCCAGCCGGTCTGCTCGGAAGCCGCTCGCGCCATCTCGGGCGCCTTCACGCGGCAGGCCTGCACCGCGCCGTCGAAGCCGTTGCGCGCGATCTCGTCTTGCAGCACGGCGAGCAGACGCGGCGGCACGTTCTGCGCCACCTCGCGCGCCTGCGGCAGCCAGGACAGGTCGGCCGGCGCCGGTGCCGGTGCCGGTGCCGGTGCCTGGGCGCAGCCGGCCAGCAAAAGCAATACCGGCGCGGCCAGCGCAGCGCAGGAGCGGGCGGCCGCCGCGAGGCGCCGTGCGGTGGGAGCGTCGAGGGCAGCAGTCTTCATTCGCGTTCCGCCTTCCACAGGATGTAGTTGAGTGTTGCCAGCGAGCCGGCGACGATGCCCGCCACCGCGATGAACGAGCCGAGCGCCAGCGTCGACAGCCCCGACAGGCCCTGACCGATCGTGCAGCCCAGCGCCGTGACGCCGCCGAAGCCCATCAGCAGCGCGCCGCCGAGTTGCGCGCGCAGATCGGCCACCGAGGCGAAGCCTTCCCAGCGGAAACTCCCGCTCGCCAGCGCGTAGGCCGCCGAGCCGACCACCACGCCGAGCACGCTGGCGATGCCGAAACTCATGTGCAGCGAGCTGTCGGTCCACAGCATCAGCAGCTCGAGCCCGTAGGCCAGCGGCCCGACGAAACTGAGCGACTCGACGGTGCGCGAGTTGGTCGCGAAGAACACCGTCTCGAGCGTCTCGGGGTGCTCGCCGTAGCCGAGGTGGCCGCTGACGTACCAGCCGGCGACGACGAGCGCACCGAGCGCCACGCCGCCCAGCACCTGCGCACGGTTGGCACGGAAGCGCGCGTCCTTGAACACGAACCACAGCAGGCCGAGCGCCACCGGCGCGCTCACCGCCCACAGCGCGATGCCGGCGCCGAGTCCGCTGCCGCGCGCCAGCAGCGTCGGCAGCCCCTGATCGGGGAAACCCCGTTCGCCGAGGTTGATGCTCACCGGGTCGAGCCAGGCCGCGCGCCAGCTGCCGAACAGGCCCTTGAGCGTCATGTACGAGGCGACGGCCATGAACACCAGCACCACCAGCGAGCGCACGCTGCCGCCGCCCAGGCGGATGAGGTTCTTGTTGGCGCAGCCCCCGGCCAGCGTCATGCCGACGCCGAACAGCAGCCCGCCGACGAGCAGCGACAGCCAGGGCAGGTTGGGCCGGCGCGTCACCGCCCTGCTCAGGTCGATCCAGCCCAGGTGCACGAGCACCGAGGTGCCGACGATGGCCACCGCCACCGCCAGCACCCACATGCGCAGACGGCCCCAGTGGCCCATGTTGACGACGTCCGAGAGCGCCCCCATGGTGCAGAAGTTGGTGCGCGCCGCCACCCAGCCGAAGACGGCGGCGACGGCGAAGCCGCCGCCCACCACCAGCGGCGCGAGGTCGGCTCCCGGCGCGCTCACCGCCCGAACCCGCCGCGCGGGCAGGTCAGATGAACAGGCACACGTCGGTGTCGCCGGCGAACTTCAGGAAGGTCGCGGCACCGCCGTACTCGATGCCGTCGATGAACTCGTCCTTCGAGAACTCGAACAGATCGACCGTCATCTGGCAGGCGATGAACTTGACGTCGGCCTCCAGGCACAGCGCGCGCAACTCCTCGAGCGAGGCCACCCCCTTTTTCTTCATCTTGGCCTTCATCATCGAGGTGGCCATCGCCTCCATGCCGGGCAGCACCGACACCAGCACCGGCATCGGCACGGGCATCGGCATCGCCGGGTTGGCGAGCGGGCTGATCGCGATGCCCGAGAGGTCCTTGCGCAGCAGCTGCAGGCCGTAGAAGGTGAAGAAGACCTGCACCTCCCAGCCGATCGCGGCGGCGGTCGAGGCGAGGATCAGCGGCGGGTACGCCATGTCGAGCGCACCCTTGGTCGCGATGATCGCCATCTTCTTCGTGGCCATGGAGTCCCTCCGGGCTCGGTGACGGGGTGGCGCGCGCCCGGCGCCCTGCCGGGCCGGCGGCGGAGCGCGCGCTGTCGGGTTGGCGGGCCGCGCAGCCCAAGCCGCTCAGGCCTTCTTCAGCAGGAAGACGTACTTGCCGCCCTCTTCGCCGGTCGACATCAGCGTGTGGCCGGTCTGCTCGGCGAAAGCCGCCATGTCGCACACCGATCCAGGGTCGGTAGCCACGACGCGCAGCACCTGGCCGCTGGCCATGTCGGCGAGCGACTTCTTGGTCTTGACGATCGGCAGCGGACAGGCCAGACCCGAGGCGTCGAATTCCTTGTCGAATTTCATGCGGTTGTCTCCGTGGCGGCGGCTGCGCCTGATGCTCGGCGGCAATTAGCGCCTCTGGGCCCGCTCGCCGTCTATGCCCGCGAAGGGTAACGCGGCATACCCCTTCTGGGTAGGGGTCTTGTCGGTCGGCGGCGGCGCCTCGCTCAGGCCGCTGGCGGCAGCGTTTCGACGAAGCTGGGCCGGGCGGCGAGCTTGTCGCCGAGCCTCTTCAAATTGGGGTACGCGCCGCGCCAGTCGATCTGCGGGAAGCGCAGATCGAGATAGCCGAGCGCGCAGCCCACGGCCACATCGGCCAGGCTGAAATGGTTGCCCGCGCAATAGGGCTTGTCGCCCAGTCCCTGGCCGAACGCCCGGGTGGCGGCGTGCACGCGGCTCATCTGGCGCTCGATCCAGGCGGGCGAGCGCTGCTCGGCGCCGCGCCCGGCCCAGGTCGCCTCGAGCCGCGCCAGGATGGCGGCATCGAGCAGGCCGTCGGCCAGCGCCTCCCAGGTGCGCACCTCGATGCGTTCGCGGCCCGCGGGCGGGATCAGCCGGCCCACCGGCGACAGCGCGTCGAGGTACTCGACGATGACGCGCGAGTCGAACACCGCCTCGCCGCCTTCCATCACCAGGCAGGGCACCTTGCCCAGCGGGTTGGACGCCAGGATGGCGTCGCTGCCCCAGACGTCCTCCAGCACGAGCTGGAAGTCGAGCTTCTTCTCGGCCATCACGACGCGCACCTTGCGCACATAGGGGCTCGTCAAGGATCCGAGGAGTTTCATGCGTGGCGAATGGTGAGGAAGGCCGCTCTGCGGGGCATTCTAGGGGAGCGCCGCGGCATGCCGCCGCCTGCGGACCCCTCGGCCCGGGCACGCTCTGCCTTGCACGGCGGCCGCCGGCCCGGCTGCGCTTGCCTCCGCGCACGAACCGATGCACACTGGGCTGCAGCCAGTGCCCCGGTTCGCCGTGCGTCTCCCGGCCTCCCGCTCCCCCCATCCCCCGCATCCCTTGCGTCTCCCCGGTTGCAGCCCGCTCGTGCTGCCGCCATGTCCGTCCCTGCGCGTCATGCGCCAAGGAGGTATTGCATGAACCTGACGATCAGCGGTCATCATCTCGAAGTCACGCCGGCATTGCGAGAGTACGTACTGACCAAGCTGGACCGCGTCACGCGCCACTTCGATCACGTGGTGGAGATCAACGTCCTGCTGACGGTCGAGAAGAAGAAGGAGAAGGAACGCCGCCAGCGCGCCGAAGTCACGCTGCGCGTCAAGGGTCGGGACATCTTCGTGGAGCAGTCGCACGAAGATCTGTACGCGGCGATCGACCAGCTCATGGACAAGCTCGACCGCCAGGTGATGCGCCACAAGGACCGTCTGCAGGAGCACCACCACGCGTCGGCCAAACGGCTCGAGTCGAGCGCCGGCTGAACCGTCCGACCCAGGCACGGAGGCGGCCCGTGGCGGCCGCCTTCTGCTTTCTTCCCTGCGCCGCGCCCGTTTTCACCAAGCGGAACGGTGTTGCTGTCATGCCGCAAGCGACGGCTCCCGACACCTCATCCGGGGGGCCGGCGGCGAGCGCTCCAGGCGGCCCTCGCTCTATGATGCAGCCTCCGCCGCTTGCGGGCGCTCCCGCCAGCGGCGGCATTGCTGCATCCACCGGACCATCGATGAACCGTCTTGCCGCCATCCTGCCCGCCGGCAATGTCGTGGTGAACGTGGAAGCCACGAGCAAGAAGCGTGTCTTCGAGCAGGCCGGGGTGCTGTTCGAGAACCAGCATGCCATCGCGCGCGGCACCGTCACCGACAACCTGTTCGCGCGCGAGCGGCTGGGCTCCACCGGCCTGGGCCACGGCGTGGCGATCCCGCACGGACGCGTCAAGGGCCTGAAGAACCCGCTGGCGGCCGTGCTGCGCGTGCAGCAGCCGATCCCCTTCGACGCGCCCGACGACGAGCCGGTCGCGCTGCTGATCTTCCTGCTCGTGCCGGAGGCGGCCACGCAGCGGCACCTGGAGATCCTCTCCGAGATCGCCGAAATGCTGTCCGACCGCGAGCTGCGCGAACGGCTGAAGGTCGAACCCGATGCGGGCGGCGTGCACCGGCTGATTTCCGACTGGGAACCGCTGAAGACGGTGGTGTGAGCGCCGCGCGCGCCGCAGCATGAAGCCGAGCTCGATCAGCGCCGAGGCTCTGTTCGAGTCGCACCGCGAGTCGCTGCGCTGGGAGTGGATCGCCGGCCACGCGCATCCCGAGCGCCGCTTCGACGACGCCGCGGTGCGCGACGCGCGTTCGGCCGCCGACCTGATCGGCTACCTGAACTACATCCACCCGTACCGTGTGCAGCTGGTCGGCCGGCGCGAAGTGGCCTACCTGCAGCGCGACGGACGCGACGACCAGGAGCGCCGCATCTCGCGCATCGTGGCGCTCGAGCCGCCGGTGATCATCGTCGCCGACGAGCAGGTGCCGCCCGAGCGCCTGGTGGCGATGTGCGAGCGCGCGGACATCCCGCTGTTCGTCACGCGCGAGTCGGCCGGCCACGTGATCGACGTCGTACGCGGCTGGCTCGGCCGCCACTTCGCCGACCGCACGACGCGCCACGGCGTGTTCATGGACATCCTCGGCCTGGGCGTGCTGATCACGGGCGAGTCGGGCCTGGGCAAGAGCGAGCTCGGCCTGGAACTCATCAGCCGCGGCCACGGACTGGTCGCCGACGACGCGGTGGACATCTACCGCACCAGCCAGACCGCGCTCGAGGGCCGCTGCCCCGAGCTGCTGCAGAACCTGCTCGAGGTGCGCGGCATCGGCCTGCTCGACATCAAGGCGATCTTCGGCGAGACCGCGGTGCGCCGCAAGATGAAGCTGCAGCTCATCGTCCACCTCGTGCGCACCGAGACGCTCGAGCGCGAGTTCGAGCGCCTGCCCTACGAGCCGCTGTACGAGGAGGTGCTCGAGATCCCGGTGCGCAAGGTCGTGATCGCGGTCGACGCCGGCCGCAACCTCGCCGTGCTGGTGGAGGCGGCGGTGCGCAACACCGTGCTGCAGCTGCGCGGCATCGACACCTACCAGGAGTTCATCCGCCGCCACCAGCGGGCGATGGAGGCCGACGACAGCGGCCTGTAGACGCCCGGGCCGCCGCCGGGCGAGGGCGCGGCCGGGCGCCGCCGCGGCACGCCTACTTGCCGCGGAAGGGGCAGCCGGCCTTGGTGCAGCGCGCGTACAGCGCCAGCGAATGCTCCTGCAGCTCGAAGCCGCGCTCGGCGGCGATCGTGCGCTGGCGCCGCTCGATCTCGGCGTCGAAGAACTCCTCGACATGGCCGCAGTCGACGCACACCAGATGGTCGTGATGCTGGCCCTCGTTGAGCTCGAACACCGACTTGCCGCTCTCGAAGTTGCTGCGCGTCAGCAGCCCGGCCTGCTCGAACTGCATCAGCACGCGGTAGACCGTGGCCAGACCGATGTCGGCGCCCTCGGCGAGGAGCGCCTTGTACACGTCCTCGGCCGTCATGTGGCGGCGCTCGGTGCGCTGGAAGATCTCGAGGATCTTGATGCGCGGCAGCGTGGCCTTCAGGCCACTGCTCTTGAGTTCCTCGGCGTTGCTCATCGCGCGGTGCGGCGGTTCCGATGCGGCGGCGGGCGGCGCGTCCGGTGGGACGCCCCCGCTAGAATGCAGCGATCATAGCCAGCGCCGCCGCGCCACGCGGGCCGCCTGCGCAACCCCCCTCGCCTTCGTACGCCCATCGCATGCGCCCGCTCGCCGTCTTGCTGCCGCTCGCCGCCTGTGCGCTCCTGGCCGGCTGCGAATCGCTGCAGCGCACCGACGGCTTCATGGGCTTCATCACGCCCTACCGCATCGACATCGTGCAGGGCAACGTCGTCACGCGCGAGCAGGCCGCGCTGATCAAGCCCGGCGCGACGCGGCTGCAGGTGCGCGACGCGCTCGGCACGCCGCTGCTGGCCGACGCCTTCCACGCCGCGCGCTGGGACTACCTTTTCTATCTGCGCCGCCCGGGCACCGAAGCCCAGCGGCGCGACGTCGTCGTGCGCTTCGAGGGCGATGTCGTCAAGTCGATCGAGGCGCCCGATCTTCCCTCGGAGCGCGAGTTCGTCGCCTCGATCGGCCGCGACCGCAGGCTCGCGCCGCCGCGGCTCGAGCTGAGCGAGGACGAGCGCGCCGCGCTGCCGACGCCGCCCAAGCGCGAGACCCCGCCGGCCGAACCGACGGGTCCGGTGCGCGCGTACCCGCCGCTCGAGCGCCCGTGAGCCGCCGAGCGCCGGCATGCTGAACGTCGCCGTCGCCGGCGCCGGCGGCCGCATGGGCCGCATGCTGATCGAGGCCGTGCTCGCCGCCGACGATCTGCGCCTGGTCGGCGCGCTCGACATCGACGGCAGCCCCGCGCTCGGCCAGGACGCCGGCGCCGGATGCGCACGGCACACCGGTGTCGCCGTCACTTCCGAACTGCCTGCCGGCCTTGCCGCCGCCCAGGTGCTGATCGACTTCACGCGCCCCGCGGGCACGCTGGCGCATCTCGCCGCATGCCGCGAACGCGGCGTGCGCATGGTGATCGGCACCACCGGCTTGGACGCCGCGCAGCGCGCGCACATCGCCGCGGCCGCGGCCGAGCTCGCGATCGTGCTCGCCCCGAACATGAGCGTGGGCGTCAACGTGATGCTCGCGCTCGCCGAGCAGGCCGCGCGCCTGCTCGGCGAAGGCTACGACCTCGAGGTCGTCGAGGCCCACCACCGGCACAAGGTCGACGCGCCCAGCGGCACCGCGCTCGCGCTGGGCGAGGCGCTGGCGCGCGCGCGCGGCGTCGCGCTCGCCGACGAGGGCGTCTTCGCGCGCCACGGCCACACCGGGGAGCGCCGCGCCGGCAGCATCGGCTTTGCCGCCGTGCGCGGCGGCGACATCGTCGGCGAACACACCGTGCTGTACTGCGGCAGCGGCGAGCGCATCGAGATCGCGCACAAGAGCACGAGCCGCGCCAACTACGCCGCGGGCAGCCTGCGCGCGGCGCGCTTCGTTGCCGCGCAGCCGCGCGGCCTGTTCGGCATGGCCGAGGTGCTCGGCCTGCCGGCCGCGCGATGAGCGGACTCGAGCCGTACTGGGCGCGCAACGACGGCGTCGGCCGCGCGGTGGCGCTGCTGCTGCTGGTGATGTCGGTCGCGGCCTGGGTGCTGATCCTGTGGAAGGCCTGGCTGCTGCAGCGTGCGCGGCGCGACATCGCGCGTGCCGTGCCGGCGTTCTGGGACGCCGCCACGCTCGACGACGGGCGCGCCCGGCTGGCCGCGCTCGACCGCGAGGGCGTGCTGCTGCCCCTGCTCGAGGCGGCACGCGCGCAACCGGCGGGCGGCACGCTCGAGACCGAGGCCGAGCTCGGCTCGCAGCTCACGCGCCGGCTGCGCGACGCGCTGCACCGCGCGCTCGCGCACCTGCAGATCGGCCAGGTGGTGCTGGCCTCGGTGGGCAGCACGGCGCCCTTCGTCGGCCTGTTCGGCACCGTCTGGGGCATCTACCACGCGCTGCTGGCCATCGCCGCGGCAGGCAGCATCACGATCGAGAAGGTCTCGGGGCCGATCGGCGAGTCGCTCGTCATGACGGCCGCCGGCATCGCCGTCGCCGTGCCGGCGGTGCTCGCCTACAACCTGTTCGGCAAGTGGGTCGCGGGCTGCGAGGCCGAGCTCGAGGGCTTTGCGCACGACCTGCGCGAGCTCGCGCTGCATCGACGGGAGCGCTGAATGCCCTTCGGCCGCCTCGAGCGCAACCCCGGCGCCACGCCGATGAGCGAGATCAACATGACTCCGCTCATCGACGTGATGCTGGTGCTGCTGGTGATCTTCATCATCACCGCGCCCTTGATCGGCAGCCGCCTCGAGCTCGAACTGCCGCGCGCCGAGGGGGCCGGCGCCGGCGATGCGCCCGCCTTCGTCGCGCTGGCGATCGACCAGGACGGGCGGCTCTACGTGGGCGAGCAGGCCGTGGCGCCGGAACAGCTCGTCGAGCGCGTGCGCGAAGCCGCGCGCCGCGACCCGGCCACCGAGGTGCAGCTGCGGGCCGACCGGCGCGTACCCTACGGCCGCGTGGCCGAGGCGATCGGCTGGGTGCAGCAAGCGGGGCTCACGCGCATCGGCTTCGTCACCGAGGCGCCGCGCTGAGCGGCGCGGCGCAGCGCGGGCGGGCGCGCGCTCGTACACAATCCGCAACCAGGCCGCCACCGGGCGGCAACGCGATGGGGGCCCAATGCCGGCCGGCGCACAGCCCCCGAGGACCGCGAGGTCCGGACGAGCCAACCTGAACGGGACATCGATCTTGAATCTCCTTCGCAAGCTGCTTCTGGGTTCGGGCGCTGCCCTGGTGTTGGCGTTCAGCGGCTGCGGCAGCAGCGGCGGCGGCAGCGGCGCGGGCACCGGCAACGTGCGCGTCGTCAACGCCACGCACGGCCACCCCAACCTCGACTTGCTGGTGGCCAGCGTCAAGCAGTCCGGGCCGGTGGCCATCGGCAGCGCCGGCACCTACGTCGGCGTCGCCGGCGGCGCGCAGGCGGTGGCCGTCTCCGACAGCGGCACCGTCACCGCTCTGGCCACCGTCGGCCCCTCGATCGGCGACGGGTCGTACTACACGCTGGTGGCCTACGAGAGCAACGGCGTCGTCAAGGCGAGCTGGGTGGGCGAGAACGACAGCGCGCCCGCGTCGGGCACCGCCAACCTGCGCGTGCTCGACCTGGCCAGCGACGCCGGAGCGCTCGACGTCTACATCACGGCGCCGGGAGTCGACCTGGCGAGCGTCGGCACGCCCACCTTCAGCGTCGGCGCCACCGGCTCCAGCCCGAGCACCTCGTTCCTCGCCTTCACGCCGGGCACCTACCGCGTGCGCGTGACCGCCGCCGGCAACCGGAGCGATCTGCGGCTGGACATGCCTGCGGTGGCGCTCGCCGATCAGCAGATCGTCACCGTGCTGCTCACGCCCACCACCGGCGGCGCGCTCGTCGACGGCGGCGTGCTCGTCGAGCGCGCCGCCTACACCGCCGCGCTCAACGGCAACGCGCGCGTGCGCCTGGTCTCCGGCGTGCCTGCCGGCACCGTCGCGGCCAGCGTCGGCGGCGCCACGGTCGAGCCGGGCGCCGCGTCGCCGAGCATCGGCACCTACGTCACGGTGCCGGCCGGCAGCGCCGCCTGGAGCATCACCGTCAACGGCAACGCCGCCGCGGTGCCGCCGCTGGCGCTGACCGCCGGCAGCGACAGCACACTGCTCGTAACCGGCCCCGCGGCCGCCGCCGCGGTGACGCTGGTGGCCGACGACAACCACGCGCCCGGCGGCGCGGCGAGCAACAACATGCGGCTGGTCAACGCCCTCGCGGGCACCAGCGTCGGACTGTCGCTGACGGTCGACTTCGCGATCGCCGCCAGCAACGTGCTGCCCGGCTCGGGCAGCGCCTACAAGACGGTGGCCTCGAACACCAACCAGCGCATCGAGGTGACCTCGCCGCTGAGCCCGGCGCCGCTGTCGCTGCAGACCGGCCTCAGCCTGCCCGCGGGCGGCGTGTACACGGTGTTCGTACTGGGCGACATCGGCGCCCCGGTGACCGCCATCCGCCGCGATCGCTGAGGACGTACGGGCCTGCCTGCGCAGGCTCGTTCGCCTGCCGAAGAGCTGCGCGTGTCCCGCACGCGCAGCGCGGCCTGCACGGCTGAGCGCGCACGCCGGCCCGCCGCAGCCCCGCCGCGCGCACCGCCGCCCGACCGGGCGCAGGCGGTGGCGCGCGCGGCGCATCCCTAGAATCGGCGCATGAACGAGAAATACGTCCCGGCCGAGGTCGAGGCCGCCGCGCAGGCGCATTGGGCCGCCACCGACGCGTACCGCGTCACCGAGGATCCGCGCCGGCCCAAGTTCTACGCCTGCTCGATGCTGCCCTACCCCAGCGGCAAGCTGCACATGGGGCATGTGCGCAACTACACCATCAACGACATGATGGCGCGCTGGATGCGCATGAAGGGCTGCAACGTCCTTATGCCAATGGGCTGGGACGCCTTCGGCCTGCCGGCCGAAAACGCCGCCATCGACCACGGCGTGGCGCCGGCAGCGTGGACGCGCGCCAACATCGCCGACATGAAGGCGCAGATGCAGCCGCTGTCGCTGGCCTTCGACTGGAGCCGCGAGCTCGCCACCTGCGATCCGGAGTACTACCGCTGGAACCAGTGGTTCTTCCTGAAGATGCTCGAAAAGGGCATCGCCTACAAGAAGACCCAGATCGTGAACTGGGACCCGGTCGACCAGACCGTACTCGCCAACGAGCAGGTCGTCGACGGCAAGGGCTGGCGCAGCGGCGCGCCCGTCGAGAAGCGCGAGATCCCGGGCTACTACCTCGCCATCACCCGCTACGCCGAGGAACTGCTGGCCGGCGTCGCCGACAGCACCAGCGCGCATTTCCTCGAAGGCTGGCCCGAGCGCGTGCGGCTGATGCAGGAGCACTGGATCGGGCGCAGCGAGGGCGTGCGTTTCGCGTTCCCGCACCACATCCGTGACGAGCGCGGCGCGCTCGTGCAGGGCGGCCGTCTGCATGTGTTCACGACGCGCGCCGACACCATCATGGGCGTCACGTTCTGCGCGGTCGCACCCGAGCACCCGCTGGCGCAGCTGGCGGCGCGGCGCGACCCGAAGGTTGCCGCCTTCGTCGCCGAATGCGCCAAGGGCGAGAGCACCGAGGCCGCGCTCGCGCTGCGCGAGAAGGCCGGCCTGCCGCTCGGCCTCGAGGTCATCCACCCGCTCACCGGGCAGCCGGTGCCGCTGTGGGTGGGCAACTACGTGCTGATGAGCTACGGCGACGGCGCCGTGATGGGCGTTCCGGGCCACGACGAACGCGATTTCGCCTTCGCGCGCAAGTACGGGCTGGACATCCTGCAGGTCATCCACATCGACGGCCTCGCCTACGACTACGAGCGCTGGCAGGACTGGTACGCCGACAAGGAGCGCGGCATCACCGTCAACTCGGGCAACTGGAGCGGCCTGCACCACAAGGCGGCGGTCGACGCCGTCGCCGCCGCGCTGGCGCACCACGGGCTGGGCGACAAGAAGGTCACCTGGCGGCTGCGCGACTGGGGCATCAGCCGCCAGCGCTACTGGGGCACGCCGATCCCGATCGTCCACTGCCCGGCCTGCGGCGCGGTGCCCGTTCCGGAGAAGGACCTGCCGGTCGTCCTGCCCGAGGACCTGGTGCCCGACGGCAGCGGCAACCCGCTGGCGCGCTGCGACTCCTTCGTGAACACGAGCTGCCCGCGCTGCGGCCAGCCGGCGCGGCGCGAGACCGACACGATGGACACCTTCGTCGACAGCGCCTGGTACTACATGCGCTACTGCTGCCCGGGCAACGACGACGCGATGGTCGACGCGCGCAACGACTACTGGATGCCGATGGACCAGTACATCGGCGGCATCGAGCACGCCGTGCTGCACCTGCTCTACGCGCGCTTCTGGACCAAGGCGATGCGCGATCTCGGCCTGGTGCGCTTCCACGAGCCGTTCAAGCGCCTGTTCACACAGGGCATGCTGCTCAACGAGTGCTACTACCGCGAGGACGAGGGCGGCAAGAAGCGCTGGTTCTACCCGAGCGAAGTCGACGTCGCGTACGACGAGCGCGGCCACCCCGTCGGCGCGCGCGCCCGGGCCGACGGCGCGCCGGTGCTGCTGGGCGGCATCGAGAAGATGTCCAAGAGCAAGAACAACGTCGTCGAGCCGCGCGACATCATCGCCCGCTTCGGCGCCGACACCGCGCGCGTGTTCACGATGTTCGCCGGCCCGCCCGACCAGAGCGCGGCCTGGAGCGACTCGGGCGCCGAAGGCTGCTGGCGCTTCCTGCGCCGGCTCTGGGGTTTCGCCGTCAAGTCCGCGCCGCAAGCGGCGAAGGCGGCGGCGTCGCATCATGGCGCCAGCCGCGCGGCGCTGGCGCTGCGTCGCGAGTTGCACCTGCTGCTGCGCCAGGTGAGCGCAGACTACGAGCGGCTGCAATACAACACGGTGATCTCGGGCGCGATGAAGATGCTCAACGCGCTCGAGGACGCCGCGCTCGCCGACACGCACGCCGACGCCGCCGTGCTGCACGAGGGCCTGGGGCTGCTGTTGCGCGCGCTCTATCCGGCGGCGCCGCACATCACGCAGCAGCTGTGGGTCGGGCTCGGCTACCCCGGGCGCCACGGCGAGCTGATCGACGCACCCTGGCCCGCGGTCGACGAGGCGGCGCTCGTGCAAGACGAGATCGAACTCGTGCTGCAGGTGAGCGGCAAGCTGCGCGGCGCCATCCGCGTGCCGGCCGCGGCCGACCGCATGGCCATCGAGGCCATCGCGCGCGCCGCGCCCGAAGTCGCGCGCTTCGGCGAGGGACGCTCCGTCAAGCGCGTGATCGTGGTGCCCGGCCGGCTGGTCAACGTCGTGGTCTGAGCGCCCGTGAAGATATGAATCACGCCCGTGTGATTCATGCCTGCGCAGGCTCCGAGCCGCTGCCCGCGGGAATCGTGCGGGCGTGATCCCTGTCGCCACGAGCGCCCGGGCGACGCGGCGTGTGCTGCTGCGTCGCCTGGCTGCGGGCACGACCCTGGGCGCCCTGGCCGGCTGCGGCTTCGAGCTGCGGCGGCCGCCGCAGCTGGCCTTCACCAGCATTGCACTCGAAGGTTTCGCGCCGCACTCGCCGCTGGCCGCCGAGCTGCGCCGCACACTGGCAGGGCAGGTGCGGGTGCTCGACGACGCCGCGCGCGCCCAGGTCGTGCTGCAGGCACTCGAGGACCGGCGCGAGCGCAGCGTCGTCGCCTCCACCGCCGCCGCACAGGTGCGCGAGCTGACGTTGCGGCTGAAGTTCGAGTTTCGCGTGCACAGTCCTGCCGGCCGCGAGCTGCTGCCCAAGGCCGCGCTGCTCCTGCAGCGCGATCTGAGCTACAGCGAGAGCTTCGCGCTGGCCAAGGAGCAGGAGGAGGCCGAGCTGTTTCGCGCGATGCAGGACGACGTCGTCGCCCAGGTGCTGCGGCGCCTGGCCAGCATTGCCCCGTGACATGCCGATCAGGCCCGATCAGCTCGAAGCGCAGCTCGCACGCGGCCTGAAGGCCGTCTACACGCTGCACGGCGACGAGCCGCTGCTGGCGATGGAGGCGGCCGACGCGGTGCGCGCCGCCGCGCGCAAGGCCGGCTTCGGCGAGCGCACGGTGTTCACGGTGAGCGGCGCCCACTTCGACTGGAGCGCCGTGCTCGGCGCCGCGCGCGAGCTGAGCCTGTTCGCGGCGCGCCGCGTCGTCGAGATCCGTATGCCGTCGGGCAAGCCGGGCAAGGAAGGCTCCGAGGCGCTGCAGCGCCTGGTCGCGGCGCCGTCCGACGACCTGCTCGTGCTGGTGCACCTGCCGCGGCTCGACTTCCAGCAGGCGAAGTCGGCCTGGTTCGCCGCGCTCGACGCCGCCGGCGTGAGCGTGCGCCTGGACAGCGTCGAGCGCGCCGCACTGCCGGCCTGGCTGGCGCAGCGGCTGGCGCGCAACGGTCAGCGCGTGGCCGACGACGGGGCCGGCGAGAGCGGCGAGCGCACGCTCGCCTTCCTGGCCGACCGCGTCGAAGGCAACCTGCTTGCCGCGCACCAGGAGCTGGCCAAGCTCGCGCTGCTGTATCCCCCCGGCGAGCTCAGCTTCGCGCAGATCGAAGCTGCCGTGCTCAGGGTCGCGCGCTACGACATCCCCAAGCTGCAGGAAGCCGTCTGGAGCGGCCGCACGGCGCGCGCGTTGCGCATGCTCGCGGGCCTCGAGGCCGAAGGCGAATCGGCCGTGTACGTGCATTGGAGCCTGGCCGAGGATGTGCGTGCGCTCGCGCGCGCCCGCGCCGCACTCGACTCCGGCCAGCCGCTGCCGCTGGCGCTGAAGACAGCGCGCGTATGGGGCGCCCGGGAGCGCCTGTTCGAGCGCGTCCTGCCGCAGCTTTCGGCCGCGCGGCTGGCGCGCCTGCTCGACGCCGCCGCCGCCTGCGACGGCATCGTGAAGGGCCTGGCGCATCCGGCCTGGCCCGAAGGCGCCTGGCCGGCGCTGCGGCATTGGGTGCTGATGCTGCTGCAGGCAACCCAGCCGACCGAGCGCGCCGCGCGCGGCCGGCTCGTTCTGCGCGCGTAGCGCTCGTTCTTCCGCTGCTGCCTGCGCATGCCGGGCCCGCGCCTGCCGGTGCCGCGTCGGCGCAAGCCTGCGCAGACAGTTGCAGCAGCGTTGTGTTCGCTGCATGCGCATGCGCAGGCGGCTGCAGCAGCGTCATGTTGGCTGCATGCGCGTGCGCAGGCCGCTGCAGCAGCGTGGGGGCGTCGCCCGCGTTCTCCGGCCACCGTCGCGGTCGGCCACCGAGGGCCGCCGCCGCCACGGCACCAACACCGGGTTCGGACTGCCGCCGCCATGGCGACCGCGAATGAGGCCTGCGTCCGCGGGCGCCACCCCCACGCTGCACGTTGCGCCGAGGCATGCCCTTGAACCTTTTCGCGCACAGCGCGCGTGGTCGGGGTCGGCGGCGTCGGTGTGCCGGCGCAGCCCGCATTCGCGGTCGCCATGGCGGCGGCGGGCTGACCGCTTGTTGATGAGATCATGACAGCGGCCCTCGGTGGCCGACCGTGGCCGTAGCCGGCATGCCCGCGCCGCCGGCCCCCGCAGCGGCGCGGGCGCGCGGTTCGCCGCAGCGCTTCGGCAGACCCGCGGCCGCCCGCGGGCCGCCAGGCGCCACACCGCCGCAGGCGCGCGATCCGGCGAGGCAGAGCAACCGACCGCCAGCCGCCGAAGCGATGTCGCGCGATCCGCCTCGCCCGGCAACGACCGGGACTCCGGTCTAATCGCTTGCTTGCCCGCCAGCCGCGGCGCGCGCATATTGGTGCGGGCGCTTGCGACTCCGCCCCCATTGCCATCTCCATTGCCATCTCCATTGCCATCTCCATTGCCATCCCCATTGCCATCCCCATTGCCATCCCCATGCCCACGCCGCCGCCCCGTCTGCCCCTGAGCCTGTCCGACCTGCGCGGCCTCAGCCGTCTCGGTTTCGACGCCACGTTGGGCATCACCGGCGTGGTCGAGCAGATGCACCGCACGATCGGCGAGCGCGCGGCACCGCTGGGCGCCCCGGTGGCGGGGCGCACCGGGGGCCTCACCGGCGCCGTGTACGCCGCCGTGCGCGGCACGACGCGGCTCGCCGGCAAGGGCACCGACACGCTGCTGCGGCTGCTCGAGCCCTTGGGCAGCGCCGCGCCCGAGTCGCTCGAGCGCGCCGCCGTGCTCGCGGCCATCAACGGCATCTGGGGCGACCACCTCGAGGCCAGCGCCAATCCGCTCGCGATCGCGATGTCGCTGCGCGTGCAGGGGCGCGCGCTCGAGCTGAACGCGCCGCAACTGCAGGCGGCGCTGCCCGGCGCCGGGCGCCGCGTCGCCGTGCTCGTGCACGGCCTGGCGATGAACGACCTGCAATGGCTGCGCCAGGGTCACGACCACGGCGCGCTGCTGGCGAACGAACTCGGCTGCACGGTGCTGTATCTGCGCTACAACAGCGGCGCGCATGTGTCCGTCAACGGCGAGCGCCTGGCTGCGCTGCTCGAAGCGCTGGCGGCGAACTGGCCGCTGACGCTGGACGAACTGGTGCTCGTCGGGCACAGCATGGGCGGCTTGGTGGCGCGCAGCGCCTGCCACGTGGCCGAAGCACAGGGGCTGGCCTGGCGCGCGAAGCTCGGCGCCCTGGTCTGCCTGGGCACGCCGCACCACGGCGCGCTGCTCGAACGCGGCGGCCACCGGCTCGACCGCCTGCTCGACGTCAGCCCCTACGTCGCGCCGTTCGCACGCCTGGGCAAGGCGCGCAGCGCCGGCATCACCGACCTGCGCTACGGCAACGTGCAGCGCGCCGACTGGGAAGGCCGCAGCGCGCACGACCAGAAGCGCGACGACCGCCGGCCGACGCCGTTGCCCGCGGGCGTCCCGGTGCATCTGCTCGCGGCCACGACCTCGGCCAGCCCCGCCGGCCTGCGCCACGCGCTCGTCGGCGACGGACTGGTCACGCTCGCCAGTGCCTGGGGCGAGCACCGCGATCCGGCGCTCGCGCTGCAGGTGCCGGCGGCGCACAAGGAGCTGATCACGCAGGCCAACCACTGGGACCTGCTCAGCCGGCCCGAGGCCGCCGACGCGCTGCGCCGCTGGCTGGCGTGACGCGCGGCTGAGATCCACGCCACGCGAGTGAAGCCGCGCATGCCCGCCGTTTGCAGGCTGCCCCGGTCCGGCTCGGCGCGCGCCCTGGCGCCACGGCGGCGCCGGCGCGATGGCGGCCTCGCCGGCTCGTAGCGCCGATGTCCGGTCACGACGATCCGATCACCGGCCTCGTCCTCGGCGGCGGCGGCGCGCATGCCGCCTACCAGGCCGGCGTGCTCGCGGCGCTGGCGCAGCTGCGCCGCGCCGCCGGCGTCGAGCGCAGCCGCAATCCGTTCGCGATCATCGCCGGCAGCTCGGCCGGCGCGATCAACGCCGCAGCGCTGGCCTGCCGTTGCGACGACTTCGAGCGCGCCGCCGACGACCTGGCCTCGGTGTGGCGCAACCTGCGCGTCGGCCACATCTACCACGGCGACGTGCTGCGCGTCACGCGCAGCGGCGCCCGGTGGCTGGCGATGCTCTCGGTCGGCTGGGCGCTGGCACGCCGCTGGCGCCTGCGCCCGCACGCGCTGCTGGACAACCGGCCGCTGGGCGAGTTGCTGCAGCGCACGATCGCGCTGCAGCGCCTGCCCGGCCTGATCGCCGCGCGACAGCTGCGCGCGCTCGCCGTCACCGCCTCGAGCTACGACAGCGGCGAGCACGTCACCTTCTTCCAGTCGGGCGCACGGCTGCCGGCGTGGACGCGCGCGCACCGCGTCGCCGTCGAGACCGAGCTCACGCATGCGCACCTGCTCGCCTCGTCGGCGATCCCCTTCGTCTTCCCGTCGACGCGGCTCGAACGCAACGGCCGCGCCGAGTGGTTCGGCGACGGCTCGATGCGCCAGATGGCGCCGTTGTCCCCGGCGATCCACCTCGGCGCGCAACGGCTGCTCGTGATCGCCGCCGGCGGGATGCCCGAGCCGGCCGGGCGCACCCAGGGCAACGCGTCCGGCCACCCGAGCCTGGCCCAGATCGCCGGCCATGCGCTGTCCAGCATCTTCGTCGACGCGCTCGCCTACGACGTCGAGCGGCTGCAGCGCCTGAACCGCGTGGCCGCGCTGATGAGCGACGAAGCGCGCCGCGCCGCGCCGCTGCGCACCGTGCAGGCGCTCGTGATCGCGCCCAGCCGGCGCCCCGACGAAGTTGCCCTGGAGCACCTCGAGGCGCTGCCGCTCGCCGTGCGCGCCGTGCTCGGCGCGGTCGGGGTGCGCGCCGCCGGCGCCGCGCCCGCCGCGAGCGGCGCTGCGCTGGCGAGCTATGTGCTCTTCGAGTCCTCGTACACGCGCGCTCTGCTCGCGCTCGGCGAGGCCGACACGCTGGCGCGTGCCGGCGAGGTGCGGCGCTTCTTCGGCTGGCCCGAGCGCGACAAGACGTGAATCCCGGGCCGGCGCCGGGCGCCGGAGGGCGCCCGGCAAGGCGCAGTGCACAGCGCGGTCGGGCCGCGCGCGCATGCGATGCAACACCGCACAGCGCGGTCGGTCGCGACCACGGCCACCGGGCGCATGCGCTGCCGGCGCGCGCCGCAACGTGCGCAGGGCTGCGCCGCGGCGCAGGGCCCGCGATCCTCAGTACGCCCGCTCCCGATCCACCAGATGCGCCAGCGGCATGCCGTCGCGCAGCGCGCGCAGGTTGGCCGCGACCACGGCCGCGGCGCTGCGCGCGTCGGTGAGCGCGGCGACATGCGGCAGCAGCGTCACCTGCGGGTGGCGCCAGAACGCGCGCCCGGCCGGAAGCGGCTCCTCGTGGAACACGTCGAGCACGGCGTGGCGCAGGTGGCCCGCTTCGAGCGCGGCCAGCAGGTCGGCGTCGACGACATGCGCGCCGCGCGCCAGGTTCACGATGGAGGCTCCCGGAGGCAGCGCGGCGAAAAAGCGCGCATCGAGCAAGCCGCGGGTGGCCGGCGTGAGCGGCAGCAGGTTGACGACGATTTCGCTGGCCGCGAGCAGCGGCTCGAGCGGCGTGCCGTCGCGCCGCCAGCCCTGCACGCGATAGCCCAGCGGCTCGAGGCGCTGCCGGACCGCCTGCCCCATCGCGCCCAGGCCGAGCACGAGCACGCGCACTTCCTCGGCGCGGCGCTGCGCGTGCGCCTGCCACAGTCCCTCGCGCTGGCGCCGCTGGTAGGCGAAGAAGCCGCGGTGCAGCGCGAGCACGGCCCACAGCGCCGTCTCGGCCATGGCCGCGCTCATCATCGGATCGACCATGCGAGCCAGCGGCACGTCCGGCGGCAGCGTGGCATCGGCGAGCAGCCGGTCGACGCCGGCCCACAGGCTCTGCACCAGGCGCAGCTTCGGCAGGCCCTGCAGGCTGCCCGGCGGCGGGCTGGCCACCACGGCGGCAACGATGTCCTCGGGCGCCAGGCCGGAGGCGCCCAGTTCGGCGCGCGTGTACCACTCGGCCTCGGGCAGGGCGGCGGCGAGCCGCGCGCGCCAGCGCGCCCAGCCTGCGGCCTCGGGTTCGCCGGCGAGGAGGATCTTCATCGTCATGGGCGCGTCATCGTTGCGTCATCGTTGCGTCATCGGTGCGTCATCGTTGCGTCGTCGGTGCGTCGTCGGTGCGTCATCGCTGCGTCATCGCTGCGTCGTCGCTGCGTCGTCGGTACATGGTCGGTGCCTCATAGGCACCTCATCGACGCGTCGGCGGGTCGGCGGGTCGGCGGCGGCGCACATGTCTCGCGGTCAGGTTGGCGTGGCCGCATCGGCGGCGCAGGGCTTCGGCGCGCTGCGGGCGTCAAGCGCGCGCCGCCTCGGCCAGCCGTGCCAGTGCCGCGGCAACGCTGGCCGCGCGCACCGCGGCGCGATCGCCTTCGAGCTGCAGCCGCTCGGCGCGCAGGCCGGCGGCGCTGCCCCAGGCCAGCCAGACCGTTCCGACCGGCTTGCCCGGCACTGCGCCGCCCGGTCCGGCAATACCGGTGACGGCGAGCACGAGCTGCGCGCGCGCATGCGCCAGCGCGCCCTGCGCCATCGCGCGCGCGACCTCCTCGCTCACGGCGCCGTGCGCCGCCAGCAACGCCGGCGGCACGCCGAGCAGTTCGCTCTTGGCCTCGTTGCTGTAGGTGACGAAGCCGCGCTCGAACCAGTCGCTCGAGCCGGCCACCGACGTGCAGGCGGCGGCGACGAGGCCACCGGTGCAGCTCTCGGCCGTGGCCAGGCGCCAGCGCCGCGCCAGCAGCGCTGCGGCCAGCGTGCGCACTGCAGGCTCGAACCTCACCATGCCGCCAGCCGCAACATGAGGGCGATCAGCAGCAGCGTGCCGAATGCGGCCACGAGGTCGTCGAACAGGATGCCGAAGCCGTGCCGCAGGCCGATCGGCTCGTCGCCGCGGCGCTTGAAGCGGCGATCGGCCCAGCCCACCGGACCGGGCTTGGCGGCATCGAGCAGGCGGAAGACGACGAAGGCGAGCAACTGCAGCCAGAACCCCGCCGGCATCAGGAGCCAGAGGATGATCCAGAACGCGATCACCTCGTCCCACACCACGGGCGAGGGGTCGGCGACATCGAGGTGGCGCGCGGTCAGCGTGCAGGCCCACAGGCCGAGCGCGAGGCCCGCGCCGATGACGAGCGCCCATTGCGCCGCATCGAGCCAGCGGCTCAGCAGCACGAAGACGAGCCAGGCCCAGAGGGTGCCGAAGGTGCCGGGCGCAAACGGCGCGAGGCCGCTGCCCAAGCCCAGCGCGATCCAGTGCGCGGGGTGGCGCAGCATGAAGCCGAAGCTGGCGCGCGCTGCGGCCATCAGCGTCCTGCGTCGGCCCCGGTGTTGCCGGGCGCGGCGGGCGACGCAGCGGCTGGGCCCGCGGGCAGACCGGCCGGTGCGAAATGATCGAAGCCCTGCCAGCGCAACGCCACCGCCGCGCCCTGCGCGTCGACGATGCGCAGCTGCGTCCCGGCTTCGATGCGCCCGATGCGCGTCACCGCGACGCCGGCTGCGCGCGCGGCGGCGCGCACGGCGTCGTGGCGCGCCGCCGGCGCCGTGAACAGCAGCTCGTAGTCGTCGCCGCCGGCGAGCAGACATTCGTGCTGCAGCGCCTCGTCCTGGCGCGCCAGCGCGGCGCTGCGCGGCAGCACGTCGCGCTCGACGCGCGCGCCGACGCCCGAGCGGCGCAGGATGTGCCCGAGGTCGCCCACCAGCCCGTCGCTCAGATCGATGGCGGCACTGGCCACGCCGCGCAGCGCGATGCCCAGCGCGACGCGCGGCACGGGACATTCCATCGCGCGGCGCACGGCCTCGAGCTCCTCGGCGCCGAGCGCGACGCGGCCGCGGAACAGCTCCAGCGCGAGCCGCGCGTCGCCCAGCGTGCCGCTCACCCAGAGCTCGTCGCCGGCGCGTGCGCCGCTGCGCCGCAGCGCGGCGCCGGCGGGCACCTGGCCGAACGCGGTGATGGCGAGCGCCAGCGGCCCGGCCGTGGTGTCGCCGCCCACCAGGTCGACGCCGTGCGCTTCGGCCAGCGCGAACAGGCCCTGGGCGAAGCCGGCCAGGAAGCGTTCGTCGGCCGCGGGCATGGCCAGCGCGAGCGTGAACGCCAGCGGCTCGGCGCCGCAGGCGGCCAGATCGGACAGGTTGACGGCCAGCGCCTTGTGGCCCAGGCGCTCGGGCGGCACGCTGGCGAGGAAATGCCGGCCCTCGATCAACAGGTCGGTCGTCACCGCGAGCTCCATGCCCGGCGCCGGCGCGAGCAGCGCGCAGTCGTCGCCGACGCCCAGCGCCACCGCGCTGCGGCGCGGCGCACGCGTGAAGTAGCGCGCGATCAGCTCGAACTCACCCGGCGGCATGGTGCGTGCGGACGCTCGGTGTTCCTGGCAGGTGGGCGGCTTTCAGGGTCGGCGCGGCGGCGGCCGTGATGCTGCTGCCGCATCGTATTGTGGCCAAGGTCGTGCCTGCCGCGCTGCGCGCCGCGACGCGCGCGCCGGCTTCCTACAATCCGCAACCCGCTTGATCGGCCGGAGGCCTGCGCGATGCATCACGACGACGACAAGGGCGCCGAGCTGCGCCGTGCGGCGCTCGAGTATCACGAGTTCCCGATGCCCGGCAAGCTGGCCGTCGGCGCCACCAAGCAGATGCTCAACCAGCGCGATCTGGCGCTGGCCTACTCGCCCGGCGTGGCCGCCGCCTGCGAGGAGATCGTCGCCGACCCGGCCAACGCCTTCCGCTACACGGCACGCGCCAACCTGGTGGCGGTGGTCACCAACGGCACCGCCGTGCTCGGCCTGGGCGACATCGGCGCGCTCGCCGCCAAGCCGGTGATGGAAGGCAAGGCGGTGCTGTTCAAGAAGTTCGCCGGCATCGACGTCTTCGACATCGAGCTCGACGAAAAGGATCCGGCGCGTCTGGTCGAGATCATCGCCGCGCTCGAGCCGACCTTCGGCGGCATCAACCTCGAGGACATCAAGGCGCCGGAATGCTTCCAGGTCGAGCGCAGCCTGCGCGCCCGCATGAAGATCCCGGTCTTCCACGACGACCAGCACGGCACCGCGATCGTGGTCGGCGCGGCGCTGCTCAACGCGCTCACGGTCGCGGGCAAGAAGATCGACGAGATCAAGCTCGTGGCCAGCGGCGCGGGTGCCGCCGCGCTGGCCTGCCTGACGCTGCTCGTCAAGCTGGGCGTGCGGCGCGAGCTGATCTGGGTGACCGATATCGCCGGCGTCGTCTGGCAGGGCCGCACCGAGGCGATGGACGAGGACAAGGCGCGCTTCGCGCAGGCCACGCCGCTGCGCACGCTGGCCGAGGTGATCGCCGGCGCCGACGTCTTCCTCGGGCTGTCGGCCGGCGGCGTGCTGAAGCCGGAGATGGTGGCGGCGATGGCGCCGCGCCCGGTGATCTTCGCGCTCGCCAACCCGACGCCGGAGATCCTGCCCGAGCAGGTGCAGGCGGTGCGCGACGACGCGCTCATCGCCACCGGGCGCACCGACTACCCGAACCAGGTCAACAACGTCCTGTGCTTCCCGTACATCTTCCGCGGCGCGCTCGACTGCGGCGCGACGACGATCACCGACGCCATGGAGATCGCCGCCGTGCACGCCATCGCCGAGCTGGCGCGCGCCGAGCAAAGCGAAGTGGTGGCGGCGGCCTATGCGGGCGAGTCGCTCGCGTTCGGGCCGGAGTACCTGATTCCCAAGCCCTTCGACCCGCGGCTGATGACGAAGATCGCGCCGGCGGTGGCGCGCGCCGCGGCCGCGTCGGGCGTGGCGAGCCGCCCGATCGGCGACTGGGATGCCTACGACGAGAAGCTGCGGAGCTTCGTCTACGCCTCGGGCCAGACGATGCGCCCGATCTTCACGCTGGCCAAGCGCGCCCAGGCGCGGCGCGTCGCCTACGCCGAGGGCGAGGAGGAGCGCGTGCTGCGCGCCGCGCAGGTGGTGGTCGACGAGGGCCTGGCGCGGCCGACGCTGATCGGCCGCCCGGCGGTGATCGCCAAGCGCGTCGAGCGCTTCGGTCTGCGGCTGCGCGAAGGCGCCGACTACGACGTCGTCAACGTCGAGCACGACGCGCGCTACCGCGATTTCTTCATGACCTACCACCGCATGACCGAGCGGCGCGGCGTCACGCTGCAGATGGCCAAGATCGACATGCGGCGGCGCCTGACGCTCATCGGCTGCATGCTGCTGCACAAGGGCGACGTCGACGGCATGCTGTGCGGCACCTGGGGCACGACGCAGGCGCACCTCTATTACATCGACCAGGTGATCGGCAAGCGGCCCGGCGGCAGCCCGCGCGTGGCGCTCGACGTCAGCGTCTACGCCTGCATGAACGGCCTGATGCTGCCCGGGCGCCAGGTCTTCCTCGTCGACACCCATGTCAACGCCGACCCCACGGCCGAGGAGCTGTGCGAGATCACCGCGCTGGCCGCCGAGGAAATGGAGCGCTTCGGCATCACGCCCAAGGCGGCGCTGCTGTCGCACAGCAACTTCGGCACGAGCGATCAGCCCAGCGCACTCAAGATGCGCCGCACGCTGGCCCTGCTGCGCGAGCACGCGCCCTGGCTCGAGGTCGACGGCGAGAGGCACGGCGACGTGGCGCTCGACGCCGCGGCGCGCCGCCGGCTCATGCCGCGCAGCACGCTGGCCGGCGCGGCCAACCTGCTCGTGCTGCCCGACATCGACGCGGCGAACATCTCGTACAACCTGCTCAAGACGGCCGCCGGCGGCGGCATCGCGATCGGGCCGGTGCTGCTCGGCGCGGCCAAGCCGGTGCACATCCTGACGCCTTCGGCGACCGTGCGGCGCATCGTCAACCTCACCGCCTTGACGGTCGCCGATGCGGAGGCGCGGCGGCTCGCCGGCCCGGCAGCGGTCTGATCGGGCGCGCTTCGGCGTCGGCATCCAGGGCATCGCGCGGCGCGGCGGCTCGCCGGCCCGGCAGCGGTCTGATCCGGGTCCGAGCCGGCAGGCCCGCCCTCCCGGCCTCCGGCCTCACCCGGGAGCAACGGACGGCGCCTGCCGGCGCGGGGCCAGACGGACGCCGGGCCGGACCCCTGTTCAGACGAAGGCGGGCGCCAGCGGGCGTCTTCACCCCCACGGTCCGGCTCTCGCTGCAGCGCAGCAGAGTCGATGCGTGCTGGATCGATTTCGCTATTTCCGCTGAAAAGTCGCATGTGTGCACACACTCATTTGAGTGCTCACACGCTCGGATGCGGGGGCGCGCCTTGAGTTGTAAGCGTCGTTCGATTACCATACGCCATTTGGTTTTCCAGGGTTAACCCGTGGTTCTCAACGGCCGAGGTTCGGCGGGCGGCCTGCTGCGGCGGGCGCTTGGACACCGAGGCTTGGCTGCCGCCGTACTGGCCGCCGCAGCGCTGGCAAGTGCGGCCCGGGAGCGAACACCCGGTCCGGCGCCGGCCGCCCAGCCGGCCCCGGTGGCGCTCGCCGAGCTGCCCGCGCAGGCCCAGACGACCTACCGGCTGATCCTGGTCGGCGGGCCGTTCCCCTCTTCGAAGGACGGCATCGTGTTCGGCAACCGAGAGCGGCGCCTGCCCGCCCAGGCCCGCGGCTACTACCGTGAGTACACCGTGAAGACCCCCGGCGCGCACGACCGCGGCGCGCGTCGCATCGTCTGCGGCGGCGTGCCGCCGACGCGCCCCGAAGCCTGTTACTTCACCGCCGACCACTACACGAGCTTTCGCCGCATCATCCAGTGAGGCTGCCGCCGGCAGCATCCGATTCCACAGCAATTCGAATGACCGAGCCCAGGGGGAAAGCGACCATGCAGTTGCAGACCATCCGACCCAACATCGTCCAGGCGATCCGCGCCTACCGCGTGTCCGACCTGATGCAGGCGGCCGCCGAGGCCGGGCAGCATTTCCTGTACGCCAACCTCGGCGCGGCGCAGTCCAAGCAGGAACTGCTCGAGCGCATCGCCGAGGCCTTCACGTTCCCGCCGCACTTCGGCAAGAACCTCGACGCGCTGTACGACTGCATGACCGACCTCGTGCACAAGGCCGGGCCGCAGCCGGGCTTCGTCGTCGTGCTCGAGCAGCTGCCCGACAACCCGCGCTTCGACCGCGAGGCGCGCGAGCAGTTGCTCGACGTGTTCCGCGACGCCGCCGACTTCTGGGGGGAACGACGAATACCGTTCAGGTGTTTCTACTCTTTTCGGTAGCCCGCTCCCAGGAAATCGGGTCATGGGAGCGGGCGGCGGAAACGGCCCAGAACAACGCCGGCGTCGTCAAGCCGGCGGTCGCCAAGGTGGTGCTCAAGAACGGCTTCAACCCCAACTTCGGGATGAACATGCCGATGATGGTGAGCGCCTTCGACACCTCGGCCTGGCTGAAGGCGGCGGCCTGAGCCAGGCCGAGCTCACCAGCCCCTGAACGCCGAGGCGGCCCACGGGCCGCCTCGGCGCATCCGGCGCGGGCGCGCTCAGCCCGCCGGCGCGCCCAGCGCCAGCGCCAGCGCCAGGTACTCGGCGACCGGCACCTCCTCGGCGCGGCGCTGCAGGTCGAAGGGCACGCCGGCGCCGCGCGCTTGGAGCCAGCGGCCGAGCGTGTGGCGCAGCAGCTTGCGCCGCTGCGAAAAGGCGCTGGCGACGATCTCGCCGAGCAGCGCGCCGTCGGCCAGCCGCGGCCGCGCCAGCGGCCGCATGCGCACCACAGCCGAGTGCACGCGCGGCGGCGGCTCGAAGGCCGCGGGTGGCACCTCGAACAGCGGCTCGATCGCGTAACGCCACTGCAGCATCACCGACAGGCGCCCGTAGTCCTTGCCGCCCGGGGCCGCCGCCATGCGCTGCACGACCTCGCGCTGCAACATGAAGTGCTGGTCGCTCACGCGCGCGGCCACGCCGAGCAGGTGAAACAGGATCGGCGTCGAGATGTTGTAGGGCAGGTTGCCGAGCACGCGCAGCGGCCGCGCCGCCGCGTCGGCGAGCGCAGCGAAGTCGACCGTCAGCACGTCGGCCTCGACGACGTCGACGCCGCCGATGCGCCGCCAGCGCGCCGCCAGGTCGCGATCGAGTTCGATCACGGTGAGCGCACCGGCGCGCTCCCGCAGCGGCCGCGTCAGCGCCCCGAGCCCGGGGCCGACCTCGATCAGCGCCTCGCCCGGGCGCGGATCGACCGCGGCGACGATGCGCTCGACCACCGCCTCGTCGACGAGGAAATGCTGGCCGAAGCGCTTGCGCGCGACATGCTTCAAGGGCGGGGCGTGCTCACTGCGGCGGCTCGCGGTACTCGACGTAGGCGCGCGCGCGCAGCTCCTTGGTCCAGTCGAGGTAGGCCTGCTCGAACTTGCGCTCGCGCAGCACGTTGCGCGCCTGCTCGCGCAGCTGCTTGGCATCGAGCGCCACCTCGCGCCGCTCGACCACCTGGATCAGGTGCACGCCGAAGCGCGAGACCACCGGCGCCGACACGCCGCCGGGCGACAGCGCGTTCATGGCCGCCTCGAACTCGGGCACGAACATGCCGGGCGCGGCCCAGCCCAGGTCGCCGCCCGAGGCCGCACTGCCGTCCTCGCTGTACTCGCGTGCGATGTCCTCGAAGCTGCGCCGGCCCGACTCGATCTGCCGGCGGTATTCGGCCAGCCGGCGCGCGGCGACCTCGGGCGTGAGCTCGGGCGAGGTGCGCAGCAGCACGTGGCGCACGCGCGTCTGCGTGATCGTGACGCCGCCGCTGCGCCGCTCGAGCAGCTCGAGCAGGTGGAAGCCCGCACCCGAGCGCAGCACCGCCGACACGCCGCCCACCGGCAGATCGCGCACCGCCTCGACGAACAGATCGGGCAGCCGCGCCGCCGGCCGCAGGCCGATCTCGCCGCCGCGCTCGCGGTTGCCGTCGTCCGACAGCTCGCGCGCCACCTGCGCAAAGGGCTCGCCCGCGCGCACGCGCGCCAGCGCCTGCTCGGCGCGCGTGCGGCGTGCCGCCAGCGTCGACGCGTCGGCACCCTCGGGCACGGCGACGAGGATCTGCGCCAGGTTCAGCTCCTCGCCCGTCCTGGCCGCTGCGCGCTCGCGCGCGAGCTCCTGGTCGATCTCCTCGTCGCTGACGGCGATGCGGCGGTAGACCTCGCGCTCGCGCATGCGCTCGATCATGATCTGGTCGCGCAGGTTGGCGCGAAAGCGCGCGAAGTCGATGCCCTCGGCGCGCAGGCGCGCACGCAACTGCTCGGCGCTGAGCTGGTTCTGCGCCGCCACGCTCTGCACGGCGCGGTCGATCTCGGCGTCGTCGACCTTCATGCCGCTGTCGCGCGCGTTGCCGATGATCACGCGCTCGTCGATCAGCTCGTCGAAGACCTGCTTGCGCAGCACGTCGTCGGCCGGCAGGCGCGCGCCGGCGCGCGCGGCGTCGGCATGCGCGCGCTCGAGGCGCCGCTCGATCTCGCCGGCCGTGACGAGCTCCTGGTTGACGATGGCGGCGATGTAGTCGCCCTGCACCGGTGTGCTGCCCTGCGCCAGCGCGGGCAGCACGACCGCGGGCAGGCAGACGGCGGCGCCCAGCGCGCCGGCCAGCAGCCGGCGCAGCGCCGCCCGGGCGCGCAGGGCGGGAGCGGTGTGGTTCATGGACTCGGGGGCGGTGAGGCCGGAGCGCGCTCGTCGCGCAGCATCCGGTAGCCGGGGATATTGTCCTTCAAGACCTGCAGCGGGTTCGAGCCCAGGCGCGAAAGGCCCACCAGTTCGAGCTGCAGCAGCAGGCGCGTCGTCGCCTCGCTGCTGCCGGTGGACAGGCGTTCGGCCACCATGCGCGCGATCCAGCAGCCGGCGTCGTACTCGAAGCCGAGCACCGAATCGGTGACGCGGCGGTCCCTCAGGCTGTAATTCACGCGGCCCACCGTGTACCACGAGCCGGCACAGGCGCCGCCGGCCGCCGCGCCGCGCGCGGCCAGCGCACGTTCGAGCAGCGGCCACTGCCAGCCCACTTCGAGCTGCTCGGCGAGCCCGCGCGTGAAGCGGTAGGTGGCGCCGACGGTGCGGTACGGGCCGGGCGCATAGCGCACGCCGACGATCGAGCGCACGATGCGTGCACTGTCGGGGTTGTACTGCGCCCTGCCCTCCAGGCTCCACGCGCGCAGCAGGTTCGTCGCCGCGAGCAGCAGCAGGTCCGACCAGCGCTGCGTGAGCGGCGGCCCGTCGGGCGTGCCGTCGGCCTGTGCCGTCACCTGCTGCCCCCGCAGCAAGTAGCGCTGGGCGATGCCCAGGCGCAGCGCCTCGGCGCCGCTGTCGGCGTCGACCAGGCGCGTGGTCACGCCGGCGGTGAGCTGGTGCGCGTCCGAGACGCGGTCGACGCCGGCGAAGGCGTTGTCGCTGTAGATCGACGTGAAGTTGAAGTCCTTGCCCGCGGTGTCGTACACGGGCAGCCCGCTCTGGGCGCGGAAGGGCGTGTTCACGTACAGCAGGCGCGGCTCGAGCGTCTGGCGCAGGCGCCGCCCGAAGATCTGCGTGCCGCGCTCGAGCACGAGTCCGGCATCGACGCCGACGCTCGGGATCACGCGCTCGGCGCGCTGCGGCACGAGCGTCGCGGTGTCGGTCCAGCGGTAGGCCGCGGCATTCAGCGACAGGCGCGGCACGAACCAGGTCGCCGGCCCGCGCCAGGGCAGGCTGGCCGACGCCAGCAGGTGCACGCGGTCGCCGTCGCTGCGTGGGTCGGGGGCGACGAGGCCGGAGGGCAGCACGAAGCGGTTGAACTCGCCCAGCAGCGACCACTGGACGGCCGCCGCGCGCCCGCCCAGTCGCGCGCCGAGCTGCAGCGCGCGCTCGTAGGGCGCGACGACGGGTGCGTCGAGCGCCTGCAGCACTTGCCAGCGCGTCGTGCGCAGGTAGGCCAGGCCCGCGTAGCCTTCGTCGACGTCGCCGCCGCCGGCCGTGCCGCCGTCGGCGTCGGCCGTTCCGAGCGGCCGCTCGAGCGCGGCGCGCGTGGGCAGCAGGCGCGGCGTCAGGCTGCGGTTGCGGTTGGGGAAATCGCGCCACCAGTCGTTGTCCGACACGCGCGCGACATCGGCGCCGGCGCGCAGGCCCCAGGGCAGCCGCCCCTCGTGCGTCCACTGCAGCACGCCGCGCGCGCGGCCGGCGACGCGGTCGTTGGGCAGCGCGCCCAGCTGTGCCTCGCCCGCGTAGTCGGGCTCGAGGTAGCGGTATTCGAGATCGAGGCCCAGTCCGCGGCGCGTGAGCAGCCGCGGCGCGATCGTGGCGTCGCGGTTGGGCGCGATGTTCCAGTAGTACGGCACGAGCAGTTCGACCCCGCTGCGGTTGTCCAGGTTCACCGACGGCGGCAGCCAGCCCGACTTGCGCGCGTCGCCGAGCGCGAAGCTCATCGTCGGCAGCGCCAGGATCGGCGTGCCGAGAAAGCGCAGCACCGCGCCTTCGGCGAGGCCTTCGTGGGCATCGAGGTCGAGCTCGATGCGCTTGGCCTCGAGCTGCCAGGCCGGCTCCGTCGGGCCTTCACGCGGACAGCTCGTGTAGCGCGCGTCGAGCGCGCGCGCCTGCCCCGGTCCGAGGAAGTCGACGCGTTCGGCACGGCCGCCGGAGCCGAGCTGCGTGAACTCGAACCGCGGCTGCAGGAACCAGCCCTCGAAGCGCTGCACCGCGAGCTCGAGCTCGGAACCCCGGTAGACGGCGCCGGGGCGCTCGATGCGCACGTCGCCCCGGGCGTCGACGCGATCCTCGGGCTGCGCGTAGCTCATCCGCTCGGCGCGGATCACGAGACTGCCGCGGCGGAATTCGACATCGCCCTCGGCCGTCGCGCTCAGGCCCGCCTGTCCCGACAGGCGACGCGCGAACAGGAAGACGGGCAGCTCGCGCGCGCCCTCGCCGCCGGACGGCGGCTGCGCCGCCGTGCCGGGCGCCGGCGCAGCGAAAGCAGCCGAGGCGGCCGGTGCGGCCGGCGCCGCGTCCTGCGCGCTCGCGCCCGCACCGCAGGCCAGCATGGCGGCCGCGACGGCCAGATGGGTGAATCGCATCGGAGCGGCGCTGCGTCGGCCCGTGAGGGCCGGCCGGGCCGGCAGCCCCGGCAGGCCGGTTTGTAGAATGAAAATTATCCATGAGCCACCCTCGACGGCAGCCATGACGTCCGAACGCGCCGGCACTCGCCCCGCTGCCGGCGTCGCCTGGCCCGATGCCGCGCGCCGCGACGCGTTCGAGCGCTGGGCGCAAGCCGTCGCGCTGCGCCACGACCTCGATCTCGCCACGCTGGCGCCGGCCTCGGCCGACGCGAGCTTCCGGCGCTACCTGCGCGTGGCCGGCGCGGACACGAGCTTCATCGTCATGGACGCGCCGCCGCCGCTGGAAGACGTGCGCCCCTTCGTCGAGGTGGCCGGCCTGGCCGCAGCCGCCGGGCTGAACGTGCCGCGCGTGCTCGAAGCCGACGTCGCGCAGGGCTTCTTGCTGCTCACCGACCTGGGCACCGAGTCCTACCTCGACGCGCTGCTGCAGGCCACGCCGGCCGAGGCCGACCGCCTGATGCGCGACGCGATCACGGCCCTGGTGCGCTGGCAGACGCAGATCCCGGCCGCCGCCCTGCCGCCGATGGACGCGGCGGTGCTGCGCGCCGAGATCGACCTCTTCGCCGAGTGGTGCGTGGCAGGCAGGTACGGCATCGTGTGGAACGATGCCCAGCGCAGCGCCTGGCAACGCACGAGCGGGCTCGTCGTCGCACAGGCGGCGGCGCAACCGCAGGTGGCGGTGCACGCCGACTGGATGCCGCGCAACCTCATGCACTGCCGGCCCAACCCGGGCATCCTCGACTTCCAGGACGCGATGCGCGGGCCGCTCGCCTACGACATCGCCTCGCTCCTGCGCGATGCCTTCGTCTCGTGGGACGAGGAGCGCGAGCTCGACTGGGCGGTGCGCTGGTGGGAGGCGGCGCGGCGCGCCGGGCTGCCGGTGGCCGCCGACTTCGGCGCGCAGTGGCAGGCCATCGAGTGGACCGGGCTGCTGCGCCACCTGCGCGTGGCCGGCATCTTCTGCCGGCTCGAGCAGCGCGACGGCAAGGCGCGCTACGCGCAGGATCTGCCGCGCTTTTTCGCCTACGCGACCAAGGTCGCGCTGCGCTACCGGCCGCTGGCGCCGCTGCTGCCGCTGCTCGAGCCGATGTCGGGCGCAGCGCTGCGAGCCGGGTTCACGTTCTGACTCCCGGGGCCGGGCCGCGCCCAGCCCGTCCCTCCTGCGGGCGGCCAGGCCAGGCGGCCGGGCCGCATCGGCGCCGAAGCCCGGCACGCCGGTGCCGCGGCGCGCGCCCGCTCACGGGCAGGCCGCGATCACCTGGGCCACCGCGGCGGTGAGCTTCTTGGCGTAGGGCACGTGCAGGAACTCGTTCGGTCCGTGCGCATTGCTCCCCGGGCCCAGAACGCCGCAGATCATCATCTGCGCGCGCGGAAAGCCCGCCGCCAGCATGCTCATGAGCGGGATCGTCCCGCCCTGGCCGATGAAGCCCACCGGCGCGCCGTAATGCGCCTGCGAGGCCGCGTTCAGCGCCTGCGCGAGCCAGGGCGCGAGCTCGGGCGCATTCCAGCCGGTGGCGCCGAATGCGCCGGCGCGGCCTTCGGGCTGGAAGCTCACCCGGGCGTTGTAGGGGGCGTTGTCCTCGAGCAGCTTCTGCAGCGCGAGCGCGGCCTGGTGGCCGTCGACCAGCGGCGGCAGCCGCAGGCTCAGCTTGAACGCCGTGTACGGGCGCAGCACGTTGCCGGCGTTGCCGATCTCGGGCATGCCTTCGACGCCGGTGACGGCGAGCGCGGGCCGCCAGGTGCGGTTGAGCAAGGCCTGCACCGGGTCGGTGGTGGTGGGCAGCGCCGCGCCGCCGTCGGCGCCGCAGGCCCAGGGAAAGCGCTGCCAGACCGCGTCGCCGAGGATCGCCGCCGTGGCGCGCGCCTGCGCCACGCGCGTGGCCGGGATCTCGCAGTGCAGGCTCGCGGGCAGCAGGCGGCCGCTGGCGGCGTCTTCGAGCCGGTCCAGCAGCTGGCGCAGGATGCGAAAGCTGCTCGGCACCAGGCCGCCGGCGTCGCCCGAGTGGATGCCCTCGGTGAGGATCTCCACCCGCAGCACCCCGCTCACCAGGCCGCGCAGGCTGCTGGTGAGCCAGAGCTGCTCGTAGTTGCCCGCGCCGCTGTCCAGGCACACGACGAGGGCGATGTCGCCCAGGCGCGGCTTCAACGCGTCGATGTAGGCGGGCAGGTCGACCGAGCCGCTCTCCTCGCTCGTCTCGATCAGGCCGACGCAGCGCGGGCGCGCCGTGCCCAGCCGGTCGAGCGCCTCGATCGCGGTAACGGCGGCGTAGATGGCGTAGCCGTCGTCGGCGCCGCCGCGGCCGTAGAGCAGCCCGTCCGCGTACACCGGCGTCCAGGGCCCGAGGCCGCTGCGCCAGCCGCTGAACTCGGGCTGCTTGTCGAGGTGGCCGTAGAGCAGCACGGTGCCGCTGCCGGCGCCGGCGCCGCGCGTGGCCGGCACCTCGAAGAAGATGACCGGCGTGCGCCCGGGCAGGCGCACGACTTCGAGCTCCAGCCCGGCCACGCCGCGGCCCTCGGCCCAGCGCGCGGCGTCCTGCACCACGCGCTCGATGTGGCCGTGCTCGGCCCATTGCGCGTCGAACATCGGGCTCTTGGCCGGCACCCGGATGTACTCGGTGAGCGCGGGCACGATGTGCTCGTCCCAGGCGCGCGCGACGAAGGCTTCGAGCGCGGCGGGCTCCACGACGGTGGCCGGGTTCGCGACGATCGCGGCCTGCTCGGCGGCGCGGCTGGGGGCGTTCATGTGCGGCTCCTCGGCGCAAGACGGAGCTGCAGTCTACGGCGGCAGTGAGGTTCGCGGCGCCGGGCTGCACGGGTGCACCGGACGCCGCGCGGCGCCAGCCTGCACGGTATGCGGCGCGGCGCCGGCCTGCACGGTACACCGCGCGGCGCCGGCCTGCAGGGTACGCCGCGTGGCGGCAGCCTGCACGGTACGCCGCGTGGCACCGGCCGGCACGGGACGCCGCCTGGCAACGAGCTGCCCGGGCACCGCTCGGGCGCCGGGCTGCGCCCGAGCGGCCTTATCCTGCCGCCATGGACGCCCCCTACTTCACTCTCGAGCTCGCGCCTTCGGGCGTCGCGCACCTGCAGCTGTGCCGCCCCGAGCGCATGAACACATTGGCGCCGCCGTTCTTCCCGGCGCTGCGCGACGCCGTCGGGCGCCTCGACGCCGAGGGCCGTACGCGCGTGCTGGTGATCTCGTCGACGGGCAAGCACTTCAGCGCCGGCATGGCGCTCGAGGTCTTCGCCGGCGCCGGCGACCTGGCCGCGATGCTCGACACCGGCAGCGCGCGCAAGCGTCTGGCTTTCCAGGACGGGCTGCGCCGGCTGATGGGCTGTTTCGACGCGCTCGAGCGCGCGCGCTTTCCCGTCGTCGCCGCCGTCCAGGGCGGCTGCATCGGCGGCGGGCTCGACCTGGCCGCTGCCTGCGACCTGCGCGTGGCCAGCGCCGACGCCTTCTTCACGGTGCAGGAGATCCACATCGGCATGGCGGCCGACCTGGGCGTGCTGCAGCGCCTGCCCAAGATCGTGCCGCCCGGCGTGGCGCGCGAGATGGCCTACACCGGCGCGCGCCTGGGCGCCGAGCGCGCGCTGGCCGCAGGTCTGGTCAACGCCGTGCTGCCCGACGCCGCCGCCGCGCTGGCGCAGGCGCTCGCGCTGGCGGATGCCATCGCCGCCAAGTCGCCGCTGGCCATCGCCGCCAGCAAGCGCGCGCTCGACTACGCCGTCGATCACCCGCGCGCCGAGGCGCTCGAGCAGATGGCGCTGCTGCAAAGCGCCGTCTTCGACATCGGCGAGATGGGCCGCGCCATCATGGCCTGGAAGACCAAGACGGCCGGCGAGTTCGAGCCGCTGGCGCCGGTGCCTCCGCTGTAGCGCAGGGGCAGTCGAGCAGCCCGCCCCCACGCACTGCATGGGCGGCTCGAGCCGTTCGAGCCTCTCACGCCTCTCACGCCTTTCAGGCCATTCGCGCCTTTCGCGCCTTTCGCGCCTTTCGCGCCTTTCGCGCCTTTCGCGCCGTTCGCGCCGCCCACACCGAAGGCAAGGCGGGAAATCTCCCCGTTCGCCGCGCCGATTCCGCATCCGCACGCACGCGGACTGAATGCGACTCGCTCGCAACATTCAGCTTGCGTCCGTCGGAAACTCTTACAGCCTCTGCGCCACGCGCGCCCGTCGGGCGGCCAATTCCTTGTCGATCAAGGGGTTCTCGAATCCGGCACGAAGCTTGCCTTGTCTCCAGTGCGTGGGGGTTCGTCGGCAGCGGCGGGCACACCCGACGGGTGTCGAAGCCCCGGCCCGATCGAGCCGGGGCGCGATTCAGGTTCACAAGGCAAGCAGCTGACGAAGTCGATCGTACGGATGGCCCCGCCGCCGCCCCGGCCCCGGGTGCGGCGGAGCCCAAGGAAGCAACCGGAGCAACTCATGTTGAAGACCCAGAACGTCAGAAAGACCCTCTTCGCGGCCGCGGCCACCGCCGCGCTGGCCACAGCCGCCGGCCCGGCAGCAGCGATCACGCCGTTCCAGAGCGACGTTGGAATCGCGATCCAGAAGGGCCTGGACTGGCAGGCGGCACACAACGCCTACAACGCCGCAGCTACCGATGCTGCAGGCATCGCCCTCGAGGCCCTGCTCGAAAAGCGCGTGAGCGGCAACCCGGCCGATCCGCCCCAGGGCTACAGCGGCGCCAGCGCCGCCGACCAGGCCACGATGCGCACCTCGGCGCTGTCGATCATCAACAGCACCAACAGCCAGGGCGCCGGCTTCTACGCCTACCGCGACGGCTCGCGCCTGTTCGCGCTGGCCAGCTACGCGCTGACCGGCGGCCCCGACAAGACGACGCTCGGCTCGGCCATCACCCTCAAGCAGGCGATGGACATGCTGACCGACCGCACGCTTGCCAAGCAGTCCACCGCCGCCAACTACTACCAGGGCATGTGGGATTACACCGGCCCGGGCAGCGACTCGTCGACGACGCAGTTCGCCGCCGCCGGGCTGTATGCGGCCAAGAGCTTCTACGCCTCGGCCAAGAGCACGCCCGACAGCGGCGCCTTCGCCGATGCCGTGCGCCTGGGCAAGGTCAACACCGCGCTGGCGCTGGTTGCAGCGCATTACAAGACCGGCGGCGCCGCCGGCTCCGACAACGCCAGCTGCAACGTGTTGAGCGCCAGCGAGCGCGGGCATGGCTACCACCCGCTGCAGGCGGGCTACAAGCCTTCGCTGCAGCAGACCGCCTCGGGCATCTACATCCAGCTCTTCGGCGGCGCCGACGTCAACGACACCGGCGTGCAGAGCTACGTCGAGTGGACGCGCAACCGCTACCGCTGGCAGGATCTCGACAGCATGGGCAATAGCTGGCCCGGCTACTCGTGGAGCTACTACCTCTGGAGCTCGTTCAAGGCGATGGAGCTGCTGCGTCAGTCGGGCATCACGCCGAACCCCGGCAACATCGGCCCGAACGACTTCGGCACCCTGCCCGCGGCCAGCGCGCCGGCCTGCGTCGTGCGCCAGGTCAACAAGAACCCCGCCACCGCCGTTCCGGCAGCGCTGTTCGGCGGCGCCGCAGGCAAGTACGCGGCCGAGGTACCGGGCCAGTACTTCGACTACGCGCATGAGCTGCTGAGCAAGCAGTGCGCCGGGCTTCCCAGCGGCAGCGGCGGCTCGTTCACCTGCAACGGCAGCCCGGGCTACTGGGACACGATCGCCCACAACGCCTATGCCCTGCTCGTGCTGCAACGCGCCACCGGCGTGATCATCCAGCGCTGCGACGTCGACGGCAGCGGCACGATCGACCGCACCGACATCAAGGCCATCCAGGCCGCGATCGGCACCCATGTGGGCGCCAACGACGTGCGCGACGCCGACAGCGACGGCCTGCTCACGATCACCGACGTGCGCCAGTGCACGCTGCGCTGCACCAACGCCAAGTGCGCACCGTGAACGCGGTCCGTGCATTGAACGCCAGTTAGCCTCTTCGGAGATTCTTGGGAGATATCCGCATGAAAAAGCTCTTCAGCCTGACGGCCGTCGCCACGGCGATGCTCGCGCCCGCCCTGTCCTTCGCCGCCGCGTCGGTGTACTTCGTTCCCGCCGACCAGGGGCTGGGCCTGGGCGCCGCCGGCAGCGTGCAGGTCTGGGTCGGCGGCACCGACGTCGGCTCGTTCGACCTGAACATCCACGCCTCGAACGGCAACCTCACCTGGACCGGGGCCACTTATTCCGTAGCCGATCCGCTCGGCGCGGTGCCCAGCGACGCCGACTTCTCGTTCGCGATCTCCGGCCAGAACATCCGCGTCCAGGGCCTCTCGTGGCTCGGCGCCTTCGGCGACCCCGTGCCGGCGGAGCAGACCGACCCCTTCATGCTGTTCACGCTCGACTTCACCGCGGGCGGCGCGTCCAACGCCACCGAACTGAGCTTCGCGATGCTGGGCGGCGATCCGAAACTGGGGACGAACGTCACCAACTGGGCGGGTGACTTCCTAGATCCTCGCCAACAGCAAGTCAGCTTCGGCAAGGCCTGCGTGCGCGTCGGCGACGCCGCCAGCGCAGCGCCGACCGAGCCTTGCGAATACAACGGCGGCGGCACGCCCGTGCCCGAGCCCTCGGCCTTCGGCCTGGCCGCGCTGGCGCTGCTGGGTGTGGGCTGGAGCCGCCGCGCGCGCAGCCAGCGCCTGGCCGCCGCCGCCGCCTGAGCCTGAACGTCGCACGCCAGAAGGGCCGGCCTTGCCGGCCCTTTTTTCGCCGAGCCGGGATCACGCCGGCCGCGCCAGTCCGCCGCGCCGCGCCGTCCAGGCCGCGGAATCCCCGGTCGCGGCCGTCCGTTGCCGCCGCCTCAGCTCGCCGTCCAGCCCGAGATCTCCTGCACCGCGACGATCGTCGTCTCGGTGTACGGCGCGAACGGCGCCTGGATGCGCTGCACCGTCTCGAGGTCGGGCGCTTCGAGCAGCGTGTAGTTGTGCGTCTGGTCCAGCGCCGCGAACTCGCCGCGGATCTCCACGCCGGGCGGGATCGCGGCGTAGAAGGCCTTGGCCAGCGCGGCCAGTTCGCCGAACTGCGCGGCGCCCAGGCCGGCTCGGGTGCGGTTGGTGAGCAGGAACAGCATGGCTTCGGGCCCTCGCGAGTGGTTGCGCCTACAAGGCGCGCCGCGGCGCGAACAATGACCGCAGGTGCGCCGATGCCGCATGGCATCATCGGTCGACCATAGCGCAAGCGCGCACAGCAAGGCCGTGCCGATTTCGCGCCGCGCGGCCCGTCGACGAAAGGCAACCGCTTCCATGAGCACGCTCGCCGGCTCGCCGGCCCTCAAGGTCCAGGTCATGTGCGAGGGCATCCGCTACACGCCGGCGCTGGGCGCGGCGGCCGCGCACTCGATGCCCAACTACTACCCGTACCGCTTCAAGCCGGGCGAGCCCGACCCCACCGGGCGCGGCAGCGCCACCATCCCGTACCTCATCAACACGCCCGACGGCACCGAGATCCGCATCCTCGGCGACGGCGATTCGCCCTGGCACATCGAGGGCAGCCAGGCCGAGGGCTACCGCCTCGTCGACGACCGCAGCGGCCGCAGCGTGAGCGTGGCCTTCGAGCCGATGTACCCCTGGCTGACGCAGAAGACGAGCGACGGCCTGCCCTTCGCGCAGGCCGGCGTGCAGGTGCACGGCGACATGCTGGTCGTGAACGTCGCGCCCGGCTGCGAGTACTTCCTGCACAAGCACGAGGGCCAGTCGATGCGCTGCGCCTTCTGCGCCTACGGCGCGCCCGACGAGCGCACCAAGCACCTGGGGCAGATCAGCGGCCGCGTCGAGATCCTGCAGCCGACGCTGGAACGCATGCGCGAGGCGATGGACGCCGTGATCGCGCAGACCGAGATCCGCCACATCTACCTCGTCGGCGGCTCGCTCACCGACGCGCGCAAGGAGGGCGAGCGCTTCCTGCAGCTCGCGCGCTTCGTCAAGGCGCACAACCGGCACCGCATCCCGGTGGCGCTGGGCTCGGGCGCGATCGCCGACGACCAGATCGCGCAGTTCAAGGCCGAGCAACTGGTCGACCATGTCTGCTTCAACCTCGAGATGTGGTCGGAGCCGCTGTTCAACCAGGTCTGCCCGGGCAAGGCGCGCTACGTCGGCTACGCGCGCTGGATCGAGGCGCTCGAAACGGCCGTGCGCCATTTCGGCCGCGGCCATGTCTATTCGGCGATGGTGGCCGGCGTCGAGCTCGAGCCCGAGCACGGGCTCGAATGGGAACAGGCGGCGCGCACCGCGCTCGAAGGCGCCGAGGACCTGTGCCGGCGCGGCATCATCCCGGTGTACTCGCTGGTCTGGCCCTCGGGCGGGCGCCAGCGGCCCGACTACCACGCGCGCATCCGCAACTACTTCGAGACCCTGATCACCGGCTACGCCGCAATCCGCCGCCGCCACGGCCTCGAGGTCTCGGACGGCTTCATGTGCCACCGCTGCGCCTACATGCAGCTCGAGTGCGACCTCGATCGCGCGGCGAAGGCGGCGGCATGAGCGGCGTGCCGGACGCCAGGGCCCCGGGCAGCGCGACGGCGGCGGCCGACCCTTCGGCCATCGTGCGCCTGAGCACCGCCTACTGGGACAGCCAGGTGCTGCTGACCGCCAACCGGCTGCGCCTGTTCGACGCGCTGGCCGGCGGCGCGCGCAGCGCCGACGAGGTGGCCGCCGAACTCGCGCTCGACGCGCGCAGCACGGCGCTGCTGCTGCGCGCCTGCGCCGGCCTCGGGCTGCTCGAACTCGAAGGCGAGCGCTTTCGCAATGCGCCGGCGGCGGCGGCCTTCCTCGTCTCGGCCAGCCCGGCGTACATGGGCAACGTCATCCGCTACAGCGACCAGCTCTACGGCGCCTGGGGCCAGCTCGAGCAGTCGCTGCGCAGCGGGCGCCCGGCGCTGCCGGCCGAGAGCTACCTCGGCGACGACCAGGCACGCACGCGCGGCTTCGTGCTGGCGATGCACGAGCGCGCGCTCGGCATCGCGCGCGCGCTCGTCGCGGTGCTCGATCTGTCGGGCCGGCGCGCGCTGCTCGACGTCGGCGGCGGCCCCGGCACCTACTCGGTGCTGCTGACCGAGCGCCATCCGGGCCTGCGCGCCGAAGTGCTCGAGCTGCCCGGCGTGGCCGCGGTGGCGCGCGAGCTGGTGGCCGCCGCCGGCGCCGCCGAGCGCGTGCAGTTGCGCGACGGCGACTACCATGTCGCCGACTTCGGCCACGGCAAGGACGTGGTGCTGATGTCGGGCATGTTCCACCGCGAGTCGGCGGCCGACTGCCGCGGCCTGGTCGAGCGCGCCGTGGCCTGCCTCGAGCCCGGCGGCCTCCTCGTCGTGAGCGACGTGTTCACCGACCCGGGCGGCGCGCAGCCGGTGTTCGCCGCGATGTTCGGCCTCAACATGATGCTCACTGCGCCGGCCGGCGGCGTGCACGCCGACGCCGACGTGCAGGGCTGGATGCGCGCCTGCGGCCTGGCCGACATCCGCACCGTGCCGCTGCCGCCGCCGATGCCGCACCGCGTGGTGCTGGGGGTCAAGCCTTGAGGCGGCGCGACGGGCTGGCCGCGGTCGCGGCGGCCGCGGCGTCGCTGCTCGGCGGCCGGGTCGCAGCGCAAAGCCCGGCCCCGCCGAGCCCGCAAGGCACGCCCGGGCCGTTCGTGCCGCCCGTCGACGGTGCCGCGCGTGCGCGGCGCGCAGCGGGCAAGCTCGAATCGCTGGGACAGGAGCGCTACCGCATCGGCGCGATCGTCGTCGACAAGCGCGCCGGCTCGTTCACCGTGCCCGGCCGCGTGCACAAGAAGAACGTGCCGCTCGAATACCTGGCCACCAGCCCCGGCGGCATGAAGGAGTACGAGACGCTGTTCGAGCTCGACGCCGTCGGCAGCGAGTTCAACCTCGCCTGCATCCTGATCGGCCTCGAGGCCGACCCGAACCTGCCCTGGCGCGAGCTGCGCATCGCGCGCAAGGTAAGCGGCCCGCGCGTGACGATCGACGTCGCCTGGGGCGAGGGCGACCAGCGCCAGCGCCTGCCCGCCGCGCTGGCCCTGCTCAACCCCGAGGCCGGCGTGGCGCCGGAGGGCGTCGAGTGGGTCTACATCGGCTCGCCGTCGTCGGCGGCGGTGGGGCGTTTCGCGGCCGACGACACCGGCACGCTGATCGGCTTCGTGTCGGACGCCAACAGCATCATCGAGGCCGCCGCGCCGATCGGCATCGGAGCCTACGGCTCGGTGCGCGGCAGCCCCCGGCTGCCGGCCGTGGGCACGCCGATCGAGCTGGTCGTCGCCGCCGCGCGGCCGGCGAAATGAGCCCGAAACGGCCCGGCGATGGTGCTGCGCTGGCTGATGCTGCTCGCCGCGGCCGGTCTCATGGTGCTGGCCTCGGGTGCCGCCGGCGGCGAAGAGCAGCCTTCGGCGCTGCGCCTGGCAGCGGCAGCGGCCGTCGGCGTGCTGGCGCCGCTGTTCTGGCCCGGCCGCGCGGCCTCGGGCGCGCGCACGCTGGCGCGCATCGCGGCCTGGTCGCTTGCCGCGGCGGCGGCAGCGGCGCTGCTCGCGCGCCTGCTCGGCCGACTGCCGCAGCCGGCCGCGGCGCTGCTGGCCAGCAGCGCGATGCTGCTGCTGATGCTCTGGCCGGCGCACGCCGCGCTGGCGCTGCTCGAGCGGCATTGGCCGCGCCCGGCGGCCGGCTCGGCGCTGGCCACGATGCTGCTGCTCGCCGGCATGGCACCGCTCGTGGCGGGGCCGGCGGCCGAGTTGCTCGAGCGCAGCCATCCCGGCGCCATCGACGCCGTGGTCGCGGCGAGCCCGCTCACGCATCTGGCGCTGGCCGGCGGCAACGACCTGCTGCGCAACGAATGGTTCTACCGCCACGCCAACCTCGCGGCCCTGCAGTTCTCGTATCCCGAGCTGCCGGCGCTGCTGGCGGCCTACGCCGGGGCCGCCGTCGTGTTGAGCGCAGCGATCGTGCTGATGCCGTGGCACCAGGCGCCGCGCGCGGACACCGCCCCCTACCCTGAGAAGGAGCCTTGAAGATGATGCAACGTCGCCACCTGCTCGCGTTCGGAACGCTCGGGGCGTTCGGCGCCCTCGGCGCGGCCGGCCTCGGCCTGCCCGCCGCCGCCCTGGCCCAGGCCAACCCGCCGCGCATGAACCCGCAGCTGCGCCAGCGCTCGGTGCGCGCCATCGCCGGCGGTCTGCATTACCTGCGCGGACAGCAGGCGCCCGACGGCTCGCTGCTGGGCAATGTCGGCGTCACCGCGCTGGCGCTGCGCGCCTTCCTCGAAAGCCCCGAGAAGTACAGCGAGGCCGACGGCCCCTTCGTCACGCGCCAGGTGCAGTACCTGCTCGGCAAGGCGCGGCCCGACGGCTCGATCAGCGCCTCGCTGCAGGGAACGGCCTACAACACCGCGGTCGCGATCACCGCGCTGGCGGCGACGAAGAACCCGAAGTACGAGCCGGTGCTGGCGGCCGGGCGCAAGTTCCTCGCCGAACACCAGGTCGACGAGAGCGAAGGCTACAAGCCCGACCATCCCTTCTACGGCGGCATCGGCTACGGCGGCGGTGAGCGCCCCGACCTGTCGAACCTGTACATGTCGCTCGAGGGCCTGAAGGCCGCCGGCGCCGACCCCAAGGACCCGGTCTGGCAGAAGGCGCTCGTCTTCATCAGCCGCACGCAAAACCGCAGCGAGAGCAACGACCAGAAATGGGCCGGCAACGACGGCGGCTTCATCTACCGGCCGGGCTTCAACATGGCCGAGTACGAGAACGGCACCGGTTCCTACGGCGGCATGACGGCCGCCGGGCTGCTGTCGCTGCTCTTTGCCGGCGCCGACAAGAACGACCCGCGCGTGCAGGCCGCGTACAAGTGGATGACGGCCAACTACACGCTCGATGTCAACCCGGGCACGAACAAGAAGCATGGCCTCTTCTACTTCTACAACGCCTTCGCCAAGGTGATGTCGGCCTGGGGCGAAGACAGCTTCGTCGACGCCAAGGGCCAGCGCCACAACTGGCGCGACGAGCTGGCGCAGAAGCTGCTCGGCCTGCAGGCGGCGGACGGCAGCTGGGCCAACGCCGAGTCCAACGCCTGGTGGGAAGACCGCCCGCAGCTCGTGACCGCGTGGTCGGTGATCGCGCTCGAGCAGGTCATCAAGTGACCCTGCGGTGATGCGGTGCGGCTCCGACTGCTGGTGGCGCTCGCCCTCGCCGGCACGGCGCTGGCGGCGGCCGCCGCGCGCATCGAGCTGAGCGCCACCCCCGCCTGGCAGGGCTGGACGCGCGCCGAGCGCACGACCGAGCTCGAAGTGCGCGTCGCCAGCGACGCAGCCATGCGCGCCACGCTCGAGGTCGCCGCCGGCGCGCAGCGCGTGCAGGCGGCGCTCGTTCTGCAGCCGGGGCAGCCGCAGCGCCTGAGCTTGCCGCTCGGCGCTGCCGAGTCGGTGGAAATTGCGCTCGTACCCGCCGGCGGCGAACCGCAGCGCCGGCAGCTGCGGCTGCAGCGCTCGGAGTCGCCGCTGCTCGCACTGGCGCTGGCCGCGCCGCGCGCGGCAGCGACTGCGTCGCCCGCAGTCACGCCATCGGCGCCGGCAGCGCCATCGACCCCATCGACCCCATCGACTCCATCGTCCCTGGCGACCCCATCGTCCCTGGCG